>BTUV01000004.1:27715-98508 GCA_045863035.1 Ignavibacteriales bacterium | reverse complement strand
GAATAATTTAAAACAAAAAAAGAAACCGCTTGGGGTTTCTTTTTTTAGTACCGAAGGCCGGACTCGAACCGGCACGAGGTTTAGGCCTCGCTGGATTTTGAGTCCAGTGCGTCTACCAATTCCGCCACTCCGGCTTGGTGATAATTCGAATGCCAAATTTACCATTTTTTTCTTTCGTTTGAAATGATTTCTACGTCCAGAAAGATAAATTTTTTGAATTCAGCATGTTTTTCCCATTTTTTCTGAAAATATAATACCCCGAAAGTATATTCTCCCCTACTCATTTCAGAATCTGTATTCACCCGCTTATTGTTGCGTTATCTTCTACAGTATTGATACCATCACCACTAAGCATATCGAAGCACATGGTGTTATCATCTGATGTGTCCTCCTGCTTTGGGTATTTTTCAAATTTTCAACAGACATTAAGACGGGGAAAATTAAGAAGAATGTGCATTGGAATTTCCTGCTTTATATTCTCTAACATAAGTTTTAATTCCAAAGCATTTGCCGGTGCGTGCCCAAATGGATGATTATTAAAAATAACAAAAACTTCACCCGAAGCTAATTCCGCCGTTTTTTCAATTTTTAGACGGATTTCCTGCATTTCGGAAGGGCTGTAATAATAGTTGTACCTTGCATTAGGGTCACTTGCCTGCTTCGACTGCGAAAATTTCTTTATTGAATCCTCCCAAGCCAGTTTATTTCTGCCATGAAGCCGGATATAGCCATCCTGCATGATGGGCTGGATAGTAAATGGTAGCGCTTCTCCAATGATTGGCTGATCAATTGCGCAGACATTTGGCTTTACGCCGGAACTAAGCTCAATCTGTGGCCCATTCATCCAGGATTTATTCCTAAACTCAAAAAATAACCGATAGTCGGAGAATAAGTCATAGAGTGAATCAACATATCTTGCTGACTCCCCGTTTTTCACAAATGAATATGGAAACTGAACCAATAGTCCCCCAAGTTTACCTTCTTCCGCTAAAATATCATTTATGTTGCGTACCGCTTTAATGTTCTCATTATTGTATTTTCGGAGATGCGTGAAATCCTGATGCAGCTTAACAGTAAAGAGAAACTCCGGATTTCCTGAGGTTTTTTTCACCCATTCTGAAGCCAAACCCGGTTTCAGGTAGGCATAATATGTTGCATTAACCTCAGCTACATTAAAAAATTGGGAATAATACTCCAGATAATCCGCGCCGCCTTTCAATCCTTTCGGGTAGAAACATCCACACCAATCCTTATATGACCAGCCGGCAGTTCCAATATACCAGTTCATGATACCTGTCGCGGAGGGACAACCGTTCTGTAAACACCAACTACAACTCCGATAAGACGAAATTTCAGTTTGTCTTTATCTCGAATAACGATAGGGTTAAAGTCAGGATTCTCCGGGTGGAGTTCTATCGAATCTTTTGAAACAAATATCTTCTTAACTAAGGCCGAATCTTCAAAAACCCCTACAACAAGTTGCCCGTTTAGTGCTTCCTGTGAGGGTTTCACAATAAGAACATCACCATTAAAGATGTAGGCATCCTTCATACTGTCACCTCTCACCCTCAGTAAAAATGAATCTGCCGGGATTTTCAGAGCAGTGGGAAGTTCGGCCGTATTGAGCACGTTATTATAATAAAGTATAGGGTCACCCGCTGCAACTTCACCGTGCAAAGGATAACTTTTGAAAAACTCATCTTTTTTGAGAATTTCAATCCCCCGGTTAATTTTCTCTACTTTGCGGATATATTTCTTCTTGTGCAGGGCTTCCAGATGCTGCTTAACCGTAGAACGGTTTTTATAGCCAAAATGGGAAGCTATTTCAGCCAGTGTAGGAGGAATTCCATCTTTCTCTTTTTTCCAAAGGAGAAAATCAAGAATCTTCTTTTGAACAGGAGTTAGTGGTTTTGTCATCTCAGAATAAATTAAATATTACCATACATATTTATGGTATTATTCTGAGATTTCAAAGAAAATCAGATAATTTTTTTCATGAAAATTTTCTCCATCGCTTCAATCATTTTTTCTCTGAAAATTGGTTTTGAAATAAAATCATTGAAACCCGCCGCAATAAACTTTTCACGATCACCTGGAAGGACGTATGCTGTCACGGCTATGATCGGTAATGTTTCAAAACCAGGCATTTTATGGATCATTTTAAGAGCATCAAGACCGTTGTATTCTCCCTGTAAATTGATATCCATTACAATAAAATCAAATTTCTGCGAAGTAATAATCGGCAAAGCATCTTCAAAACTAACTGCAAATTCCATTTTCCCGAGCTCTTTCATCTGAACCTTAAACAGAATCTGCGAATCAACCTGATCTTCAATATAGAGACATGACAATGATGACAATTCTAAAGCTGCCTGACCGGTCTCAGTATGAAAAGCAGACGGCTGAACCGGAGTGACCGGCACTGAGGTCCTGTTAATCGGAATATTATGCTGAGAGATCGGCTGCTGGCGCTGAGGCGGTGTTGAAACAGGGGGTACATACGGCGCTTGGGGCTGCTGACGGTTGATCCCAATACCAGGTTGTACTGTCTGATGTACCGGCTCGGTTATCGTTTCATTCATTGATGAATTAAGAACAGTGAGCGGTTCATTTTCAATCTCCTCTTCCGGAGTCAAGGGGCTATCAGTCACAGTTTCCTGCTGGTATTGATCTTCGGATTCAATTATTACCGGAACTGCCTTATAGGGGAAGATGATTCCGACCTCGAACGGTTTACCGCTTTTACCTAAAATCTCAACTTTGCCGCCTAACATAGTGACAAGTTTCTTTACGCTCATTGCGGCATATCGTGAAATATTAAACGAGCGTACAAACGAAATATCATCATGGTTAAACAGATTAACAAGATTATTCAATAGTTCGCTGGATACCTTACCCGAGTTATCTTTTAAGGAGATAACAAACCGGTTAGTGTCAACCGCTTGTGCAGATATATATATCTGATCTTCAACTGAAATTTTGTAACAGATTTTAACCAGTGTTGTGATAAAACCTTTGTAGAGAGACGGATATCCCTCAAAACTGAGGGAAGATGATACCTTAGAAAAGACAAGACTCTTCTTGAGAGTTTCATTCAGACTTTCAAGTTCATCCGCCACCTCTTCAAGCAGTAATGATGCTTTGAGTTCGGTGATGGATTCTTCCGGTAAAACATTCAGCTTTGCATATTCAGCTATGGTGTTCATGGTATCAAGCAGATTATCCCGATTCTGGGAGATATAGTCCATCGCCTCTGCCTGTTCAGCATTCGGTGCATCTAAACTCTCCTTAATTTCCTGAACAAACCCTAATATAACATTTATCGGAGTGAGAATTTCGTGAAAGATCGTGCCAATTTGAGCTGGATCAAGACCGCCTTTTTTTGAAAGCAGTTCATGTCCGGCAGGTCCAGGTACAATCTTTTCAACCTCTTTTATAACCTCCTTAATAACAATTTTCTCAACTTCCCGGACTGCTTCACCGTCATTTTGTTGCGCGCCGACAATCAGGGTAAATGACTCAATCTGGTGATCTTCCCCTTCAATAGGTATATACGCTATATCAGCAGTGACTACTCTATTGTCCTTTTTCTTCAGGTCAACTGAAATGCGTCCGGGTATAGCATCCTGAGAATAAAAAACAGAAGTATTAATCAATCCTCTGTGCTCATCGGCTGCAAGAGAAATAAAACTTGAATCCAGAAGCTCAGTCGGATGATAACCCAAAGTTTCAAACACGGCCGGATTAACTTCCTTAATAAAACCTACATTATCGGTTGTGAAAATAATATCGTGCGTATTGTCAACAGTATCCTTAAATGATTTAAATCTCTTCTCAATTTTAAGCTGTTCGCTGACGTCCCTGACGATATTAAAATGAGCTTCTTTACCTTCAACAAGAAACGGAGTTTTGCAAAGCTCAATGTGCAGAGTCTCCCCGTCTTTTCTGCGATGTTTGTATGGACCTGTGAAAGTATTTACCTGCCCGTTTTCTTTACCGGATTCAAGTAAAGACTGAATATCTTCAGGAGTGTAGAGATCTGTTAAATCCATCTGAAGAAATTCATCGCGAGAGTAACCGTATAATTCAAGTGCCGATGGATTTGCCTCTATAAAACGAAGATTTTCTGTACTATAAACGTAAATTGGTTCAGGGTTTCCCTGTATGAGTATATCATACATTTTACCTCTGCTTTTTAGCAGTTCCTCAAGGTTATCAAAATCAGCAGACTTATCTATACTTATAATAATACGCGATGCAGAAGTAATTTCATTAACAACTTTAGTAAGCGTAACAAGATGCAGAGCCGGTTCACCGCTTTTCTGAGTCAGAGTAAGATTCAACTCCTGCGATTGTCTTCCTGCACTTAAAAATCCTCTTATTGCATTTGAAAGCTGCTCCGGAAAAACGTCATAATACTGTCTGCCTGCTATATACGAATCTTCCACAGAAAAAAGATTCTCAAAAGCAAGCGAAAGTAGTTTAACTGCGCCTGCATCATCAATAATGCAGTAAGGTTTAGGAAGATTTCTGAACAGAGCCGTTGCACCTGAGTCATCGCCTTCAGAAGTACCGTCCGAACTGCTTTCTCGTTTCTGGCCAATGCCGATAATTGCCTGCACTCTATTTTCCGCATCAACAAGCGGAAACTCAATGGACTGATAATTTTTTAGCGAGGCAAATCCTTTGAGGGGAATTCCCTCAAGTATAAAATAACTCAGTGTTTCTTTAACATATTGATCTATCGTTTTATAGAGATCTAAATAGTATTGCGGTAAAAAATTCCGTTCAGAACGTCCTTCTAACTGCGCTGATTTCAGACCTAATAAGGAAGAGAAGCGGTTGTTAACCAGAATAAAATTATTACTGCTGTCTTTAATCCAAAAGAGTTCAGCCAGTTTATTAATCTCATTTTGGATTTTACTTTTACCAAGAAACGTAAACGGGAATGACGATTTTACACTATCAATAATCGATATAAGCTTTTTATTACGTATCAAACCAGACAGGTCTTCGGAAGAAATCGTAAGACCAAATCCTGCCTTACCTCGTGAGGAAGCCGTACCCTGTGAAGGTTGATTCACTTTTACAAGAAGATATTTGCTCCCCGCATCATCCTTTACTGCATTTATTGTCAGTTCGAGCGAAATCTTTTTCCCCTGAAGGGTTACTTCAGCATATTCAACCGTTTCACCGTAAAATTTAAATGCCGAATCTATAATGCGGGTTATTTTTTCACGGTCATCAACATCAAACAGTTCAAATAAAGTTAGGTCATCACCTTGAATTGAAAAGAATGTTCTTGCTGATTTATTTGCGACTAATATGCTGCCACTCCTGTTAATAACTATTCCCGGGAATGGCTGACCTTCTATGAGAGAAATAATAATCTCAGAAGGAAGTTTAATATCCTTTGATGGTGCCACGTTATCTCGTCTTTAATTGTTTTTTATCAGAATGAGTAACGGGTTTCCCTGAAGAAATGATAGTGACTTCATTTGAATATTCAGAGTAACCGTTGCCGTCAAATGCCTGTAATCTGTAATATAATAAGGTCCCCGAAGGAAATGTTGTATCGCTATATGCTGATATATCAGTAGCCGAGCTTCCGACAACAAGAAATTGACCAGCCGGACCTTCTTTACGTTCAACAAAAGTTCTGATCTCAAACTGACTATTATCTACCCAGCTAAGGTTAATTAATGTCGGAGATACCTGCTGCAGTGTGAGTCCGCTCGGTCGATTAATATTGAAGGATGACATGGTAATATTTTTTGTTCCTGACCAGGAAGAATCAATAGTGGAGTATGCTTTAATTCTGTATGTATATGTAACATTAGCAGCTAAACCATTAGCTGAATCAGTAAAAGTGGTTGAATTGAACGGTACTACACCAACCTGTACAAATTCTCCGGACTCCCTTGAGCGTTCAATACCAAAATAATTTTCATTATTTGCATTATCCTGCCAGCTCAGAACCGCCTTTAGCGTTCCGAAAACTTTAATATTTATTTTTGTTGGCGGTGATACATCAATCGAACCGCCGGCGCCGGATGTATTCACTTCTTCTCCGAACACGGAGTACCCATACTCATTGAATGAACGAATTTTATAGTAATACTCACCGTCCGGGTCTGATAATACATCGTTCGTATTGAAACTGCCCACCGAAAAAGTTCTGTATTTTACGTATGCCCCTGAAAAACCTGTCTTCTTCCAGAGCTCATATCCCTTTGAAAACCTTGAAGTATCTTTCCAGGAAATATTAACAAGGGTATTTGTCAGTTTTTTAAGCTGTAAATCAAAAGGCGCAGCCGGCGGGTCTTTGGTGAGCGTTACAAAAATATTTGTTTTAACTTCACTTTTTACTGTATTGCCGCTTGCATCAGTAACGATCAAATAAACTGCGTGAGAATTACCCGCCAGTGTAGTATCCATATTCCAGTAAACTGATGGTCTCACCGCATTAGGGGGTGGTGCAAAACGTTCCTTAAAAACATCATCAACATACAAATCAACCGATGCAATTTTTTGATCATCGCTCGCATCGTAAATTACCTCATATCGCTGAACAATAAGAGTGTCATTGGTCGCCGGCTTGTAAAGTGCTACATTCGGCGGAAGTTTATCCGAACCGGTTACACTATCAGCACAGTTATAATTTACAAAAACTGCCGCTAGGAGAAACAGCGCGGCTAAAAATCTGTAATACTTTTTGAGATACATTTTAGACATCAATGCGTTCAAAATCTACTAAATAACTTCTTGATTGACCTGCCTTTAAGTCCTTGATAAAAAGATCAAGTTTTTTAGAGGCGGCATTAAAACTATATTTGGGAATTTTCGTCCCGATAATCTCTGATGATATTCTAAAATTATCAGATTTGCTCTCAAGTTCGATTGATAGAGTAAACTCTTTAATTAAATCGCTTCCCGGATTTGATACAACAACCGCTACTCTTGATGTACTGCGCGGCATTACCCGTATTTCAATCCGGTTTCTCTGTACCCACCATTCATATAGTTTATTAATATCAGTCATCCAGAATTGTTTTTCTTTTAGGAGCTTAATCACATTTCTGGTAACCCAAACATTCTCAGGTAAACACTGATATTCAGTGTGCATTTTAAATATGTAAAGTCCCCTCTCAAATAATACTCTTTCAATATCCTCTCTATAGGTATAGAGCTGAAACTCCTGCTGATAGAGACCATAATCACGAATCACTTCGTAATCATCCCTTGCAGTTTTGGTTAACGCAATTACGGCGCTGTCTCCTTTTATCACCACGCGAGGGACCGAACGATCAGTCAGAGAATCAGTAAGAACAACACGGTAACCGCTGCGGATGAGCGCCATATACGTATCATCGTTAAGCAGTCCGTTTGCAGGAAGAAAACTATAAACCTTTGTATTTGAAATTGCCGAGAGTTTATCTCTCGCACTTTTTACCTTGCTAAACTGGGTTGTTAGATCATTCAGTTTATTAATAGTGTCGTTTATTGATAACATAAACCCGATATCCCCTATTGCACCTATAGTACCATAACCGGCCATTCTTCTTATCAAATCAGGGTATGACTCTGCAACTGACGGATCAACAAAAAAATTAGCTTTAATATTTTCAGAGCTCAGTATGGGAAAGAGATTTGCAATGTTTGCCGGCTGCTCAGAGACAGTCGGAGTAATTAATGCAGCAGCTTTATAATCGCCGGGCCAGTCTTTTACGTAAGCAATTGGAAGACGGAGAAGCCAATTGACTGAGTTGTTAAAAAGTTTATCAAAATTAACATAGTCTTCCTGTCTGCCAATCACAGAATTAACATCAAAACCCATCCACACAAACCGACCTTTACCGTAGGTACCAAAAACAATTCCGGCGCTTTCATTCAAACCCTCCCTCACAAGCCCCTCGTCATACCGGTAATTATACCAGAAACTTGCCTGTTCGGCGCGCGGTTCAAGAACTTCAACTGCGATTGGTCTGTCCCATGTTGCTATTTTAAGAGGATATCCGGCAGGTATATTTGAAGTAATCGGGAGACCGCCGCGCAGTGTATGAATTCTCGTAATTACATCATGCGGAATTTCAGAACGGAATTTTACGCCGAATATCTCATTAAAAAATATCCACCCTCTCCATTTTGCCTTTTCGGTAAATGAAGCAGTTCCGGCAGTAGCAAAGATTGAACCGCCCCGGTCTATATATGATTTTAAATTGCGGTATTGCAGATCGCTGAGGGCTTTTGAGCTTGGCAGAATAAGAAGTGAATACTCTTTATGATGCCCCTTTTCAATATCTGAATCTGCTAAGACAGTATAGGTAAGTTTATACTGAGAAAGAAATTTTTTCCAGATAACGATATTATCATTGAGTGATGTGTTACCCGGGGGAAGAAGATTTTCTGTGTACTGCGAATATAGAATCCCGATTTTAATTTTTTCTTCCCCTTCAAGAAGTCTCATAAAACCGGCCGGAGTGAGATACTCCATATAATCATCATTACCAAAAACTCCCTGCATGATATACATATAAATGTAGAGTCCCGTAACGATAAAAAAGATACCGTATCCCATTAACGGGAGAAAGCCGACACCTTTTTCTTTTTTCTTCTTGTCTTCGGCTTCTTCTGCTCTGGTTTTCTTACCGGGCTGGTTATCAGGATCATTAGTCTGATTACCCGGCTTAGAATTAATTATCTCCATTTAGCCGGACTTTGTTTCTTTTCTTCCGCTTTGGCAGCATAACCCTCAGCGGTATATTTTCTGAATTTCTGATCAACAGGGGCGCTTTGGGCCGGTCCGGGTCTCTGTGCAACCTGTCGGGCTGCAGCAGGTGCGGGGGTAAATCTTGGTTGCTGCACCGGCTGTGGTGCAACTGACTGCTGCGGATTTCTTCTCTGCACTAAAATCGGCTCAGGAGCTGGTTTATATGATGGCGCATTGGGTCTAGCAAAAACAGGTGGTCTGACAGGTTGAGCCGGGGCACGATGCTGTTCTTGTGCCTGTACTTGTTCCTGCACTGCTTCAGGAGTAACTAATTCTGCCTGAACGGTTGATGGTGCTTCAAGTTTTGCAAGCACACCTCTTCTTTCCCTGATTTTGAACAACACATAAGCCCCAATAGCAAGAAAAAAGGTGCTTATGGTAGCCATAAGAATGATTGTCGCGAGAATAGGTATTAATTCCATTATAAATCCATTACGTTAACTTTTTACTAATCCAACTCGTTCGAGTTTTCCCCAGTTCATATCAAAACCGAGAAACTCTTCGATAGTTGACATCGCTTTACAAATATCAATCGTCAGAATGAAAAACATTCTGTAAACAAGTGCGTACGGAACTAATCGCACTTCTTCATTTTCAACGGCGACGCAATAAAGTGCTGTAGTCAGGTCAAGAATGGCTAACCCCGCCCACCAGAAAAAGATGAGACTCGAGAACCCATAAGCCAATGCTACAAAAATAAAGAAAACGTTAGATATAATATTCATAGCCGGCCAGATTAATGCTTCGTAAAACATTGACCAGAGTACGAATGTATCGCCAAAATTGATGGTTGGGTTCACTAATAACACCCTGTGCTTCCTTATTGCCTGCAAAATCCCCCTTGTCCAGCGATATCGCTGCTTTAAGAGCTGATGGAGCGTCTCAGGGGCTTCCGTATAAGAAATAGCTCTGGGCTCGTAATAAATTTTCCAGTTGTTAGCCAAAATCTTCAGTGTGAGATCTGCATCTTCTGCATAAGTATCACTTGAGTAATACCCCGCGTCTTCTATCGCTTTTCTTCGAAACAGACCAATTGGACCCGGAATGATGTTAACTAATTTCAAAAAGCTCTGTGCGGCACGGGCAAAATTAAGCCCTTCGATGTATTCTAATGCCTGTAAGTCTGTAAAAAGCTTCCTGCGGTTCAAAACCTTAACGTTACCGGCTACTGCACCGATTTCAGGGTCAACAAAGTGGCGTACTGCCATGCGGATAGAATCTTCCGATAACTGTGAGTCCCCATCCATACAGAGAACAATTTCCGCTTTTGAATAACCAATCCCGGCGTTTAGTGCCCTGGCTTTTCCACCATTTGGCTTTGAAATCATTGATACTTTAATATCTGAGTATCTTCCTCTGTGAAATCCGACAAGTGATTTACCTACCTCATAGGTATTATCAGTGGAACCGTCATTAACAATGATAATCTCGTAATTTGAGTAATCCAGATGAAGCAGTGAATCGATTGAATCTTTCAACACAATTCCTTCATTGTAAACCGGTACAATAATCGAAACAAAAGGATAAAAACCGGTATTTTTATTGAAGGTATATTGGCTAATGTAAATATAAGCCATCACCAAGACGGCAAAATATCGAAATAGCAATACCAGAAGGAAGAGGAAGAGAGAAACCAGAGTCGCGTATTCAAAAAGAGCACTGACACTCAATACTGTCATCGGTAAGGTGTAGATGATAATAGCAAGCATAAGAATAGACACTGTCCCGGAAGTAAAAATCCTTCGGACAATTATCTTCTTCTTATCTTCTTTTTGACCTTCTCCGGCAGTGGTGTTTTGCACCGTAATTGAAGTCCGCCGTATCTTCGGTGACTTCTCTTCTTCTGCCTGTGGTTGTTGTTGAACTCTTGCCTGCATTATATATTATTCATCGTTTACCTAAAAAAGCACAAATTTCGTACCAATTAAATATTGTACGAAATTTGCTCAAAACAAAGGGTTTTTGAAAATTTGTTGTCAACTAAGTTGACATTTGTCTCATTATGAGACGTCATTTTTTCATTAAATTCAAGAGGGCCTCTTTTAGCATTTCCGCTACCTTGTCTCCCCCGTCAGGTGTAAAGTGGCAATAATCCTTATATGCCAGTGCCGGCTTACCGTTTACCCAATCAACTATTGAATTTTCGCCCCCCATTGATTCAAATAGATTCCAGAATGCAACACCGGTTTTATTGGCCAGTTCCTCCTGCGCCTCCAGGAGATTTCTGATATATGGCTCCGAAACGAATTTACCCCCTTTTTTCACCGCTTTGTCACCGGTACTTATAATAAGAATGGATGTATTGGGAAACGAATTCTTAATATGAGCAATAACTTTCTCCATTTTATCCACATACCAACTGTACTCTTTGTGTTTTGGTGAAAGCACATTGACGCCAAAATTCAGAATTAACAGTTTATATTCCTGAAGTTTGTTAAAATCATTAAAAACCTCAGTGGTAATATCCTGCAGGCCAATTCCATTATTCCCTTTTAGCGGGAAATTATCCACATAAACACCATGCGAATTTTCAATTGAAACTCCGTAAAAATAGATGTTTTGGCAGGAAGAGAATTCTAAACGGACACTGGTTACAGGAGTCGGAAAATCAATTGTGACTTTTCTGATACCTGAACCTGGTTCCAATTTGATGGTTTTTGAATATCCCGTGCTCGTAAGAAATTTTATCTGACCGGAAGAATTACCATTAGCATAAATTAAATTAATCGAATTGTAGTTTCTTATTGATTGATTGTATTTACCAACATCATAAGAAACCCAGCCATTTCCTGTTTTTGTGGTAAATACCGAGCCACTAATCCCGAGAGGAAGTTTGTCCTTGTTTCTTTTGAAGATTGAGGCCTCAACCCAATCATCCGAGCTTGTTACCAGTGTTGAAAGGCGCATCGTTAAATCTTCCGGTACCAGTGAAACGAACCCGACACCGTTTCCGCCAAACTGTTTTTGCAAAAGGCGCCTGAAGCTGTCTGAAAGTACATCTCCAAGAATAATTGAATCTCCCCAATGTCCTATTCTGACTTTTTTATTTTTTGAATCTGATAAAGCGTCAAAGAAATATTTAAGCTGACTGGTGTTTCCCTTAATGGGATATACACTCTTCTTTGAGGGTTGTTCGGGCGGAGCTTGAACTGAACCGTAAAATGAGCCAGACACAAAAAAAGAAATGAAAAAGACTGAACAAAGAGACAATAAATACTTGAGCTTATTCAATAAAACACCACATTTGTTAGTTTGACAGAAATTAAAAGGAACTTACCAAAAACTCCAAAAAGCAGATACGAATGCAGAGTAATAGCGGTAACCTGCATCGTAGCGGAATGAACCACCTGTTGTCCCCCTGGCAGAAAGAATGAATGTATCAGATGGCTTATACTCAACCAGAGCCGACAATTCTCTCAGAAATGAATCACTTTCCGGTATATAACCAATTTTTCCGCTTAATGTCACCTTCGTATCCGGTCTTGGCTGCAACAACCAGTCGGCCCACGCCACATGAGCTTCAAATCCTATCGGTGAGTAGTAAAGAGTGGATGACCGGTTGTAAGAAGAAAATTGGTATTCATATCCTGCTATGATATCCTTCTGCAAAAACCTTCCAACCCTGAAAACAGCATTGTTGCCCGCGTTTCCATCTGCAAGCGTTATATAATTAAAACTACCCGAAAGTTTAACTGACTCGTTGGGATAATAATTAGACTCAACCCTGTATATCTCGCTATGAAGGTTATAATACAGCAGTTTACTTGAAAACAGAATCATGACAGCATCAGTTGCTTCATAACCGAGCCCGAAAGTGAAATATTCATCATTGATATATCTGTATGACACATCATACACCGGTTTTCTTCTCTGTACAGGTATCTGATTCAGATATGAAAGATTTCCGATACCTGCACTGATTACCATCCTCGGCGCGGGATATATATAAAGGTTCCACTTAAACGTTGTAAAAACATTGCTCAGAATATTAGAGTCCAGCGTTGTACGTGTAAAAGTAAGGCCAAGTGACAAAAAAGTCAGCAAACCTATCTCAACATTTCCTCCGGCAGCTATAAAACTCATACCTTGATTGTCCCCAAAGTAATTTAACTGCGGTGATATTCTTACATATAGCGGAATGTCAGCAAAAAGACTGCTCCCTTTTGGCAGCCAGCCGATTCGAAGATTTATCAGTCTTACTCTGGTTGTATCTTCTGTGCTTTCAAGCAATTTCGAGTACATATCCCTGGCATCATCATATTCCTCAATTCTTTCGTAGGCCTCAGCCAGATAAAATCTTGCATCGAAATTTGAGGTATCTTCCTCTACCAGCCGCGTGAGCTCATTTATGGCAATAAGCGAATCTCCGTTCCAGAGGTAAACTTTTGCTCTCTGAAGCGATATATCATAATCATATTCGTTTTCAAGCAACCGGTTATAGATGTTCAATGATTCATCAAAATTACCGGCACATAAGTTCACATCGGCATATTCTATCTGTTCAAAACGTGAAGGATTACTAATTTTTGAAAAATACTCTTCATACTTTAATAAAGCTTCGTCACACTTATCGTCAACTGCCAGATTTCGTGCCTCAACTAAAATCTCAAAATTCTTTCTGTCTTCTTCCAACTCCAGATTCGAATCATAGTAGTTTTGAATTGCTTCAACTTCCTTGCTTTTCGGATCAATGGTTTTTGCCAAAGTAAGATATTCAAGGGCCTTATCAAAATCTCTCTCTTTTACCGATATAGTAGTAAGCGCGATAATTGCCGGCAGATTATTTGGTTCTTTACTGATGATATTACTGAGATATCCCTTAGCCATATCAATATCCTGAGTAGTCCAGACTGCTATCTGAGCTCTTACAAGCTGGTAATCAAGATCATCGGGTCGTTTAGCTAACAGACTATTCATTTGCTCAATGGCTGGTTCAAACTGCTGATTATAAGCTAAATATTTAGCATAATTAAACCGGATATTGTCATTAGTGTTCGGATTTGCCTGAAGGTGCTTTTCATATACCTCAATCGCAGAATCAAAGTCTGAGAGTTGAAAGTAAGCATCAGCAAGCATCATTGCCGCTGCCGTATCGGCCGGATTGGCTTCAAATGTCTGAGACATTTCTTCGATCCGCTTTGCATACAGTGAGTCACGGTAATTCGTAACGTCAGTCCATAACGAATCGAACCGATCTGTACCAGAATATTCATCGGCTAAAAGCTGAAGCTGTTGAAAAACTTCTTCAAGCCGGTCAACTTTTTTTAATTCAAGAACTAAAGCGAACCTGGTTTCATCATCTTCGGGATTATTCTTCAACAGGCGGTAATAACGGTCAATTATATACTCTTCCTGCTTTGGCTTCTGGTCTGCCTGTCTGAGTCCGACAGTATCATAATAGGTAAATATATAAGGTGCCTGGCTCTGGCAGATTTCCAAACCTTCCAGTGCCTCTTTAAAGAATGGTCGTATTTCCAGCGCTTTCTTGAATGATTCCGCAGCAGGTTTATATCTTCCGAGCCAGACATTGAACCAGCCGTTTCTACTCCATAATCTGATATCTTTAGGATATTTACCGTTGTAAGTTCTGGAAACTTTTTCCCCTTTATCAAAACTCCGTAATTTTATTAATACTTCTGTATATCTGAGGATTTCATCTGCATTGGCCTCCTTTTTTTTCATGAATGCTTCATACCAGGTTTCAGCATCAGACCATTTCTGCATGTGCTTGTAGCTTTCAGCAATTTCGAGATAATTCAACGGAATTGAAGGGTCCATAGCGATTTCACGTTTATGACCGGCTATTTTGTCTTCAAGAATAGCATACCATTTATTTGTAGCTAAATCTGAAGCGCGTCTGATTTCTTTGTCATTGGGTGCAATCCGGATGGCAACACGGTAATCAAAAACCGCATTCTCAAGCTGTCCCCTGGCTTCATAACATTGCGCACGGAGGAAAAATCCATCCGCATTGTTAGGACGAGCGGAGATATACTTGTTAAGCTGTTCAATTGCTTCGCCATATTTACCTATTTTCATCAAATTCTGCCCTTCTTTTTTAAAGAAGTCAGGCGACTGTGAAAATAGTGAAAAGGTCAGCAGAAGAAAGAAAAAAAGAAAATTGTGCCCTCTCATTAGTGCGAACTCCTATTCAAGAAGCTCTTTTAATATACTCTCTGCATTTTCAACCCTGTCGTTAATTTCATAGGTAAAAGCAAAAAGATACTGCATCACGAGATTCAGGTATTGTGGATCGTTATTTGGAAGATTCGACTTTATTTTGCTTACCAGAATATTCAGCGCTTTATCATCACTTCTCCCGATAAGAATCAGTATCTTATCATCGACGACACATATTTTCTCTTTTTTGTCAAGAGAGAGACGGACTGCGTTCTGAAGCTGACCAATCGTAAGTATCTTTTGACGCTCAGCATTTGCATCCAGCTTCATTGATATTAAAGTGAAGGCCTGTCCTGTACTTTTGTATAACGCTATCTGATTATTAAGAATTAATGTGAACTCACTCAAATCGTACAGATTCGAAAAAGTCATTTTATCAGTGACCATATCAACGTTTGAAAGCGGACGGTACTTCGAATTACCGTTAGCCGATGGCGCTGTTGCTGCTGCAGGTTGGTCATATCCTTTACCACCGCCGGAATATTGCTCATATCCCATACCATTTTTTGAGTTATCGCTGCCATCAGAAAAAACAATTCCCTTATATGGCTCTATTGAAAAACCCTGCGTAAACTGACCTTCTGTATGCCCCACATTTGGCGTAATTGTACACTTACCTCCGTGAGCAATGGTATCAGCATCAGCTTCCTTTTGTAAATACACAATTGCGGTAGAATACTGAGCACAGGTATCAACTATCATCTGAGCAAATGATGTTGCTGGTTCAGCTAAAACAAAAAAACTGGTTACATTTTTTTCTTCTATACTTTCGATAATGCTGAGGTAAGACTGCTGAAGCAAACCCAGATTTTCAAAGCCGACGAAAGGAGTCAGTTCGTCAAATATCAGCCGGTCAGGATGATACTGATTTACAACAGTAACAATATCATTCAGATATTCCACCAGAAAATCATCCGGATTAGGAGCGTTATATACCTCCGCCGGGGGGGAAACTCTTACCACAATAATCAGATTCTGATTCATCAGAGTCTGCAAATCCAGATCTATAGATGCAGCATGAATCATAAGGTCTTTTGGTCTCATGTTTGTGAAATAGAGACAAACTTCCTTATTCTTTGCGCCCTCCATGGCATATTGTAGTCCCATCAATGTTCTGCCAGACTTGCGTGGTCCGATAAGTAAATACGTTCCGCCTCTATAGAAGCCCCCCCAGTTAGTATCAACTATACTAAGACCAGTCTTTAATAAATTCATTCGTTTTTTAGTCATAATAACTCATTCAAACAAAAACCATACCAATAACTACCTTGAATAACGCTCATTTTAAAGGGTTGATAAATTAATATTGTATCAATATGAGATACTAATTTTTTTGCTGTTTCTTTATGATACACTACTTAAAAGTAGGTAAGTATTAAAGTTAATGCAAAAACTGCAGTTGCGTTAGTAACAATTGCAGGTTCATTTGTTACGTAATCAAACCGGTCATCATAATACTCTACTTTATCGGAATTAAATTCCTGTCCGGTCAGATTTTTTCTTATAATGTCATAATTTTTTAATATTTCAGTGGTAGCAGGACCAGCCGCTATCCCGCCAGGCAGATTATTATTATTAAAATAACCTATTTGAGAGTGCAGATTCCGGATTGAGGAGTTTCCAAGCCCTGTAACGAATGACTTGCCCCATGGGTTTTTCCCAAATATATAATCAAGCTGACGGATTGCTAAATTATCAAATATATCCCCTGCACCTAATAACCTGTACATCATGGATTTTGCAGTTATACCAAATAAAGTAGTTGTAGTGCCCCAGGTATATATCCCGGCATCTCCGTAAACTGTATTATCTTTGGATTTATTGAAGCCGCTCAAATTGATCTCCAGCGCGGAAAAACCCGTTTTAGCTATTTGAGCGGAGCGAAAACTGGCTAATCCATTCAGATCGCCCCAGCTCCACCAATAGTCCGGCTCTAATGAAGATGCCATCCGGCGTATATCAGTAAGATATTTTGACTGACCTGTGAGATTATATAACTCAACTGCTCCGAGAAGGAGCTTCGCCAGGTTGTTTTTGTCCTGATACATTCCTGTAAATGCAACATCAACTTCAGGGGCATTCACAGCAGCGTCATAAAATTTAACTGCAACATTCTTACATTTCTCGGCAAATTCCTTTTCATCTAATCTGCTGCTCCAGATTTTAGCGCCGAGAGCCAGCGATGCTGCATATATTCCATAAATATTTTTACCTTCACCCCTGAATGCCGGCCGGTCATATTTAAGAGAATCATTCTCCGGCAGTCTCCAGCCAACATCGTGGTCTCTCATATCCTGCACCTGTGTAATCAGCCGTGTATCTGTATAATTGCACCGTAAGAGCCAGTCCAAGCCAACCCTTATTTCCTCTAAGATATCAGGAGCACCATTTTTATTCAAATCCTGCTCGTGCAATTCTGGATTCAAAATAAAGCTGAGTGAAAGTAAATAAACAGAAACAGCGGTTGTATTGGTAAATTTGATGTAGTCACCTGCATCATGCCAGCCCCCTGTTACGTCAACCTTGCCAAACCCCTCATCGCCAACAACTTTATAAGAGTCAAACAAATGGCAAATCTCATGCAAATGAGGGTTAGTTGCACCGCACCTTTGCGCCCGGAAGAAACCGAGAACCTGTGGCATTAAGGCAAGATATCTTTCTTTCCCGATGATAAAGTTATCTGATCTCACTTTATCAATCTGGAGGTAATACTCCCCTTTTTGTTTAACATCTGAAAAAATGACCGCATAATGATATTTAAACTTTCCCCAGACCCCACGATTATTTTTGAGGATATACTCCCTGATAGTCTTCCCTGAACCTGCGGAAATCAATTTAACCGAAGATCCTGCTATTTCAGAAGTTGAAAAAACTATTGCTTCCTTAAACCCGTCAGGGAAATAGCCGGCATGATTAATTCTGAAATGTAAAGCTGAGGCAGCGCTACCAGAACATCCAGTGCTCAGCATAACAACAATCAGCAGTATTATCCGGTATTTGATATATCTACTCACTTAAACAATTCTTCAACTGCAATAATTTTTACAGAATTTGCTTTAAACGGTAATCTATAATCTGCTATAATTTTATCTTCATTAAGAATATCGGCCGATTTTGGAGATGAATATCCAATTGGTGAAGTTTTGTTGCTTACAAGATCTTCCTTCAGTTTTTCCGCATTGTCAGTAATAAATACTATCTTCATCGATTTATACTGCAAGTGTTTCTTTATTGCTGAATTCACTTCCTCATGAGTAATTTCAGACATCATATCACGGAATTTCTGCAAATGTGAACCGCCGATATTGTAAAATTTGTCATCCAGAGAATATGCTAATTGTTTATCTTCAGAGGGTGCAAAGTGAAGTACATAATTACGCAGGAATCTTCTTGTGGTCTCAAAGTCATCTTTGCTCATACCATTGTCTATAAGTATTTGCAGTTCCCGCATTGCCGCACGGAAAGAAAAATGACGAGCTTCATTTGGCACGGGTCTTATCCAGATTTCAAATATCTGGTTCCTTCTGGATACATTAGCAGGTGGCATCTGATATCTGCCTCCATTTGGAAAATTTTCTATATATGAATAATCACCATAATTCAGTCCCCTTTTTTCACGTATAACCTGATACAAGTGTGAGCTTGAATTTCTGTGTTCACCAAGCCATGAGTTAGCAATCGCCAGCGCATACCATTCCCTGCTTCCGCGCGCAACATTTATCGGGAACCCGAATGAAATTGCTGTAGCTGCGGCTTTTTTATTTACAATAACGGTCTCCAGTCCGCTTATCTCCGCAGGTTTAATATGCGGATAATCGTTTACCTTTCCGTTTGCAAGTTTTCCTAAGTCTGATTGCAAACGTGTAATAAACTTTTCATCTGCAGCGCCTGAAATTCCAAGAACGTAATTTGAGCTGTTAAAATATTTTGAAAAATACGCCTGAATATCTTTAAGCGAAATTCCTTCGACAGACGAAACTGTTCCAGCCCCGATATTCTCATACGGAGTGTTTTTGAATATTTCATTATAAAGAACTGCTTTGCCGAGCTCCTCATCGCTTGAATAACGGAGTGTGGTTTTTATGTAATTAAGAGTATTCTGTTTTACTCGCTGCAAGTCCTCTTCTCTGAATCCGGGGTTTAGCAAGTGGTCTATGAATACCGGATAAAACTCGTCCAGATTATCCTTGTGAATTCTTGCGTTTACAATAGTCATCTCCATTGATGAGCTAATTGAAAAATCGGCTGCAAGCGGGAAAAAATAATCAAGAACTTTTTCATAAGTCATTGTTTTAGTTCCCCCTTCAGAAATCAATTGCGATGTAATGAGGGATAAACCTTTTTTATCGGAGGGATCATCCTGCCATCCGGTCTTAAACCAAATTTTTATGGATATAACCGGGTTATCACTTTTTTGAAGTACAACATTACTCTTATCGGCACCAAACATAAGTATTCCGCTGAAAATCAGTAAAAGAATAAAATTCATCGTTTTCATATTATTTACTTCCTTTCAGGATAATCAGATTACTCTTCTCTTTCTTGAAAAAATAATTTACCGCATTCTGAATATCGGCAGGGGTAATCTTTTCCAATTCCGAATACATCTCGTCAATCACTTCAATTCCACCTGTTACAGTAATAAACTGCGGCAGTGATGAAGCAACTGAATTTGGATTGTCAAGTCCCATAATAAATGAATATTTATTCCTTTTCTTGAGATTATTCAGCCGGGTTTCATCCACTGGGTTATTTTTAAAGTGCTCAATCGTCTTTTCAATCTCACTAAGGACGTAGTCAACATCTTTCTCATCTTTAATCATCGAATAAATATCAAACATCCCCGGGTCTCTATTTTCAGCGGGAGAAGCCGCGATAAACTGTACCTTCTGTTCATTCAGAACTAATTTTTTATACAATTCACTGGTTGAGCCGAAAGCAAGTTCGGCGAAATAAATTGTTGAAAGTAATTTTTTATTCTTAGCAGAAAATGCATCACTTTTGTAACTCAGCAATATGAGAGGAAGCGATTTCCCTTCATACTGAACTTCCTTCTTCCTAAATGATTTCTGTTCCGGTTCAGTATCAATCTGAGGAGCAACATATCCCGGCTTCCATGAGCCGTAATATTTATTCAGCAACAATTTAGCGTTATCGGTATTAAAATCACCCGCCAGTACCAAAACAACATTTGACGGTCTATAATACCTGTTGTAAAATGACTGACTATACTCATACTGATTAGGCATATCCTTTATATCTTTTTCAAAACCCATAGTTGTATGCTTATACGTGTGCTTGTCATAAGCCATATCAGCCATTTCTTCAAACACAACTGACCAGGGGTTGGTTCTGTTTTTCCGGTATTCACCGTAAACCGCGCCGGCTTCAGTCTGAAATTGTTCGAGGGTATATCTCAGAAATTGAAAGCGGTCTGATTCTATGCTAACAACCGTTTCGAGGTCTTCTGAGGCAAACTTCATGTGATAAACTGTCAGGTCTGAGCTTGTATATGCGTTTGCATCCGCGCCAATACTGGTAACAATACTGTCATACATATCAGCCGGAAATTTTTCTGTTCCTCTGAACATCATGTGTTCAAAGAAATGAGCAAAACCCGATTTGCCGGGTTCCCATTCGTCCCGGCTTCCCGTTCTTACAACTGAATAATACGCAATTATTCCGCTTCCCTTCATCGGAATAAGTATAGCTTTAAGACCATTATCCAGAGTATAATTTTCGTATTTGTACGGAAAAATCTTTCCGCCATCATTTGCTAAAACCATAATTGAAGAAAAAACTAAAAAAAATAAAAACTTAAACATTGATGCTCCTAAATCTTATTAATACCGATACCTGGTCCGTCACTCAAAATGACTTTGCCATCAATTACCTCGGTCCCCTTGAATATATCATTCCCAATCAACAAAGCGCCATCAAGGTCAGCCCAGTCAACCATTGGGGAAAGCTGCGCCGCGGCTGAGATTGCACATGAGGTTTCGGTCATGCAACCGAGCATAACTTTCATATCAAGCGCTCTGGCCAGCGTCAGCATTTTGTGTGCTTCTCTCAATCCGGTACTTTTCATCAGTTTGATATTGATACCAGAATATACATTATGTGCTCTCATAACATCAGGAAGCCGCTGTACTGCTTCATCGCCAATAGTCGGGAGTGGGCTTCTTTCAGTAAGCCATGCGTTATCATCAAGATTTTCTTTTGGCATCGGCTGTTCAATAAAAACAACACCTTGTTCTTTACAGTAATGAATCATCTCAAGCGCAAAATTCTTATCCTTCCAACCCTGATTAACATCAACACATAAGGGCTGATCAGTGACCGAACGAATGGTCTCAATCATTTCCTTGTCGGTATCTCTGCCAAGCTTAATTTTAAGTATCTTGAACTCAGCAGCTTCTTTAGTCTTTTGTCTGACGACCTCTGGTTTATCAATGCCTATGGTAAAAGATGTATAAGGGGTTTTATTTTTGTCAAAGCCCCAGATTTTATAAAGCGGGGCATTAAGCAGTTTACCAATCAGATCATGCAGTGCTATATCTACTGATGCTTTGGCCGCGGGGTTACCAGGTGCCACTCCATCAATATACGTCAGGATATTTTCCAGATCAAACGGATCAGTAAACTGACTGAGGTCAACCTTTGACAAGAATGAAGCCGCAGATTCCTGTGACTCCCCTAAATACGGAGGCATTGATGCTTCGCCATAGCCGGTTAATCCCTCATAATCAATTTCGGTAAGCATTACAGGTGTCGTAGTTCTCGAACTTGTTGCAATAGTAAAAACATGTTTTAGTTCTAATGTGTAAGGTCTGAATCGAAGTTTCATTTTCTTTCCGGAAAAAATTGTTGATTGTGCAGCAGAAGAAATTGAGTTAAAAGGGTTCAGCATCAATGCTCCTGCACTGAGTGATGCAATTTTAAGAAAATCTCGTCTTGATGTACTCATTGAGGCAAACCCCCTTTAAGAAAATATGCAGGGCTGTTCTTAATAAATGTGAGACCGTTAGCTTCCGGGTTTACAAAAAATCTTTTCGCCCTGATAAAAGTATTATAACGATACGGACTGAAATTCGGTTTATTTTTATTCAAACTGTTTATTTTAACTTTACCGCTTGAATGAATAAAATCATCACTACCAATATATATACCAACATGGGTGACGCGTTCACGCGTTGAATCAGTTGCCTTAAATCCGAAAAACAGTAAATCACCCGGTTCGAGATTTGAAAACCCCTCTTTAGTATCAACGAGTTCTCCTGAATAGACCTGCTGTGAGGCATCACGCGGAGTAATAAGTCCGTTCATAAAATACACTGACTTGGTAAAACCGCTGCAATCAACCCCTTTAGTTGATGTACCACCCCATAAATAGGGATAGCCCATAAATTCAGATGCTGAATTCAAAATATTTTCGCCGGAAAGCGACGCGGTGTTTACCCATTCCTCGAACTTCGCTGAATTGCTCATAGCAAGATAGCCCTCTCTGCCATCGGGGGTTTCAAGCAAGAAGTAGTTTCCTTTAACTCCTTTGGTTTTAAGAATATTTCCTGCTGTCAGATCAGAAACCACTTTGCTCTTTTCATCCGCTTCAGTTCTCAGTAATGCGTAGGGAACAGTAACAATTACCCGATGAGCAGCAAGCCACTCATTTATATTGCTCTGATTCATAAGCTGAATCCCATCATCATCAACCCAACCGAGGTAGTTATCTGGTGTTTGAACCAAATACCACTCACCTCTTTTTTTCCATACCTTTACAACCGTACCCATAAGCGCCTGAGTTGCCATTTCAGCTGAATGTTTAGGTTCCGTACGATGATTGGCTACGGAGATACAAACCACCGCCATGATATTTTGTCCCAAATTCTTTTCAGGGAGTATATCAACAGAAAAATCTGCCTCAATATTCTGTTCTTTCAGCTTTGCCTGAAGTTCTTCAAGTGCAAGCGGCAGGTTGGTTTCGCCAGTGATTACCGGATTTATCTTGCTAAAATCCGCATTGATAGTGAAAATTGTTGTCCTTTTATCAGGTGCATGCGTTTTTCTCACACCGGATATAATATCAAGAACTGTTGTAGAATCAGCGTACATGATACCGCATAAAAAAATGAGTAAAAGCGTTTTCATAAATTAAAACTGGAAATAAATAAATGGCTGAAGATCAGCAAACCGTGCCTGGGCTGAAATCCAAATCGCCAGAGCCAGAATGACTGCCTGACCCGCGAGAGAGATTTTCTCCATAAATGTTTGCATGAGCAATTCAAGCCGTGATGGAAGAAAGTGAATGATATAGCCGATTACCATCAGTATAAACACAGGGAAAAAAGCATCAACAAACTGAGGAAAAACTTCCGGCTGGAAAAATGTTACAATCTGTCTGAGAACCGTTTCTGCCTTTTCAAATGATGAAGCTCTGAAAAATATCCAGGCAAATGCAATCAGATGAAAAGTGACAAATACTTTTATAAAATTATGAAAAGGTGTGCCCTTTATCCTGAAAAAATCTGCGGCTTTATCTCTTATATCTCTGGTAAAAAGCGAAAAAATCATAAACAATGCATGCAGAAGTCCCCAGATAATAAAGTTATAACTCGCGCCGTGCCACAACCCACAAAGAGTAAAAGTGACGAAAATTGCAGCAGCATTCCCCCATATCTTAAACGAACGCATTCCAATCTGTATTGGTTTAAACAGATAATTCTGAAGCCAGGCCGAGAGTGACAGATGCCATCTGCGCCAAAAATCTGTAACACTCACTGCTTTGTAAGGATAATTAAAATTATCCATCATTTTGAATCCCATGAGCATACCTATGCCAATTGCCATATCGGTATATCCGGAGAAATCACAGTATATCTGTAACGTATATCCATATACGGCAAGCAGGTTTTCGACACCGGTAAATCTGGCAGGTTCATCAAAAACCCGTTCAACAAAATTGATACTGATGTAATCGGCTATAAGATTCTTCTTCAATAGTCCCATGGATATAAGAAAAACGGCTTTGGCGATTGTTGCATTTGAAAACGGCAAAGGATTCTTAATCTGCGGAAGAAAATCTCCTGCACGGTCAATCGGACCAGCCAGAATTGAAGGGAAAAATGAAAGATAAAGGAAGAAATCAATAAAACTTTCCTCCGGTTCATGCATCTCAAGATAAATATCGAATATATAACTCAGTGCCTTAAAAATATAAAACGAAATACCAAGCGGTTGGATAATATCCCATGCCTCAATCGAACCGGCTAAGGCAGAATTATAAATTTCGATAAAGAAATTTGTGTACTTAAAATAAATAAGCACACCAAGGTTTACCGCAATTCCAAGCAGAAGGAAGGTGCGCTTTACTCCCTGACTCTCGTTTCGGAAGATTCCCTTTCCTATAAAATAGTTAGCAGCCCCGGTCGCTATCAGAAGCAAAATAAAATCACCCGATGCTTTATAATAAAAGAAAACAGAAAATGCAATCAGTAAAAATGACTGGATTTTTCTGTCCTTCATTACAGAAAGCAGAAGCAGCAGACCGAGAAAAAGAAAGAGAAAGAAAGAAGAACCAAAAAGAAGCGGATCATACTGATCAAATTTGAATAACGCCGCAACTTTATCTATATCAATAAACACGAATTACCTGCTTCTGCTCAGTTTACTTTTTTGCCAGTTTTGAAGTCAGCAGATTCTGCAAATCGCCAAGATTCTTGCATTTCAGTATCTCAATGCTCTTGAATCGTACATTAAAATCTTTTTCAATTGCAGATATCACGTTAATGTGATTGATAGAATCCCATCCGGGGATCTGATTTGCAAGCGTTTCATCTTTGATCTCATAATCATCAAGACGAAGTTCTTTTAAAATAGAAGATTTAAATTCAGGAGTAATCATATTCAGGCCATTAAATATTCGTTTGATTCAAAAATTCGTTCTTTATTATGTTTTCTGCTTGGTTTTCCGGCACTGCTTTTTATCAGCCATCGGGGAGGTACAATATATATGCGTGAGATACTCTGGTCATTTGCCAGAGCATTTTCGAGTATCTTTACTCTCAAATCAGACTTTTCCTTTGGAGAGGATGCTTCAGATTCAACAATAACACAAAGTACTTCCGTTCCTACTTCCTGATCATCAGCACCGAAAGCAATAACCCTGCCAGGCATAACACCGGGTACTTTATTGAGAGTGTCTTCAACATCCTCCGGATAGATATTCTTTCCGGCGACTATAATAATATCTTTCTTCCGTCCGATTACGTAACACTCCCCGTCTTTCATAAAACCAAAGTCGCCTGAATAGTACCAGCCATCTTTAAGTACTTCATCTGTTTTTTCAGGATAGTTTCTGTATCCATCGAACATAGAAACCGAGCGGATAGCTATCTCGCCTATCTGGTTTTCACCCAATGGTTGTTTCTGTTCATCAACAATCTCAACCTTGCAACCCTCTATTACCTTACCTGAAGAAACACACACCCGCGCCTGGTCAGGTGAGTCAGTGTAAGCAAGAATTCCCTGTCCCAGTTTCTCTCTGTCAGTATATACTACCGCCGGAACTTTGCCGGGTTCAGACTGAGTTACTGCATACGTTGTTTCAGCCATTGCGTAGCAGGTAGCCAATGCTTCTTCCTTAAATCCGTATGCCTTAAAATGGCTGGTAAACCGCTCATGACTCTGAAAGCGAACCGGCTCACTGCAATTAATTACCATTCTTAAGGAATCAAGACGAAGCCCTTCAAATTCCTCTTCATGAATTTTATCAGCCAAAAGATTATAGGCAAAATTTGGTAGCCAGGTTAAAGTTGCTTTCTCATAACTTAATGCTTCAAATAGCAGAACCGGCGCAAGCACCCATTCAAAAGGATCAATTTGAATAGAGGGAATACCAAATGCTAAAGGCATGTGAAATGCTGCAATGAGCCCCATATCGTGATATAATGGCAGCCAGGAGACAACTTTGTCTGCTTCAGTTACCCGAATCGACTTGCCATAATAATCAGCGTGCCGAACAATTGCACCATGCGAAAGAAGGACTGGTTTCTGCAATCCGGTTGTACCTGATGAGTGTTGAAGTAACATTGGCTCATCGGGTGTCACAGCGCTTCTATTTTCTATTGAAAGTCTGAAATCCTCATCAGTAAATTTTTCATCCATCGGAAACTCAAGCGGAAAGTGTACCCCCTTCACGGTACCTTCCGAAATCAAAGGCGCAAGTATCGGGTGAATTTCTCTCTCGGTCATTATCCAGTCAAGTCCGGACCGGTGAGACATCCCAATAATTCCTTGCCTGAATTTATCAGGATGCAAGCGAGGGTTGGGGTAAGCTAAAACCGCAGGTATAGCGCCAAGCCCGACAATGCCCATATATAAAGGAAAAAATTCTTTGTTATGTCTGATAATGATAGCAACCACTTCCCCCTTTTTGATGCCGCTCTTTTTCAGATGGAGTGTATATCGTTCTGCCTGAGTGACTATGGATGAGAATGACCATCTGAATGGCTCCTCACCGGCTTTCCAGACTACGATAGCGTCTTTCTCCGGAGTATTTTTGCTGTGTCTGCTCCAGAGATCCCATATATTACGGGCATCCATATTTTTACTCACAATAATGTATCACTGATTAAGTCCGATAAGCGCATTTGACAAAAGAGTTGCAACTTCTCTTGCACCTTCTGTGTTCAAGTGGGTGTAATCCTTGGATGCCTTGTTTTCAGCAACCCATTTAGCCATTGCACCCTCACCCCCCATTGCTTCATAAAGATTCCAGAATGCAACATTTGACTCTTCGACTATCTTCATCTGTGCTTCAAGTACCTTTTTGACTGAAGGGTCTGTTACAAATTTTGCACCTTTTTTTATTGCTTTATCCTGCACTCCGATAATCACAATGCCGGCCTCAGGAAAAGCAGATTTAATGGTGGCGATATTTTTGTTCATCGCTGTTATATACCATCCAAGGTCTTTTGTATCCTGCTCAAGCATATTCAGACCAAAATTCAGAATAATCAAATCGTAATCAAGATGCTTCGAGAAATCCTTGAACATTGATTCAGGTATGTCACGAAGAGATATACCGGAATTTCCTCTAAACGGAAAGTTATCCACATATATCCCAGTGTTCTCCTCCAAACTAACTCCATAGAAATTACCCTTTGTACCGTTCGGTATATTTATCTTCAGACTTTTATTTCGGCCGCTGAGATTAAAATCTAATTCTTCAACCTTTTTTGACCCTTTCAGAGTGAATGTTTTTTCAGCGCCGTTATTAGCAGAGATAGTTATCTTACCGCCATTGTCGGACTGGTAATAGAGTTTTGCATTGGTAAAGTGTTTTACTCCGTAAAGATTGGTAACTTCATACTGTACCCATGAGCCGCCATTGGTATATGAAACTGCGCCGTTAATACCAACAGGGAGTTTATCAGAGTTTTGTCCGAAAACTGAACCAAATTTCCAATTATCCGAATAAGAAAGCTTTGTTGTGGTTCTGAAAGCAATATCCATTGAATTTATTGCGACGAATCCCACTCCCAAACCACCGTACTTTGCCTGAAGATTTTTACGAAGATCAGCCGATATCAAATCACCTTCTATTACCGAATCACCAAAGTGTGCAATCCGGATTTTTTTCGATTTAGACTGAGCAAGGGCCGAAGCAAATTTCTTCAACATTTGCGTATTTCCGGTGATATTTTCTGTCGGAGGGAAATAAAGAACTGAGTTGAAGAGAGAACTTTTGTCTGCATTTATCACAAAAGACGGAAATCCAGCAATCTGAAGATTTTGCACCGACTCATTTATAAATGAAGTTTCTTCCTCCTCTACACGCACATCACTGAAAAAATCCACTTCTTTTGTTTCATAAAAGAGAATTTTTGTCCCTTCCGGGATATACTGTGTGAACAAGACTAATATCAAAGCCATCAAAACCAAAACGAATGGCTTGAACGTATTATTGTTTTCTGCAGACATGAGAACTCTTCCTTATATACCGTATTTTATTAATAATTTTTCAATTTCTCTGCCCCAAAGTCTGTATCCTTCTGCCTTTAGATGAACGCCATCGTAAGTAAGTTCATCTCTGAGAAATTTATTTTTTGAAAGCCCTAAATTAAGGTCTAAATATTCCACCCCGTTCTGTTTGCACCAGCTTTTCATGGAATCATTTAACTTTTCTACTTCACGGTTCCTGTCGGCTGCATTTGGCCAGCGCGGTGAGACATAGAGAGTGGACTGAACAACTACCCTGACCCCTTTTTCTCTGAACTCTGAAACAAGTTTAATGTATTGTGATGAAATCGTCTCAACAGGAAGCCAGTTGTAAATATCATTTATCCCTCCCATGATGAAGACAATTTTCGGACGAAGACTAAGAACCGATTCGGTACGGGCTAAAAACCCTTCAAGAATGTCACTTGGGATTCCTCTGCCGACAACATTATCCCTCCCCAGTAACTCAGACCAGATTACGCCTTTTGTTATCGAATTGCCGAGAAAAACAACATCCGCCTGCTTTTTCTTGTAAATCTTATAAAATTCAGTTTCAAGGGAGTAGTTTGGATTCTTTTCGTAAAGCGAAGAATCCTGCTGAAAACCCTGGACGGAAAATACGGTGCACACGAAACAGAGAAGAAGACTGGCTCTCATGTATCTCCATAAGGTTAAAAAATACAGAACAAAAATATCCATATACCCCCATAAATCAAAGAATTCTTTGAATTTTTGATTGATTTGACGTATTTTTACATTAAAAGAAGTTTAGGAGACCAAATGAGTACCGGAGGAATAATTTTCCTTACCACTGCCTGGCTGATTATACTGTCAATTCTTGTTTTTACTTTCGGCAAGATTTTGACCAATAAAGCCAATACCTGACTAAAATAAAAAAGCTGTCAGTTTTCTGACAGCTTTTTGTAGTTACATATTCATCGGATGTTCATCATCATCATGACCGTACGGGTGGGATTGATGCGCCAGATTGGTCTCAGTTCCTTTCATTTTAATCTTCCCTTCCTTCATGTGCCTGTATAGCATATCATCTTCAATTAGATAGTAAAACTGATCTCTGAATTTTTCCAGCGAAAGTCCGCAGGTCGCAGCAAACTTCGCAAGTTCATGCGGATCTTCAAAATCGCCCTCATTTAATCTGAGCATATATCTCCTTGCAATGTAGAAGGATTCTGAGGTCGTATCCACCATCCTAACCTTGGTTTTTTTGGTTTTTGGATCGAGAATTTCGGTGAAATAGAGGGGAACAAAATGACCACTTTGAATGGAAACCATCGCCGCATTTCCTCCGCCAAGTATAAATTGTGAAGCAGAAAATCCTAAATCGCGGGTATATTCCATATCATAAGGGATAGGGTCAGAGCAACGGAGCTCATAACCTATGTTTTTTGCAACAATTGTGACCTTGATGTTAAAATCCTTTAGTCTTTTTTGGACTTTTGCTTTAAGAATCTCGCCAAAATTAATCTCTGCGATTCTGATATTATCGTGCGCATCCCGCTCAATATTCACTAAATCATCAAGGTCTTTCGGGTCAAGGTGTTCGACCAAACCTTCAGCAAGAACAGCCACGCCATCAGTTTTACCGTAGCTTAGACGCTTTATAATGGCTCCGGCTAAAATGTCAACCACATGAGAAAGTTTACTTACCCCCTCCGGAAACTCCTCCGGAATCAGGGTAAGAGTTGCACCTGTTGCTTTTCCTATTCCAAGAGCCAGGTGACCGGCTTTCCTCCCCATTGTAACCACAAAATACCAACGGCTTGTGGTTTGAGCATCCACCATCAGACTCTTAACTATCTCAACGCCAAGATGACGCGCAGTCTGGAATCCGAAAGTGGGTATTCCCAAAGGAAGGTCTAAGTCATTATCAATGGTTTTAGGAACGTGCACAACTTTAATGCGTCCGTTCGCCATCTCTTCAACCTTCATTGCGCTAAATGCAGTGTCATCACCACCGATAGTGATGAGTTTATCAACGTTCAGACGCAACAGTGAAGTGACCGTGTTTTCGAGGTGTTTTGGATTCTTGGTAGGATTTGCACGGGAGATTCCGATATAAGAACCGCCTCTGAAGTGAATGCGGGAGACATTCTGGATGGTTAATTCTTTAACATGTGAGATGTCACCTTCCATAATCCATTGAAAACCATCTCTTATTCCAATAACTTCAATTCCTTCAATGGCTGCACGGATAGTAGCCGCTCCAATTACACTATTTATTCCCGGTGCCGGACCACCGCCTACAAGTATCGCGAGTCTTTTAGGTGCTATCATCTTTTTTCTCCGTTCTCTGCTTATTTCTGCAAGACTAATTTTACTGATTGTGAAAATTTTTCCTGCCTGATTGTAGCAAAATATATGCCACTACTAAGGTTATTCAAAGAGAGGGTTAATTCTCTTTCTCCCGAAACAAAATTACTGAAAGTTGTATGGCTGAGCGTATTACCCAGAATATCATAAATTTTCAGCCCATAGTCAGACGCCTTCGGCAGGTGAAAGCGTAGTTTAGTAGCCGAATTGAAGGGATTTGGATAAGCACCCATTCTGAAATTCATCTCAGATTTATCTTTTTTTTTATCTTTAACAGCCGTTGTCACCTCAGGAGATAGCAGCCGGTTTAACTTATAATAAACAGCATCTGCATTCATAATCTCCCCTGTCTGAAGATTGGAATTATCTAACCGCAGAATTCTTTTCCTCCCGCTATCAAGAAAAATGGTTCCGACTTTATACCATCTCTTATACAGAGGATTATTCTGAGGAATAAAAAATTCAGTACTTACCCCGGCCGAGTCAGTCAGAATCGCCATCGCTGAGTCAGTACGGTTTGTTGCGGTTACATTAAATGTGTATATGTCATAAAATCCTGAAAACTCAATATCAGCAAAGTATTCAATTGATGCTGGTGCTCCTGCATTCGCGGAAAGTGAAAATCCCTGATTACCGGCCAATCCATTACTATACCATGCTCCCGATTTAGAGACCAATGATGTATCTGCATGGTTGATTACCTTATAATGCTCCCGCCAGTCAGATGGCGAATGAGGTACGTAAGATTTATTCTGGTAAACAGTACTTTTTAAGAAGGGAAAAACTCCAAGTAAGTCAGTATAATACCATATAGCATTCCCGTTAAAACCCCTGCTCCGTGTAGTTTGAATCATACTTTCGATAACATCATTTGAAAGCTGACTACTGTTTGGCTTAATAGCTATAGCGGGATAAACCTTTGATTTATCAATAATTAGCGTACCTGATATATAGTTTAGTATAGCGCTGAAAGTTGAGGCAGAAGTTACATAAGACTGAACCTGTACGTTATCAACTTTTCCATTATTTACCCACCATACCCAATCCTGGCAAAAACTGTTATATGCAGTATAAGAATTTGAACTGTACAAAGATGGAGCATTTGAAACATTGATGTGACGTGAAACTGACTTAACGGAGTCATAAGCGCGAGCGGCAAAATCATTAAGTTTGTCTGCTCGCCAGCGAATCCAGTTTGGGTCAGAACCTGATGATGGTGGCGGGTTATTGTTATTCTCGGCACGGTAGAGACTATCCGTATAGGAATCATATCCGTAATCAGTACTTGAATACCTAATCCTGTCTAATTCGATACCATCAATATCATAATTACGACTCATTTCAGTGAGCATTTCAATCATGAAATCTTGCACATCTTTTCGGGTATGTACCATCCAATAAAAGTTACTGCCGTCAATTTCTTCCCCATTTTGTTTCTTTGCTACCCAGTCAGGATGTGTATTAAAAATAGGTCCTTTACCGCCGGCCGGCTGATTTCCAGTCCACCCGCCCACAAAACCATATTCAAACCATGCCTCAACCTGCAAACCATGCTTGTGTCCCTCTGCAATGGCTTCCGCAAGTATGTCTCTGCCCGCGTATGTCGGGTCAATTTCAACCCCTGTTTCTCTTTTAAATACCTGGCTCTTCCAGAGAGGATATCCCCTGCTCCAGACGTTAACAAAAACTACATTAAAATTATTCCTGGCGAGACTATCCATCGCGTAAGCAAGAGATTCTTTTGAGGAAAGCGTATTTCGGGCAATCCAGGTTCCCCTGAACTCCTGTGCATAAGAATAGGAAAATAGTGTTATCGTAAGTATTAAAAGAAACCTGGTCATCAAAACTCCATAAAAAAGGCGGGAAGAACCCGCCTCAAATTTAATGCATTACTTTTAATTTTGCATATTTTAACATCAAGTGCTTAATATTATTACCGTCAAACTGAACCGTTACTTTCTGATTATCTCCGGTTCCGATAATCTGAGTTACCTTTCCCATCTTAAAAGTATCATGATAAACCTTGCTGCCAATTTTAATCATTGAGTTGATGATTATCGGATCAATGTAGTCCATTGTTGCAAAGGTTTCCTCCATCAGTTCCTTTTTTGATTTCCGTTCGAGCCGTTTGTTCGCAAGCGGATCATCAAAATTTATAGTTTCCGGATCAACTTCATCAATGAACTTGGAACGGTTTTGATAAGCAACCTCACCAAATCTGTATCGGGAACGTGCGTGTGAGAGATATACTTTTTTTTGTGCTCTTGTTATTGCAACATAAAAAAGACGTCTCTCCTCTTCTTCGGTCGCCTCAGAACTAAAACGGTTTGACAGAGGAAAAATGTCTTCCTCAAGACCGCTCACAAATACCAACGGGAACTCAAGACCTTTTGCACTATGTACTGTGAGCAGACTAACAACATTCTGCTTATCGTCAATCATTTCAAGATCAGTGACTAATGCTACTTCCTGTAAATAGTCATCAAGTGTTGATTCAGTGTTTGAGGCAGAATATTCAGTAATAGCCGAAAGCAGTTCTTCAACATTACGAAGTCGTTCCAGAGATTTATGCGTAGCGTCTTCTTTGAACAACTGAATGATTCCCAGTTCATCAATCAACGCGCGCGTCAGTTCACCGGGTGAAAGTTTTTCGCGCAGAACGATGTACTTGTCAAGCAATCCCTTAAAGTTCTTTACGTTTTTCTGAATGCGCTCCTTGATATCAATTACCTCAAAGACCCTGGTCATTGTTTCAAAGAGAGTTATTTCATGCTTACGCGCGAATCCAATCATCCTCTTGATCGTAGTCATGCCGATACCCCGCTGCGGGAAATTCATAATCCTGAGGAGACTTTCCTCATCACGCGGGTTGGTGAGTACCTTGAGGTAGCCGATTAAATCTTTAACTTCTTTCCTCTTGTAAAACTCAATCCCTCCGATGATAACATAAGGAATTCTTTCTCTGCGGAAAACATCCTCAAAAGTGCGGGATTGTGCATTCGTGCGGTAAAGTATTGCAAAATCACTGTGTGCATATTTATGCCGGGTTATTTCTTCCTTTATCAGTTTTGCAATTCTGATTGCTTCTTCTTTTTCATCAGATGATTTCAGAAGTGAAAGCTGCTCACCGGCAGAGTTTTCCGTCCAGAGTGTTTTTTCAATCTGACGTGAATTTCTTTTAATGACCGAATCAGCCGCTTTAAGTATATACTGTGTAGAACGGTAATTCTGCTCTAATTTGAATACTTTTGCTTTAGTGAAATCATGCTCAAAACTGAGAATATTTCCTATTTCAGCACCGCGCCAGGAGTAAATACTTTGCGAGTCATCACCTACAACAGTGATGTGACCTTCTTTTGAGCAGAGACGTTTAAGTATTTCATACTGCGCTTTGTTTGTATCCTGAAACTCATCAACGAGAATATATAAGAATTTCTTTTTGTACTTTTTCAGGATTTTATCATTCTGAAACAATTCAAGCGGCTTTAAAATCAGATCTTCAAAATCCATTGCATTGTTCTCAAGCAGACGCTGCTGATATACCTCATAAACATGCGCGATATGTTCGTCAATAGGACCTTTAACATGATTTTTCTTAAACTCTTCAGGAAAAATCATAAGATTTTTCATATAGCTGATTCGTCTGCGCACCTTTGATGCAACCACTACATCGCTGTTAAGCTGAAGGTCTTCAATAATATTAGAAACCGCGGAATGACTGTCTTCGTTGTCGTATATAGAGAAATTAGAGGTAAAACCTATGGATGATGCTTCTGTGCGGAGAATTTTAGCGAAAATAGAATGAAAAGTCCCCATCCAAAGCTGATGCGCGCTCTCACCGATGAGTCCGTGAACACGCTCTTTCATTTCTTTTGCCGCTTTATTGGTAAAAGTCAGCGCAAGAATATTTTCCGGCTGGAAATTATTTTCAATGAGCTGTGCTATCTTATAGGTTAGAACCTTAGTTTTCCCTGATCCGGCGCCGGCAACTACTAACGCTGGTCCCTGTACATATTCAACTGCTTCTCTTTGATTTTTGTTAAGAGACTTTAGATTTAACATGCCGACCTATTTTTTTAAAAAATTAAAGTGCAAATATACGGAAAAGAGGCGGAAAAGTAAATCTAAAATTTCCGCAAAATTTTGGGCACATATTCCGGAACTCCACCGCAATCTTTCAAATTGATCGTGTGAGATTCTCAAATAGCCATGTATTTTTACCCTGACAATTCACGTATATTTATCACAAATCACCAACCTTCTTTAATTGAAGCGGCATGCTGTATTTTTGACCTGATGAAAATTTATTATTCCGATCACTATACAATTCCGCTCCCGGAAGGTCATCGTTTCCCGATGGAAAAATACCAAATGCTTCGGGAAGGACTTGTTTCCGCAAATGTCCTGAGTTTAAATGAACTTGAACAAACCAGATTAGCCACACCTGATGAAGTTGCCTCAGTTCATGCAGACAGCTACATCAATGCAGTCTTAAATGGTACTTTGAGCCCCCTGGAAATCAGAAAAATTGGATTCCCCTGGAGCTCAGAGCTCGCGATAAGGTCATTGGCAACAGTAGGAGGCGCTATTTCAGCCGCATTTGAAGCGTTAGACGGTGGAATTTCCGGTAATTTGGCAGGGGGAACACATCATGCTTTTAGTGCCTCCGGAGAAGGTTTCTGTGTGTTTAACGACCAGGCGGTTGCTGCCCAATTGCTTATAAGCCAAAATCTGGTTAAAAAGGTTCTAATAATTGATTTGGATGTTCATCAGGGTAATGGAACCGCCTCCATTTTTTCCGGCAGAGAGGACGTTTTTGTCTTCTCAATGCATGGAGAAAAAAATTATCCGTTCAGGAAGGTTGACTCTCACATGGATGTTCCCCTTCCGGATCATACCGGAGATGACGAATACCTTTCACAACTAAGCCGTTATTTACCCTATCTTTTTGACCTGAATCCTGATATTATACTCTATCAGGCGGGTGTGGACCCATTAAAGGAAGATCGCCTTGGAAGATTAGATTTAACCTTTCAGGGTCTTATTGAGAGGGATAAAATGATTCTTTCAGAAAGTCGCCGCCGGGGCATCCCCATTTCACTGGCAATGGGAGGTGGTTATTCGGTTCCGATAAAGCTGACTATTGAAGCGCATATAAATACTTACCGGGTTGTGAAGGAAATCTACAAATGAAAAAAGCCCGGCTCTATAAGAACCGGGCATCTTTCGGGGCACATCAGTTATTTTTTATCATCATCAACTACTTCGTATGAAGCATCCTGAACATCGGGCTTCTTTTCCTGGGTTGAACCGCCGCCTTGTGAGGGACCTTCCTGAGGAGGAGGTGTTCCTTCGCCGGGCTGGCTGTAAAGCTGAGAGGCAACCTCATTCCAGACTTTATTCATTAAATCAAGAGCTGATTTCATTGAATCAAGGTTACCGGAAGCAACTGCATCTTCCAGCTTTTTAACTTCTGACTCAAGACGTTCTTTTACATCAGGGGTCATCTTGTCTTTCAGCTCTTCAATCTGCTTTTTGGTCTGGAAGATCAAACTTTCAGCCTGATTCTTTGTATCAATCAGTTCTTTTTTAGCTTTGTCTTCAGCAGCGTGCTCTTTGGCCTCTCTTTTCATCTTTTCAACCTCTGCAGCATCAAGTCCGCTTGAAGAGGTTATCTTGATGCTCTGCTCTTTGCCTGTGGCTTTGTCCTTAGCAGAAACATGAAGAATACCATTAGCATCAATATCGAAAGAAACTTCAATTTGAGGCATTCCTCTTGGGGCCGGGGGTAACTCATTCAGATGAAATTTACCAAGTGTTCTGTTGTCAGAGGCCATTGGACGTTCACCCTGCAAAACATGAATTTCAACCGATGGCTGATTATCGCTCGCTGTTGAAAATACTTCACTCTTCTTGGTTGGGATCGTGGTATTTGACTGAATCAGTACCGTCATCACCCCGCCAAGCGTTTCAATTCCAAGTGAAAGCGGCGTTACATCAAGCAGTAAAACGTCTTTAACTTCACCGGTTAATACCGCACCCTGAATAGCTGCACCGATTGCGACCACTTCATCAGGGTTAACTCCGCGATGCGGCTCTTTGCCGAATAACTGTTTTACAACTTCCTGTACTTTTGGAATACGAATTGAACCACCGACAAGGATAACTTCATCTATATCACCTGCGCTAACACCTGCATCCTTCATTGCCTGAATACATGGCTTTTTTGAACGCTCAATAAGGTCATCGACAAGCTGTTCAAATTTAGCTCTGGTCAGATTGATATTCAGATGCTTTGGACCATCTTGTGTAGCGGTTATAAATGGAAGACTGACTTCAGTTGAGTTTGAAGAAGAAAGCTCAATTTTTGCTTTTTCAGCGGCTTCCTTCAATCTCTGGAGTGCCATTGCATCCTTACGGAGGTCAACTCCGTCAGACTTATGGAATTCATCAGCCAGGAAATCAATGATTCTCTGATCAAAGTCATCACCGCCCAGGTGAGTGTCTCCATTAGTGGATTTAACTTCGAATACTCCGTCACCTAATTGGAGAATAGAGATGTCGAACGTACCTCCACCGAGATCATAAACGGCAACAAGCTGTTCCTTATTCTTCTTATCAAGACCGTAGGCCAAAGCAGCGGCAGTTGGCTCGTTAATGATTCTGCGTACCTTTAAGCCGGCAATTTCTCCGGCATCTTTAGTCGCCTGACGCTGAGCATCGTTAAAATAGGCCGGAACGGTAATAACCGCTTCTGTCACCTCCTGACCGAGATAGTCTTCGGCGGTTTTCTTCATTTTCTGGAGCGTCATAGCGCTGATTTCAGGGGCAGAATAAATTCTGTCGTTCACTTTAATGCGGGCAGAACCGTTATCACCTGAAACAATTTCATACGGAACCATCTTCTGTTCATCGCTCACTTCATTGACGTTACGTCCCATGAATCGTTTTACAGAGAAAATGGTGTTTCTCGGGTTTGTGATCGCCTGTCTCTTGGCGGGCTGACCCACCAGACGGTCGCCTGATTTCGTAAATGCAACAACAGAAGGGGTTGTTCTTCCACCTTCCGAATTAGGAATCACAACCGGGTCGTTACCTTCAAGTACCGCGACGCATGAGTTTGTGGTTCCAAGATCAATTCCTATTATTTTGCCCATTGGCAGCTCCTGTCTATAAATGTGAAGGACGGCTGTGCTGCCGTCCTTCGGTTACTGATGTGATAATTTACTGAATAGTTATTACTTTTTCTTCCGGCTGCTGTTCAACCACTTTTTCAAGGGTCATTTTAAGCACACCGTTCTCAAATTTTGCTTCGACTTTTGAGTCATTCACCTCAACAGGGAGTGTGAAGCTGCGGCGGAAACTCCCATACCGTCTTTCAACACGGTAATAGGTTTTTTCCTTCTTCTCATCTTCAAACTTCTTTTCACCGCTGATAGTGATTGTATTATCTTGCAGACTGATTTTCAGATCTTCTTTGTTGACGCCGGGTATTTCAGCTTCAATGTACAGATTCTGATTATCATCATACACATTAAGACGTGGATTAAAGATACCCGGGGTTTCTTTTACGATTGCCGGTGTCTCATCAAAAATCCTTCTCAGACGGTTGTTGAGATATTCAAGTTCTTTGAAAGGTTCAAATCTTACGAGTGTCATTGTTTTATCTCCTCTTTATTTTTTTAATTTGTGTATTTGATTATTAACTTTCTGACCTAATAATACAAAGTGCGTGCCAAACTGATAATTTGCTATAAGTCCTTATTTTACAATTACTTATGAATTTTCATACCCATTGGTTTAAATGTTTATCTTTGTCACACAATGTTTATTATTGTCACCCTGTAGTACTTTTTGACCTATTATAGTATCTTTTTGACAAATCATGAAAAACGAATCACTTTTTAACTTTGATGCATTTTCACTCCGGTTAGACACTGAGTGGCTTGGCCGAAAATTTTTCTACTTCGAAGAAATTGAATCTACGAACAGTTATCTCAAAGAAAGTTCTGGTGCAGTAAGCGGAACAACCATTTTGGCCGAATTTCAAACCGCAGGTCGAGGCAGACAGGAGAGAATCTGGATTAGTAATAAGGGAGAAAACCTCCTTTTTTCCGTTCTCCTTAAAAAAGATGTGATTGCCCACGAACATCTCAATCTTCTGAATATGGGCGCAGCGGTTTATATCGCTGAAGCAATCGAAAATCTTTACGTATTAAAAACCGACCTTAAATGGCCGAACGATATTCTGATGAACGGGAAAAAAGTAGCCGGAATTTTAACCGAGACCTCTTTCTCCGGTAATAAATTTCAGCATGCTATTCTGGGCGCCGGGGTTAATGTTAATCAGAATGAATTCGCCGGGAAGCATCCCGTAACACCGACTTCTATCAAACTTGAGGCGAAAACCATTATAGAAAGAGAAAAACTCTTAGCCCATATTCTCAACTCTCTTGAAGAATTAATTATTGAGATTGATGCAAATCCACAATCGATACTCAAAAAATGGAAGTCAGGATGCAGTATGATTGGTGAGAAAATTGTCATCAAAAACGGTCCTAATGTATATGAGGGAATTTTTGAAGATGTTGATCTCACGGGCGCTCTGATGCTGAACGAAGGAGGCAGAATTTTTAAGTATAACTTTGGTGAAGTAAGCATCTCGTGAAAATCCTTACAGTTGACGCGGGAAATACGAGAACCAAATACCACCTTTTTGATAAGGACAAAATAACATTATCCGGTATTCTTGAAAAAGTTGAAGATCTGCCGGAATTACTTAAAAAAACAAATCCTGTAAAAATCGGATTAAGCAGTGTTAATCCTTCTGTCACTAATAAAATAAAACGCAGTCTTCCTGAGAAATATCTCCGGGAAGTAATTGAAGTAAGTTCCTTGAGCCGCTTGAACTTTCATCTCGAGTACGACACTCCTGAAACTCTCGGGAATGACCGTATATGCTCTGCTGCTGGTGCCCTGCATGTTGCGCCGTTTGATGATCTGATTGTTATCATTGATTCAGGCACCTGTATAACTGTTAATATTATCGCAGAAAAGATCTATAAAGGCGGAATCATTACACCCGGTATTGACACCATGCTTAAATCAATGCACCATTACACTGGATTACTCCCCCTGTTTGAGAAATATATGCCTGAATATATCCATGGAAAAAACACCAGAGACGCCATGATGTCTGGCGTAATCATTTTACTAACAGGGATAAGACACTACATCGAGCTTAATGCAAAACATTATTCCAAAAAAGCGAAAATATTTGTAACGGGAGGGAACGGTATATTTTTGAAGGATGTGCTTCATCTGGATGCCAAATATGAAGAAAATCTGGTTGCCTATGGAATCCGGATGCTTGTTAAGCTAAACAGTTAACAGGAAATTATCAATCAGGCGGGTTTTGCCCATCCGGCAGGCAATCAGTATGTAAAATGGTTTCCCCGTTTCAATCTCTTTAATTTCGGCGAAACTTTCTGCATCAGTAAATGAAATATACTGCAGCTCATAATCTTTTAACTTCCCGTATAGAGCCAGCATTTCTTTTTTGATACGGTCGGTATCTCTCTCCCCTTTATATACAAGTTCCTCCGCCAGTTTTAATGATTCAAAAAGGGTAAGCGCATTTGCCCTGTCCTTTTCATCTAAATAAATATTTCTTGAACTCATTGCAAGCCCATCCGGTTCACGCACTATCGGGCAAATATGGACAACACAAGGCATAAACAAATCTTTAACCATGCGGCTAATAACCGCTGCCTGCTGCGCGTCTTTCCTTCCGAAATATGCATTTGTACAACGTGAAAGGTTGAGTAAAATTGCAACAACAGTGGTTACCCCCTTGAAGTGAGTTGGTCTGAATTCCCCTTCTAAAATCTTTGTAATCTCATCAACCAAAACATACGTTTGAAAATTTTCCGGATAAATTTCTTCAGTTTGCGGAAGAAAAACTATGTCACAACCTGCTGATTCAAGAAGTTCCAAGTCACGAACTTCATTACGAGGGTACGTTGATAAATCTTCATGTGCTGCAAACTGAGCCGGATTAACAAATATGGAAGCAGCAGTTACATCATTTTCAGCTACGGACTGTCTTACAAGCGCGAGATGCCCCTCATGCAAGTAACCCATGGTTGGCACAAAACCGATACTTTTTGCTGCTATGGCAAATGAACCCATATACTTCTGAAATTCAGAAGCACTCCTGATTATCTGAATAGTACCCTCAGGTAATTAAATTAAATATATTTGAAAGTGTTGCTTTCATTTCTTTCCGGCTTACAACCAGATCAAGAAATCCATGCTCCATCAGAAACTCTGAAGTTTGAAATCCGGCAGGCAGGTCTTTTCCGATAGTCTGTTTAATTACTCTTGGACCTGCAAATCCTATCAGTGCTTTTGGTTCAGCAATGTTAAAGTCGCCAAGCATTGCATAACTTGCAGTTGTGCCGCCGGTTGTGGGGTCAGTCATTATGGATATATAAGGCAGTCTGGCTTCATGAAGCTGCGCAAGACGGGCGCTGGTTTTGGCAAGCTGCATAAGACTAAGTGCGCCCTCCATCATTCTCGCTCCGCCAGATGCAGAAATAATTATTAACGGACATTTGTTTTTGATAGCTTTTTCAATTAGTCGTGCAAGTTTTTCACCGACAACTGAGCCCATGCTTCCACCGATGAACTTAAAGTCCATCACACCGAGAGCAACTTCTTTCCCCTCAATCTCGCCAATCCCGGTCCTTACCGCATCATACAGCCCGGTTGATTTAATGGATGCCTCAATTCTGTCCGTGTATCTTTTTGAATCCGTAAACTGGAGCGGATCAGCAGATTTCATCTTTTTATGTAATTCTTTGAAACTTCCTTCATCAAGAAGAATTTTTATATATTCAGCGCTTCCGATTCTGAAATGATAATCACATTTCAGACATACCCAGAAATTATTTTCAAGCTGTTTCTTATGGAGAATCTCTCCGCAGCCAGGGCATTTTTCCCACATACCCTCCGGTAAATCCTTTTTCTGCGTATCACCTGATATATTATCAGTTTTTCTTTTAAACCACGCCATTACTTTTTCTCTTTCATGACTACTTCTGCATAAATCGTAAGTATCTTTTGGCTATAATCAGGATCATTGCTTGAAACTGTTATCACTCTGCTCATACGTCCCATTCTGTTTGAAGTATCAAGTTCAACTTTCAGAGTACCCTTTTCACCGGGTTTCAGTTTTTTACCACTTACCACTGCCGCCGTACAGCCACAGGAGGTTTTAACATCTTTAATCTCTAAATCCTTTTTACCGGAGTTTGTATATTCAAATGTAAAATCAACTACTTTTCCCTCCTGAACAACACCAAAGTCGTGCTGATCTTTCGTGAACCGGATCTTCGGTCCATCAGTATTTGAGTTTACTGTTTTTGACTCCTTGATTTTCCCCATAATGGTCAGTTTCAATACCGGTTTATCCTTATCATTCGATGTGATGGTTATATATTTTAACTGAGGTCCAACACGGTCTTTTGTATTAAAGTCAACATGAAGAGGAATTGTTTCTCCCGGCATCAGAAACTTCTTACTTAACTCTGCCACAGTGCACCCGCACGAAGTTAATACTCCGGCAATCTTTAAAGTATCATCACCGTCATTGGTAATCATATAATTATATTTAACTGCGGCGCCCTGTTCAACTTCTCCGAAATCATGTATATCGGCATTACTTTTTATTTTTGGTCCCCTTAACTGGGCGAATACCATTAGCGGCAGTAAAAGCAATAAAACAATTATTCTGTGCATCAATTCTTCCTTACAATTTGAAAATCTTTAATGTATTCCGGTTCTAAAAAGTCAAAATCTGCTTCACTTCCGGCTTTCATCAATCCGGCAAGTTCGGCAATCTTATTCGGCATCGGAAATTCCTTTTTCAGAAATCGTCTTCCTTCTATCTCAAAATTACCTATTATTAACTCACTATTCTGAGTTAATTTTGTGACCTCACTATTCTCAATTGTGAGCAAATCACCTGCAAATTTATAGAAATTCCCCTTTTTTTGAAACTTCCGGAAAAATACTTCAGTACGGCTAACCTTCATGATAACTGAAAAAGTCTCATTTTCAACAGCGAAATCTAAGGATTCGAAGGCAATTGCCTCAATGGTATTCACCCTGACGAGGGGAAGCCCGGCTCCAAAACAAAGTCCCTTTGCTACCGAAAACCCTATTCTGAGCCCGGTAAACGAGCCAGGACCACCAGAGACCGCAATAAATCTCAAATCCTGCGGAGTTACACCCTGAAGGGTGAGGGATTTCTCTATTAAGCCGGCAAGCCGTTTTGCATGACTTCTTTCCTCTAACAGATGCAAAGAAAAATACCTGTCACCATTATAATAAATAGTTATCCCGCAAAGCTTTGAGGAAGTTTCAATAGCCAATATCGGTTTTTCAGGACTCATAAACAGTCACTTTTCTGGAGTCCTCACTCTCGTTTATGAAACTCAGAATAAAGTCAGGTTCAGGAAGCGCCTCCTTAAAGAGCTCAGCCCATTCAATAAGAACAATAAATTCGCCGCTGTCAATGTACTCATAAAAACCAATTTCATGAAGCTCCCCGGCTGATTTAAGTCGGTAAAAATCAGCATGAGCGAATCGCTGACCACCCCCCCGGTATTCATTAATTAAAGTAAAAGAAGGGGAGGCAGCTTCAGTGATACCCAGCTCCGAAACAAGAAACCTTACAAAAGTGGTTTTACCAGAACCAAGTGTACCGGAAAGAAAAACTATCATTCCCGGCTTTAGTTTTTGATAAAACTCTCTCGAGAACTCAGAAAGCCGTTCAAAGGAATTAATTGAGACTTCCATCAAAAGTTTCATTATTTAGAATCCATAGAGATAACCGGAAGAAGCATTTCTTCCATAGATATGCCGCCATGCTGAAAAGTATCTTTATAATAACTTAAATAGCGGTGATAATCAGTCGGATATACAAAGTAGTAATCTTCTTTGGCAATAATATAATTTATTGTCACTCCCCTGCGCGGGAGTTTATACTCAGCCGGGTCCTTAATAAAGATGGAATTTTTTTCATCCACTTTCAGATTACGTCCATACTTGAAGCGGAGGTTTGAGGAAGTTTCTTTATCGCCAAGCACTTTTGCACCGCGCAGTACACGAATGCTTCCATGATCGGTTGTAATGACAATCTTAGCCCCCTTAATTCTGGATATTGCCTTAAAAGTAGCAAAGAGTGATGAATGAATAAACCATGATTCAGTCAGAGACCGGTATGCAGGTTCATCCGGAGCAATCTCTTTCAACAGTTCTGAATCAGACCTTCCGTGCACCATCATATCAAGAAAATTAACCACTATTGCCGTAAAGTGACTGTTCTTATAGGAGAGGATATTCTGCTCAAAGTTTCTTCCTACTTCAGGGTCAATAATCTTTATATATTTTAAATCACTGCGCAGTTTGATTCTCTTTCTGTCAAGCAGAAGCTGAAGAAAATCCTTCTCAAACTTATTCATACTTTTTTCATCTTCGTCACTACCCTTCCAAAGATCCGGATAATACTTTTCTATTTCAGAAGGGTAAAGTCCGGCGAATAGCGAGTTACGGGCATACGATGTTGCAGTAGGCAGAATCGAATAATAATAATCCTTCTTGATCTCAAAAAACTGGTTCAGATGCTTTTCCATTATCATCCATTGATCAAGCCGTAAACAGTCAATCACAAACAGAAAAACCGGAGAGGCGCTTTCTTTGACATGCTTCAGAACATATTCAGGGATAATGTCAGGAGTAAGATAGGGTCGGTCGTCTGTTGAAAGTGTATTCACCCATTTAGTAAAATTCTTTTCAACAAATTTTGAGAACTCCTTATTACATTCCTTTTTCTGCTCGGCAAGTGACTGATGAAGCCCTATCTCAGAAAACTTATCAAGCTCAAGCTCCCAGTTTGTAAGTTTGGTATATATATCAATCCAGTCATCATGATTCAGCCGCTCGGTGAGCAGCATGTTGATCTGATTAAAATCCTGCAAATAGTCCTTCTGAACATATTCACTTTCAATCTTTCTTGAATCAAGAATTTTTTTGCAAACAAGAAAAACCTGGCTGGGATTAACCGGCTTCGTAAGATAATCAGCTATTTTCGAACCGATTGCCTCATTCATAATCCCCTCTTCTTCGTTTTTTGTTACCATAACTACCGGTATATCAGGATAGTCCTCTTTTACCCTGCTCAAGACTTCAAGTCCCCCCATACCGGGCATCATTTCGTCAAGAAACATTAAATCGGGTTTGGAATTTTTAATTGACGCAATTGCATCTATTCCGTTTGTCACGGTTGATACATTAAAGCCCTTTTCAGTAAGCAAAATGATATGTGAGCGGAGAAGCTCAATTTCATCATCAACCCAGAGAATATTTTTTTTCATCGGAGTACCTGAATTACATTGTTATTAGACATTTTTCCGGCTCAATTAGTTTATGCCAAAAATCAGTAGCTGTAGTATCAGCGCAACCCCTTAATAAGTGCTGCCATCTCTTCAACTGCCTGTCTTACGCCAACGTACAAACTCCGAGCGATTACGGAGTGACCGATACTCACCTCATCAATATCCTGAAGCTCCCTGAATATTTTAATATTCTGGTAATCAAGACCATGACCGGCGTTCACCCCAAGCCCAAGTTTTTTTGCGTGCTTTGCACCAATCCTGATTTTATCAAGCTCATCAAACTGTTCATCTTCTGTTCGTGCATTTGAAAAAATTCCGGTATGAATTTCTATATAATCTGCTTCAAGCTCGGCGCTGGCGTCTATCTGATTGATATCCGGCTCAATAAAAAGCGAAACAGGTACTTCGTACTTATGTAGTTCCCTAATTGCATCATTCAGCATTTGGATATTATCAACCACAGAAATACCTCCCTCTGTGGTTAACTCCATTCTCTTTTCCGGGACTATGGTTGCAAGCTGCGGCTTAATTTCGCAGGCGATTCTGATTATTTCTTCAGTAGCAGCCATTTCAAGATCAAGCTTGGTTTTAATTGTTCTTTTCAGAATTGCCAGATCCCGCTCATTGATGTGCCTTCTATCTTCACGCAGATGGACAACAATGCCATCAACCCCCGCCAGTTCGGCCATCAGGGCAAAAGTGACCGGATCAGGTTCACGCTCATTTCTGGCATTCCTGAGCGTAGCCACATGATCTACATTTATACTAAATCTCATTTCAAACCTTTAAATAACTCAATCAGCAAATTTACAAAAGATGATGGCGCTAATCCATAATCCCCTGTTTTATACCTTAAAACTGCCAAAATATCAATAGCGTACATTATCGAAATGTGGATAATTACCCCATAAAAAAATGACCCGGTTCTGAGAGCAATGGCGCCAAGAGCAATCCCCCCGGCAATGGCAGAAAAAGTCTCAAGCGCAGGTTTGCCGTTATGGAGGATCAGAAAAGGTATCATCTGAATCAAAACAGCGTAGAAACCAAATTTAGGATAGAGTCCAAAAAGCATAAATCCCCGCCAAATAAACTCCCAGGAAATCATATAAAGAAGCATCCCGGCTTCGTAATAAAGTAAGAGTTCCCATGAGTCGCGTGCCGGCAAAAGATGAGGATAGACTAATAAAAATTCCTGTTTTGATGAAGCATACCAGATCAGAGGCAGCATTATCATGAGTGAAACACCCGTATATCCCATCCCGCTTCTAAAATCCCCCCAGGTCACCCCGTAATCTTTTCCATTTTCTCGAAATAGGATTTTTATAATAAGCAGAGGAACAACGAAGTTGGTAAAAAAATCACCGATGAACCAATATAAAAACTCGAATAGCTTTAGATAGTCAGCTTCCGAATGAATAAAATAATCCCGAAAATTCTGTATAAAAAAACTGCGCGATGTATAATACCAGGAAACCGTCTGAAGTATAGCTACAGCAAAAAAAACTACCACTGTTTTTCTATCTAACTCGCCTGAGACTTTTACAAATCTCTTTATATCTTTTTTAATTTCAGAATAAAACAAGTATAACCACTCCGATAAACATGATAAAAGCGCCGACAATTCTCTTTTTAAGATGCGGTTCACCAAGGAAAAAATGTCCCAGCAAAACCGAAATGAGACCGGTAGTCCGTTTCAATGCAATAACAGTAGCAACCAATGTAAGCGAAAGCGCAAAAGTATGCACCACAAATCCAATTGCAGTCAAAATACCTACTAAAAACAGGTTGGTTTTTTCCTTACGGATTTCAGAAATCTTAAGCTTTTTCTTTGCAAGTAGTAATATAGTCGTGCCACTTACAACAAACGCATTGATAAAAAACACGTATTGCCAAACAGAAGATGCCTGAATGCCCCGCTTATCAAAATTTGCTGATATACTCCAGATTACCGCGACAATAAGCATATATCTGGTACCCTTGTTGCTGTAAAGCGAGCGAAACGGTGCAAGAAAATTCCTCCGGTAGTCCTTCAGATTAAGAATATAAGAACCTGCAGTTATGAGGAGTATTCCAATCAGCCCTGAAGTATCCGGCATTTCATTAATCAGAAAGGGTGAACTCAGGAGTAAAAACAGAGGTGTAAAACTGAGCATAGGTACCACCTCAGATATATCACCTTTTGAAATTGCCCTGTGATAAAGTGTCGCGGTTGCTATATTGCTTAGACCTGAAATAATCAGAGCGGTAATAAACTCATCATTAAAAGTCAAATCAACGAAAAAAAGAACCGGAGAAAGTACCAGGGTTGGAATCAGATTATTAAACCAGGTAACCAAGAGCGGATCAATCGTTTTTGATGCCCTTTTGCTGAATACATTACGCGAAGCATCAACTATCGGATTGAGAAGAGCATAAAATAACCACATAGTCCGCTCCCCTATTGCAAATTATCTAATAAAAGGAAATCATTGTATCTGCGTTTTACCTCCCGGTCAGGATTTTTCTTTTCATATTTGCAGACCCTTTTAACAGGACATATACTGCAAGCCGGGTTTGTAGGAATACAAAATTCCCGACCGAGCCGGATCAGATTCGTATGAAAACGATGTGCAATACCATCCGGCAGTATATCATACAGAAACCAGAAAGTTTTTTCCGGATTCTGTGAATTAGCCACCCCAATCCGGTTAAGAGTCCGGTTAACGTGTGTATCAACAGGACATACATTTCTTTTCATTGAAAAAAGAAGGACGCATGAGGCAGTTTTCACACCAACCCCGTCAAATGAGGTCATGAGCGTAAGAGCTTCCCTTTCATCCATCTCACGGAGGAATTCCATTGAGTATTCTCCCCTTTCTTCAACAAAGGTCAGAATCCTCTTAATCGCTTTTGCTTTTTGGTTCGCTAATCCTGCAACTTTTATCTCTTTTTCTAAAGCCCTCTGAGTCAGTGCAGAAACTTCTTTCCATGAGTTGTAGTGTTGTTTAAGATGAACGAAAGCTCTAAATGAATTTTTATCATTCGTATTTTGAGAAAGAATTGTTCCGATGAGCACTTCAAGAGCCGGCTGCGGATTAGGATTCTGTTTGGGTACGCCAAAAAAATCAACCAGAAGAGAATCCGTTTTAAGGATTCTCTTCTGGATTTGTGAAATTGAGGTATTTTTTTTCTTGGGAGAGGTATTTTTCATTCAGCAGAAAAATCTCAGCACATCAGCCCTAATCAGAACTGAAGACTAAGATCTATATACTGTACGTTCTTCAGACGGCCATAGTCAGCAAATCCGTAGTTCAGCTCAAGCGAAAGCTGATCTGCAACCGGATATCTGAAACCGCCGCCAAAAGTTAATTCCTGCTCTGAGTCTCTCAGAAAGATTGACTTATATCCTCCTCTTACAAAGAACATATTATCATATCCCACTTCAAGACCGGTATTAACATACTCAGTGTTATCGTTAGGATGTGTAGCATCAAGAGCAGCAGTAACCTTAAAATATCTGTCGCGATAAACAACCATTGCCAGCCCGAGCCGGAAGGTAAGCGGAAGGTCAAAGGTTCCCATATCAGTCTTGGATAGTATATTACCAGGACCGTTTGAAGGATCACCATCCGGGTCATAGTTGAACAATATATCACGACCGTCTAACTGCATCTTGGTGCCAAAGTTGGAAATACTCGCGCCAATAATCATATCATTAAATGGCGTTACGTAATAGGTGCCAATATCCAGAGCAACACCTGAGGACTGAGTATTCCAAATTGACTCATGTATATACTTAAAATGGAATCCAATTGAAAACTTATCGGTAAGTTTTCTGGCGTAACCGATTCCAAGTGACATCATGGACGCATCCCAGTAGCGACCGTCCCCTTCGGGATAGGCGACAGTTCTTACCTGATCCTCAGGAATACCCAATGAGGTTAAAGTAAAAAACATCGAACCCATGTCGCCCAGATGAAGAGCAGCCGCGGCATAATCATAATTGATATCAGCGAGCCAGTCAGCATGATTGAATGTTACACCGCCGTTTCCCGGTATGTTTACGATACCGGCCGGGTTCCAATAAGCTGAGTAAATATCATCACTGACACCCGCGTAAGCCCCTCCCATTGAAAGAGCTCTCGCTCCGGCTCCGATTTTGAGGAAGTTAGCGGCAGTAGTACCAACTTTAGCAGTGCTTCTAAGAAGCTGCGGCTCAGCCGTAAAGCTGATCAGTGCGAGTAATACGATTACATTAACTATATAGTTTTTCATATTTGTGATCTCCTGTCTTACCCGGTTACTTAATTAATGCCAGACGGCCGATTTTTTCACCAACACCAGGTGCATCCACATGATAAATATAAATACCGTATGCGGTTCTCTGTCCTTCGTAGGAGAGAAGGTCCCATGCAGCATAATTTGTCATGTCGTCCTTTTCTATGGTCTGAACAAGTTCTCCAGCCAGAGTATATACTCTTATAGTTGCTCTTTGCGGCAGATTACGGAATTCAATCTTTCTGTCGCCTCTTGCAGTTGGTGAGTTGCCCGGTTCTTCAAGGGTTGAAAATCCAACATACGGATTTGGCACAACATAAATATTTTCAAGCCCTCCTTTTGCGCTGGCACTGATGAAGGATGCCTTTTGTGTTTGCAGGAGATATTTATCACCGGCTACAAACGGTTTATCGTTAAATACGGTAAACACATCGCCGGATTTCGGGAAAACCTTTGGCGAAATTGAATCCGCAGGTTCGCGGATGATAATTTCGTAACTGGTCTTGAGCCCTGTTTCACCCTGCGGCTGAAGAATAATTGTTTCCCCCCAATTCCAGCGTCCGCGATTCTTATCATTTGCATCTCGAATAATATAAGTTGCCGGCAGATTATCGGTAACATTCCAAATTGTAAACGGAGACAAAACGCGCAGTGCGCCGGTTGCTGAACGAGCAGAATCACCTACATTAACCCATTTATACGTAGTATCCACACCTGTTACGCTCATTACTGAATCCAGGTTATTCCACCTGATTTCCCAATCCGCTCTGTATTTAACGCGCAGATTAGGGTTACCAACTGTAACTGGAAGATGCGTTACGTTCGTGCGAAGATTAATGTCCTTATTAGTAAAAACTGTCTTTGACTGATTGAGCGCGAGTATATCATTTTTTACGAATACTCTTACTCCGTCAAAGGTACGGTTTCCGTCTTCACCGTTTGTATTCTTGCTTCTATAAACCGGATAATAACGGTAAGTAGCAGTAAACTGCTGATTTTTTGGAAGGTCACCAACCATCGAACTGCGGATTTTACCTTCTTCAGCATTCAAAACATACTTCGATGAAGAAACAACAAGTCCACCGGCATCGTAAAGAATAAAACTCGCTGCTTGTATTCTTGTATTCTTCAGATTTACAAATATTGTATCTTTAGATATTAACGTTTCTGAGGTCCCGGTTGAATCAAGTATTGAATAAGAGGTTGAATCGTGGAAATTCATAAAGTACAACTTATCTTGCACTCTGAGGTCTTCAAGAACAGTAGCAGAAACTTTTCCTGTTGAAACAGTACCAGGAAGGGGCGACAAAAGGCCACCAATACCGGCTTCTGCTCCAACAATTCCGGTAGAGAGTCCGTTCGGTGTAACTTCAACAGTATTTACATCAAACTTAAACTTACCGGTAATAGGGTCGCGGTCAACAACTGCCTGGGTTTCAGTCGGAGGTATATTAAAGAGAATTGAACCTCCGTCATAAGCCACAACTGCGTAGAAATATCTTACACCATTTTGAACAGTTGAGTCAACATATTGATGAACAAGTCCGGTATTATCACCAAGATAATATTTCACACCACGTCCGGCATATTCAACCGGATGGAAACCGCTTAGTGAATCCTTAATATCAAACTGGGCATTACGTCCCGTATTCGGGTCAAACATTGCCTGACCAAGGAAAGGAACTCCGTTTCCATCAGTGATAGTAAGAATATCAGAAAAAGTATAATCTCTGCTCCGGTAAATCTTATATCCCTGGAAGTCGAATGCTCTCAAAAACGGATCGAATGAATTTTCTGATTCGGTGTTCCAATAGAGTGTTACTTTTTTATCACCGGCAACTGCTGTTACAACAGGTTTTTCTGGTGGTTTCGCAAAACGGTAATCAGATTCAAGCACGCGGGTGGATGTTTCAGCATTTAAGACAAGATCATTCAGATTATTTCCAAATAATATAGCCATTGAAAAACGCTGTGTTTCACCTATGTTAAGCCGGAGTGGACCAGTACCAAAGTTGAAAATGTTATCACCCTGTTCATTCAACAATTCCTGATTCGGATCAATTGTCCCTTTTGAGAGCCACTCCCACATTTTTGCATCATCGCGCGGGAATGTTGTGCCGTAAGACTCAGCAGTAAATGAAGAAAGACCTATCTGATCAGATTCAGTTATATCTCTTAATCCGAAGTTAGGTTCTGAACCCGCCCAGAAATAACCGGCGAGCTGAACATCAGATAACGGTTCGCCCACATCAAATTTACCGTTGAGATTTAAATCTGAATAATATGCCTGTGAGGGTACGCCGTCCCCTTCACCATAATCTGGTCCCGGATAGTTTTGAGATTCAGGTCCAATTCCATCAATTCCAATATCATCCTTTGCTATATCCCAGTCTCCGTCTTCATCTCCACTCCATCTTGCTCTTGGCGCACCATAGATAGCTGTATATTTTGCAACATCAGCAATACCGGTGTTAAGTGGTAAAATAACTCCGTCGATAAACGTTCCTTTAGAGTTAAACGGTGTATCATCTATTAAACCGTCATCATCGTTATCAATACCATCGGATGAAGATGTTGGCGATTCAAGAAATTTCCATCCAAAATATCCGGCAGGAAGTCCTCCGTCACCTTTCATATCATCATCCCATGCATATACCATGTTTCTTGCACGCTGAACATAAGGATCAGCGAGCGGACCTGTTGCAGGTATAAAATATGCACGGTCATCAGCATAATCAGCAGGACCGCCTACATGCGGGTCTCCCTGCATACCAAAAAATATTTTATTAATATCTTTTTCAGATGCATTGGTAACCTGATAAACAAGAAAGAATATATCTTTTGCCAACGGATTGTTAAACTGCAGATTTCTTACTTCCATATCAAGGCCAATTCCTCTTTTGGTGGAATCAGACGGAAACGGGAAATAATTAAATTCTTCGTTTGTATAATCATCAACTACAAAATACACTTCCTCATCGGGAGCAGTCGCCTGATCACCCAGAAAAGCAGGCCATACATAACGCCCTGCACCTGCTGAGTACCACCGTTCCGGCCATGAATCAGGTTTGCCATCACCATTATTATCAGGTGCATTAAGTCGTGCAATTTCCTTAGAAGCGGGATCTGCATAACCTGATTTAGGCAGCCATCCCCATTTCATTGTTCCGTCTGGCGAATAATCGCCCTGTGAGGTAAGTACGAACGAATCGCTGGTAATTCGCAGTGTATCAAAACCGCCGGTTCCATTTGGATTAAGAAGTTCAGCCGCCGCAAGTGGTCCGAATTCAAATCCATACCCCAGACTTCTCCATACCAGATCAGCCCGGTTGCCAAGGTAATTTGGTTTAGTAATAGAGCCGTAGTTAAAAAGAACCGTGGTAATCGAATTCCCGCGAACTATTACTTCCCGAATCTCGCGCGGATCACCTGCGGTTTTATATATTTTGCCGGACTGGTAGTTCTCGCCGAACACTCTTACCATATCCTCATAACTAAAACGTTTTACTTCTTTATTTAACTTTATAAACTGATCCTGAGCACTCAGAACCACTGTAAAGAGTATGAATGTTACGATTAATTTAATTTTCATATTCTCTGCCGTTTAATTAAATAACAGGGAGAATCCAAAACGAACCTCTCTTGGCGCGCTGACTCTCTCCGGTCTTTGTGAATAATAATTGTCAATCTGGCCCATACCGAATAAACCGGCATCACCTCTTGATATACGTCTGCGTATATCACTAAACTGAACTGCACTCTGAACCTGTTCAACATTTGAAAGTGCCCGCCCTGAACTTGAATATACCACAAGCTCGTTTTCAACATCAAACAGATTTTCAACCTGCAGGAATACCGTAACCGGAACGTTAAACAAAGTAAAATACTTTTCTACTTTCATATTAACATTCAGATTAACCGGCTGATTGTCACTGTTTTGATTATATCGTACCTGAACAAGATTTGATGGCAGACTTACCGAATAAGGAGTGCCTGTCTCAAGAGTTGCAATAGCGCCAACTGTCCAGTTATCAGGGTCAGATATTGAAATACTTCCGTTAATAACATGAGTACGGTCGAAGCTGAGCGGTACTAAAAATGTTTCAGTCTGCTTGCCTGAAAGTTCACTAAAGAAAATTTCATCAGCCGGTTCTGTTCTGTTTCCTTCAGATACACTTATTGTATAGTCAAGTGACGCTGAGAACATTGAGCCGGGTGATCTCCTCTTAAGAAATGAAAATGTCACACCGCGTGAGTTTGCATAAGCAAGGTTTGTTAATACATTATATTCTCTTCCGGTTGCAGTAAATACACCCTGAGTGAAAATATAATTTGTTACATCTTTATAATATGCGGTAACATCAAATTTGAAATCTTCCGTCAATTGCTGCTGCAATCCAATTTCATATTGCACCGACTTTTGCGGCTGAACATTTGGATTACCAAAAGTCGGTACACTTCCGACATTAGTTACATAATACTGACTATTTGAGTAAAGACTTGCAAGTGATCCTATCTGGTAAAAGTGACCGTAAGAAAGACGAATCACTGCCTGATCGGTTATCGGATATGACATACTAATTCTCGGTGAGAGCGTATGCTTAATTTCAGCGGGTTCATTATAAGCTGAGATAAAACCAAAAAGTGAATCTGTTAAGTTTCTTGAAATTTCCGGATTATATGAGGCAGCCGGATCAAAAAACTCATAGCGTACCCCGGCATTGAGTATGAATGCTGAACCAAATTCCATTTTATCCTGAAGATAAGCCGAAAAACTTACCGGTTTCTTATTGTAATTCGTATATAATGAAGGTGAAGTTGGCTTTCTTCTGATCAGGACAAGCGCTGAATCATACAGCAAATCATCAAAAACCAGATTGCCAAATCCGCCGGTGCTGGTTAATTTGCCAATTTCAACAGAATAAGATTCAACTGAAAGGTCGTGCAGCCGGGTTTCAAATCCCGCCTTAATCTCATGGTTTTCAAATGCCTGAAGCACCATATCCCCTTTTATTCCTGTCGTCTTTGTTGTCCGGAAAGATCTGAAATTATCCGTTCCTCCGGCAAGGAAAAACGTATTTCCAATCGTTCTTTGATATAAGCCCGGCAGATAACCCGGATCGGTTAAATCTTCATATAAATAATACTTACTCTCGTTTTCTCCCATGGAAAGTTTCATGGTATAAAACATCTTGTCATTCAGCGTGTGGGTAAAGTCCAATGACTGAACCAGAGCGCCGCTATAGTTTGTACCGATTCCATCCGGATTATATTTGTAGGAGTTGCTGTACCCTTTGGACTCACCCTGGTCGAATACCAGTTCATATTTCAGTTTGATGGTAGGAGTAAACTTGTAGCTCAGATTTCCTTGTATATTATAAGAAGTAAAAGTATTCATCGGAACAAATGCACCATCTCCGGTTGGAAGACCGTTGCTGTTGTTCAGAAAAGGATTAAAATAGTAAGGGTCATTCGAACCTCCTGAGCGGGGGTCTGTAGAACGGAAATTGTCAGGCGTCAGGAATGCATCAGTGGGTCTGTATAACCGCTGACCATAAAGACGACCGTTAAATGTTTCAACAACACTCGAAAGATAAAATTTTGCGTCTTTCAATTCCGGAATGGGTCCTCCAAGTGTAAACTCACCACGGACGCGGTTAAGCGGATCAACCTCATCAATATTTGGATAAAGCGACCCTCTGCCTGTGAGGTAGTCACCCATGTATGAACGAAGACTGAGAGAATATTTCTCTCCCCCTTCTTTTGTTACATAATTAACCACTCCGCTGAGAGCATTTCCGTACTGCGCGCTGAATGTTCCTGTTGATACCGAAACTTCCTGAACTGCATTTGTTGCGATACCAACCGGGTTTGAGTTACCATAGGGGTCATTGAGAGAAATGCCGTTCAGAGTAAAAGCTATCTCATTTGACCGGCCACCTCTTACATGAAGTGAACCATCATTACCGGTAACCACACCCGCCTGAAGCCGTATAACATCAGAGATTTGATCAACGGGGAGTTCCTGGATAGACTCAGCATTTATGGAAGCGGTGGGGTTAGTTAAGTCCTTACGAATCAATGGGTTACGCTCTCCTTGCACTATAACGGCGGGGAGGTCAACTGCTCCGGTTGAGAGTCCGAAATCAAGTTTTGTCGTAAAATCCACATTTACTCTGACATCCTTTGTTGTTACTTTCTGGTAACCGACAACAGACGCACTAATGGAATAAAGACCCGGAGCAAGATTTAAGATGACATAGTTACCGTCAAGGTCTGAGGCAGAACCAACAGAGGTGCCCTCCACAAACACGTTTGCAAAAGGGATAGGTTCTCCGGTATCTTTATCTGTTATCTTTCCGGTCACTTTCCCCCCTGTCTGCGCATGCACAAGTGCCGCGAAGAGGAGGAAAATCACCCAAAAGTTTTGTCGAATCGTAGGCATCCGATAACTCCTGAATATGATTTCACATTGATATTTAAACTCTAAATATAGTGATGTAGTTTCGGCTAAAAAAGCAGTTTTCAGATAAATATCCTTTAATTCGTTTCAATTTCTATGAAACTGAAGACTCTCTCCGATTAACCAGGGTGATAGTTAATTTACGAATCCACGAATTCCCATTCTTATGTGCCAATGTATTTCTCTGATCGGCTCTCAATTCCCGTCTGTCAAAGAAATCTTGCCCCACCCCCGTCCCAACCGCATATTCAAAAACTCAGATAAAAGAGTTATATTGCTCTTTGCAATAAACTATTAATATTCACAAGGCAGTAAACGAAGAATTTGGGCCGCCTCTTTTCCCTTTTTCTAATTTTCGTATTCGTTTTGCGGGTCTTCCCACAGCACCTGGGCGGGATACCAAAATTCTACACACCCAACGAAGGTATTTCTAATGGATTCACAAGAGGTATAACCCAGGACAATCTGGGTTTTATCTGGATTGCAACCGATGAGGGGCTTAACCGTTTTGACGGATTACACTTCACAACATTCTTCCATAATCTTAACAACTCTAATGCCCTCTCCTCTAATAAACTCGCCGGTATAAGAAAAGATGCTTTTGGCAAACTTTGGATAGGAATTTTCGATCAACCGGTAATTGACGTTCTTGATCCGGTTACGCTGGTTTTTAAGAAAATCACTCTCGATTTCCCCTCAAAGGCAAAATCTCCGATTCTTAATTTTATATACACTACCGGAAACGGTTTTGTCTTTTTGCACTACCGCGGGGAAAGTTCTGTAGTAAAAATAGATGCCAAAAAGCACTCGGTTGAATATCTTGAAGTCCCGTTGATTAATTCTCCGGCGCTGGAGAATGTTGAATACATAACCGAAACCGCCTCGTCCGATGTTATAATTGCTACTTCTCAGGGTAGAGTATTTCTCTTAGAGACGGGTAAAGCTGGATTTCAGCTTATTCAGGATTTTAATGAACAAGTAATTCTCTCTCAGCCGGTTAAAGGAAATATCGCCCCTGTTTATGCAATCACCGCTTCAATGTCGGGGTGGAGTTATAATGAATCTGCTAGGGTATTCTCACCTGCAAAAGGCAGCCAACCATATATCGCCGGACTTAACACACAAAAATTCCATTCATTGTTCGCTGACAGTGATGGTAATTTATGGATTAACAGAGGTTACCAGGAGATTTCATTTGTACCATCCGTGAATGGTCTTGCTGATTTTTCCAAGGTAACTGTGCATAAACTTCTTCCCATTGAAATTAAATCTTTTTTCATAGATTACGAAAATAACATCTGGCTTGGGTCAGTCGGGTACGGTACAGTTATCTACCCTGACAAATATAAAAAATTTACAAATTTTTCTCACGCTAAAGAATATCCTCAAAAGGAGGGTGTAAGAAGTCTCCGTTTTATCTTAAAGAAAAATGATAAAACATACATCGCAGGATATGACGGTCTTCAGATCTTAGATAAAAACAATCATTTTGAGCAACTTCTCTACCCCGGAACACCAATCCGCAGCGCTATTTTTTCAACCTGGGGAGGCAAAGAAATTATCTGGCTGGGACCTCTGTCAGATCAAACGGATATATTCTGGTATGATATTAATAGCGGTCAGAAAGGTTCTGTTGGCTTAACAAAACTTCCCTTAGCCAGAATTTCATATTATGATATTTTTGAAGAAAATGAATTCCTTTGGTTCAGCACAAATAAAGGCATCATCAGATATGACCGGCTAAACCGGCAAATGTCTTATTACAGTCACCAGCCCGATAATCCGGCTTCGCTTCCTGCGGATCAGGTAAGACTTGTAAGAAAAATTCAAGGTAAATTTGTAGCAGCGGTTATCGAAAACGGAATGTGGGAAATTGATGTAGAATCAGGAACTACCAAACCCTTTACTTTAGATGACTATACCGGAGAATCTCTCCCCAAAGAGATGATTATTTCTGCGATAACTGACGCCAAAGGCGACCACTGGTTAGGAACAAACGGAGAAGGACTATTTCACCTCGATCATCAGAAAAAATCCGTCAATCGATATTTTACCGGTAATGGCTTACACAACAATACTGTATATACTGTTCTGATCGACAATAAGGACGATATCTGGGGAGCGACAAATCAGGGCATCTTCAGATTTGAAAGGGACAAAAAACGTTTCTACCGTTATGATAAGTCTGATGGTCTGATCGAAAACGAATTTAATGCCGGCGCGGCATTCGCCGATAATGACGGTACTCTTTTCTTTGGAAGTATTAACGGGTTTTCATCCTTCAAACCCGAAGATATCAGAATAAATCTGATTCCTCCCAAAATGGCGCTGCTGAATCTGACTGTTAATAATATTGATTACACAAAGGTTTTCAGCGAGTCCGTAAACGGAAGAATTACCCTTCCGCATGACAGTAACTATATTTCAATTTCTTTTACTTCGCTCACGTTCAATGGCAGTCTGCATGCCCGCTTCGCGTACAAAATAGAGGGGATTCATTCCGAATATATCAATCTTGAGAGCACAAGAATTTTGCAGCTCAATGGATTGGACGAAGGTGTTTACCATGTTTCGATAACCGGTACTAATGGGGATGGTCGGTGGGCAGAGGTTCCGTTAAAACTCACGATTGTTATTACTCCTTCATTTGCTGAATCATGGGTTTTTTATTTCATTATTTTTATTGTCTTTGTCCTCACCGCAATTACCTGGGCTGACTGGCGGGAAAAACGTCTCACCAAACAAAAAGAAGAGCTTGAAAACGCGGTGCGTGAAAGAACAAGAGCGCTTGAGGTGCAAAATTGTGAAATTGCAGAGCTAAATAACGAACTGAGAACAGCTCTCACTGTCAAGAATAAGTTTCTTTCGATTGTTGCGCATGATCTTAAAGCGCCCTTTACCGCGCTTCTTGGTTATTCTGAAATTCTTTCCGAAGATTTAGACACGCTGCCTAAAGAACAGGTAACAATGATGGTAAACGAGCTTGGGCGGTTGAGCCAGCAAACTTATGGGTTGATTTCAAATCTACTCAACTGGACGCAGCTTCAGACAAACCGTATTACACTCAGCCCGGTTAAAACTAAATTAAAAGAAGCGGTTGCTCATTGTAGTGATATCCTCCAAAGCGGCTTAAAGAAAAAACAAATAACCCTCATCAATGAAGTGACTGATGACATTATTGTATATGCAGACAGAAATATGGTGAATACCGTACTGCTTAATCTGATAAACAATGCTTATAAGTTCACGAACCCCGGAGGTGAAATCAGAGTTATTTCGCGTAAAACCGGAAACAAGGTTAATGTAATGGTTGCAGATAATGGCATCGGGATGGACGAAGAAAAAATTTCAACTCTCTTTAGTGAAGAGAAAAATGAATCCAACTCAGGCACTCTCGGAGAAAAAGGAACCGGTCTTGGTCTTCTTCTGATTAAAGAGTTGCTCGACTTCGCGGGTGAATCTATTACCGTTGAATCAGAACCTGACAAAGGAACAAAAATTACTTTTACATTAGATATATACGAAAAGGAATAGTTTTTTATGCCAACTCTTATGGTAAGCATATCAGGAATACGCGGGCTTATCGGCGATGGTCTTGAACCGGAAGTTATTGTTAAATACACCTCAGCTTATGCTGAATTCATTGGGAGCGGTTCCGTTGTGGTTGGCAGGGACTCCCGTATCTCAGGTGAAATGGTGCGCTCCATTGTCTGCGGTACATTAACCGCAAAAGGTATTAATGTTATTGATATTGGTATATGTCCTACCCCCACGGTGCAGTACACTGTTAAAACCCTTAATGCCCAGGGCGGAATAGCCATCTCAGCAAGTCATAATCCAAATGAATGGAATGCACTAAAGCTGCTCAATGCAACCGGTCAGTTTATGACTCCGTCAGAAAATGTAAAACTCCAGGAAATAATCAACAGTTTTAATCCGGTATATAAAACCTGGGACAAACTCGGAACATATTCCTTATACAAAGAAGGGCTGGAACGGCATAAAAAGGATGTCCTTGCTCTCCCCATTCTTGATGTTGAAGCAATTCGTAAAAGAAATTTCAAAGTTCTGCTTGATTGCGTTAATGGAGCCGGATATACAGTTATTCCTCAGCTCCTGAACGAGCTTGGCTGCACAGTAATTGAAAGAAATTGTGAGTCAACAGGCATCTTTCCACGTCTGCCTGAACCGCTGCCGGAGAATCTTACTGATACCATGAAAGCAGTAAAAGAACATCAAGTAGATTTGGGTGTTGTGGTTGACCCTGATGTTGACCGCCTTGTTCTAATCACCGAAACAGGTGAGCCATTCATTGAGGAAAACACAATTGCACACATTACAAAACTGGTACTTTCTAAAACTCCTGGCAGTGCAGTAGTGAACCTCTCTACCACACGCGCGGTTGATGATATCGCTGAGTCACTCGGTTGTCTGGTGCACCGCTCTGCAGTGGGTGAAGCTAATGTAGTAAAAAAGATGCAGGAAACAGGCGCGGTTATTGGCGGTGAGGGAAGCGGCGGTGTGATATATCCAGCCCTCCATTACGGCCGCGATGCGCTGATTGGAGTTGCATTAACTCTGCAACATCTGCTTGAGTTCGGGGGCACTCTCTCTGAAATGAAAGCAAGTCTTCCGCAATACTTTATTGCAAAGAAAAAGATTGAAACAGGATCAAAAGATCCGGGGCGGTTGCTCGCTGTGCTTGAGAAAAAATACGCCGGAGAGAAAATAAATACTGAGGATGGTATCAGGATTGACTTCCCCGATCATTGGGTGCACTTCAGGAAATCAAATACTGAACCGATCATCCGCGTCATTACCGAAGCTGCTTCCCAATTAAAAGCCGAAGAATATATAAATAAATATTTTTCGGAACTCAATTCTTTATAATTATTCCTCCGGGGTGGAATGTTCATTTCGCCCCGGCTTTCATTCCCCTTTTCTTTTACCAATTTTTCAATTGGAAATAACCCCCGCTTATTTCATTCTGCTCCGTTTTTGCAGATAGGTGTAAAGCGCTTTATCAAACGGAACTGCGGTATCAAGCAGATTATAATCTATCCCCGCCTGCTGGCATCCTGCTTTTATTTCTGCGGTGTAACGATTTAGTGCTTCCCGATATGATTTTTTTAACTGATGCGGCTGAACTGTCATTTCATCTCCTGATTCAAGGTCAACAAAAAGAGAGTCACTATTAAAATTAAAATTCCGCTCAAAAGGATCAAGCGTATGAAACACGACCACCTCATTGCCAGTTGAGCGCAGCTCTCTGAAGGTTTTAAGCAGTGATGAAGGTTCATCAAAAAGATCAGAAATGATAATGATAAGCCCCCGCCTGTGAATTTTTTCAGCCACCGCCTTCAATGAACGTGAGGTATCGGTTTTTTCTGCTTTCGGTATTCTGCTAAGCGTTAAGAGTATCTCTTTTAAATATATTTCAGCCGCTCGCGGCGGAAGATATTTATGAATCACATCCGAATATAAAACCAGACCTGCAGCATCTTTTTGTTTTATCATAAGATACGCAAGGGCGGCGGCTAATGTTGCTGCATATTCAATCTTACTTGACGCGCTTCCCTGCTTATATTCCATTGATGCACTAATATCAAGCAAAATATTGCAACGCAGGTTGGTTTCTTCTTCATACTGCTTTACGAAATATCGGTCTGTTTTACCGAATACTTTCCAGTCAACATCCTTCAACGAATCCCCCTGCATATAAGGACGGTGCTGACTGAACTCAATCGAAAAGCCATGATAGGGGCTTTTGTGCAGACCGAGTAAAAACCCTTCCACAATAAACCTCGCTCTTACTTCAAGTGAAGCAAGTTTAAGTACTGTTTCAGGATTTAAGAATTTCCTGTAATCTATCCCCTCCTGCTTCATCAGGGCTGGGTAACCTGATTTAACATTTCCTCTGGAGATTTACCCATGTTTGCAATTTCAGATTGGGCAGAGGAAATCATTTCGTGCTCAGGATACTGTGCAATAAATTTCTCAAATGATTTTTTTGCCGCAGGATAGTCTTTCAGTTCGTTAGCCAGGATAAAACCGGTCATAAAAAGAGCAAGAGGCGCCTCTTTACTGTCCGGATATTTTTCATATACTGAGGTATATGAGGTAATTGCTTTCTGATACGCCTCCGTTCCGCTGATACCAGGAACTAATTTTGCCTGATACAATTTGGCCATCTCAAAAAACGCTTCCGCGGCTTGTGCAGCTTCCGGATGCTCTTTGGTTAATGTTTCATACAGAAGAACTGCTTCTTTATATTTGTTTTCTTTGAGAAGATTTTTGGCTTCCTCCATATATGCTCCGGCATCTTTCTTTGAACAGCCGGTTATAAAAAGGAGAGAAACAAGAAATGTGAATAAAAGATATCTCATGTTTTTCCGGAAATTTATCAATAATCAGCCCAAAACTATTGAAATGCGGACTCTCCGGCAAGGTATTTAGTCATCTTCCTCAGATTGAAGCAGGAAAAAACTCCCATTACCTTTTGCGGTGGGGCAATTCGATTGTTCCCCCTCCGCTACCACGTTTTTCTTAAATTTGCATTACGTTTTAATCAATTTACCCGATAATTTCTGAGTTAAGATACAGTTTATTACACAATGAAAACCTTAAACCTCCTCAGTATTCTTTGCATTGTCTTGGTTTCCGTTATACCCGGTTGCGCCGCTGAAGATAAAAAACCGCTCGTAGAGGAAATTGCAATTGAGATAAAAGATACCTCCCGGGTTTTTTCTTTTACGAACAAACGTTTCAGCCAGTTAAGCGGCGAAACCAACTCTCTTTTTACTGACGGCTGGCACGGTTGGACTTTCAGGGAGCAGAGGATTTTTAATGATTTCTACTTCGGCGATAACCGGCAGGTTTTTGACCGGAAAAAAGCACTTTCAAGAATCACCCCTTTCTCTATTAGCAGAGATTACGGCGCTTTTAGCGATTTTACTGCCATGCCTGACTCCATTGATGCTGTTTTCACAAAATTCTCCAGCGGTGATGTTAATACAATAACACTCCTCAATCTTGGGCTTAAAGACTTTACCCTTAAAAACGGTTATCTTTCGCTGCCACTCAGCAACAGAGTAAAAGGATTCACACTCTTCATCAGAAGTAACAGGAATATATCTTCTGCCACTGTTTCAGGTACTGACCTGATTGTTAAGTTCTCAGGCCAGAAGACTGATACAAAAGTACTTTTTATCGCGTCAGAAAGTGACTGTAGCGAAGAAGTTCTCCGGGAGATTGAAAACCTTATCCGGAAAAAAAGGAACCGCATTGAGGCGCTGCTCTCAGCAAATGAAATTAAAACCAATGATAAAGACCTGAACAAAGCGTATCTCTGGGCTATTGCTTCAGCAGATGCATTGGTTACTGAACAACAGATTAAAGGTATCTTTGCCGGACTTCCCTGGTTCAATAATTATTGGGCGCGGGATACTTTTATTTCTCTTCCCGGTGCAGCTATTCTCCCGGGCAATCTTAAAGATGCTCGCGATATTCTGCTCTCTTTCGCAAAATATCAGAATCTTGATAAAAACGATAAATTCTATGGTAGAATTCCAAACCGCATTACTCTAAATGATGTTATATATAACACTGCAGACGGAACTCCGCGCTGGGTGATTCAGGCATATAATTACTATAAAGCAAGCGGAGATCAAGAGTTTCTCAAACAGATCGCCGGCAGTGTTAAAAACGCATTTGATGCAAGTGTTTCAAACTTCACCGATATACACGGCTTTATTACCCATGATGATGCTGATACCTGGATGGATGCTAAAGGTCCGCGGGGTCCTTGGTCACCGCGCGGTAACCGGGCAAATGATATACAGGCGCTCTGGTATCAGCAGCTTGATATAACTGAAAAAATTTCTTATCTGACGCAGGATACTATCACTGCCCTCAGAGCAGCTATTCAAAAACAGAAACTTATTCTAAGTTTTGAAAAGTACTTTATTGATAAAACCGGTAAACATATATACGATCATCTGAATGCAGACGGCACACCCGATCTTCAGATGAGACCTAATATTTACCCGGTTTTAACATCTTCCGGGTTGTTGCCGGACTACCGGAAAAGAATGGAAGTGCTTCTTGGCTCGGCTCCTGAGATTATTTCTCCGCGCGGCGTGTTATCACTTTCCTGGAAAGATGATAACTTCCACCCCTATCACCAGAATCCCCCCTATTACGTAAAGGATGCTGCATACCATAACGGAATCATCTGGCAGTGGACATCCGGACCGGCGATTTCCGCAATGACCTCTCTCGGTTTCGCCGACTCTGCCTGGGTGCTTATTGATGAACAGACACACCAGCTTCTGAACAGATGGGGCGTGGGTTCTCTTGCTGAACTTTCTGATGCAGTGCCTCGTCACGGTGAAAAAGAGCCGCGTCTCTCCGGAACCTGGTCTCAGGCCTGGAGTCTCGCCGAATATATACGCAACATCAACGAAGACTTCCTCGGCTGGCATCCTGATGCGCCGAAGAATGCGGTTTATCTGCTCCCGTCACTTCCTAAAAAACTGACAAAAGTTGAATTTAAAAAAGAGTTCAGAGGAAATATTCTTTCTTTTTTATATGACTATAATCAGTCTCAGTGCCGCATAAGCGTTAAAGGTGAGAAAATTGATTCATTGGTGGATATCGGTATCGCGCTTATCAATTACGCCGGCTCAAACTTCCAGATTAAAACTGATATACAGCAGGATGATATATTGACATTCGAAGTTCCATCCTATGCAAAAACCAATGCAAATATGAATGTATTCAGAAATGGAAGCAAAATTTCAGTTACGAATGATTTTTATGCCGACCCTGAAGAAAATCAGATATATTACTCCCGCTTCCGCTTTGCTGAACCTGAAATTACTGATGGGCTTAAATCACTTCGCGGTCCTGATTATGAACTGATTCCTCACACTGTTGCAAAATCAGAAAGCAGTAACAAGACACCACTGATTTCTGCAACTGATAAAATGAATGACGAAAAATACCTGTACCCGGCAAACCCCGATTTCCCCGCCGGTATTCTGGATATCAAATCATTAACCATCACTGAAAGTGATTCCCTGTATCACTTTACCGTTGGTATGGCAAATCTTCATAACCCCGGCTGGCACCCGGAGTATGGCTTTCAGCTTACACTAATTACAATACTCCTTGAAACCGCCGATTTTGAAAAGTCGGGGCTCTCACCTGTTAACAGTAAATACGCGGTTCCTGCTGACAGGAAGTATAGCAGAGCGATCATCATCGGGGGCGGATATGAAGTGCGTAACGCTGGCGGTAATGTAATTGCGGTATATATGCCTGAGCCGGAGGATATATCGAATCCTATCGGTAATGTTTCAAAAAAGACAATTTCATTTTCAATTCCTAAAAGGAAAACCGGAATACTTACTCCGTCAGGTAAAATTACACTTCTTTCCGGAGCGCAGGATGATCACGGCGGCGCCGGCATAGGTGAATTCCGTGCGGTGGGTAAAAATCCGCAAGAGTGGAGCGGCGGTGGCAGAAAAAAAGATTCTGATGATCTCGTATATGATATCCTTATGGTAAATTAAGTTTATGAAAACTATTTTCTCTGTTTTGCTCCTGTTTTGCTGTACCTTCGGAAAGCAGCAGACTCTGATTATGACCTCAGCAAATATACCTTACGCTGACACCATCCTCATTACTATACCAGATAAAGAGTTTACAGAAGAAAAACTCCCCGCCGTTTTTTTGCTGCATGGATGGTCAGGTGATTTCAGTCAATGGAACAGTATCACTGACCTGCAAACACTTGCTGATAAGTATCTCTGTTTTATAGTTACACCCTCCGGCTTCTTTGACTCGTGGTATATAAACAGTCCGGTAAAGAAGGAAATACAGTATCAGGACTATTTTATGAATGAACTGCTGACACTGCTGATTCATTCTTTTCCGATTGATGAGAAAAATATTTTCGTGTCAGGACTCAGCATGGGGGGATATGGCGCGCTCTCACTTATGTTAAATTATCCGGAGAGGATTAAATCGGCTGCAAGTACCAGTGGAGTGCTTAATCTCCTTCCCTTCCCCGGCAAATGGGGTCTCGAAAAAATTCTCGGTCACTTTGAGGAATTCAAAGAACGATATTTCGCTTATTCACCCGCGGGAATCCTCAGCAATGCACCGGCAATCACAAACAAAATATTAATTGATTGTGGTACAGAAGACTTTGCATATACAGTGAATCAGGAGTTTTACCACTCTGCAAAAGAGAAAAAAATTGATATTCATTTCATCACCAGACCAGGAGCGCACACGCGCAAATACTGGCAGGAAAGCATCCATTATCACTTTCTATTCTTCAGCCGTCAGTTTACATCCTCCGGTGAAGTTAAGAAATAAATTACGAAAGATATATTTGTGAAAAAGCTGTTATTACGTTATAAACTCATCCCCGCATATTTCATCCTGATGATATTTTTTATGGGTTGGGGCAGTACAGGACACCGCATAATTAATAAAAAATCAGCGGACGGATTCCCCGCTTCGATGAACTATCTGACCGGCTGGGCGGATTCTCTTGCGGCTCATGCTTCTGATGCTGATTACCGTAAAGGAAGTGACCCTGATGAAAGTCCAAAACATTATATAGACATTGACAATTATCCGGTTTTTGTAACTACAGGAAGAATTCCGCACACATACGATTCGGTTGTGGCAATATACGGTCAGAATTTTGTGATTGATCAGGGCACTCTCCCCTGGACAATCATGATAACAATGGATTCACTTACTGCGGCTTTCCGGCGGAATGATCTGCAGCGCGCGATGCTTCTTGCCTCAGATCTGGGTCATTATGTCGGTGACGGACACATGCCTCTGCATCTGACAAAAAATTATAATGGCCAGTTAACCGGGCAGACAGGTGTGCATTCCCGGTATGAGTCAACTATGATCAACCGTTACAGTTCTTCAATCATATATACAGGGTCTGCCTCCGTATATATCAGTGATGTACAGGAATATACGTTCAGTTTTATCTATGAGAATTACAGGTATGTTGATTCAGTTCTTTATGCAGACGCCCAGGCAAAAGCAATTTCCGGCAGTACCTCCGGCGATCAGTATTATCAAAAACTGTGGGAATATTCGGCCGGGTTCACCCGGAGACTTTTTGAAAATGCGTCAAACCGGCTCAGTTCATTAATATATACCGCCTGGAAGAATGGTACAACAACTTCTTCAACCGGATTTAATTTTCAGCCCGGCACGTTCAGGATGTCAGAAATATTCCCCAATCCTTTTAACGGCACTGCATCATTTTTTGTGGAAACACCGGTATCTGATAACGTCACCATCGCGGTTCACTCTCAGGGTGGAGAACTGCTCCACTCCTTTACCAAAAATATCCCGGCGGGAACCGCCGAAAGAATTTCAATTGATATGGCAAATTTTGCTGCCATCAGCGGGGTCTATTTTCTTTCCCTGAAAGGCAAGGGAGAGCGGTACGTCCGGAAACTCATTTACCTTAAATAGCCATATAGCCCACGGGGTCTGATCCTCTCAAAAGACCGTTCAACTTTGGTCATAACAAATTATATAGTTATTACTTATATTTAGTTTATACTAATCGGATACTACATGACATTGCTTAACGGAATTAACCAGTTGCTGCTCTTTGTGTTCCTTGTGATGGGAATAGCCGTATTGTCATGGCATCTCACTGAGAAAATAACCGGCTTTTTTCGGCTCCGGAGAAAAAAACAGAACGAAACCAACAACAGGCAAACCCTTCAGACACATTTAACCCAGATGCCTATGGTTACCCAGGCGCCGATGCAGATACCATTTTATCAGCAGCCGCTGCCTCCTCCCCAGCCCCCTGTGATGTATGATCCGGCACCGCCTCCTCCGCAAGGGTACTATTACGAGCAGCATCAGCCGTACGCATACGAGGAGCAGGCGCAGATGGCAAGACCACCCATGCGGGCATTTCATAGTTCCGAATCAATTTCCAATGAAGAGGGATATGATGAGGCAAAAAAAGGAAATAATTACCGCGATTTCGTGGCCAAGAATTTCAAATAATCCCCCTTTTTCTTATATTTGTAGCTCTGAAATTTTTCAGACCCGGGCTCATAGCTCAGTTGGTTAGAGCAGCTGACTCATAATCAGCGGGTCGTAGGTTCAAGTCCTTCTGAGCCCACTCATAAACCCCTAATTTACAATAAGTTAGGGGTTTTTTATTTTAAAATATATTTGCTTTGTTAAGGACTTTAAGGACTTTAAGGACATTAAGGACTTTAAGAACTTTGCGGACTTTAAGGACTGCAACGACAGTCTGATTGAGAAATTGGCCGTTCCAAATTCACAATTCACAATTCACAATTTCCAAATCTATATCAGCTTAAATATTATCGCTCCCAGCAATGCCGAAACCGGTATCGTGAGAATCCACGCCCAGAGCAGATTGAGTGTTACTTTCCACCTGACGGCAGAGAGGCGTTTAATTGCACCTGAACCAATGATACATCCGGTAATAGTGTGAGTTGTGCTTACAGGTATTCCCGCGAGTGCTGTTCCGAAAAGTGTTATTGCTCCGGCTGTTTCTGCGCTAAATCCTTCGAATGGTCTTAGTTTGGTGATTTTTTGTCCCATCGTTTTTACAATCCTCCAACCTCCCGACATTGTTCCGAGTGCAATCGCCCCATGACATGAGAGAACAACCCAAAGCGGAATTTCATCGGTCTGTTGAAGATTTCCGGCCGAAACCAGCGCTAAAAATATCACTCCCATCATCTTTTGCGCGTCATTTGCGCCATGCCCAAGACTATACGCGGCTGATGAAAGTAACTGCAGCCGTCTGAAATATTTATCAACCTTAAATGGCGCTGCTTTTTTACAGATATGCAATGTTGCTATGCTCAGCAACATCGATGCGATAATACCAATAACAGGCGCAAGGAAAATAAACAGTGTTATGGTCATTATAGAACTCATATATACCGCTGCAAATCCTGCTTTGGCTATTGCTGCTCCTGCCAAACCACCTACCAGGGTATGTGACGAGCTTGAAGGAATACCCAGCCACCAGGTAAGAAGATTCCAGATTATTGCTGCTAACAGACCGGCAGTAACAACATGAAGATCAACAACATCCTGCAGAATCAAACCTTTACCAATCGTGGTGGCTACATGAAGTCCGAATGCAACAAACGCGATAAAATTAAAAAATGCAGCCCAGCCGACTGCAAAGCGTGGAGATAATACTTTGGTTGATACAACTGTCGCTATTGAATTCGCGGCATCATGAAATCCATTAATGAAATCGAACGCAAGCGCGAGGAAAATAACAAAATAAAGGGTGTAATGTATTTCCAAACTGTTTACCGCCGTAACCTGATGTTATTTCTTATGAGTTTTTAATCAGTATCTGCGTAATTACATTGGCAGCTGACTGACATTTATCAGACGCGTTTTCGAGTATATCCAATATCTCTTTTTTCTTGAAAATAGTAAGTGGGTCAGTTTCTGTCTGGAAAAGTTTTTTCAGCTCCCTACGGTAAACATTATCCGCCTCATTTTCCAAATCCCTGACTGCCTTACATTCATCAATATTTTCATGGCGGTTATCCAGATCTTTCAGCACTCCCTCAAGTTCCCTGATCTGTAAAAGGACGATGTTAGCCAGCTCGGCGGCTCCCTCAACTTTGTCGGTAACGTTATACGTATCAACTCTTACCGCCGCTCCGAAAAGGTTATCACCTATGGCATTCAGCCGCTTAACCAGAGCAAATATGTCTTCCCGGTCAAAAGGGGTAATAAATGTTTTATTAAGCCGCTTTATGACTTTTGACGATATCTCCTCACCGCGGTTCTGGATGGGTTTCAGTTTAAGATAGATGGAAGGGTCGTAGGTCTCAGAGGCAAAAAAATCATAAGTGATTTTTGCTCCTTGCTGGGTGTAGGAGATAATCTCCTTAAAATCCTCAAAATATTTCTCTTCCTTGGGCAAAAGCGCTTTAAACATATACCCGGAACTCCTTTCTTTTCGACTGAGAAATTTACGTATTTCACCACCTCTAAACGGTAAAAAAAAATAAATAATTTGTGAGATAAGTAACTTGACCGGGTATCGGAAAATCGTATATTCTTTTCACCTTTTCGTCTTTCTTAGCTTTTACCCCAACATTTTTGCGCTAATCGTGTGGCGCAGTTTTTCAGGAGATAATAAAATGAAGGCACTCAGGTTACCGCTATTTATCGCGGTACTTTTCCTTTTGGCAGGCAGTGTTCATGGGCAGAACCGTTTGCTGAACTTCCAGGCGCTTCTTAATGATGCCGATGGCAATCCGGTTACAACCGGTAATTATTCAATTTCGTTTACCCTCTACGATGATGTTTCGGGGGGGAACGCCGTTTGGAATGAGACCCAGGATATTTTAATTCAGGATGGACTCTTCTCAATTCTTCTGGGCGGCATTACTCCGTTGAATCTTATTTTTGACCAACCCCTCTGGCTTGGAATAAAAATAGGCGATGACCCTGAACTCTCTCCGAGGCAATCTATCAGTGCGGTTCCTTTTTCCCTAAACAGTTTACAGGCAAACGATGTCGCGAACAGGGATATCAATCCCCGATCAATCCTGATTGGCGGTTCCACCGTAATCAATGAAAACGGACAATGGACTGGCGATACACTCGGTTTGATTGGCCCTCCAGGTCCCGCCGGACCTCCCGGTTTACAAGGTGATCCTGGTCCGCAAGGTCCGCAGGGTAATCCCGGTAACGATGGTCAGCAAGGGCCTCCCGGACAGCAGGGACCTCCCGGTCAGCAAGGTGCTCAAGGTCCGCAGGGTAATCCCGGTAACGATGGTCAGCAAGGGCCTCCCGGACAGCAGGGACCTCCCGGTCAGCAAGGTGCTCAAGGTCCGCAGGGTAATCCCGGAAACGATGGTCAGCAAGGGCCTCCCGGACAGCAGGGACCTCCCGGTCAGCAAGGTCCGCAAGGTAATTCAGGCAACGATGGTCAGCCAGGGCCTCCCGGTGCTCAAGGTCCACAAGGACAACAAGGCAATCCCGGAAATGACGGTCAGCCAGGGCCTCCCGGTGCTCAAGGTCCGCAAGGACAACAAGGCAATCCCGGAAACGATGGTCAGCCAGGGCCTCCCGGTGCTCAAGGTCCGCAAGGACAACAGGGTAATCCCGGAAATGACGGTCAACAAGGACCTCCCGGTGCTCAAGGTCCGCAAGGACAACAGGGCAATCCCGGTAATGACGGTCAACAAGGGCCTCCCGGTGCTCAAGGTCCGCAAGGACAACAAGGCAATCCCGGAAATGACGGTCA
>BTUV01000004.1:0-27615 GCA_045863035.1 Ignavibacteriales bacterium | reverse complement strand
CTCCCGGTGCTCAAGGTCCGCAAGGACAACAAGGCAATCCCGGAAATGACGGTCAACAAGGACCTCCCGGTGCTCAAGGTCCGCAAGGTAACACTGGACCAGAAGGGCCACAAGGTCCTCAAGGGGCACAGGGACCGCAAGGGCCTCAGGGTCCGCAAGGAAATAATGGCTCAAGTTTATTTACCTGGGTAAAATACGCTGATGATTCTCTTGGTACCGGTATGACTGATCAGCCAAGAGGAAAAGCTTATATGGGCGTGGCTTACAATAAACCCTCACCTGAGGAATCCACTAATCCAATTGATTATGAATGGATATCAGTAAGAGGTCAAGGTAACAATCCTCCCGGTGAAGGAAATAGCATCATGCCGGTCGGTTCTATCGTTCTTTTCAGTGGTAAATCAATACCGGACGGCTGGCAAAGGATTGAGCTCACTAATGAATCAGGTACCAGACTCACCTTTGGTGATCAACAGGTATTCTATATAATTCGAGAGGAGTGAGTAACATGACCGCCGGAAAAATATTTTCGATAATTTTTGTATTCATTCTGTCCATTGGGCTGATTGAAGCCGGACAGTCTGACAGCACAGGAGGAATAAATCTCCGGTGGTCGGGCTGGCGGACATTCTTTATGGAGAGCTCATCATCAAGCTATCAGATACGCGGCGCCATGGGTGAATTCCTGGCCGGAGTAAGTGCCGGTTCTTCAAACTCCATTGTCGTTGGCGCCATTAACGGACTTGGAATACTTACCGGCTCGCTTGAGGATATGGAAGTACCTAAATCAATGGTATTGTATCAGAATTTCCCTAATCCATTTAATCCTGTTACAACCATACGTTACAGTATCTCCTCCCCCGTCAACGTTAAGCTGAAGATTTACGACATACTGGGCAATGAGATAAGGACACTCGTCAATGAGTATCAGCAAAGGGGAAATTATTCTGTCCAGTTTAACGGCTCTGCTCTTTCATCCGGAATTTATATCTACCGGCTTGAGGCGGGTAAGTTTATTTCGGTGAAGAAACTCACTCTGCTTAAATAACAAATCAAATATAAAGCCCGGCACTTCCCGGGCTTTTTTTTATTGCGGATTTTCATTATGAGTCGCTTTCTTCTGTTATGCAGGCGCCGCAGAAAAAAGATTTGTAAGCTGTTCCCCTTTCACATCCGTAAGAAAAATACTTTAACAGACCAAAAAGTCTGATTTTTGACTCGTAATGCTGCCTGTAACGCTAAAAATCTCCTGAATTTGGATTTACTGATTCAAAGAATTAGTTATATTTGACCTCATAAAATTTAATCAAACTGCAATGAGATACAGATGTTCGTTTCGGCGGACATATTGGCAAAATCCAAACCGGCATGACGGCTGTTGCTGAACAGACATTTTTGCTGCCGGTTATTCCATGAGAGATTTTTGTGTGAGAGGCGTTTTATAAAAGGAGTAACTTAAAAGCGGATTTACACCATGATACGTAACGAAGAACTTAACAACCAGTTTTTTGAGTGCCTGCTTTATGGCCGGAAAGATGAGTGCTTCAGAATCTCAGAAGAACTTCTGGCTGAAGGGATGAGCATCAAAGAACTTTATGAATCAATTTTTAAACCTGCGCTATATAAAATTGGAATAATGTGGGAGTATAACCAGATCGGTGTAGCTACCGAACATCTTGCGACTGCGATAACAGAGAATATACTAAGCTCTCTCTACACAAGCATCAGAAGTACTTCCAAAATTGGCAATACCGCCATTCTCACCTGTCTTGAGAACGAATTTCATCAGGTCGGGATAAAGATGGTTCGCGATATACTCGAAAAAAACGGATGGGATACTTACTTCCTTGGAGCTAACACTCCTGCCTCTAATGTTGTTTCACTTGCTAAGAGCATTCAGCCGGGTTTATTAGCGGTTTCATTCAGCATTTTTTTTAATCTTACAGTTCTCGAAAAAATGCTTGTAACCTTTGAACAAGAACTTCAAGGGCTCCCCATCCTGGTCGGAGGTCAGGGGTTTCTGCACGGTGGGGCGGAAGCGCTCACGAAATTTACTAATGTGGTATATCTGCCTGATCTTAATGCACTTGAAGAATTTATCAGAACATTTAACAAGATGACAGTATGACAAAATCAGAAATTATCGCCGAAGCAGGAAAACTAAACGCTGCGTCAGAGAAAAGTGTGATGGAATATGAATCGAAATCCGCCCATCTGGTTGTGCTCATCAATAAACATCTTGAAACCCGGACTGATATATATTCCCTCATTGGTCAGGATAATCTGCCGATGATGCGGGATAATCACCTGAACCATACGAAATTTATGACTGCCGCGATGAAGAATTTTAATCCTCAGGTGTTGGTAGAGACCATTCTCTGGGTCTTGCGCGCGTACAAAAGTCATGGTTTCTCTTCTGGCTATTGGGATGTTCAGCTTAATGGCTGGCTTTCAATTCTCTCCTCAGAATTAAGCAAGGAGACCGGCGCTGAAATTCTTCCTTTCTATCAATGGATGCTGTCGTATATACCTCATCTTGATAAATTGTCTGCGGAAACACCCGAAACCGAATGAAAAGCTGTCTTCTGTTATGGGATAAGGAATTAGCCGAGCTGATTGGTTCCAGCAGCTCATTAGCCCTGGGTTGTTTTACTGACAGCGGCGAAATAGTTCATACCAATGAATTTATGAACAAACTCGTTGGTGAGCTTGGTACATCAGCTTTTCTTAATCCGGATTATTCAACATTTGCCTCTTCAAAAGAACCGGATGGTCTTATTTTTGAAGGATATATTACCTTTAAGTCTTCATCACTGCTTAATAGCTCGCTCCTGGCTAAGGTCTATAAAAAAGAAACTCATATTCTGGTAGTAGGCGGTGTGGATGTGGAACTGATGATTAGTCAGAATGCGATGCTTTTTTCACTTAATCAGGAAGTCACTGAACTTCAAAGAAAACTTATAGATGAAAAAATCGCATTGCAAAACGCTCTTAAAAAATTGGAGAGTGCAAATGAAGAATTGGTTAGCTTAAATAACACCAAAGATAAGTTTTTTTCCATCATCGCGCATGACCTCAGATCACCCTTCCAGGGATTTCTCGGATTAACTGAAATACTGGCCGACAAGGAAAGCAACTTCTCACAGGAAGAATTCAGATTATATTCAGAAACCTTATTCGAAACTGCACAGGGGCTTTATTCATTGCTTGAAAATCTCCTGAAATGGTCACAGATTCAAAGAAATATACTGCAAATTGATAAAAAAAGATTTGATGCCGCGGAAGCAATAAGATATGTGCTTCTCCAGTTAAACCAGGCGGCTCAGGTTAAGGGAATCTCACTTTCAGTTCAGGTGCAAGAGGGTATTCCATTGTTTGCAGATGAGAATATGATACAAACAATTATCAGAAATCTCATATCGAATGCTATTAAATTTTCCTGGCGAAACGGTAAAATATCGGTAAATAGTTTTATTGAAAATGGTAAAGGTGTTATCTCAGTTGAAGATAACGGAGTGGGTATCTCGCCTGAGAATCAAAAAAAACTTTTCAGAATAGATACGAAATTCAATTCAAAAGGAACAGAGGGAGAATCCAGCACGGGTTTAGGTTTGATGCTCTGCCAGGAGTTTGCTGAAAAAAATGATGGAAAACTTTCTCTTACCAGTGAGGAAGGAAAAGGAAGTACGTTTTCACTAATCCTGCCGGTTGCGCATGACTATCCGCCGGCTGAGTAACCTAAAGCCGCGCCGAGAAGTCTGTCCTTCTCGTATATATCATCCCTGAACTGCACTCTCCCCTTTTCGTTTACCCATGAAGTATAGTAATCGATAAACAATGCAATCTTCTTTTCAAGTTTTACAGTGGTAGTCTTTTCTTTATTATCAACCTGTCTGAGCTGTTTCCGGTTCTGATAATATTCCTTTACCACTTCTTTATCCGCGACTTTTACTCCGGTTTCAATCTTCACATAATCCAGATTCCATCTGGAGTGATTCCGTAATAAATATTCAGCCAGCAGATACGGTTTTTCAACTCTTACACATCCGTGACTAACGGCCCGGTTAGCGTAACCAAAAGGAAGCCGCGTGGGAGTATCATGCAGATAAACGCCAAACCTGTTCTGAAAAATGAACTTCAGCCGGCCTAAGGCATTAAATGGATCAGGGCTCTGAACAAAACTGTAAGGAATTTTTTCCGGCGAATAATTCCGCAAATCAACTTCGGAAGGATTCACCTCTTCATTATTAAGATACACCTTAAATTTCTTTCGCAGCAGATACGTTGTATCTTTACGGTATTCGTTATATAATTCCTCTCTGATAATACTCGGAGGAACCGTCCAGGTCGGATTGAGAATCACATGCGAAATTTCAGAATAGAGCTGTGGTGTCTCCCAGTCATCCGGTCTGTGCCTGATGTTACGTGTTTTCTTATAACGTGCGAGCTGATCAGCGTAGTATTTTGACCGTTTCTTACCTGTACAGACTTTAATCTCACCTGTCAACTTTCCCTCCTCGTACATATATACCGTAAACGCGGGTATATTTACCAGAAGATAGTCTGAGCTGTCCGTATAAGTTGTCCAGCGGTAACGCTCAAGTGAAAGATATATCTTCTGCAGATATTCATCAGGGGTAACGTTAAGCCAGTCAATGGTTGATTTGCCGGGAATACCATCAGGAGCAAGTCCCCTCTCCTCCTGAAACTGCGTAAGGGCTTTTACCAGATTTGAATCATAAATCACCTGGCTGTGTATATCAATTCCGGTTGTATCAAAAAAATCAAGCTGATTAAGCCGCTCCGCTATCATCGGGAAATGAGTATCACTGTCCCCCGCTTTCATTTTTTTGCTGAAGTATGGTATTTTCTTCCATTCATGCGTTTTCAGTTCCTCATAATATGGAACTGCCAGACGGAGATTATTATACCGCTCATCTCTGAACTCCGTCTGCGCAATATATTCTAAAATGTCTTCTGACTGGAGAGGTTCGAGATACACCCGGGTCGCACTGTCACCTACAGGAATTGCATAGTCACTGTCAAAAATGTTTTTAGGATTAATTCGCCCATACTTTAAATGTGAGATATACTTTAAAACGCCTGATGCTAATGAGATTTCAGCAGAAGCTAAAGAACGATGCCGTTCTTCAGCGGAAATGCTGTCCTTGGTAAATGCCTCTTGATAAAATGAAGCTATGTTATTTGTGTTATAGTCCTGCGGGTTCAACCCATGAGAGCCCGAATTCTGAAGTGAAGACAGCAACGAGTGAAAGAGAATTGTATCCTCAAAACTGATCAGCAACACGGGCGAAAAATTCCTTGACCGGTAAAAAGTCATGAGAGACTCTCGTTCGGCAACGGTGACCGAATCATGGTAAATCTCATCTATAGTATTTTGAAGAACCGACTCAATCTTGAGCATAAATAAATCCTGCTCAAAACCCATCAATTTGTTAAGCGTGGGGATAGGTTCGGGGGGAGTCTCTTCACAGGAGATCAGTAATAATGAGAAGGAAGACAGGGTTATCAGTAAAATCCCTGTGAACCTGCCCATAAACGGTCTAATCTGTCTCAAATTCATCATAAATCCTCTGTCAATTTAGCTAACTTCTGTCAATTCCTTTAGCCAAAACCGACTACCTGAGCGAAAAATCATTCCTGCTTTGTCCGGAAACACATCCTCTTTTTTGCAAAGCCAATCCTCTATACCAATCTGGATTGGCTACAGAACTACCTTTCCCCGCAGATTGAGTTAAAAATCTCTTGACAAATTGCAAAAAATGACCTAAATTAGCACTCGTCTTTTTTGAGTGCTAACAAATTTATTATTTATTAACTAATGGAGAAAAACATGAGCAAACTCAATATCCAGCCCTTGCATGACAGAGTCGTAGTAAAGGCAAAAGAAGCTGAAGAGAAGACCAAAAGCGGTCTTTACCTTCCTGACACCGCAAAAGAGAAGCCAATCGAAGGCACTATCGTTGCAGTCGGTACAGGCAAAACCACCGAAGACGGTAAAGTTCTTCCCCTCACCGTTAAAGTTGGTGATAAAGTTCTTTACGGCAAATACAGCGGAACCGAAGTTTCCGTTGACGGTGAAGAATACCTGATGATGCGCGAGTCAGACATTTTTGCAATTATAAAGTAATTTTAAACTAAACTGGAGAATAAACAATGGCTTCAAAATTAATCGAATTTGACAGTGATGCCCGTTCAGGCCTGAAAAAAGGTGTGGATAAGCTCGCTAACGCAGTAAAAGTAACCCTCGGCCCCAAGGGCAGAAATGTAATCCTCGAAAAGAAATTCGGCGCTCCGACCGTTACAAAAGACGGTGTATCGGTAGCAAAAGAAATCGAACTGGAAGATCCCGTAGAAAATATGGGCGCTCAGATGGTTCGCGAAGTTGCTTCAAAGACCAGTGATGTTGCCGGTGACGGTACCACCACAGCTACTGTTCTTGCTCAGGCAATCTACAGAGAAGGCCTCAAGAACGTAACCGCAGGCGCTAACCCGATGGACCTCAAAAGAGGTATTGATCTGGCAGTTGCCAAAGTAATTGAAAATCTGAAGAAAATGAGCAAAGAAATCAGCGGAAAAGATGAAATCACTCAGGTTGGTTCTATCTCCGCTAATAACGATAAATCAATCGGTATCCTCATTTCAGATGCTATGGACAAAGTCGGCAAAGACGGCGTTATCACCGTTGAAGAAAACAAAGGTACCGAAACCGCTCTTGATGTGGTTGAAGGTATGCAGTTTGACCGCGGTTACCTTTCCCCTTACTTTGTAACTGACACCCAGACGATGGAAGCAGTTCTCGAAGATCCATTCATCCTCATTCACGATAAAAAAATCTCTGCAATGAAAGACCTTCTCCCGGTTCTGGAGAAAGTTGTTCAGCAGGGTCGTTCACTTCTCATCATCTCTGAAGAAGTTGAAGGTGAAGCTCTTGCAACCTTGGTTGTGAATAAGCTGAGAGGCACCCTCAAAATTGCTGCAGTTAAAGCTCCTGGCTTTGGTGACAGAAGAAAAGCAATGCTCGAAGATATCGCAGTCCTCACAAACGGAACTGTTATCTCTGAGGAAAGAGGTTTCAAACTCGAAAATGCAACGGTTTCTTATCTCGGTACCGCAAAGAAAGTTGTTATTGACAAAGATAACACCACTATCGTTGAAGGCGCCGGTTCATCTGATGAAATCAAGAAGAGAATCAATGAAATCAAAGCTCAGATTGAAAAAACCACTTCTGACTATGACAAAGAAAAACTTCAGGAACGTCTTGCTAAACTCAGCGGCGGTGTTGCAGTAATTAAAATTGGTGCATCAACCGAAGTTGAAATGAAGGAAAAGAAAGCACGTGTTGAAGATGCGCTGCATGCAACCAGAGCAGCAGTTCAGGAAGGTATTGTTCCTGGCGGCGGCGTAGCATATATCCGCACCATTGCAGTTCTCGAAACCCTCAAAGGTGAAAACGAAGATCAGACCACCGGTATCCAGATCATCAAAAAAGCTCTCGAAGAGCCGCTGAGACAGATCGTTAACAATGCCGGTCTCGAAGGTTCAGTGATCCTTCAGAAGGTAAAAGAAGGCAAGGATGACTTCGGATTTAACGCTGCAAACGAGAAATATGAAAATCTCTTTAAGTCTGGCGTAATTGACCCGACCAAAGTTACCAGAACCGCGCTTGAAAATGCAGCTTCTGTTTCTGCTCTCCTCATCACAACTGAAGCAGTTGTTTATGAGAAGAAGGAGAAAGAACCTGCAATGCCTGCTATGCCACAGGGCATGGGCGGCGGTATGGACGGAATGTACTAAGATTAAACTCTTAGCCCAAGTTCTAAAGGCAGTCCCGCAGGGGCTGCCTTTTTTTATATATCAGGTATTGTTTCTAAATTGGAGTTATGACAACTGAAATTTTAGCTGCCCTGTTCCTGCTTCTTCTAAACGGAGTATTCGCGATGGCAGAAATTGCCCTCGTTTCCTCAACTAAGCTGAATTTACTCAAGATGAAGAATGCAGGGAGTAAAGGTGCAGCCGATGCACTGGAGTTATTAAAAGAGCCGGAAAAGTTTCTTTCCGCAGTTCAAATTGGTATTACGCTTATTGGTATTGTTGCCGGTGTAGTGGGCGGTGTTTCAATTGCTGATGATCTGATTCCGTTTTTTGCCGGTATTGAGCTTATAGGTAAATACGCGGAGGAGGTATCTTATATCGTGGTGGTTTCGCTGCTAACATATTTTTCAGTTGTTATCGGGGAATTAATCCCAAAGGCAATCGCGTTCAAAAATCCTGAAAGAATTGCCTCGTTGCTCTCCCCTTTCATGAAAGTTGTGCTAAATATATCACTTCCCTTTGTGTGGATATTCAGCAAATCAACCTCATCTGTTCTCAGTTTATTTAAGGTTTCCATGACTGAAGAAAAACCGGTAACTGAGGAGGAATTAAAGTTTTATATACAACAGGGAATGACATCCGGTTCACTTGACAAAAGAGAATCAGAAATTCTGAATCAGGTGTTTGCTTTCGGGGATAAAAGTGTATTCTCGACCATGACTCATAAGAACAAAATTGTATCAATTGATATTAATGCTACAGTTGAGTCAATTAAGGCAGTCATCCGGAGTGAAGGATACTCCCGTTATCCTGTTTATGAAGACAAGGAAGATAATATTATCGGGATTCTTGAAGTTAAGGATTTTTATGAGGAACTGCTCAATTCAAACACGGAAAAACTCAACCGGATGATACTAACCGAGCCGGCTTATTTCCTTAAACAGACGCCGGCAAGCAAAGCACTGGATATATTTAAGAGCTCAAAAATCCATTTTGGCGTTGTTATTGATGAATATGGCAGTTTGCAGGGAATTACAACCCTTCACGACCTTATCGAAAACATACTCGGCAGTTTTCCTGATTTTGATGAAGCTGAAAGTGACAGGATCAAAAAAAGGGATGATGGCTCTGTTTTCCTAACCGGAGATTTGCGAATTGAAGAGGTTAACGAATCACTCGGTATCTCCCTCCCCCTTTCTCATGATTATTCAACCTTGGCAGGTCTCATACTGAACATCACCGGCCGGATACCCGAAGTAGGTGAAATTATCCCCTTTCATGCCTTCAGATTCGAGATTGCTGACCGGGATGGACCACGTATTGATAAAGTAATTTTTTATCCTCCTTCCGCTTCCGGCTGACAGACGCAATTTACTGTCAGTTATAAATTGCTTTTTTAGTAAATTAAAATAATGATTAACCGAATTTGCTGAATATTCAACAATGCAAGACCGCACAAGAACATTGACCAGTGAAGAGACCGAAGAGCTCCTAAAAGAGTCCTTTGAGCATCTTACAGAAGGACGGTTCAGAATCGCTCTGCAGACTGCGCAGAGAGTTTTTGATGGCCGCCCGGGTGATTTTCGCGCTGCAATTTGTCTTGCCTGGGCGCACCTTGAGAACAATGAGCCAAATCTGGCCCTCGAAAACGCTGATATTGCGGTAAATCTTGGTAGCGAATACCCCCAAACCCGGCTTTATCGCGGATTTATCCTTATGCGTATTGGCATCTTCCAGGGTGCTATTGCAGACTTAGATGTGGTTATAAGCAAAGGAGCTCAACCCCTGGCATGGGCACACCATCTGAAGGCAAAAGCTTTAGCAGGGATGGGAAAGTACCCAGAAGCGCTCGAAGAATTTGAATTGGCGATGAAGGAAGATAAAGGGAATAATAAATTCTTCCCACGGTTAAAAGAGTGGTTCAAAAATGCAGCCAACGGAGGGAGTGTTGTTCAACCGCAAAGGACAACCTTTCTGAATAAACTTGTAAAAAAAGAGAGTGAAACACCAAATACCCATCTCCTTGATGAAGCTGAAGATGCTTTTAAAATGAAAGAATACTGGTATTGCGGATGGGCAATCAGGAAAATTTTGGAGGATCAGTCATTAGCCGCGCTGCATAAAAAAGTAAAGTTGCTTGAACTTGAAACCATGATTGCACTTTTTCAGCTCAGACCTGCTATTCTGAAAGCTCAGAACTACAAAAATGAATTTGAATCGGATGAGAAATTCACAGCCATATATAACAAGCTGCTGAATCTTGAGAACAGGCAGTCTGCCAAAGATAACACCGAGTCGGACGCAGCGCCTCCTAAGAGCGAAAATGTTAAGTCATTAAATCTCACGCCTGAACCTGACGCGGACGAAAGACCGGCGCGCGAGGAACCAAAAAACCTGAAGATTATTGATCTGAGGAAATTGGATAATGAGGCATCTTCTACCGCTTCTGCTCAGGATTTACGTTCGGGTAAAAACCCCATTCTTACCTTAAAGAAGAGGACTGATTTCGAACGTGGTGAGTCCACCATCGTTACCGCGCTTTATGCAAAAATGTTTGATATGAGCAGAGATTTGCAGACAGGTGAGCGTATATATATGCTTCAATTTGCAGAAAACCGGGCTCAGTATATAGGTGTGGAAGTTATTATCCTTAATCCCTATTTTAATATCAAAGATTCAGTGCTTAATGGAACTGCCGTTTGGTATATGGGTAATGAAGAGGCAGGGCATCATGATTTTGAAGTAGCGGTTGACCGTGACTGGAAGAATATCGTATTCGTTGAAAGCTGGGGAACAGATTCAATTGGATACTGGCAGAGAGGTCAGGCAAGAGTTGAGATATATCTGCACGATCAAAAGGTTGGTGAGCGCTGGTTTCTCATCGGCATAAGTGATATACCTAATACTGAAGAGATTGACGTAAATCAGATTGAAAAAGAACTTGCAAAGAAAGCAGCAGTTCACAAAACCGGAGAAAAACCAAAAGACTCCCAGTCCCCTGCTGTCCCTGAGGGAGAAGAGTCACTCGTTGACCTGCTTGCGCAATTGGACACATTTACCGGCTTAAAATCAGTGAAGCAGTCAATGCGCGATTTTGTTGACTATCTTGAATTCATCCGCGAGCGGAAAAAATCAGGATTAAAAACCGCCGGTAATCTTTCAGTCAATTCAGTCTTCCTGGGTAATCCGGGTACCGGTAAAACCACTATTGCAAGAGTACTCGGTAAAATTTTTAAGGCAATGGGTATTCTTGAAAAAGGTCACATTGTTGAAGTTGACCGTGGCTCATTAGTTGGTCAGTATATAGGTGAAACCGCTCAGAAGACAGAGAAAATAATTGAAGACTCAATGGGAGGGCTTCTTTTCATTGACGAAGCATATACTCTCGTTAAAAAGGGGGGAAGCGGACAGGATTTTGGTCAGGAAGCAATTGACACACTCCTTAAAAAGATGGAAGACAAAGCAGGACAGTTCGCAGTAATTGCTGCAGGTTATCCTGATGAGATGAATGATTTCCTTTCTTCTAATCCGGGAATGAAATCGCGTTTCACACACTTCTTTGATTTTGAAGACTATAATCCGGATGAACTGATTGAGATCTTCAAAATTATGGCTGAAAAAGAAGAGTATTCAGTTGAGATGGGCGCGGTTGAACTGCTCAAGAAGGAGTTTACCAATCTTTACAGAAAGCGGGATAAAACTTTTGGTAATGCCCGCCTGGTCAGGAATCTCTTTAACGATGCAAAGATGGCGCTCAGTAAACGTTATCTCCGTCTTCCGGAAAGATTGCGAGACAAATCAGCACTGACAACTATAAAAGAAGAAGATATTGCTGATATCCTGAAGCATACTGCAAAGGCCGAAGTAAAAGCCGGTGTTGATGAGGAAAACCTTACTAAATATCTTGCACAGCTTAACGGCCTCACCGGACTCCCCACCGTTAAAAAAGAAATAAATGAATTAGTTAAACTCGCCCGATATTATGTTGAACAGGGGGAAAGTATTCAGAGCAGATTTGCTGATCATTTACTATTTCTTGGTAATCCCGGAACAGGTAAAACTACCGTTGCCCGAATAGTGAGTCAGATATTCTCTGCATTAGGTCTTCTCCCAAAAGGTCATCTTATCGAAGCAGACCGTCAGCAGCTTGTTGCATCCTACGTTGGTAAAACTGCTGAAAAGACCACTGAGCTTATTAATCAATCAATGGGGGGAACTCTTTTCATTGATGAAGCATATACACTGGTTAAAGGCGGAGAAAATGATTTTGGCAAAGAAGCCATTGATACTTTACTGAAACGGATGGAAGATGACCGCGGCAAATTCATTTGTATTGCTGCCGGATATACCGATGACATGAAAAAATTTCTGGAAAGCAACCCGGGGCTGCAATCAAGATTTACAAAACAGATTTTCTTTGAAGACTACGCTCCGGATGAACTTATGGTAATAGCTCAGAGTATTTTTAAGAGCAAAGGACTTACCATGAATCCGGAAGCAGAAGAAGCGGTTAAAATTCACTTTAATGAGCTTTACCGGCAGCGCGATAAGAATTTTGGCAATGCCCGTCTGGTAAGAAATCTTGTTGACTCAACCGCCCGGAATCATCTGCTTCGTGTAGCTGATATACCCAAAGAGGAAAGAACTCCGGAAAATACCAGCATAGTTCTCCCTGAGGATATATCAGGAATCGGCAAACATAAACCGGAAGAGAAAAAAGTAGTTGCGGTTGAAGGTAATAAAGAACTTCTTGAAAAGCATCTTATTGAATTAAGTGAACTTACCGGTCTTGATTCTGTTAAAAAATCTGTTGAAAAACTTATCTCCGGACTTAAAGTTGCCAAAATGAGAGAAGCCCGTGGTTTAACTGTACTCAGAAAAAATCTGCATGCAGCATTTCTTGGTAATCCCGGCACCGGTAAAACAACAGTTGCGCGTTTACTAAGCAAAGTATATAAGGAAATGGGTCTGCTTGAGAAGGGGCATCTTGTGGAAGTTGACCGTGCTGCTTTAGTCGCCGGATATCAGGGGCAGACTTCAGCTAAAACTGAAGAAGTTATTCAGAAAGCATTAGGGGGCACTCTTTTTATTGATGAGGCATATACTTTAGCACGCGGAGGTAATGATTTCGGTCAGGAAGCAATTGATACTCTGCTTAAACGGATGGAAGATTTCAAAGATTCGCTTGTGGTAATTGTCGCCGGTTATACCAACGAGATGCAGGAGTTTCTTGACGCAAATCCGGGAATGAGAAGCCGCTTTACAAATTTCTTTGAATTTGAGGATTATGACCCTCAACAGATGCTTAATATTGCGCTCTCCATTGCAGTAAAAAGCGGATATAAACTTGACGAGGGAGCTTCCCGCTCGCTCCTTGTTTATTTCACCATGCTTTATAATGCGAGAGACAAAAACTTCGGTAATGCCCGTACCGTTCGTAATGTACTTTACAAAGCAATAAGCAATCAGGAAGAAAGAATCCTGACTGTATCAAATCTGACTGACCAAGACCTGATCACCATTACATCAGAAGATGTAAGAGTTATTGAAGGTTAACTCAGACCGGAACCTTCACTCCCCCGCCGCTGTTATAAATAAATATGCTGACCCTACAGAACCTGAACAAAAGTTATGGTAATTTCACTGCGCTTGAAAATCTAAACCTTCAGATTGAGCCGGGCGAGTTTTTTGGATTTTTAGGTCCAAACGGTGCAGGTAAAACCACAACTATAAAAATGATTTCCGGTTTACTCCGCCCGACCTCAGGAAATATTTTTATAGACGGCTTCAACCTGACCAGTAACCCTGATCAGGCAAAGCACCGGCTTGGATATATCCCGGATCAACCTTTTCTTTATGAAAAACTCACAGGAAGAGAATTTCTCTTTTTTTCAGGCGGACTTTTTAACATTCCGCATCATGAACTGAAAGAGAGGATTGAAAAAATAAGTGATACACTACGAATTGGATCATGGATTGACCGGCGAACAGAGACCTACTCACAAGGGATGAAACAGAGAATTTCAATCGCTTCTTCTTTGCTTCATAACCCGGGTCTGATTGTTGTTGATGAACCTATGGTTGGTCTTGATCCTCAAAGTGCAAAATTGGTAAAAGAAACATTTCAAGCTCTGGCTAACACTGGTTCTGCTGTACTGATGACAACACACAGTCTGAATGTCGCTGAAGAAATTTGTACACGAATCGGCATTCTTTAAGATGGCAAACTCATTTTTGACGGACCGCGAGAGGCCTTTAAAGACTTTCAGGAAAGGAATTTTCTTTCCTTAGAAGAGTTTTTTCTCGAATTAGTTAAATGACACTGCTCAGGCATCTATTCTATTATAAGTTTCTTGCCAATGTAAGAGTAAGCAAATCAGAAATTGCTCCGGCTGAATTGTTAAAAAATCTTGCACTGCTTTTGGTCTATGCCGGTTTTGCAGCCGGGATGTATATTTTTACTCAAAAAGTAATTCTCCTGTTACTTGATGATTATAAAATAGGACTCTTCTTTTTCCATCGTTTTGCTGCAATTATCCTCTTTATGGTTTTTCTTACAGTAAGCGCGGGGAACATTCTGGTCGGGTTTGCTACTTTTTACCGTTCCAAAGAAGTAAATTTTCTTTTATCAAAGCCCGTCTCGTTTAAACAGGTTTTTCTCATCAAGTTTATTGATAATTTCTTTTACTCCTCCGGTACACTTTTTTTAATTATTTGTTCCTCACTTCTGGCTTACGGTAATTACTTTAACGAACCTCTGAGTTTTTATTTTATTGTTTTAGCAGGTCTGGTTCTTCCCTTTTTGCTTTTAGCCGGAATACTTGGCGTGTTAATCCTCTTTCTCATTGTACGAATTGCTGAATCAGCAGGACCAAAACTGACAATTGGCATCATTGCAGCCGGATATATTGCAGTGACGGCAGTTTTTTTTAAATTGAATGATCCTGTTGAATTAGTTGCACAGAGCTCCTATTTAGAAGCGCGTTTAAGCTTATATCTAAACTCACTTGACTCCCCTTTAATAAAAATCTTCCCGGGCATCTGGATAGCTGATGCACTTTACTGGATTCAGCGTGAGATATATCACCTGGCAATATCTTATTTCGCTCTTATCATTTCACTGACTTCTGCATTTTTCATAGCGATGTTGCTGATTGCTGATAAGTTTTTCTACCGCAGCTATCAGGCAGTTTCAGAACTCGCGTCAGGAAAGAAAAAAAAGTCAGATGAAATACCTGTCTGGAAGCCGGTCGATACTCTTACATCGGCTAAAACCGGAAGTCTCTTCCGGAAAGAATATCTTCTTTTTTTGCGCGAACCGGTGCAGATCCTGCACCTGGCATTGCTGATAATCCTTATTGTGCTTTTCACCGGAAGTATTGGAGGTCGTCCATTCAGAATGTTTATGAGTTATGACCCCGACACACAAACCACTGTTTTTCTGGTGTTTTTTCTTTTTATCCATTTTATGATTGTAACACTCGCATTACGTTTTATCTTCCCTCATTTGAGTCTAGAAGGTGAAACTTTCTGGCGGCTCCGGTCTGCGCCGGTGAATATATTCCGTTATGCAGTATCAAAGTTTGCTGTACTGATGACCGGGATAATGCTGCTCAGTTTAGCATTAACCCATTTCGCGAACCGGAGGTTTGAAGGTGAACTGTATATTTTTTCATTCACCGCTACCATTATTTCTGCTTTCACTGTTGCTGCTATCAATTTCGGGATGGGAGGTTTATTCCCAAATTATAAAGAAAAAAATCCGATACGAATATCTTCATCATCCGGCGCTTCAATTTCATTCCTGATATCAATGGGATATATCATGCTTGAGTTATTGTTGCTTGCCCCGAATATCCGGCTCTTTTTTCAGAATTCAGGACTATCCGGCGGCAGTATGAACTATGTTGTTCTGCTAAAAACAACCATGATATTCTTTACCATTTCATTTCTGCTCTCAGTTGCCGGAATAGTTTTTGGTATCCGCTCTTATAAAAAAGATATTGTGATTTGAGTCAGCCCAATGTAAACTTCTCAATTAGCTCGTGAAACTGAGGAAATTTTTCATGAAGTTTGAGTCGGTTTCCCAATTCGAAGTCATCGAAATGAAATCCCGGTGAAACAGCACAACCAAACAACGAGAAGGAGTTCTCCTCCGCCGGGGTAGCGGCAAACCATGTCCCCTTCCTGAAAACAACCTGAAGTTCCTCCCCCTTTGAAAGGTTCTTACCGAGTGTATGTTGGTGGAGATTACTTTCTTCATCAAGAATGTAAATACTAACCGGGCTTCCCAAATGATAATACCATAGCTCATCACTCCGTAAACGATGGAAAGACGAAAATTCACCCGATCGTAAAAGGAAATAAATTGAGGTCATATAGCTCCTCTCTGTGTTCAGATACTCAGGAGTAAAAACATCAGGAGAACGGTAAATTTCTCTGTAAAATCCCCCTTCCGGATGGGGAATTAAAGCAAGTTCTTTAATATAAAGTTCTGCGTTAGTATTTTGCAATGTTTTTCCTTTCAACTTTTTATTAATTGACAATATACTAAACAAGATGAATTTTTTTCTGACCTTACTGCTTCTTTTTGTTGGTCTTCACAACACCGGTTTTGCGGGAGAACCAATTACTCCCGTTAAAATAACTCCTCCCCTTGCTGATTCCATAATCTCTATTGCACTTACTGAGCTGACCGGATACAACCTGCTCGGTGAAATCTGCAAGATAGGACCCCGGCTGAGCGGTTCAGAACAATCGATCAAAGCGATAATGTTTGCTAAACAGAAAATGGAGCAGATGGGCTTTGACACCGTCTGGCTTCAGAAAACGATGGTGCCACATTGGGAGCGAGGTGATGTCGAAGAGGCCTTCCACATAAGAGAAGGAAACATGAACCGGAAACTCAGCATTGCAGCACTCGGTGGCAGTGTGGAAACTCCCCAAAATGGTCTCACGGCAGAGGTGATTGAGATTTCAAGTTACGACGAACTAAAAGCCAGAGCTAATGAAGTAAAAGGGAAAATTGTTTTTTACAATGTCCCTTTCGATCATAGTCTGGTAAACACGTTTAGCGGATATGGTAAAGCTGTTCGCTTTCGCTCCACCGGCGCAATTGAAGCAGCAAGATATGGCGCGGTTGCAGCCATACTCCGGTCAATCACAACCAGAAATGACAATACCCCACACGTTGGAATGATCAGATATGACACAACCATAGTAAAAATTCCATTTGTTGCAATCGGGATTCAAGATGCAGATTATTTAAGCAAGAGTATTGCTTCAGATCAAAATACCAGAATTACACTGCGTCTGAACTGTAAAACAAATCCTGACGCTGAGTCATATAATCTCATCTGTGAAATAAAAGGAAGTGTTTTGCCAAATGAGATTATTGTTGTAAGCGGACATTATGACTCGTGGGATCAGGGGGATGGCGCCCATGATGATGCAGCCGGATGTGTGCAGGGGCTGGAATCTTTATATATCATTAAGAAACTTCAGCTTAAACCTTCACGCACACTTCGCTGCATTTTTTACATGAACGAAGAAAACGGAGTCCGTGGTGCAAGAACATACGCTGACTTTGCGCATGCAGCTTCTGATATTCATTATGCTGCTATTGAGTCAGATAGAGGCGCATTTACACCAAGAGGTTTTAGCGTGGATTCTGATTCTGCAACAATAGCTCACATGCAACAGTGGCTTCCTCTGCTCAACAGAACAGGTATTGAGTGGATAAGAAAAGGGGGCAGTGGTGTTGATATATCATTTTTACAAAATACAAAAGCGCTGATTGGATACGTGCCTGATGATCAGCGATACTTTGACTACCATCACTCAGCAAACGATGTTTTTAGCGAAGTTAACCCCAGAGAGTTTGCATTAGGAAGCGCTGCTATTACGCTGCTTGCGCTGCTGATAAGTGAGGAAGGATTAGAATAATAATCAGCCGGATAGTGTTATATATATCCGGCTGATCACTATTACTGAGTCACTGGTCAGTTTTTCCGCAAAGATACGCGCAATAGAATTTCATGCACATTGAACGCACCTGTTCACTTTCATCGAAGTGTGCTGCCTGCCGGACTGCAAAAACTCCGCGCGGGTCACCAATCTTTACCAGCGAAAGTGCTGCTGCAATTCTTGATTCTTCATTTTCTGATTCATGAAGCATCTGCATAAGCGGAATAACTGAACGGACTGATTTGTATTCAGCAAGAAACTGTGCTGAACTGACCATCAGCCCCATGTTACCGGAGGAAAGCCCGTTAAGAAGATTTTCAACAATCACATCTTTCTGTGCTGCTGAAATAGTTCCGGAGGGGTTTCCGGCGTGAATATTGCCTGTTGCAATAATGAGAAAAAACAGAACAAACGGAAGCATTAACTTTTTCATCTCTGACCTCTTTAAGTGTGGATAATCTGCACCTCTAAACTAAAAAAATATTATCCGTTGTACTTTTCTTTAGTACTTTCGGAAAAATTCAATGACAGGGGGAAGAATTCAGTGACTGAATTCTTACTTCGCGGCAGGGCACAGGTTAAGCGTTTCTGCCAGAATGATATATTTATATTTTGAAGAAATTTTTACAATACCTATTTTTATTCTACATTATTCCCGGTTTATGAAATGAAATTCTCTGTACATGTAATTCTGCTTTTTCTCTTGAGCCAGACCTCTTACCCACAATCGGTTTCCCCTCTGAGGGAAGTACGGTCTATTTGGGTTGCCTCCGTGTCAAATATCGACTGGCCAACCAGTAAGAACCTGACTCCCGCACAGCAACAGAGTGAATTTATAACCCTCTTAGACCGCCATAAACTGAACGGCATTAATACCATTTTTGCCCAAATACGTCCGACCTGTGATGCGTTTTATATCAGCAATATCGAACCCTGGAGCGAATGGCTCACCGGCACGCAAGGAACCCCGCCGAATCCTCTTTATGACCCGCTCACATTCATGGTGGATGAAGCTCACAAGAGAGGTATAGAACTGCACGCCTGGGTAAACCCTTATCGGGCGGTAATGAATAAAAATACCAGTAGTGTCCACTCCTCACACGTAAGTAAAAGGAAACCACAATGGGTTAAAGAGTATGGCGTGTATAAGTGGCTCGATCCGGGCAATCCTGAAGTGATGGATTATGTTACCTCTGTAATTATGGATGTTGTCCGCAGATATGATATTGACGGTATTCATTTTGACGACTATTTTTATCCCTATCCGCAAACTAATGTTGTCTTTGAAGATGATTCCACGTTCATTCTTTTTCCCAGAGGATTCACCAATAAGGATGACTGGCGCAGGAACAATGTAAATATGCTTGTCCAAATGGTTCGGGATAGTATCAAATCAGTTAAGAAACACGTAAAATTCGGCATTAGCCCTTTTGGTATTTGGCGGAACCAGAGCACCGACCCAAATGGCTCAGCCACGAGCGGATTTCAGAGCTACGATCAGGTATTCGCCGATTCGAGAAAATGGATTCAGGAGGGGTGGGTTGACTATATTAACCCCCAAATATATTGGAATATTGGATTCCCGCCTGCCAGGTTCGAAGTGCTAACCCCCTGGTGGAATGATAATGCGTTTGATCGCCAGGTATTTGTCGGTCATGCTGCTTATAAGATCGGAAATGGTTCGCAGGACACAACCTGGCTCAACCCTACTCAGATGCCTCATCAAATCAGGTTCATCAGAACTTTTGACAAAGTTAAGGGAAGTGTCTTCTTTAGTTCAAAATCAATCACTAATAATCTGCTGGGAGTTCAGGATTCCCTTAGAAATGATTTATATAAATACCCGGCTCTTATCCCTCCGATGCCATGGCTTGATTCCATCCCCTCCTTGCCCCCGGCAGCTGGTGAGTTTACCATTAACCCACAGTCGGTAAGAGTAACCTGGACACATCCAACCGTTGCTTCAGACGGTGATCTTCCACACCGGTATATATTATACAAATATACCGGATACCCCCATCCCGATTCAATTATAAGCTACCAAAGAAAAGCAGAAGATATTGTTGCCATAATCAGAAAAGAGGCCACATCCTATACACATGCCACCGTGGTTGACTCAGCTAATCCCTATCTGTATCTGCTCACTTCTACTGACCGTTTGTGGAATGAAAGCGCGCCCGAAATTATTCCATTATTCCCGGTTGTCTCAGTCAGTGAAGTTCAATCAGTTACCGATTTTCAAATCGCTGCATACCCGAATCCTTTTAACCCGGTTACCACAATAAGCATGGTTCTTCCTTCACCGGCAGAATTTATAATCGAACTTTATGATATGATAGGCAGAAGAGTTTTGGTTATTAATGAGAATGCACAATTTGAAGCAGGAAAACACACTTTTACAGTACGGGGAGATGGACTTGCAAGCGGTTCGTATCTGCTGAGAGCCAGAGGTATAACAGTTAACAAATCTCTGAAACTGTTGCTGCTAAAATAATATTTATTGTTGCTTTATAATCCCTCCGGAATTTTTTCTTCCCGGAGGGATTTCTTATAGGCAACATTTTACACCCCTCTGAAGCTAACTCCAAAAATTCACAATCTCATCAAGTGTTTCTCTTTTTCTGAGTATTTCAAAAGTACCTGTGCTCTGGTCATATCCAATCACTATTGGTATCTGACGGCTGTTGTAGCGCGACCATGCACTCAGGTTATATGCGCCAGTATCATGTATGATCAGATAATCCCCTGCTTCAGCTTCGGGGAGTTTTGCATTTCGTTCAATAATATCGCCGGCAAAACATAACGGACCAGCAACCATATATTCGCTCGTGGAATTGCTGTTTTTCACCTTCCCCTTACTGTCCATGAGTGCAATTTCATGATGCCAATCACCCGGATTATAGCTTTTGCGCAGGAAAAGGTCTGCTCCCGCATGATTCATAATGATATTTGCTTCCTTGAATTTTTTAACATACTCCACCCGTGAAATAACCGTACCCGAATTTGCATATATATATCTGCCGAACTCGGTAATCAGCCGGTATTTACCTGAAAAGATAATTGGCACTTCATTTTTTAACATTTCAAAATAATCAGTAATGGTAACCGGAAATTTGTCATGATAATAGCCAACAGGAAGTCCTCCGCCGAGATCAAAGTTTAATATTCTTTGCTCGCCATAAAGCGCGAATGATTCCTGGTTAACCTCTTCAGCAAATGCAGCAGCTTTTTTTACTCCTTTCACCAAAAGCTCAAGCGGGCAACCCTGCGAGCCAATGTGAAGATGAATACCTGTCAGGAAAGAATTCTTTAAATAATATTCTTTTAATCGTTTACTCTCATCAAGGGGAATACCGAATTTTGACACTTGTGCTGCTACGCTTGTTGAGGAGATCGTTCCTGAGCCAACCTGCGGATTTACTCTGACTCCTACACCTGCCTTAATAGTGTTTTTATTCGCTAATTCTCTCACCCTGTCGATTTCATCAAATGAATCTGTGTTTAGATAGATTCCACTTTTAAGGGCATAGTGTATTTCTGCAAGTGTTTTTGCGGGGGAATCAAATACGATTTCGTTCTTCTCTGCGCCTGCAGCTTCTGCTAATGCAAGTTCTCCCCTGCTTGCAGCTTCAAGACCAAAGCCCAAACCGTAAACCTTTTTTAAAACCGAAACCAGAGGATTAGCTTTAACAGCCGCAGTATGAAATGTATTAGCCGGAAACGTATTTTTAAGTGAGGCGAGCCGTTCCTCAATTTGTTTAAGATCATAAAGAATGACAACTGTATCCTCCTCCGGTGAAATTAGTTCCCTTACCATTAGTTCACGAAAAACGGATGCAGTATCTTCAGCAGTGTTGTAAAGTTTCATAAGGTCAGTCAAAGAAAATATTTATGATGATGAGTTATATCAGGAGTCAGATGCTGCTTGTTCCATTAAACGCTTAGCTTCTTCTCTTCCAAGATAGCGGTCTATAATCCCGTGAATAATATATAAAAATGGTGTCAGCGCAACAGCTACAATAAATTTATAAAGATAATTAACTACGCCGATTGCCATAACCAAGGTAAGATTCCAGTCAGCGCCTATATAAAACGCGACGAACAATACCACAAAGGAGTCTATAAACTGTGAGACTAACGTTGAGCCGGTAGCTCTCAACCAGATTTTGTTTTCTCCTGTTTTCCGGCGCAAAAAGTGGAAGACAATGACGTCAACAAACTGTCCGATCAGAAATGCAATTAATGACCCGATAATAATCCATAGCCCCTGACCGAAGATTGCACTGAAGGCAGAATTCATATCCGGAACTCCTTTACCTTCGCCGGTACCAACCCAGAAATCAGCCGGATGTATTGATATCGAAAAATATACCATTACATAAGCATAAGAAATCAGAACGGCGGCCGTATAGGACATCAACCTGACCCCTTTTTTTCCGAAGTACTCATTTATAATATCTGTCATGATAAAAACAACCGGCCAAAGTAAAACTCCCGCCGTCAGATTAAATGCGAGATCATCTACTCCGAAAAATGAAAATGAGAAAGGGGTAATACCTAAGGTTTTTTCAAGCGAAAATATTTTTACTCCTATAAATTCAGCAAGAAGAGCATTCGCAACGAAGAAAGCTCCCAGAAGGTAAAAAAGGCGTGTTGATTTTTGATTCAATTACCCTCCGATATTATGTATATAGGATAACAATATGGTAATTACATAAATTCTCTGACATACGTCACAAGATCATCTATCATAAATTCATCAATAGTGAATGTAACATAATCAGCAAAGTTATTAAGTATAACAAGGGAATTTATACTGGTATCTTTATCCTCAAGATCGGCAATTTTACGGGAGACATTAAGATTTAGTACCCGTATATCTTCATATATTTTAACCAGTCCATCCATTTCCCAATCCGGTTCCCCCCCTTTTTTGTTTTTTACATACTGGGCAAGCAGGTAAATCGAAAGTGCTCTGACCTGGGTTTCTTCGAGGGTAGCAAATGGCAGATGAAAATGAAGCATCGGCTTCAATTTTCCCATAACCGGACAGCCGGAGCTTACCATCCGGATACCCATCATGCTGCTCACCCCGCTCTGAAGTGATGTCTTTTTATGATAACTGCGGTTTGTGGATTGCACCAAAACTTCTGCATTTTCAAATGAAGGCAGATCATGGAATTCATTAATAATATCAACGATATTCACCGCAACAGGGCAGTATGTAACAAGCGCTTCATCAAGGGGACAATGCTGGCATCGGAAGTTTTTTAATAGAGCCCAGTCAGGTATCTCCTTTATTTCCGGCAGAATATAGCTTAGATCATCCCGCCTGAGACGAAGGATAAATTTCTTTTCCGTCCCGTTCTCGAACCGGAAATGATAATTAAACTGAATGCTATCTGTCTTTTGTTTTTTACCCAAACCCGACACACTTTAGTTATGATAGGAAAAATAAGGAAATTATGAGAAATAATGATGTGATTTCTGTGGCAGGAGAAAAAAGACCGGATTTTATTTTAGTAAAATCCGGCTTTTTACGGAATGGTGATAATTATTAGAACCTTGAAACCCTAAGTGAGGAAAAACCCCCCTTGATCTTGAGTTGAATCTTTTTGGCTGCTGTTCCATAGTTCTCCGATTGCCAGGTATTGTCCTGCATCTTCGTGAATTCACTCAGATCAGTAGCACTAAGAGGTAAATCCATATCCAGTTGAACACCTGCATCCTTTGGCACCCTGATACTGACCGAGCCCATCCCCATCTCAATTGTGGCCTTATAATCACTTCTTGAAGGCATTCCAAGGGTCAGATCGATTGAGGTCGCTCCGGTTTTTAAGCTGAAATCCTTTATTTTCAAATCACCAAAATTCAGATTGGCTGTTGCTGCCCCCAAAGCAATATCAAACGAATATTCAGGGTTATTATTCAGAGCAATATTAATGTAATTCTGAATTTCCTTTTTATCGCCAAGTTTTATATCAATTTCATCGTGTTCAACCTTTAAATTGAGTGACGAATCAGTCTGATCGGAGGAAACAAGAAAAACACCTTTTCCGTCAACTGTGTACTGTTTTTCGCTGTCACCATTCACCGCAAATGCACCTGCGCCTGCCTCAAGAACCAGAGTTACAGACTGGATGGTGCTGTCATAGTCCATTAAGTGTTCAGCTGCACTACTATAGTCAACCGTAGAATCAGAATCCCAATGGAAAAAACTGAATGGGGCACTAATCAGGGAGTAAAGCATTAGCGCAAGCAGAAGCCCGTTAAGCCCTGCGAGTACAACTTTAACCATCTGATTCTTCGCCATAATGGATGCTCCTGCCATAATCAGCAACAGAGGCCAATACTCGTAAACCCCATTAAGCGAGATACCATTCTCCAGTAAGTTATTTAAGAGGAGGAGTATTCCAACAGTTAAGAAAAATACTCCCCAAAACATCTGTTTCGTTTTCATTGACCCACCTCCTTACGTGAGGAAAGGTAAGGATATATGAGCCAGCTTCCGAGCCCTAACAAAACCAACGGGAAAATATCTCCAAAGTCAACGGAGGGAAAAACATCATTCAGAAGCAACAGCGCTCCGACAACCATAAGTATAGCTCCGAATATCATCCGTGACTTACTTTTTTTTTCGGATTCCTCAGTATTCTGGTTTGCATCCTCACCCTCTGATTGATTGGAAGCAGCAGAGTTTTCAGGAACTGCCCGATATCCTGAATCATCCCGTGGAATGATAAAGATAGCCACGATATAAAGCAAAAGTCCGACTCCGTTAAAGAAAAAGAGAAGTACAAAAGCAAGCCGGACAAGAACCGGGTCCACTTCAAAATATTCAGCGAGACCGCCGGCTACACCCGCAAGCATCTTTTCTCTGGTTGATCTGTATAATCTACGTTTCATGGCATCACCTTTTAGATTTTTGTTACGGTTCAAATATAGATATACATATTCATAGCGATTAATATATCTGACAAACGGTTGATTATGCGTGTTAAGCTCATTTATTAAATAGTGAATGGCATACTCATTTTTGTAAAAAAACCGGGTTTTTCGTCATTTTAAGAAAACGCATAGTGAGCAACCCCGCCGAGACTGCCAGAGCAATCGATAATGCTGCCCAAATACCCTCCACACCGAACGAAAATGTAAATCCGAGAAGATAAGCTCCTGGAAGTCCGATTGCCCAATAAGCAATAAAAGTTATAATTGTCGGTATTTTTACATCAGCAATACCACGCAATACTCCTAATCCGACTGCCTGAGTTCCGTCGAACACCTGAAAAAGAGCGGCAAAGAGCAATAAAATACCCGCCTGCCTGATCACATCCGGGTCATTGATATAAAGCGCCGGAAGAAAGTTATGAAACAGTGTGAGAAGCACAGCAAAACATACCATTACCGATGCACCCAAAATCAGTGCGGCAATACCTGCAGTTCTCGTTTCTGTAAGATTCCCCTGCCCAAGGTAATTACCTACTCTGATGGCTGAAGCGGAAGAAATTCCAACAGTTATCATATAGGTAACTGAAGCAACACTAATTGCAATCTGGTGTGAGGCGAGCTGAATTGCACCAAGCCATCCGACCATAACGGCGGCTAATGAGAATGCAGTAACCTCAAAAAAGTATTGTGAAGCACTTCCACTGCCAAGTTTTAGAATCCTCATGCTCTGCTTTTTATCAAACTTAACCGGAAACGGGTTGAGTGAATATTTCTTAAATTCCTTGTTTTTATAAATAAACGCCAAAATGACCACCGCCATAAATAATCGGGAAATGAAGGTAGCATACCCTGCCCCTGCAAGCCCGTACTCCGGAAAGCCAAGATTACCGTAAATGAGCACCCAATTAGCAAATGCATTAACCCCGTTCGCAAGCAAAGTAATATACATTGCCGGCTTCATAATCGAAAGTCCTTCGATAAACTGTCTGTTATGCTGAAACATCATCAAGGGTACGGCGGAGAAAGCAAGCGTCTGCATATAGGGGATGGCAAGCTCTCTAACTGCATCGGGCTGATCAAGATAGCTTATCAAATATGCCCCGAAATATGTAACGCTCAAAAGTAAGAGAGCAGTGATACTATTAATATAAAACGCCTGCTTAAAAATGGTGCTTATTTCGCCGGTATTCTGTTTACCAGCCGCCATTGCAGTTAATGGCGAAAGTGCATAGGACATACCAATACCCACAACCATAACGGTGAAGAAAAGACTATTCCCAATTGCAGCACCGGCAAGAGAAACCGGACCTACCCGGCCGACCATAGCATTATCAATAACACCCATCATAACATGCCCGACTTGTCCAATAACCACCGGTACTGCAAGGCGCGTGGTTTGTCGGATGTGATGCTGGTATTTTTTTAAAAAATTCAGAGAGCTTCTCCGGATAACATTCATTAAATTTCGTAAAAGAAAAATAAGCTAATATTTGGAAAATCTGACTCTTATCATATTCCTGGTTACCTATACAGGCATCATTTTTACACGTATTCCGGGTATAAATGTTGATCGTCCCTCCGCAGCTTTTGCGGGAGCGGTCCTAATGATCATCACCGGAATACTGCCTCTTGACGAAGCAGTTGCCGCAATAGATTTTAATACTATTGGGCTACTGCTTGGAATGATGATAATTATTGCGGTACTGGAATTAGACGGGTTTTTTACGTTTATTGCAGAAAAAACCATCGCTTATTCCTCGACAAGAAGGGGGCTCTTACTCAACATTATTTTTGTTACCGGATTTGCCAGTGCCTTTCTGGTAAATGATGCTGTCGTTCTGCTTTTTACGCCGGTTGTTATTACTGTTTGCCGCTCTGCCAGATTAAATCCCCTTCCCTATCTGATAGCTGAAATTCTGGCCTCAAACTCAGGCAGTGCTATGTCTATTACCGGGAATCCTCAAAATATGCTTATCGGACTTGCATCTGGTATCTCTTACGGAAGATTCCTTCTGCTTCTGCTGCCGGTTTCGGTAATCGGAATGCTCAGTATATATTGGATAGTCATGCTGATTGCCAGAGCAGAATTTAGTTCTAAAGAAGCACTCACCTTTAGTTCTGAAAATCTAAGTTATAATTTTTCTTCAATGAAATTCTCAGTACCGATTTTTCTTTCTGTTATTACACTCTTTTTTTTCAGTCACATCATCAATCTTACCTATCCTGAGATTGCTTTGATGGGAGGTGCAGCAATTCTCCTTTTCGGAAAGATTAAGCCATCGAAAATAATAAAGGAGGTTGATTGGGTGCTCCTTCTTTTTTTTGCATCACTTTTTATAGTGATTCATGCAGTTGAAAAAGAACACCTTCTTGCAATTTTTACTGAGGGTGTTAAACTAAGTAACGATTTTAATGGTCTTGGCATCATGCACGGTCTATCTTTAGTTCTTTCCCAGATTGTCAGCAATGTACCATTTACCATTCTTGTTCTACCGTTAATGAAGGCATCTGGTGCAGGTGAAATGCTTTGGATTGCTCTTGCTTCCGCGGCCACAATCGCCGGTAATCTGACGCTAATCGGTGCGATGGCAAACCTAATAGTAGCTGAAATTGCCCTCCGGTTTGGAATTGAAATAAAGTTCGGGGAGTTTCTAAAATATGGGATTCCTGCCACAATAGCCGGATTTATCATTTCAATGGGGATAATATGGGTGCAATATCTGACAAGTATTTTATAACTTTTCGTTCAAAAGAATAATGGCGGAAAGAGTGGGATTCCGCGCAGCGTCCTGTGGAGAACCCACGGAACGGTTTCCCGTTCACCCGCTTTCCAATCGTATATCAATTTGTAAATAATGGCGGAAA
>BTUV01000003.1:111275-166524 GCA_045863035.1 Ignavibacteriales bacterium | reverse complement strand
TCACCCCCAAACCCCCTCTCTCCCGACAGTGTAATTTTTAACTGAATATTTATTACGGCAGAAAATAAACTTGTGTTTGCCGGGATCTGTATTGGAAAGAGGGGGCTTAAAAGAATTATACATTGTTCATTGTAAATTAGAAGTGGGAGCTTAGCTATTGTGACATTTTCTTTATAGCTGAAAATTTCTTTAATTTATCACTAAAATTAGCATGACAAATTCTGAGAAAATTTTCGCTTTTACCAAGTATTCTCATGTTTTTTTATTTGGTCAGATTTTGGCAGAAGTCAGGACGATAAAAAGGCGGTCAGGTTATGACCGCCTTTTTTTGGAAGCTGATTATTTTATAAGTAAAAGTTTTATGGTTTGCGATTTTTCGCTTGTTAGCAACCGTATATAATAAACTCCGCTGCTGAGAGTATGGGTTTCAGCATTAAGTATTGCAGTGTGGCTTCCGGCTTCGTGAAAACCCGAGGCGAGTTCTGTTACCGCGTTTCCGAGCATATCATAAAGAACCAGATTTACCGCGCCGCTTTTATTTAAGGTATAACGGATTGTTGTTGACGGATTAAACGGATTCGGATAGTTCTGCAACAGCAAAAAACTGCTCGTCTGCATAACCTCTTGTTCATCCGTGCCGGTCAGTACGCCGGTATAGGTGGTCACTACATCATCTATGCTGATATTGATTTGATTAGTGCGTTCGTAACTGACCATGATGTGTCCGGATTTAAGCCGGTCTGAGGGGTTTACTATTGTTCCCGTCATCACAAGAGCATTATCCATATAGAGCTGAATAACCTGATTTGAACCGCTTGTTGTCATTGAAACCTTAGAGCGTGTTCCGGGTACATTTGAAGATGCAGCCGCAGCTATTACCGGTTCATAAAATCCATCAGCATAGCCGATATATACGCTGTCATCTTCCCAGAAGACCGTGATATAATGTTTCAGGTCTGCGCCTCTGGATACCGCACCGACACCATCTGAGCCGAGCGTTCCCGAGCCGGTAGCTTCGAAGGTAAAATCTCTTACTGCGCCCACTGGCGGAGTGGCCATCAGAATAGTCGGGCTGGCGCCGTTATAGATGAAGTTAAGTTTGCCGCCTGAGATATTTACCGATTGGGCAATAACGTTAAAATCGCCGAACCTTGTCCATGGAGAAATAGGATTACTGAAATCATCCGAAAAAGAACCGGGCGATGATACGTACGGGTTGTAATTTATTTCCACTTCATCCAAAGAAACGCTGTAGGGGTTACCGTCTCCCAGCACTGAGACATACATAGAGCCGGAGAGCAGGGAAGGGTCGGCGTTAGGGATTGTGCCCTGATAAATAGTTATTCCGCTGATCTGCACGGCTACTATCAGATCATTGCCGGAGCGGGTGCCGCTGAGCTGCATACCTGTGTAAACGGAAGGCAATGCTCCGGAATAGAGCATGGTAAAACTTGGGTTGGGGTAAGATTGTATATCAACCGTGTAAAAAACCCTTACCGTATCATTTTTAATTACCACGCCAATTTCGGATTTGAAACCTGCTCTGCCAATTCCACCTTGTCTTATATTTTCAGAGCCGCTGCTCATAATCCGGTAACTAAAATCACCGGTGGTTGCCCCAACGGGCAGTATAATATTTATCATTTCCGATGAAGCGGTGTTGAGTATCATTCCGCCGTTTTGCACGGAAATATCAACATCAGCAGAAAACACTGCATATCCTTCCGAACCGCCGTTATCAAACGTTTGAAAATAGCGGTGTGAAGTTACCTGTGTATAAGTGCTGACTGCAAAGAGCAGTATGAAAATGAATAAGTTATTTCTGAGTGTCATGGCTGCCTCCTGTAGGTAGTATAAAAGTTGTCAGGTTTAGATTAGACGATCTCCGGATTACGCCGGAAGGGCGTCTGAGTTGGAGAAATGACGGAGTAAGCATGCTTCTGTTGTTGTAAGCAGTAAGACCTGAAAACACATCAGAGAGGGAATTGATTGTCAGGGAAGGAGAGAACACAGAGATATTGCCGGCTGATGTATCAGCAGATGCCCCCGTACAAAGTGTGCATGCGTTTTTCATAAAAGTTTTTCCTCATCGGGACTGAGGAAACATCAAATATAACTACTGTAAAATAACAAAGGCACCGGTTCCCCGGTGCCTTCTGAATCACATTGGTTTGTGAGAGAAATTATTTCATCAGAACCATTTTTTTAGTCATAACTACTGCATCATCCGCAGTCAGACGATAAAGATATATACCGCTCGGAACCATCAGACCGGTTATTGATCTTGCGTCCCACTGAGCGCTGTAGTTTCCTGCGGACATCTGCTGATTAACAAGGACATTTACCAACTGACCGTCAACGGAGTAGATTTCCAGACGGACTTTCGCATCCTTGGAAACTGCAAACTTAATGGTGGTAGTCGGATTGAACGGATTAGGGTAATTCTGTTCAAGTGTAAAAGTTTCAGGTGTTGTGTTAGCTTCCTGTTTGATACCAACGATATTATACATGATCTGATAATATCTCCACAGTGTATCAGCTAAAGCAATATCAGTTGCTTCAGCCCAGTTGGTTAAGCTGGCATCGGTAATACCGAATGTCGGACCAAAACCGCGTGTGCCCTGTCCGTTACGGTGGCAGGCAATTGCGCAGGTATTCATCATACCGTTTGTAGCAGTGGCAAGATCAAGAGTAGCACTCGGACGAATAACCGTGAATGCATGGCTTGAAATATCATAAGCTTTCGCGGTGATTGCAGTATGGGTCATGTGGCAGTTCGCGCACTGTGACATAGACTGCAGATGTTTTGTATGATTGTTGCGGCCGTTAGTTTCAGCAGCTTTGTCACCATGACATTTTACGCAGCCAACACCCGGGGTCATTGAGTTGAAGTCTTCTTTCAACTGATGCGGGAAAGCGGTTTCCTGATGAGGGTCATGGCAGGTTACGCAGGTCATTCCAACCGTAGAGCTGAAGTGCGCTGCATATTTGAAATCCTGTGACTGCTGATGATGCTGTTTTGAGGATTTTCCGTCAGGCCAGAGACCAGGTACGTTTATAATATATGTTGAAAGGTCTTCGCCCGGCTGATAAGTTTTTCCGGTTGCTTCATCAATTGGGAATTCATAAGTATTGCCATTGCTTTTTCCTCTGAAGTGGCACTGACCGCAGACATCAAGTTTGCGCTCATAGCTAAGACCGGTCAGAGAGTTAGCGTGTCCGGCACCCGCAAAACCGGTTGTATGACCATGGCAGGATTCGCATCCAACAACGATATTTTTTACTGAGTTATTGTTGCCCCATCCGTAAACCCAGGAAGTATCACTTCCGCTAACTACTTTGTTTACAGTATTAACGTTATTACCCGGAACGACATGGCATCCTGCGCAGTTTTTATCCCAGGATTTTGTGCGGAAAGTGTTGTCAATTGGCTTTAATGCCCCAGCGGATGTGAACCAGTTCTGAGGGTTATAGGTTATCCAGCCACCTGTAGAATTATCCTTATATTTATTCAGGTTCCATTGAACAGGAGGAATATAATAACTATCACCGATTTTCACTAAGTAGCGTTGTTTCCAGCCGCCGCCGTAGGTGAAAGAAACCTGATATTCAACCATACTGCCGGAAGCAGGGTTAAGCTGAATAAAATAGTTTGAGCCGTCAACTCTGAAGGTAGCAGTTGCATTCCCATAAGACGCACCCATATTAACCGTCAGAGTATAATTACCCTTCATGGTTTCTGCGGTTGGCGCCTGATGGATTTTGTTATGCAGAGTAGCTTCCCAGCTTGCGAAACCAGGGAAAGTTCTGAGTGGACTCGAATGGCACATCTGGCAGTTTTCGACACCTTTGTAGTTCTGTGGAACCGCCAGGGTGGCAAAAACGAATGCTAAGAGGAGTATTTTATTTAACATGAGAACCTCATTCGTGTATTTGATGATGTATTTCTAAATTCTTTCGGTTTTCTCCGCAGCTTTTCAGCAAAGGTCACACTTTTCTGGAGCAATAAGCCGGAACCAACCTGAACGATTTTCTATCAATTATTGAACCAAAAAAAAATTGAAATTTCGCATGTATTATCAATCGGTCAGAATGCCTTATTTTAACTGAGGGAAAGTTCATTTCTTTTCCCAAATTAAGGAAAAAGTGAGCGGTGTTTCCGGTTACAGTTAATCAGTAAGTTCAGGAGAAAAGGAAAATATGGATGTTTATCAAATAAGTGTTTTGCTCGGTGTAGGATTGTTAGCAGGAATTGCCAGCGGTTTACTGGGAATCGGCGGTGGTATTTTAATTATTCCCGGACTGGTGTTTTTCCTCGGTTTTTCACAAAAACTGGCGCAAGGAACCTCTTTAGCTCTTTTGCTTCTGCCTATCGGGGTTTTGGCCGTGATGAATTATTATAAAGCCGGAAATGTTGACGTTAAAGCAGCGCTCATTATGGTTGTCACCTTTGTTATCGGGAGCTATTTTTCCTCAAAACTGGTGGCGGATTTACCCGAGCTGACAGTCAAAAGGATTTTTGCCGTGTTTCTGGTACTCTATGCAATGAAGCTGTTTTTTAACAAGTGATGGTATTGTTTATTCAGCCAATGGTATTTCATCCGGCGGAATCACTTTTAAGGATTGAGCGTCAAATTATCAGTGTAAAAATCTCATTCATCTGTTTATTTAGTAATTATCCGGTTTTTTAATTGTTGAGTTTTTCAAAAAGTTATACTCTTTATCTGCTGCTTTTCCAGTTCCTTATTGCCGGGGCGGGCGGCTCTCCGGCTCAGGGTTATGATGATACCGGCAACCGGTTCATGCTGGCGCAGAGTTATGAGCAGGCGGGTGATTTTGCACGGGCAAAAATGATATATGAGGAGCTCTATCAGAAGCAGCCGCTCAATCAGCAGTTTATTTTAGCTTTACACAGAGTATATACTCAGCTCAAGGAGCATGATAAAGCTGCTTTTCTGCTTGAAACAGCAATGAAGCAGATTCGGGGAGATATGAATTTATATGCTTTGCTTGGCAAAACCTATTACACCATGGGAAATGAGTCAAAAGCAGATTCACTCTGGCGTTCGTATATATCAGCCAGCCCTTCTGATCCGGTTTCGTATAAGGTCTTCTCAAACGCGGCACTTGAGCTCAGAGACTTTACCTTTGCGCTGCGGATTCTCCGGCTGGGGAAGGAAAACACCGGAAATATTAAAGCATTTGCCTTTGATCTGGGGTATCTTTATTCAGTAACGATGCAGTTTGAACCGGCAGCCGAAGAATACGCGGATTTACTGATGACAGCGCCGGAGCAGTATTTCGCGGTACAGTCGCGCATCCTTTCGTATATAAGGAAGCCGGACGCAGCCGAAGCAACGGTACGAGTGCTTTCCAGGCCGGTTTATTCAGACGCACGGGATGTGACGCGCCTGCTTGCGGAGGTATATACTGAAACAGGGGAAACAGCCGGAGCGATGGTTCTTTATAAAGAACTTGATAAAAAACAGAATCGCGGCGGTGAGGATATATATTCGTTCGGTATGCGTCTTTTTAATGATAAGCTTTTTGATCAGTCTGCCGAGGTTTTTAGTTATCTGCTTGCCACATATACAAAAGCTCCGCGGATACCACAGTGGAGAATTGCTTATGTCCGTTCGCTTGAAGGGAAGGTATATCTTCAAGCTGAAGCACCTGAGAACCGATGGATACCCTACCCGCGGGTTGGTGAAGAAATCACTTCAAGCTATCTGAAGGTTACCGGGCTTTATAATGAAATCATCAAAGAGTATCCCTACTCAGAAATTGCTGTTGAAGCACGCATACGGCTTGGCGCTATTTATTTTGCTCTGGGCATGTATGATGAAGCGCTGAAGTATTATTCAGCCGTCATTAATGAATTTCCGCTTTATCCGGGCACAAAAGCTGCATACAGGGGAAAAGCAGAAGTAGAGATAAAAAGGGGGGAACTTTTAGAGGCAGAAAGGACACTCCTGACCGCCAAAACCCAGCCCGGTTTGCCCCCCGCGGAGCTGAGCAACATTAATTTTCTCATGGCGGAAATCCGGTTCTATTTAGGTGATTTTTCTGCTGCTTCTGAGCTTTTGGCTCAGATAAGTAAAAGCGGAAGTGATAATAAAACTAATGACGCGCTTGAGCTGGCAATGGTGATTAACGGCGCCATGAAAGACTCCCTGGCTTTGGCTGCCTTTGCCGGGGCGGAACGGATGATAGCCGAGGGTAAATTTAATGAAGCGGAACAAAAGTTTAATCTTGTGCATCTGAATAAGAAATACCCGTTTTTACTGAGACACACTGCGCAGGTACGGTTAGCCCGGCTCGGAGTTTCAGCAGGTAACTATACTGAAACCGCCGTATTTATTGACAGTATTCTGACAACTGAAAAGAACATTTTTGCGGACAAATTACTCTTTTTGCTGGGAAATATGCGTGAGTACGGCCTGAAAGATACTTCCGGTGCGGTTTCGGTTTATGAGGATTTTTTGAGTAAATTTCCGAAGTCAATTTTTTCAGAAGAAGTAAGAGAAAAACTAACACGTTTAAGGAATAAGAGCAGTTAATAATGGGAAAAAAACCGGGCGGTAAGCCCTACAAATGTTCATTTTGCGGCAGAAGTGCCGGAGAAGTTACCAGTCTGATTGCCGGACCGGACGTCTATATATGCGATATCTGCATTACCAGCAGTGTTGATATTCTGAAAAGCAATATCGCCGCGTACAGCACACCAAAACCCAAGCGGGATACCAGAAAACTTACACCGGCAGGTATAAAGGAAGTTCTTGACCAGTTTGTTATTGGTCAGGACCGTGCCAAAAGAATTCTTTCTGTGGCAGTGCATAATCATTACAAGAGAATTAATTCTGACAATATCTTTTTTGAGCTGGATGACGTTGAGATTGAAAAAAGTAACATCCTTCTGCTGGGTCCGACCGGTGTAGGAAAAACACTTCTGGCTCAGACACTTTCAAAGATACTGGATGTGCCTTTCGCGATTGCTGATGCGACTACGATAACTGAAGCCGGTTACGTGGGAGATGATGTTGAAACCGTTCTGGTTCATCTGCTGCAGGCCTCAGATTATAATCTTGAAAGGGCGCAAAGAGGCATTGTATATATTGATGAGATAGACAAGATTGCACGCAAAAGTGAAAGCTCTTCAATCACGCGCGATGTATCAGGTGAAGGAGTGCAGCAGGCGCTTCTTAAAATTCTGGAAGGTACAATTGCGGGAGTTCCCCCTAAAGGAGGAAGGAAACATCCGGAGCAAAATCTCATTAACGTCAACACCAAGAATATCCTCTTTATTGTGGGGGGAGCATTTGAGGGCATCGAAAAGATTATTGCAGCCCGCATCAACAAGAGCAAATATGGCTTTGCTGCCGATATAGATGAAAAGCATCATCTTAATGATGATGAGCTGCTCGCCTCGGCTGCACCTGAGGATTTGCTGCGATTCGGTTTGATTCCGGAGCTGATTGGAAGAATACCGGTTATCGCTCCGCTTCATTCATTAAGTGAAGAAGCGCTGAAAAACATTCTGCTCAAGCCGAAGAATGCAATACTCAAACAGTATAAAAAGCTGTTTGCGTATGAAAATATTGAGCTTGAATTTGATCCGTTTGCCATTGATGCAATGGTAAAAAAAGCAATCGCGCGGAAAACGGGCGCGCGCGCTCTCCGCTCAATAGTTGAAGAATTCATGATCGATATCATGTTTGATCTTCCCTCGCGTGAAGCTCCCTGCAAGTGCATCATTACCAGGGAGGTGATTGAGGAGGGCGCGGAGCCCATTTTTATTGAAGGCGAAAAGCAGTCCGCTTAAAAGCCGGTGTATATATTTAACCGGCGGAGCCCCCCTGGCAGCGGTTCCGCCGGTTGTTCCGTTCTGAAGAATAATATCATATCATAATGCTGAAAACCCTGATTCTCGTTGTTATCATACAGAGCTTGTTTTATTCACAAGATAAGCTGCTGATATATATGGATAACAGCCAGCAAAACCATCTGAAGGCATACGGAGTAACGTATAAAGCGCTTGAAAAGAACCTGAAAGCGGACTGGCTGCTTAACTACCGCGGCGGGTCGTTTATGATTGACCACACGCGCGAAATTGAGACCGAATGCCGCGTTGAAGGGGTCTCGTTTGATATAGTAAGCGCTTCAAAGATGGTTGATATATATTCCGTTGTGCAGAGCGAAGATGAGAATATGGAACTCATCCGTCTGGAAAAAGCTCCCAAGGTAGCCGTATATGTGCCGCCCGGCTTTGCGCCGTGGGATGATGCTGTTACGCTCGCGCTTGAATACGCAAAAATTCCTTACGATAAAATATGGAACGAGGAAATTCTTCGGGGTGATCTTGCTAAATATGACTGGCTGCACCTGCATCATGAAGACTTTACCGGGCAGTACGGAAAGTTTTACGCGAGTTTTAGTAATGCCCCCTGGTATATAGAGCAGCAGATTCGTTACGAAAATGAGGCAAAAAAACTGGGATATAAAAAAGTATCTGAGATGATGCTTGCCGTAGCGTTTGAAATAAAGAGTTTTACAGGCAACGGCGGGTTTATGTTTGCCATGTGCTCGGCTACAGATTCATACGATATTTCATTGACTGCCCATACTACTGATATATGCGAACGGATGTTTGACGGTGATGCTGCTGACCCGCAGGCGCAGTCAAAACTTGATTTTTCAAACTCTCTTGCGTTTGAGAAATTCAGACTGGAATCGAACCCTTATATATACGAATACAGTAATATAGATATTCAGCCGGGGGAAATTCTTGATGCACAGAATGACTATTTCACTTTATTCGAATTTTCAGCCAAATATGACCCGGTGCCGACCATGCTTACGCAGAATCACGCAAATATTATCAGAGGGTTTATGGGGCAGACCACGATGTTCAGGCGTGAGTTAATTAAACCTTCAATTATTATTATGGGGGAGCGCGCGGGAACGGATCAGATTAAGTATATACACGGGAATTTCGGAAGAGGAACATTTACCTTTTACGGGGGGCATGACCCGGAGGATTATCAGCACGCAGTGGGTGACCCGCCAACGGATCTGAATCTGTTCAAAAATTCACCGGGTTACCGGCTTATTCTGAATAATATTTTATTCCCCGCGGCAAAAAAGAAGAAACAGAAAACATAAGGTAAAAGAAGGGGCGACCTCACTTTGAAACAATCTCGGCCTTTTTAGATCAGGACAGAAACATTGAAAAGGAACACCCCCCACCAGAAACAATCAGATGAACGTTAACGAGCTTTTGCTTCGTTGACGATAATCTTGCGTCCGTTCATTTCTGAACCATTTAACGCTTGCATCGCTTTTTCAGCTTCGGCGTTGTCTTCAAATTCAACAAAACCAAAACCTCTGGACTTACCAGTATCACGATCTTTTATGATCCTGGCAGATACAATCTTGCCATGCGGCTCGAACAATGATTTGAGAGAATCATCATTCAAAGTCCAAGGAAGATTACCGGCGAAAAGTTTTACAGCCACTTAAGAACCTCGAAAAAAGAACCAAAAAAAATGAATTAACAATGCGGACATAAAAACCCGCTTTGCAAGATAAAGAGAATTTTCCAAAAAGCAACACATTTAATAAAAAATTTAACATTAGTCAATAGAAAAATTCATGGGGTTGGAAAATTTTGCCTCATTTGCATCGGTAAGCGCAAAAGAAAGGAGTCCCGGAGAACCTAAGTAAAGAAAAAAAAAGGGGGGGGTAATGATGGGTTTTCTTCGAAAAACCGCCAGATTTTTTTACCCGGACAAGCTTTCCCAAAAGCGCACATCTCCGGTACTTGTAAAAGCCGGCTTACCCGTAGTTGAGTGGATTCGTAAGTTTATTTTTACCGGAATTCTACGGAGGATCTTAAATTTTGCTAAACCCGGGAAAGTTACCAATTGGCTTTGTGCTATATTAGCAGGGGATACTTTTTTTTATGATGAAAAGCAGCGATTAAGCTGCTATTTGATATTTTATTATTTTAGAATTGATAAGAAGTAAAACAAAAAACCTGCAGGAAACACTAAAATGGCAGTGATTAAACTGAAATCTTTTTCTCTTTCGGGATATAAATCAATAAAGGAAATTACAGAATTCGAACCCGGTCCGGTGAATATTTTAATTGGTCCAAATGGTTCAGGCAAAAGTAATTTCATTTCATTTTTTGGATTTCTGACTAAAATGCTCAACCCTGTGGGTAAAATGCAGGAGTTTATAGCATATCAGGGCGGAGCAAGCGATTTACTTCACGATGGTCCTGAAGTTACAAACACTATATCCGCCCAAATAGTTGTTGAAAGCCAGTCGGATATAAGTGAATATGGTTTTAGTGTTGGTTTTGCAAAGCCGGACACATTAAAATTTCTGGAAGAAAAATACCGGTCATATACTATTGGCAGCGAAAATACCGCCAAGTGGATTTTAAATGGTTCAGGATATGATGAGGCAAAGTTACCCGAACAAACGCATAAAACAGCAGTAACTGTTTTAAGTTTGATGAAAAAACTGATTGTGCATCAGTTTTATAATACTTCTGAAACTGCAAATATCCGGCTGAAGTGGTCTAAGGATGACAGTCGTTGGCTTAAGCCGAATGGTGATAATCTGGGCAGTTTTCTTTTTCGTCTTCAGAATGAAGAGCCGCTCTATTATAGAAGGATTGTTTCATATATACGAGTAGTACTGCCCTTTTTTGATGATTTTGAGTTGTACCCTGAATATGATAAAATTCTTCTCCGATGGAAAGAAAAAGGAAGTATTAAAGTTTTTAATGCAAGTCAGGCCTCAGACGGAATGCTGCGTGTTATCGCGCTTATAAGTTTGTTGGGTCAAAAACCTTCTGATTTACCTGCTGTGCTTTTTTTGGATGAACCGGAATTGGGGCTTCATCCAAGCGCGATTGATTTGCTCGCGGGACTTATAAAGTCTGCCTCCGAACATTGTCAGGTATTTGCAGCTACACAATCTTTAAGTCTGGTTAATAACTTTGAATTGCATGATTTGGTTGTTATTGACCGGAAACAAAGAGCATCTGAATACCGCAGGGCAAACCCTGTTGAATTTGAGGCATATCTGGAAGATTACAGCACCGGACAATTGTGGGAGAAAAATGTGATTGGGGGCAGACCCTGATGACCATAAACATTGTTGTTGAAGGAAGAACGGAGGAAAACTTTATAAACAGTGTTTTGGTTCCTCATTTTGCAAAGCAGCAGAAGTATATATATATATATGCACGATGTATTTTAACGGGCCGGGATGCAAGACAAAATAAGCCGGCAAAGGGAGGCCTTAAAAAGTATCAGCAGTTTAAGGGTGATTTGTCCAAATGGGTGAGAAGCAGTAAGTACAATAATAAAGTTTATTTTTCCAGTTTTATTGATTTATACGCATTCCCCAAAGATGAGCAAAGCCCCTTCACTGAGGAACTCCGGAAAATTAAGGACCCCTATAAAAAGACCGAGCTATTAGAAAAAGCTATTGCCGCTGATATAGGTATGGGTAATTTTATCCCTTATATACAAATGCATGAATTTGAATCATTCGTTTTTGCAGACCTGGAACATTTGAAAAATCTGTTTTTTGAAAATGGGCAAGAGATAAGTCAGTTACAGAAGGAAACAGCGGGAATGAATCCTGAGGAGATTAATGAAACCTCTGAAGGCGCGCCCTCAAAGAGGATTATCAGTATATTGCCAAGATATGAATGGGAAAAAGCAAGTGCAGGTCCTTTGGTAGCTGAATCAATTGGAATAACAATATTAAGGGAGAAGTGTCCGCATTTTAATGAGTGGTTAATCAAACTTGAAAATTTGTAAAGTCGGGAATCGGGGAGCTTACCTGAAAACAATAAGGGAAAACTGATTACCCCAACCAATTTAGCGCCTGCGCCAGACTTTCAACTGATATAAGTTTTGCGGTTTTGGCTGTGGCAGAGGAATGATTTTTTGCGGGAAGAAATATTTTTGCGAAGCCGAGTTTTTCTGCTTCAGATATACGTTTGTCTGTATGGTTAATACCTCTTACTTCACCCCCAAGCCCTACTTCTCCCAGCAGCAATACGCTTTTGTTGACCGGCTGGTCGGTTACACTTGACCAGACCGCTGCACATACTGCAAGGTCAACCGCGGGTTCTTCGATGGTTACTCCGCCGGCAATTTTAAGAAATACATTATGATTCGAGACGCGCACTCCGGCCCGGCGCTCAAGTACGGCGAGCAAAATGGAAAGCCGCCTCTGATCAAACCCGGTGCTGATGCGCTGAGGGTTGCCAAAATTCGATGGGGTTACAAGCGCCTGAACTTCTATCAGGATGGGGCGTGTACCTTCAACCGCCGCGGTTACCACTGAACCGGATACTTCTCCGCTTCTTTCGGAAAGGAATACCTCACTGGGGTTGAGTACCTCACGCAAACCGGTTTCTGACATTTCGAATATACCGAGCTCATTTGTTGACCCGAAGCGGTTTTTAATAGCACGCAACACCCGATAGTTGCCGCCGGTCTCCGGTTCGAATTGTATTACTGCGTCAACCACATGTTCAAGCAGTTTCGGTCCTGCTATATATCCTTCTTTGGTTACGTGACCGATGAGAAGAACTGCATATCCTTTTCTTTTTGCGTCTTCAAGAATTCCGGCGGTACATTCACGTATTTGTGTAACAGTTCCGGGGGAGTTTTCAAGGCGCGAGTCGTAAGTAGTTTGAATTGAGTCAACAATCAGAACAACCGGCTCTTCTTTTTGAACAGCATGAAGTATGTTGTTAAGCTCTGTTTCAGACGCGAGAGTGATATTTTCAGAGTGAACACTAATGCGGTCAGCGCGGAGTTTTATCTGCCGCAGTGACTCCTCCCCTGATATATATAAAACTTTACCTTTGATGCCGGCAGCCGCCTGAAGCACCAGAGTTGATTTTCCTATACCGGGGTCTCCGCCGATAAGAACAACCGAGCCGGGGACAAGTCCGCCGCCAAGCACACGGTCAAACTCGTCAAGTCCTGTGGTGTATCTTTCTTTTTCATCAGCGGATATATGCTTTAGAGTATATAAGGGAAAATCTTTGGCAGGGGTTGATGAGCGGGCATTCCTTTTGTCTTCAGCAATTTCTTCGATCATGGTATTCCAGCCGGAACACTCGGGGCATTTGCCCAGCCAGCGGAGTGACTCGTAACCGCAGGAGGAGCAGACGAATTTTACCTTCTGTTTTTTCAAAGTATCAGGAAATTGCTTTTACGATTTGCGGAAGAATGAGACCTGCTTTTCCCTCAATAAACAGATCAGCATATTCGGTAAACTCAGTCTCAACCGGATTGATTTCCACTACATATACTCCTTTTTTAATAGCAGTATGGGGGAGCGAAGCTGCAGGATATACAACAGATGATGTCCCGACTGAAAAGAGTATATCTGAGGTAATTACCTCTTCTTCGGCTTTTTCAAAAAGCCCTTCCGGTAAGTTTTCTCCGAACCATACAACATCGGGTCTGATGAGCCCGCCGCAAGTGCACCGGGGTGTTCCCTCGATGTGCAGCTCAGCCGGATGATCATATCGTTTTTTACAGGAAAGACAATAGTTTTTTAATATATTACCGTGCAGTTCAACCACATTGGTTGATCCTGCACGGTTATGAAGGTCGTCTATATTTTGCGTTATTACCGTGACGCTGTAATTTGATTCCAGGTCTTTAATGGCATGATGACCGGGGTGCGGGGCACACTCGGTGATGATTTGTCGGCGGTGCTGATACCACTCCCAAACCATTTCCGGCGAGCGGACAAATGCTTTGAAGTTTGCCAGTTCTTCAGGGCGGAATTTTTTCCAGATGCCATCCTCACCGCGAAAGGTTGGGATGCCGCTTTCGGCAGACATACCCGCACCGGTGAAGAATGTGAGTTTCCTGGCGGATCTCAGTTTATCAAGAAAGACCGGATTCAGTTCAGTCATGGATATATATTACTTATTTTTTATTTCTTCGAGCAGCTTCTTTGCATCTCCGGCCAGTTTCACATCATCTTCGTCTGCAACCGGTATAGAGGGGATTTTTTGCAGTGCCAGACGCGCGCTCTTATAGTCATCATCTTCTATATACGCAATTGCCAGATCATAATGAAACATTCTGAAGTTTGGTCTTAGTTCAATCGCTTTTTTTATCTCAGCAATGGCAACTTTTATGTCACCCCATCCAAGACCGAGCGGGAGCCGGACGAAATAAGATTTTTCACATACTTTGGTATGGGTTCTGCCAAGCACGTAATGAGCTGTTGCCTGAATTTCGTTGCCGCCATTACCAAGTTTAATCGCCTTTTCAAGATCAGCTTTTACATCTTTTACCAGACCGAGAGCATCCCAGACTCCTTTAAAAAGAGCAATGCGGCCGTTTACAATAGCACGCCGCAGATAGGTAACAGATTTGTCCGGTGCAAGTTTAACTGCTTTGTCAGCATAATTAAACGCCTGCTGATATTTTGAAAGCTGTTCTGCTTTCTGCGCGTCTGACCCTGCGGGTAGGTGCTCGCCGATATCAACATAAGTTCTGCTCAAACGCCAGTACACCTCCCAATTGTTAGGAGAGAGTTTGTCAGCAGCAAGAAATTTTTCCAGAGCTTCAGTGTTTTTGAACTCTTTGGTGGCAAGCTGATCCCCCTGCGAAATCAGTTCTTCAACAGTCTGAGCAGGTGTCAGTGAAGTGAAAAGAAAAAAGAGGGTGAACAGTAAGTATTTTTTCATACAGTACTCCGTTAAATGATGAGTGTTTCTTCAGGGCGGCTGAGAACTTCGAACATACTGCCGTCCGGAAAATGTGTTATGATGGTGCGGTTAAGCAGTTCGATAGCGACAGCGAAAGATTTTTGATTTGATTCTTCAACAATGATGCCGGTAACCTCAGCAAAAGGACCTTCTGTAATGCGGACTTTTGCGCCTTTCACCAGACCATTCATTACGATAAACTTTTCTCCTTTATTGAGAAAATTTCTGAGGTTTTCAATTTCCCATTCGGGTATCCGCGCGGGCCGGCCGTGTTCATACAAACATCGCACTATTGAGGGCTGCTGCAGTGCAAGTGAGCGCTCTTTCAGTGTTGTATATACAAATATATAGCTGGGAATGATAATACTCCTGATTTTTTTAGTGCGGTCAGACCAGACACTTACCTTCCTGATGGAAGGGAGGTAGGTTTCAATCCCGGAGCTTTTAAGCTGCAACTCGGCCTTAAATTCCGATCTTGGTTTAGTATAAAGGGCAAACCACGCCCGTTCATCTTCTTTTACAAATTGTTCAGTCATTTATGCAAGTATCGAGCGGAGGGCTCTGACCATCTGCTCAGTTTTGTAGGGTTTTGTCAGCACGTGTCTGACACCGAGTTTAAAATATTTATTTTCCGTATCGGAATTTACTTCATCAAGCAAAACCACAAAAGGCGATTTTAATCCGCTTTCCCCTTTTTTAATCGCTTCAATCAACTGGATACCGGTCATCAGAGGCATATTGTGATCAGTGATAATCAGATTTGGATGTTTGTCTGACATGATGCTGATGGCATCGTATCCATTTTCAGCACTGAAGATGGTAAAGTCAGGAAAATTACTTTTTACCACTTCTTCCATGTGTTCTGATTCAGACCTGTCTTTCAGAACAATTAACATGGTGTTAGAGGGGAGGGGAACTGTAAAATGAAATTCTGACCCGCCTCCTTCTTCTGAATAAAACCAAATGTCCCCTTTATGGTTTGATATAATTTCCTTCACAAACGCAAGACCGAAACCGCTTCCCTTTTCTCCTTTGGTGCCTTCTTTCGAGAAATTTTTTTCCAGATTGAAGAGTTTCTGTTGTTCATCTTGCGATATGCCGACTCCGCTATCCTTTACGATAAACTCAACTTGTGACTCGTTAAAACTGCCTGCAATAATTTCGATAACCGACTCTTCATAAGAAAATTTGATAGCGTTATTGAGCAGATTAACAATAACCTGTGTGATCAGCCGTTCATCTGCCTCGATGTACAAATCGTGCTTTACATCCACCCTGATCTCAATATTTTTTCTGATAGCGTTTCCGGTCAGTGAGCTGACGCAGTTATAAACCAGGGCTGCGGCGTTAAGTCGCTGCGGTTCAATGCGTAACGAGCCGGTGCGCAGCCGTGACCAGTCCAGCAGGTAACTGATAAACTGAAGCTGATTCTGCGAAGCATCGTAGATATAGGTCAGGTATTCGTTTTTTTCCTTTTGGGAGAGGGCAGGTTCATTCAGTAAAATTTCGGAAAAACCAAGTATGCTGGTGAATGGCGCCCGGAGGTCGTGAGAGAGAATATTTATAAACCGGTCTTTAGAAGAAATCTGCTCCCGGAGTTTTTTTACTTCTTCAAGCAGAGCTGATTCATCATTTTTTTCGGCTGAAATATCGGTAAGATAGCCGGAGATATGGTATTTTTCTTCATTGGCATCCATTTCGCAAAAAAGAAACTCTTTGACCCAGATTAACTCACCGGCTTTTGAAAGGAGGCGGTAAATGAGGAGGGACTCAACCGTCTTTGCACCTCCGGCAAAGAGATTTTTGTGAGTGCGGAGAACCTGAGCTGAGTCTTCAGGAAAAATGATATTGAGAATTCGACCGGGGAGTCCGCTGATTTCAGCCGAGGTGTAGCCGGTTATTTTTATGATGCCCTCTGAATAGTTGAGCATGAGAGATGCGTCCGCAAATTCCCCCGAAATCAGGGCAATAGGCACTTTATTCATAGCAGAAAGAAACGGTGAACCAGGCGGCATTGATACCTGCTGAGCCCTTTATTATTAGTGAAAAACTTTCCAAATATAGTAATCTTTTCTGATTGGAGAGGGGGTAATTGCGGAGTTTGGGAAGGTCTCCTCGGCTGCGCTCGGAGACCGTCCTCGGCTGCGCTCGGAGACCGTCCTCGGCTGCGCTCGGAGACCGTCCTCGGCTGCGCTCGGAGACCGTCCTCGGCTGCGCTCGGAGACCGTCCTCGGCTGCGCTCGGAGACCGTCCTCGGCTGCGCTCGGAGACCGTCCTCGGCTGCGCTCGGAGACCGTCCTCGGCTGCGCTCGGAGACCGTCCTCGGCTTCTCTCGGAGACCGTCCTCGGCTGCGCTCGGAGACCGGGCGGAGGAGTGGTTTTCTCAGAGCATCGCGGATTTGTGTTTTGCCTTATTCTTCCATGAGACGACGCAAATGCAGAAGAATGTGGTTAGCAGGACATCCGGTTTGCATTTGCATCCTCTCTACAATAAATTCATACTTCGTAATTATTTAAGGAGTGTCATCTTTCTTGTGATGGTCTGTCCTTTTCCATGGCTGAGTTTATATATATATACTCCGCTTGGGTAGTTTGTGCCGTCAAAAGTAATGGTGTATCTGCCTGCCTGGTATCTGCCTGAGGCCAGCGTGGCAACCTGATTGCCGAGAATGTCATATACCATTAAAGTAATCTCACTCTGTTCGGGTAGTGAAAATTCTATCACGGTGACAGGGTTAAACGGATTTGGAAAATTCCGCGCGAGAGAAAATGTTTCAATGACAGCGGAATTTATCATTATTACCTGTGAATAGGTAAAACTTCCGTCCAGGTCTTTCTGCTTAAGCCGGTAATAAATATTGCTGCCGGTTTCCGGGCGGTCGGTAAAGGTATATATATTTCGCTCTGTTGTGGTTCCGTTACCGGCAACAAATCCTAATGATAACCAGTTGCTGCTTTCAGGAGAGCAGGAGTTTCTTTCAACCTCAAAACCGGCATTATTGGTCTCGGTTGCGGTTACCCAGTTGAGTGTAACCGTACCACCGGTATATTGAGCCGTGAATGAAGTGAGTTCAACCGGAATTGTAGGGTCAGCATTGGTTTTAAGGATCATGCCATCAGTGCCGGCGATCCATATTTTTCCGTCAACGGATTGTATATCTCTGGTTGATTGTGACGGGCCGAGCAGAGCGTGATAGCGGTTCCATGTTTCGCCTCCGTTCCGCGTGAAATATATATCACCGCCCGAAGCGCCGAACCAGCCAAGCTGACGGTTAACAAACCGGATAACGTAAATAGTGGTAGTAACGGGGCTGGTTATTTCAGTAAATGTTGCACCGTCTGTAGTCTTCCAAATCTTTCCGGAACTTCCGACTACGTAGCCGGTATCAGGGCTGAAGAAGTGCATGGAATACAGTGTTGAGGTACCGAGTGTGGGCATTTGCGCAAAGGTACTGCCTCCGTCTATGGATTTGCTGATTCTGCCTCCAGGTCCGAGCGCAAAAATAACCGAGGGACTTACGATATATATATCATAACAGGCCGCGGAGCCGAATCCGGCCGGAAGCGCGGTCCAGGTATCACCGCCGTTGGTTGTCTTTGCAATCTGTCCGCTTGCATAAGCAGCATAACCGGTATTGGCATCAAGAAAATCAATATCGTAAATAATGCTTGTTGAAACACCCGTTCCTGTGTTAAGCGGGGTCCAGTTTAGTCCGCCGTCTGTGGTTTTGTAGAGTCCGGTTGGACCTTCGGAGCCGATATATCCGGTAAGTTCATTCACGAAGCAGACGGAATATATACGTGTCGGGGTAGAGAAGGCAAGTTTATTCCAGTTCAGTCCGCCGTTTGTGGTTTTTAACAAATCTCCAAAAGTGTTTCCTGAGGCGATGCTGCCGCCAACTGCATAGCCGGTTAGTGCAGTCGGGAAAGAAATGCGCTGAAGCTGTTCCTGGCTTGCGGCATTCATTAATGGCTGGAAGGTAAGTCCGTTATCCGTGCTGCTGAAAATAGTGCCTGCATCTCCTGCGGCAATTACTCTGCCACCGGAAGCGCCAAGTGAATAAAGCCCTTTACGTGAATCAAGCTGAACAATCGTCCAGTTAAGACCGTCATCGGTTGAGCGGACTATTCGGCCTGTAGTAGTAGATGCAAAAGCAAAGCCGCCATCCGCAAATGCGGTTTTATATATAATGGTAGTAGTAGAGCCGATGGTAAAGACCTGGTTCCAGGAAATTCCGCCATCCGTAGTGCGGTATATAAGCCCGGAAGCAGTAGAAACCAGACCGGTTAATGCATCCTTAAAAGTAATGCTTCTCACTGCTCCGCTATTTCCTGCAAGAAGGGATGAAATATCTGTCCAGGTTGCGCCTGCGTCGGTTGTTTTTACCAGTCGTCCGGTTGTTGAAGATGTTGAACCGAGGAAGCCGGTCGAGGAGCTGATAAATGTGATTAGGTAATGAGTAACAGTGCCATAATTTATTGAGGTCCAGGTCGCACCACCATCAACGGTTTTAAGAACAGTGCCGGATGCCCCGGCAATGTATCCGGTATCATTAGTAACAAAGTTAACACCCCAGAGGGAGCCGGTAACGCCCGATAACTGAGCCGACCACGATGCGCCTCCATCGGTAGTTTTGAGTATCATGCCTTCTGACCCGCAAGCGTAGCCGATAAGAGGGGATGGAAATGAAACCGCGGTTATATTCCTTTCTTCGGGGCTTGCGTATGTAACTTCCCAACTGCTACCACCATCAGACGTTCTGGTGATCGCGCCTCCATTACCGGCAAGCAGGAAATTTGAAGTGGAAAAGATCGCAAGGTCATTATGATCCGCGCCTGTGGGGAGGGGGTTTTGCCAGACGGGGAGTAAGGTTTGCGATTGCAGTGGAACGATAAGTATGAGGATAGTTAATAAAGGAAATAGAGATTTCATGCTCTGCTCCGTATGAAAATGAAAATGATGCGGGAAAAATAGCGAAGTTTTGAGAATTTACATAGTTATTAGTTCTTGGTTCGTAGTTCGTAGTTCTTGGTTCGTAGTTCTTGGTTTATAGAGATGGTGAGGTGCTTTGCGTATAGTTCTTTAATTTTGTGTTTTTATCTCCGGTGGTACTGTCTGCAGAGTAATTTTTTGATTTTGTTCTTAACTTTAAATCCTTAATTCTCAAATAATTAAAAAGATTTCAAATGAAAAACCGGTTACTGATTATTACAACTATTGTGGCTGCTCTTGTTCTTTCCGGCTGTGCTCCGTCTCCTGATATTTCTGAGTGTCTTACCGCTGAGCAATATGGTTTCTGGGGCGGGCTATGGCATGGCATCATCGCGCCGGCAGGTTTTATTCTGAGTTTGTTTTTTGAAGATATCGCCATGTACGCTGTGAACAATAACGGCGGCTGGTATGACTTCGGATTTGTTCTTGGCGCAGGTATTCTTTTCGGCGGCAGCGGAAAAGCCAGTAAATAAATTATATATACTCAGACCGCGGAGGGTTTCTCCCGGCGGTCTGAGTAAATGACATCAAAGAGGTTTAAATTTTGCGGTAAAGTGTCTGAGGATGGGCGCCTCCCAGGTGATCGCATAACCTCCGAGAGTATTCCGGTTGTTAAATACTTCGATAACTACTTCGAGCAGGTAATCAACATGGCTCTGAGTATATACACGGCGGGGGATGGCAAGGCGAACGAGTTCCATCGGAGGAGAGATTAGCTTTCCGTTAGGAGCATATTTGCCGAACATGACGCTGCCTATCTCAACGCTGCGGACGCCCCCTTCCAGATACAGAGCGCAGACAATTGACTGCCCCGGATAATGATGTGGCGGGATGTGGGGCAGAAATCGTTTTGCATCTATATATATAGCGTGACCACCGGGAGGTTCGATTATAGGAATGCCCGCGGCAACTAATTTTTCGCCAAGATACTCAACGCTTCGCACACGGTACTGCAGATAATGTTCATCCATTACTTCATCAAGCCCGATTGCAATTGCTTCAAGGTCACGCCCGGCAAGTCCGCCATAGGTGGGAAATCCTTCTGTGACGATCAGCAGATTGCGGCACTGCAACGCAAGGTCCTGATTATTGAGCGCGAGAAAACCGCCGATATTTACCAGGGCGTCTTTTTTTGCGCTCATGGTAGCTCCCTGACAGAAAGAGAACATTTTCCGGCAGATATCAGGCACACTCATATCCGCGTAACCATTCTCCCGCTTTTTGATGAACCACGCATTTTCAGCAAAGCGGCAGGCATCGATATATAAAGGTATGCTGTATTTTTTGCAGAGGAGCGAGGTTTCTTCAATGTTTTTCATTGAAACCGGCTGACCACCGCCGGAATTATTAGTGATAGTAAGCATAACCAGCGGAATGTTTTCAGCGCCTTTTTCTTTTATGAAGAGCTCGAGCGCGGCAAGGTCAATATCGCCTTTGAAATCAGCACGCTGCTCAGGATGTTTGCCGACTTCAGTAAGAAAATCAAATGCTTCAGCTCCGGTATATTCAATGTTTGCGCGGGTGGTATCAAAGAAAGTATTAGCCGCAAAGAATTTTCCTTTTCCGCCAAGGATGGAGAAAAGAATTTTTTCGGCGGCTCTGCCCTGATGAGTCGGGATAATGTGGCTGAGTCCGGTTATCTCTTTTACTTTACTTTCAAAGGCATAGAAGCTTTTTGAACCGGCGTACGATTCATCGCCCTTCATAATTCCAGCCCACTGATTAGCACTCATGGCAGAGGTGCCGCTATCAGTGAGGAGGTCAATCATTACATCATCAGCGTGGATGAGGAAAGGATTATAACCGGCCGCATTTAGAATTTTTTCACGTTCGGGTTGTGTGGTGAAACGGATAGGTTCAACGGATTTAATTTTGAAGGGTTCAATGATGGTTTTCATGTTTTACAATTAGTAATAAGTAATTAGTAATGCGCCATTAATTTATATATTATTTATGCGTCATTGCGCGAACTGAACCGGAAAACGCACGCGGATTATACGGATGCAAAGCAGCGCGGATTTTTACGCGGATAAGTAGAATCTGTAACTCCTCCCGGGTCAGGGTTCTTGTTCGCATTTTATTTCTACCAATCTAGAATCCCTCCGGGATTGAAGTGCATCAGAATCGAAAATCTTTGTTCAACCAATCTACAATCCCTTCGGGATTGAAAAGCTCTGAGAGTTTGTAATCCTTCCGGAATTTTAAAACATTACTAATTACTAACTGCTAATTACTAATTCGTATTGTTCCGCTTAGTTCCACTTCCTTTGAGGGAGCAGATGGGGTGGTGCCGACTGACTCTCGCGTGATTAAAAACGTCAGAGATTTTTCATTCGACAGATCACCGGTAAAACTCACGGGTATATATCCTGTTGAACTGGAGGAAACTTCAATCGGAACCAGCATATTTGAACGTGCGCCTTTAACCCAAAGCTGATATACTTTTTGATCCTGCGGCGGAATGATACGCAGGTCATTCATAATAAGCTGACCCTGACGCAAAGACGGGCTGACGATAAGTTTTCCGTAGGCGGTGCTGCCTGCTGCCGGTGTTAGTTTAATGAAGAGTACATCGGATTGTCCGAGAAGCTCCAGCACCTTCTGTTGACGTTCAACCTGATCGAGTTTTGCGTCATATTCAGCAGTGATACGCGTCAGTTCAGACGGGACACTGTTTTTATATGAAGTAATTTTTTGGTCGAGCATATAATAAACCGAATATATAGCACCTGCTAAAACAAGAATCAGCAGAATGAAAAGAGAAGAAGGGACACCCTTCTTAATAATAATGGGCTGGTCTGAGGGTGCTGATGGAGCGCCGGCCTGCTGAATGAGCAATGGAGTTGAGTGAATCTGCTGCCGGGGTTCTGCCTGCTGATGATGGATAAACTCACTATCCTGCTGTGCAGGTTGCTCCTGCTGCTGCTCTTCTTGTGGTTCAGGACGATAAAGCGGTTGGGCTGGTTCATCCTGCTGCCCTTCGGCTTCGTGGATGTGCTCTTCGATTGCATCAAGATTAAGATGAAAGCCGCCGTCATCCTTTGGCTGTTGCTCCTGCGGGATTTCCGGAATTCTCAGATGAGGTACATCTTGCCGGAAATCTTCGGAAGGAGCATCAACCGGTCGTTCTGAACCTGGTTCCGCGCTCCTCATCTCAACCTGAGTCCGCTGAGTTGGTCTTTCTGAACCAGAGTCAGAGCGATGACGCTGAGGCGCTTCAAAAACAGGAGCAGGTTTTGGGGAAAATGTTGCCGCTGCCGGTGCTGGCTGAGCAACGGGTTTGGGCTGTGGCGTCTGTGCCAGTTTCTTTTCTTCCTTCAGACGGTAAAGCCGCTGGGCAACTTTATTTTTAACTGAAGCAGCCGGATCTTCCATTTGCAAAAATGAGGGGAGCAGAGCAGCAAGATTCTGGAACTCACCAAGCTCAACCCAGTTGAAATCGCTGTTTCCTTCCAGATATTCAGTCAGTTCGATATATTCATCTTTATCAAGACATCCGAGCGCATAAGCGTGAATATGAGCGTTATATTTTTCCTGTTCTGACATGGTTTATTCCCCTCCTTTCAGAAGATTATCCTTGAGATTTGTAAGCGCAATAATAATTTTTGACTTAACGGTCTGCACCGGAATTTTAAGTTTGGCTGCTATCTCGTCCTGTGTGAGCCCTTCATAATAGGCAAGATAGATAACATACTGCTGCGCATCAGTCAGTTTGTGAAGTGCTTCTTCAATGCTGCCTTTAATTTGCAATGCAGTAGCCAGATCAAGCTGATCAATTTCAGGGGAGAGGCGCGGTATGATGAAATAGTTTTCGTATTCATCGGTGTATTCGTAATTCTCAAACTGATCAGGTTTCTGACGGCGGATGGTATCCACCGCTTTATTCCGCGCGAGATTAATCAGCCAGCAATAAGCGTTGCTGCTCTCTTTATGATAAAAACCGATCTTGGTCCAGATGAGGACGTAAACCTCAACCAGTACTGACTCAGCCAGCGCCTGATCGCCCACTATCTTTTTAATGAGTGTATATAAGATTGATGAATAACGGTTGTACAATGCCTCGAGTGCGCGCGAGTCGGACTGCGCTACCCTCTGCATCAGGTCAGCATCGGTAAGTTCTGAATAAGCGGCTGCCAAAGCTACTCCCTATCGGTTAAATGGTTATAAAAGTTTATATATATACCGGAACAGTTCCGTGATTTACTCATTTGTGAACCTGCATCAGACAATTTTCTGAAGAACCCGCTTAGCGGCTGCAATGGTTTCATCGATATTTGCTTCTGTATGAGCGGAAGAGACAAACCAGGCCTCAAACTGCGCCGGCGGCAGGTAGTGTCCTTCCTCAAGCATACCATGAAAAAACTTTCCGTACAGTGCGGTATCAGAAGTAATTGCTGAAGCAAAATCCGTCACCGGCTTTTCGGTGAAAAACAAGCTGATCATAGAGCCAATGCGATTAATGGTAAAATTTTTTCCAACGGCGCCGGAAGCGGCAGTAAGCCCGCTTTGCAAACGGGAGGTCATTGCTTCAAGCTGTGTATATATAGCGGGGTTCTGCTGTATATACCTGAGCGCTGAAAGCCCCGCTGCCATAGCAAGTGGATTTCCGCTGAGGGTTCCCGCCTGATAAACCGGACCTGCCGGGGCAACCTTCATCATAATTTCTTTTTTTCCGCCGTAAGCGCCAACGGGGAGACCGCCTCCGATTATTTTACCAAAGACAGACATATCAGGTGTAATTCCGAAAACTTCCTGAGCTCCGCCTTTGGCAAGACGGAAACCGGTCATCACTTCATCAAAAATTAAAACAATTTCTTCACGTGTGCAAAGATTGCGCAAACCGGTCATAAACTCTTTTGAGGGGAGCACCGTGCCCATATTTCCAACAACCGGCTCGATGATAATGGCGGCTATTTTCCCCTTATACTTTGCTGCCAGTTCTTCAACTTCCTGAAGATTATTATAGGTGGCAAGCAGGGTATCGGCGGCATTACCCTTTGTTACGCCGGGGCTGGTGGGAACTCCGAGAGTGAGTGCACCGGAGCCGGCTTTGATGAGGAAATAGTCCCCATGCCCGTGGTAGCAACCTTCAAATTTAATAAATTTATCTTTTCCGGTGAAGCCACGTGCTGCACGGATGGCAGACATAGTGGCCTCGGTTCCGCTGTTCACCATGCGAACCATTTCAACCGAGGGGGCAAGTGAGGTTATCACTTCAGCCATTTCAACTTCAAGACCGCAGGGAGCACCGAAGGAAACGCCTTTTTCAAGCTGCTCAATTATTGCAGCTTTTATAAACGAAGGGTTATGACCAAAAAGATGGGGACCCCAGCTCCCGATATAGTCCAGATAACTGTTTCCGTCAACATCAGTAACCTTGGCACCACTACCGGAGGAGAAAAAAACAGGTGTTCCGCCAACTGATTTAAATGCGCGGACGGGGGAATTTACTCCGCCAGGGATGAGGGTTTGTGCCTTCTCGAAAAGCTTTTTGCTGGTACCTATTTGCATAAGAATAGAAATTCCGGAATTTATGAAACCTAAACAACAAATATAGCCATTCAGGGGGAGTTTTTGTGCCGTAGTTTGCTTGTGGGGGGGGGAAAGATATGGTCTGGCTAAAGGGTTGATACCGGTGTTTTCTTCGGGCGGAGCATACTAATTTAGGAGCGGATTAGGGTTATAGTTTTTTGTAATTTTACTTACCGGATTGTCCGCATTTTCTCCGGTTCTGGCTTTCCGGAGTCTTAATCATTTAAGGAGAGCAATCTCATGAAATATATATTTTTTTATATTGTCCTTATCCTCTCTACCCCTCTCTATGCCCAGTTCACCGGATCTGATTCCATACCTGCTGTTCAGTCAATAACCATTGGTGATATTTTTCTGCCTTTTGAGCATAACGGAAACATAGCCGATATTACCGTAAACGGTGTAAGCGGAGGTACCTATATGGGTAAATCGCTGATTTTTTCTGCCGGAATTGCATTTTCCGGTAAATATGGTGATTCGGTATTTGCAAACGGGGTGAATAATTCCTCACGCGTTACTGATTATGTGCGTGGTGTGGTTGGGGCTGACTCAAATGATAACCGCGCCGGGGTATATAAAATTACAAAGCAGGATACTGCCTTCGGCCCTTCTTGGAAGATGTATAAATATGCAGTTGAGCTTGGCGCTCTTTATTATGACGGAAATACTGACGGATCATATAACCCGGTTGATTTAAACAGTAACGGTCAGTGGGACGCAAATGAAGACCGGCCTGATTTTATCGGCGATGTGTTCACTTTTACTGTATTTAATGATGGTCAGATTCCCTCACGAAGGAGGTTTACTACAATTCCTCCGCTGGGAATTGAAGTACAGCAATATATATACGGCTGGGATATTCCGTCTGAGTATTACAAGAATCTGCTCTTTATCAATTATCGCCTGATAAACAGAGGAACCGTTGCGGATGTGATTGATTCAGCGTATTTCAGCATCTGGTCGGATGCAGATTTGGGAAATTATGCAAATGACTATGTGGGGAGCGACAGTCTCAGAGAAGGAGGATATGTTTATGAGGGAGAGCCGGATAATGTATGGGGGGCTCAGCCGCCAGCGCTGATGTACAGGTTCCTGCAGAAACCTTATTCCTATTTGCCCGGAGTAAGTTACACCGATATTAACAGCAACGGGCTATATGATGAGGGAACTGATATTGCACTTGATTCAGTCTCCATTAATTATGGACAGCTTCTTGGAAAGCAAACAGTCAGGGGAGCGATATATACACCACAGAATTCATTTATTCACAATATGAAATCACATCCAACCCATGGCGATCCGAATACGTATATGGAAATGCGAAATTACCAGCTTGGAGGCAGATCAAAGACCGGCACACCGGTTAATGTCTGCGGTTGGGCTTACGGAAACGGTACCTCACTGCCAAATTGTTTACAGATAAATCCGTCTTTCTTTTACTCCGGGTACCCAGAGCATAACACCGGATGGCTGAACACGGTCGGGATGGATCAGCGGGTTCTGGTTTCAGCCGGTTCTTTCCGTATGGAAAAAAACAAACCGGTTGATATTACAGTCGCGTATCTGGTTGGTCAGGGGAACTCAGCTATGGGCTCGGTTGCTGCAATGCGGGAGGTTGCTGATTACGCAAACCTTATATATACTTCAAACTATTCAGACTTTACAACTGGCTTTAAGGAACATACAGGATTACCGCAAAGATTTGCTCTGCTGCAGAATTATCCGAATCCGTTTAACCCGGAGACGAATATTCATTATTCCCTGACCTGGTCAGGAAATATCAAACTTGCCGTGTATGATATACTTGGCAAAGAAGTGAAAATTCTTGAAAACGGATTTAAGGGAGCCGGTTCCTATAACCTGAAGTTTAATGCATCTGAACTGCCAAGCGGAATGTATATCTGCCGGCTTACCTCAGAGCAGGAAACAGCGGTAATCAAAATGATGTACGTAAAATAATTGTGAATTGTGAATTGTGAATTGTGAATTGTGAATTGTGAATTGTGAATTACCAAACACTCTTTATAATGTCATCCCTTCGAGATTATGATTTACTAATTACTAACTACTAATTATATTGCTGTATGAGTATATCAAAATCTTTTTATGCTGATCTCCCTTCCATTGAGACGATGGATGAGATTGCCATTGATGAGTGTTTCAGGGAGCTTCCTGAGGACTGGGTAATTATTATCACCGATATCAAGGGCTCAACCAAAGCAATACAGGAAGGACGGTACAGGCAGGTTAATTTTATCGGTGCATCCGTAATTGCAGCAGTAAAGAACAAACTTGGCGGGCTGGAGTTTCCCTTCGTCTTTGGCGGTGACGGAGCTTCACTGATAGTACACCGCGACTATTTAGACGAGGTGCTTTCGGTGCTTCACGGGCTTAGAGAACAATCCTCTATGGTTTTTAAACTGGAGCTGCGGGTCGGGTATATATATTATACCGATGTGCTTAAAGCAGGCACGAAAGTATTTCTCACAAAGATGAAATATTCTGACTACTTTTATCAGGCGGTGTTTAAAGGCGGGGGACTTGAAACTGCTGAGACACTTATAAAATCCGCCAGTTATTCACAGAGTAAAGCGGAAACTCCGGTAAGAGCTGATTTGAGCGGACTTGAATGCAGATGGGAAGACATCAAGCCGGACAAGGGGGATGTTGTGGCACTTCTGGTGAAATCAGTTTCAAAGACACGCACCGAAACAGATGTATATAAGTCAGTGCTCGCCTTTCTCAAGGAGCTTGAAGAAGGAGAAGAAAGATTCCACCCTATTAAAAACGCAAAATTAAAACTCACCCTGAGCATCAAACGGTTCCTGAACGAAACGAATGCGAGAGTAATGCCACCGGTACTGATTCGCAAGACTCAATATCTGGCAAATCTGATTTATGCGGTAGTTATGGGAAAAATATTAATGAGGTTAAATATAGCAACCGGTCAGACTAACTGGGGGGAGTATAAAAAATATCTGATCATTAATACTGATTATCGTAAGTTTGACGAGATGCTAAGGATGGTCATCAGTATTACGGAAGAAAAAAGGAAGCAGCTTGAAGATTTTCTTGAAACACTACATAACCAAGGGCACATTGTTTACGGACTTCACATAGGCGAAAAAGCCCAGCTTACTTGTCTGGTCTCCAAATACGAAAAAGATCATATTCATTTTGTAGATGCTTCAGGCGGGGGTTATGCTTCAGCAGCGGTGCAGCTCAAGCAGCAACTGAATTTAATGAAGAGTGAAATATGAAGAAAAGAAATGCCGAATGGTTCGGAAAAAGAAGGCTTAAATTGGAATTCAGGTAATCATCCATGTCTTTTTAACCCGCAACGCGGGTGACCTAATAATAGTAGATCGGCAAAACCACACCCGTTTGAACCCGTGTCGCCAATGACGCTGACGAGAATTTTAGGATGGTTCCCTAAGAATTGCAGTGATTTCAATAAAGTCTTTTAGAATTATTCAATTAGTTATCCCAGATTCTTTCGGCACTATATTCAATCTTATTCCGGTTGGAATAAATGGAAAACTTAAAACAAACTGATTATCAGTTTGAAATTTAGCTTAAAGAAGTTTGGATTCGTTCAATATAGATTTAATCTCTGCCTCATTTAAACCATATAACTCAAAGACTTTTTTGCTTAAGCGATCCTCAATAAACGCAACTTTACTGTCTATCAAGTCATGCTCGCTGGATAATCGAGACTCAAATTTTCTTTCAACAAGGCCACTAATCTGCTTTACATCTTCAGTAATTGATGTGTAAATCTTAAAGTCAATAGGATTATTTATATCAATTACTGGAATTGGTAAAAGTTCAATATATCTCCCTTTGATTTTAGGAAAAGTTGTCCTCTGATCAGAAAAATTATTTAACCAAAAATGCCGTATGAATGCAGAATTTAAAACGCCAATTAGAAAATAGACATTCAGGTTACTCTCTGGTTTTGGGACTAACATAAATGCAGTGTTAAGACAGCAATATCCTTTTTCATCGAGAGCACAAACAGGGTATTCTCCTATTTGCCTAATAATTATCTTGGGATTGGCGAAATGAATTCTTTCATCCCAACAACCTCCACGTTTTGCTTCTGGATTAAAGTAAGCCAACAAATTGCTGTAATTCATTCTCCATCGTGTAATATTTTTCCCGGTATAGCAAGGCTTATGATATTCTGTGATGAGATGAGTTTGTTCTGTAGTTATTACGTCCCCCTCAAATAATTTTCGGTCTCGGAGTTGCATTCCGAATTTCACATAAAACTGATCTGCAAGCTCAAATACTTTTCTCCTAATCTCAATTTTCTGTAACTTTACAATAAAAACATAGCCTTCATTTTCTAAAAAATCATTTTGATTAAATTCTAATTCCCGTAATATGTTTAATTTCTTTAAATCCCACTTTGACTTTCTAAAAATTGAATTACTGTTTTTTCGCACCCTACTCAATATCGTTATTAATGTATCAACTGAAGCCCCCACAAACACACTACCTTCAATAACATCAAGCACTTCGATTTGGGAATTTTTCAGAATAAACGATCTTAAGGTAACTAAACCATTATTACTCAAATAATTACTGGGAGTAATATGTCCAATGATTCCTTGTGGATTTAATAGATTTAATCCCTTTTCCAGAAACAGATGATATAGGTCGATTTTATAAGATGCACCAAAAAACTTTCTTCTAAAATATTGACTCAATTTATCGTCTCTGTGATCGCCTTCGAGTAGGACATAAGGCGGATTTCCAATAACTGCATCAAATCCTCCGCCCATTGTGTAATCAATCTCTGGTTCTAATACCGAAGTTAATTTATCCTCTAATTCCTGTGCGTATTCCATTGCTTTTTCGGCATGTTTCCTGACATTAATGGCGATATGCTTTAATTCTTCTTTAGAGTTTATTTTTTTCTTTCTGTTGAAGACTTCCGGAAAGGCCTTTTGCCAGTTAAACGGTTTAATTTTCTTTTCTTCGCCGAAATCCAGCTCGTTTTCGTAAAAATCAGTGTCAACCAGACTATTACCGCTTTTTATGTTGTTATCCAGTGTAGGCAGCACTCTCTCATTAAACAACCGAAGCTGGGCGGAGATACTCGCTTCTGTTTCGCCTTCAAGGCATTTTAACAACAAACTAAGTTTGGTTACCTCTACTGCATTAACATCAATATCAACGCCATAGATATTGTTAAGCAGAATTCGCTTTTTTTCTGAGGTTGTTAAATTTCCATCTGGTCTTAGTACGTCTTCTTTTTTTCCTTTTCCGGGTAAGGTACCGGAACCGGTAGAATTATAAAAATTTCTGTGCCAATCCAACAAGAATTGATAAGCGCCCAAAAGGAAACTTCCGCTGCCACAAGCCGGGTCAACTATCTTTATTTCACTTACTTGCTCTGGTGTTTTTCCCTCGACTAATTTACCGACTGTGTTATTAACAATATACTCCACAATGTATTGCGGAGTATAATAAACACCGCCTGCTTTTCTGACTTCCGGCTTTTCTTCAATTTTTACTTTGTGCGCTTTGTCTATTACGATTGTCTTACCAAGAAATTGCTCGTATGCACTGCCAAGTATTTCAACTGATAAAACAGAAAACTCATAGGGGCTTTCAGGATAATAAAGTTCATTGATTATATTTTTGATTGCTTTATTATCTATAGTAATAGAACCGCTTATTGTATCTCTTTTGAAATCAAACAAACCGGAATTGTATTTTTGATCGGCGTGGGAGAATAGGTTTAAAATATTCTGGTAATACTCTCCTTTTGTCAGGCAATCCTTTAGTGCCCCGTAATTTTCAACACCCCTATCCTCGGCGATTCTCAGAAAAATAATCCTGTCAAGTGTTTGCTGCACCAAAAAGTTAATTTCATCTTCGCTGAGTGATTTGTTATTCTTGCTGATGTTTAGGGCAAGAATTGTCCGCCAGCTATCGAGTGAAAACAAGAACTCCTTATCAACCGAAGCAGTACCCCTTTTATTAGTATCACTTTTTATGAATTTATCAAAACTCCCCTTTAGGACTGATTCTTTGCTGAATGTTTCCCAAAAGAAGTCAAATTCAGAAAGATAATCGTGAAAGGTAAAGTATTTAACCCTGGCTACTGATGCTTTATCGGTTGGTTTCGGCTTTTTAGTGCAGTCATAAATGGCAAATTCTTCAAAATCGGTAATAATACTGATGGGTAGTTTTGCGCTCCAGCCGTATCTGCGCACCTGGTATGCGGGGTGAATCTCATCTTTAACCGCTATGCTGGGCTTTTTTGCTTCAACAAAAAAAAGTTTTTTCCCGCCGGGGAGTCTAAAGGAATAGTCTGGCGCCTTGGTTGCACTCCCGATTTTTAATTTGTCTTCGTGAATCACTTCCCGGTAGCTTTCGGCATACCCGTTCTCATTGTCAATATCCCACCCAAGCGCTTTGAAGAAGGGATCAATAAAATCGCGCCGGGTCAGGGTTTCGTTATAGTCAGATTTTTTGTAACTGTCAATCTGCTGCTCAAATCTCTGAACGAGCTGTGAAATTTTATTAAATGCTGCTTCTTTTTCTGTCATAATATGTTTTGGCGCCTAACAGGTCTGGTAATTGTCCCATTCAACTGAATAGCAAGTAAATTATTGTTTTCCAAAATTAGAAAGAAATATGCAAAATGCCACATTTTTAATGAAAGATGTAAGAATTCTTCTGATTAAAAATTTCGGAAACAGCCGAACCGGGTAAAAGAAATCTATGTGAAAATTAACCGGGCAGCGGGATTTTCCTCCTCCGGGTATCCGCTTTTTCTTCTGTTTTTAATCAGGCGAAGCATGCTTATCTTTATGGCTAATTTATTTTAAAATTTTCGGAGATCGAATGAAATTTAACATGATTGCCGTCCTGCTGGTTGCGGGGCTTGGCGTTGTTTCCTGCCAGGATGCTAAAGTTTCCAAAAGTGATTTTAAGACCCAGAAGGACAGCGTTTCTTATAGTATAGGCGCTGATATCGGCAAAAACCTCAAAATGAATGACCTGGATGTTGACCTCAAAATGCTCTACATGGGGATGCGGGATGCGATGTTGGACTCAAGCACCGTCCTGACCGAGGATGAAATGCAGGATGTTATGGTGCGCTACCAGACTGAATTAATGGCAAAAAAGGATGAAAAAAACCAAGTGATAGGAAAAACCAATAAAGAAGCCGGTGAAAAATTCCTGGCTGATAACGCAAAAAAAGAAGGTGTGGTAACACTGGCAAGCGGCCTGCAGTATAAGGTAATAACCAAAGGCAGCGGCAAATCACCAAAAGCTACTGATAAAGTAACCACTCACTACCGCGGCTCACTGATTGACGGAACCGTATTTGATGAATCTTACCAGAGAGGCGAACCAATTCAGTTTCCCGTGAATGGTGTAATAGCCGGCTGGACAGAAGTTCTTCAGCTTATGAAAGAAGGCGACAAATGGGAAGTATATATTCCTTCAAACCTCGCTTATGGTGAAAGAGGCGCCGGCGCTGATATCGGACCGAACGCTACTCTGATTTTTACCATCGAACTGCTTAAAGTAAACTAAATTTATTTCAGACATGAAAAAAGTATCTGTTTTTCTCCCGTATAGCGGACAGGAATTCACCAAAGAGACCATTGCGAGTCTGCGTGCTTCAGCTCACGTTGGCAGTATATATCTCATTACATCAGACAGCGAACTTACCCTGCCTGAAACCACCACGCTGGTTTCAGGCGGAGGATTACTTTCTTCTGAAACAATGGAACTTGCTGCCAGGAATGCCGCCGATGAATATTTCTTTTTCATCCGCCAGGAAACAAAAATCGAGATGGGGCAGTTCGCCGTTGAGCGTTTCTTGCAGTCAGCAGAAATGAGCGGAGCAGCAATGCTTTACTCTGATTATTATGAACTGGCCGGTGAAGCAAGAAGTGTGCATCCTGTGATTGATTATCAGTACGGGAGTCTGCGTGATGATTTCGATTTCGGAGCGCTGTTGTTGTTTCATACTGCATCGTTCAGAAGAGCTATCATTGCTGAGAAAACAGAATTCACCTTTGCGGGGCTTTATGATATGCGTCTGCGGCTAAGTGCTGAAAACCTGCCGCTCAGGATTGGCGAGTATCTATATACAAAAGTTGAATCTGATACCCGTAAATCAGGCGAAAAATTGTTTGATTATGTTGATCCGAAAAACCGCGCGTATCAGATTGAAATGGAACAGGCCTGCACTCTGCACCTTAAACGGATTGGCGGATATCTTGAACCGGTATTTAAGCCGGTTGAGTTTGCAACAGGATTTACCCATGAAGCATCGGTTATTATTCCGGTTAAGAACCGTGTAAAAACTGTTGCCGATGCAGTGAACTCGGTACTCAATCAGAAAACAGATTTTCCGTTTAATATCATTGTGGTTGATAACTTCTCTGATGATGGTACAACTGATATATTAAAAGAACTTGCCGCAAAAGACAGCCGGCTTGTTCACCTGATACCTGAAAGAAAAGATTTAGGCATCGGTGGCTGCTGGAATACTGCCGTGCATCACAAAGAGTGCGGCCGTTTTGCGGTTCAGCTTGACAGTGATGACTTATATAAAGATGAGACAACGCTCGCCAGAATTGTTGCAAAGTTCCATGAAGAAAAAGCAGCAATGGTTATCGGCAGTTATCAGATGACTAACTTTAAATTGGAAGAGATTCCACCCGGAATTATTGACCATAAAGAATGGACACCTGACAACGGACGCAATAATGCTTTGCGCATAAACGGACTCGGCGCACCGCGTGCATTTTATACTCCGGTCTTGCGCGAACTTAATCTGCCAAACACCAGTTACGGTGAGGATTATGCCGCGGCAATTGCAATCAGCCGTACCTATCAGATAGCCCGTATATACGAACCGGTGTATCTGTGCCGCAGATGGGAAGGGAACACTGACGCTTCTCTGACCATTCAGCAGCAGAATACACATAACTTCTATAAGGATAAAGTGCGCACCTTTGAACTTCTGGCGCGCATCCGGAAGAACAGCGGTCTCTTATAATTTGAAGTGCTGAAATATATTTCTGATGTCTTCTAAACTTACCAAACTTCAGGAATTTTTTACCCGGCAGACGGCTGAGTGGTCGCTTGCCGGGGATAATTTTACCGCACTGAAAAACTGCATAGTAAAAGAATTTACCGTGAGGGGAAATATTGTTAAAGTGCAGTTTAATCCGGGGAGGATTGTATCTACCGCCGCGAAGGTTGATACAAAAAGTATATCTGAGCGCAAATGTTTTCTCTGCCGGGAGAACCGCCCGAAAGAGCAGCATGATTTTCCGTTTGATGCTGAATATGTTGTTCTGATTAATCCCTTCCCCATATTCCCTGAACATTTTACCATACCAAAGACCTCGCATGTTAATCAGAACATAGGCGGTGAGGTTGCCGCAATGGTTGATATGACTATGGAATTTGGTGATGCTTACTCTGTTTTTTATAACGGACCACGATGCGGGGCCTCAGCGCCTGACCATCATCATTTTCAGATGGGTACTGCCGGATTTATGCCGATGGAAAAAGAAGTATCCGGACTACCTGTTCATGCAAATGCTGTGATGAGGAATGGATTTTCTTTTGACGGAATAGCTGATGGGTTAAGAACATATATACGTTTTACGCTTACCGATGCTGCTTGTAGAGAATCTTTTATCGCTGAGGTTGAATCGTTTATTTCATTTTACGAAACATTCAACGGTGAAGGAGCTGAGCCGATGATGAATATCGTATCGTTTAAGGAGAAGAGCACAGGGTATATATATCTGCTTATATTACTCAGAAAAAAGCATCGCCCTGATGTGTATTTTGCTGATGAGCCGGAGCGCTTTGTTATAAGCCCCGCTTCTGTGGATGTTGGCGGAAAAATTATCACCCCGCGAAGAGAAGATTTTGACAGAATTAGCGAAGATCTTATTGGGTCAATCTTTAATGAAGTGTTTGTTTCAGAAGTGCGGATGCATGAGATATTCAGCGCATATACCTCCCGACTCAAAACGTAAAGAATTCAGGGTTTCTATTTACCGCTGACTTACTCTGTTGCTCATCAGTTCATTGATGAATTGCAGATTGCGGCTGTGACTGTTTGATATCATAATCTTAATAATTGCGGTCAGGGGAACAGCAAGCAGCATACCGGCAACACCCCATATATATCCCCACACAAGTACCGAAAGCAGAATAGCGATAGGATTAAGTCCCAGATTTTTTCCCACAAAAACCGGCTCAAGAACATTAAAGAAAATGGTCTGGATAAGTATAATGATCGAACCAAGGAGCAGCGCGTAACCGGGGGCATCGTACTGAATAAGTGCCATAAGAACCGGCAGAACCAGTGAGAAAACCGAACCGATTGTCGGAACAAAATTGAGCAGCACAGTGAGAATCCCCCACACCAGCGGAAAGTCAAGCCCGATCAGCCAGAGCACAAGACCCACAACCACCCCCGCGCTCAGATTGATCGATACCTTTGTAATGATATACCGCTGAATCTGCTGGGTGATTTCCCTGAATGTTGCCTCAAGCCGGGCTTCATTGTAATATACCGGTTCTGATAAACTGTCTGCCTCTTCAGTGTCGGCAGACTTCTCGGTCACATACCTCTTTTTGATGGCGGTATATATTGCCTTATGTCCGCTGACGATAAAAGCGAAGAAGATTATTATGAAGAATACCATGGTTGTCAGGTCGGCCGCGAAAGAAAGGAAATCAGCAGCAAGCGTTTTATAATCAAGCCGGTCAATCACCCGCTCAAGATTAAACTTTCTGAAATAGGGATCTTTTATGCCAAGCGAAATTGAGAACTCCCGCACAACCAGATTAAGCTTGTTGTAATATGCGGGAAGGTTATCACCAATCTGAATAAACGAAGTGTAAAGAATTGTTCCCGCTCCGGCGAAAATGACGGTTATGATTACGAGATTAAAAGGGATTACCAGAAACAGAGGTATCTTCTTTGCCGTGAGCCAGTTATTCAGCGGAGAAAAGAGGAAAAAGAACATATAGGCGACGATGAACGGGAGAAAAATATGCTGCAGCTCCTGAAGGGTGAGACCGAGGAGCACAATACCTGAGATAACGATAAAGAACTTTACCGTAGATGCGGTATTGGGGATGAGTTTCATACTGGCTTTATGCTGCTTTACATTTTCTGATTAAATCGCTCTGCAAAGTTACATCACAGAAATCATAAACAAGAGAAAATCTGTTTTATCGTGGTTTGTATTCGGCAGGCAGCTTCCCCCGAAACATGGCTCACGGATTTTAAACGGATGCCAAGGCAGCGCGGATTAAAACTGATCAGAAGATTGTTGGTATGAATTCTGCGTAAATCAGCGTGATCTGCGGGAAACCTTTTTTCTCACAAGATGGGACTCGGATTTCAAACGGATGCCCGGGGGCAACACGGATTAAAACGGATCGGAATACGGCCGGTGCAAATTCCGTGAATTCAACGGGAAACCTTTTTCTCTCCCGGTAAATGAAGAAAACAGCCAATTTGGTATCTTTCACCTTTCAACAAATAATTTCCTGAAGAACAATGAAACATACTATTAAAGAACAAAACGAATCAAAAACTTACGAAGTCGGCAAGATGGTTTGTGTCGGGCGTAATTACGCTGCCCACGCAGCCGAACTGGGGAATGAAGTCCCTGAATTTCCCCTGATTTTCATCAAACCCGCCTCGGCAATGATCCCCAACGGAAGCAAAATGAGGAAGCCGGACTGGTCTGACGAAATGCACCACGAGGTTGAGCTGGTGCTGGTCATTGGCAAAACCATAAAAGACGCTGACGAAAAACAAGCGGAAGAGGCAATTGTTGGTTACACGGTCGGGCTGGATATGACTCTGCGGGACTGGCAGATGAAACTGAAAGAAAAAGGGGAGCCCTGGACCCTGGCAAAGTGTTTTGACGACTCGGCTATGGTGGCTGATTATATTTCTAAGGTGAAGCATAAGCTCACCCTTAAGGAAAAGATTACTCTTGAGGTGAACGGAGCCCGCCGTCAGGATGCAGAACTGGATCTGATGCTTTATAAGCCGGTACAGATTGTATCATTCCTTTCAAAGAGAATGACGCTGGAAGAAGGAGATTTGGTTTTTACCGGAACCCCTGCGGGAGTGGGAAAAGTTGTGCCAGGCGATGTGATCACCGGAGCGATTGAGGGAATTGCGTCTCTGCGGGCAGAAGTTATATAATTAGTAATGAGTAGTTAGTAATGAGTAATATATGTTCATATATCATTTAGGAGAATATATAACAATCCCGAAGCGATGACATTATAAATGGAGGAGGGTGATTTTGATGAAACACGCAGGGGTACCGCAATAATATCACCCCTTCGGAGTTGGTTGGGGTTTTGTTGGGTATGATACTTCTTCGAGGTTTAAACGCAAAGGATGCGCAAAGATTCGCAGAGTTAAATGTTGTTGCGATGGCTGGATGAGATCAGATGCAGCATAAGATAATGTCACGCCTTCGGCGTTTTGGATCGCATATCTAGATGTTATTTCTACAATAATGTCACACCTTCGGCGTTGAAGGAAAAGTAATGCTCAGACTCACAGCAATTTCGAAGGAATGATATTAGAAGTAAGCTTCGCAGGTTAAACGCAAAGGGAGCAAAGTTTCGCAAAGGCAAAATCAAAGTTCATACTTCATCATCGCGACGCAAATTTGCGCAGCGCGTTTTTCAGCAGTTCTTCGATGGATATATCCGGAGTAACTCCTAATATATCACGGACTGCCTGTTCCGCGTTTTTCTGGCTGTAGCCCAATGCAATAAGAGCAGATACAGCTTCAGAGCGGATTCCGATTGGCGCAGATCCTGCTGCTGAGGAGGGAACCGCATCCACTTTTTCGCGCAGTTCAAGTACCAGCCGCTCAGCAGTTTTTTTGCCAATACCGGGGATGGTTGAAAGCCGTGCAGTATCGGCATGAGTTATTGTCCGGCGCAGTTCTTCGGCGCGGATGCCGGAAAGAATGGAGAGCGCTGATTTCGCTCCGATGCCGCTTACTGAAATAAGCAGCTCAAACATGGCTTTTTCTTCTTCGCCCGAAAATCCGTAGAGCGCGATTGAGTCCTCACGCACGATGGTTGATATATATAGCTGAACGGATTTTTTTCCGCTTAGTGCTTCAAAAGTATTAAGTGATATATTAACCACATACCCCACGCCGTTAACATCAACCAGAATGCGGGTTGGAGCGGCGTTAATGATTTCGCCTTTAAGATATCCAATCATTGTATAACTCTTCCGGGGTTTTTCTTAATAAAATCGCCCCAGTTCCTCGGAGCGCCCGCAATATCTGTTTTTTTGAATGAATGACAGATTGCAATGCCAAGTGCATCGGCTGCATCAGCGGTCATTGGTTTGTTTTTAAGATTAAGAATAGTACGTACCATAAAAGCAACTTGTTCTTTAGCCGCGGCGCCATTGCCGGTAACTGACTTCTTCACTTCACGCGGAGAATACTCATAAACCGCAAGCCCATTATTCACCGCGGCAACGATAGAAACTCCGCGTGCATAGCCGAGTTTAAGAGCCGACTGCACATTCTTCCCGAAAAATGCTGTTTCTATTGCGAGTTCGTCGGGGTGATATTGGTTCATCATCTTCTGAAGCCCGGTATATATAAGATGAAGCCGCCGGCTCATTGGAAGTCCGCTTCTGAAGGTGATTGCACCTGCATCAAGCAGCTTCAATTTCCCCTTCTCGGAGGAGATGATGCCGTAACCTGTCCGCACTGAACCGGGGTCGATGCCAAGAATAATCATGCTTCCGCGGGGCTTTCTGTTACCCGGCTTTCTGGGCGTTGATTGACTGTTCAGTTAGAACCACATCTTTCAGTTTCAACTGAGGAAAACGCTTGCCGTCTCGTGTGTAATAGTCAATGCTGAAAACGGCCGATATATCTCCACCTTCAGAGGCAAGGCGCTGCGTGTCATTATTCAACATATTAAAACCGATTGAGTCAAAGTCACGCTCGGTATCACGGTCGCGCAACGTGGCGGCAAAGTGAATATTTTTCAGGAAGCGGGCAGCCCCTTTGCGTATATATACATTATCAGATTTAAAGACCGGACGATGGTTCCCCGGTCCGAAAGGCGCGAACTGCTCAAGTATGCGGATGAACTTCGGGGTGATTTCGGACAAAGGAAGCTCGGTATCAATTTCAATGGTTCTGGTTTTGGATTCATCAGAAATGGATTCCATAACTATCCGGTTAAAGCGCTCCTTAAACTCATCCAGTTTGTCCAATTCAACAGCAAGTCCCGCGGCGGCTTCGTGTCCTCCGTAATGAAGCAGTATATCCTCACAGTTGCGCAGTGCTTCATAAATGTTAAAACGCGAAACACTGCGGGCCGAACCTTTTGCTATACCGTCAACGGTGGTAAGCATAATAGTGGGCTTATAATATTTCTCAACCATACGTGAGGCAACAATGCCGATAACTCCCGGGTGCCACTGCTCATTGTGGAGTACGATAGAGCATTGTTCGGCAAGTATTTCTGAATTTTCAACCTGCAGACTTGCTTCGTTCCAAGTACCTTCATCTATTCTCCTGCGCTCAATATTTTCTGATTCCAGGTCTTGCGCCAGCCGGTCGGCGGTTTTCTGATCATTAGTAATAAGCAGTTCAACGGCTATTTTAGCATCGCTCAAACGACCTGCGGCATTAATGCGTGGTGCAAGTGAAAAAACAATCTGACCTGAGCTGAGATATCCGTCCGGAATTCTGCTGGAACGAATCAGAGCTGCAACACCAGGTCTTGGATTTTTATTGATTATCTGCAGTCCTTCCATCACTAAAATTCTGTTTTCATCAGTAAGGGGAACAATATCAGCCGCACCTGCTAAGGCGACAAGGTCAAGATATTTCATCGGTTTGTCGTGAAGCCCGACCCGTTCTGATATACCCTGAGCGAGTTTAAAGGCAACACCGGCGCCGGACAGATATTTAAAAGGATACTTGCATTGCGGTTTCAGGGGGTCAAGCACAGCAAACGCCGCGGGGAGTTTATCCTTTGGCTTGTGATGATCGCAGATGATCAGCTCAACACCGAGTGATTTTGCATATTCTGTTTCTTCTATTGCGGTAATTCCGCAATCCACTGAAATCATGAGATTTGTGCCGAGGGAAGCGGCGTAATCAATCCCCTGAGTAGAAATGCCGTACCCTTCTTTCATCCGGTTTGGTATATAGTATTCTACATGAGCGCCAAGCTCCTTTAAGAACATATACATCAGCGCGGTTGAGCATGTGCCGTCCACATCGTAGTCGCCATAGACGAGAATTTTCTGGTTGTGAGTGACAGCAAAAATCACTCTGCCGGTGGCAGCTTCCATACCATCCATCAGGAAAGGGTCATGAAGGTAGGAGAGATCGGGGCGGAAAAACCGTTTTGCTTCGTCAAAGGTTCTGATGTTTCTCATAACCAGAAGCCGTGCGAGACTTTGTGGGATGTTGAGCGCCTCAGAAAGATGGAGCACATCCTTCTGGTTGTCCGGCTCAAGAATTTTCCAAACATTATTGCTCATTGTTCCTCCGCACAACAGTAAAAGAATAGGAGATCAGCCCTGTAAGCCGGATTTTGTACCCAAAGGCGGCGATCATTTATCTGGGAGCGCCATTACTGGAGCCCTCTTGCGGTCCACCCGGAAGTAAGGAAACGGACGGTTCCCGGCACCCTAAGGCGCCAATCTTCCTGCTTGACCTTGCTCCGGATGAGGTTTTCCGTGACGGAAATACCCAGTAAAGGATATTCCGCTCCCTCTAAAGGGACCGACCAGGTTACCCCGGCCGCGGTAGGCGCTTAACCTGCCATTTCACCCTTACTCTGCATAAAGCAAAGCGGTATTTTTTCTGTGGAACTTATCTGTGGACAGCGGCTTGCGCCATCTGCCCCCCGGGTGTTACCCGGCATCCCATCCGTCGGAGTCCGGACTTTCCTCTATGCACTTACGTGCACAGCGATTGCCTGAGCTGATCTCTTATCTTTTCTATTGTAACTAAGCTTAAAATGAATTAATAATTAATTATAATAATCCAATATAATAAATAGCCGGCTCATTCTCAGCCCACAATCACGGATTACCGGGTTTGAACAGCGCGAAGGTTCTGTTTACGGTGAATTTTACGAATGATTTTCTGCATCGCGCCATTTTGCTTTTTTGCTCCCCTCGTAGCTTTCAATTTTAACAAGAACTCCTTCGAGCTTTCCGTTCACCAGAGGAACACGGCGGGAGGTTCTCAGACCAATTTCCTTACGGAGTGAGGGGTCGCCCATGTATATATACGCGGTTGTGCCCGGGCATCGCTGCTTGAGGAAATCGCCGAGCTCTTTATATAAGACACGGACCTCTTCAATCTCTCCGAGCCGGATACCATAAGGGGGGTTCACAACCAAGACACCGTTTTTGTATTCGTTAACATGACTGAAGGGATGACAGGCGAGTTTTACTTTGTCACCAAATGGAAGACGCGAGAGATTATCCCGCGCGGTGTTAAGCGTGCGCTGAAATTTATCACTGCCGCTTATCAGCCCGTCGGGCAGGGGGCGAATTCCGGCATCAAGCTCTGCTTTTAATTTTTCCCATTCTTCTTTGTTAAATCCGGGTAGTGCAAAAAAGCCAAATTTCTTTCTGAGGTGCTGAGCAGGAATCCGGCAGTAGTGCATAAGAGCTTCGCAGAGTAAAGTGCCGGAGCCGCACATGGGGTCCCAAAGCGGCTGCTCACCATCCCATTCGGTAACGCGGATAATAGCGGCGGCGAGAGTTTCCTGCATAGGCGCTTCCCCGGCCAGAAGCCGGTAACCCCGTTTATGCAGTGAATCACCGGAGGTATCAAGACTGATGGTGGCTTTATCTTTTTCGATATGCAGATTAAACCTCACATCGGGATTGACGGTATCAACATCGGGCCGCTTTCCGTATATATCACGGAAATGGTCAACAATACCGTCTTTCAGGCATTGCGAGGCGTAGAGAGAATTGGTTATCTGGCTCTTAGCGACAGATGCGGTAATTGAAAAAGTCTGGTTGAGTGAAAAAATCTCCTCCCACGCTATTTTTCCGGCTTTTTCGATGAGGATATCAGTTGAGCGGCAGAAAAATCCGGTGAGGGGTGCAAGTACGCGGGAAATCATACGGGCAGAATAATTAATGCGGCAGAGTGTTATGAGATCTGCTTTAAAGTAAACGCCTCGATAACTGACTCTTGTTTCCTCAGCTCCAAGCTCTTTTAGCTCTTGCGCGCACATTTCCTCCATCATACCGGGCGCTTGCGCAAAGAATGGGGCTCCGGATTGAAAATCAAACATGGTAAACCTTATAAGAATTGAAATTTATGTATGTAATATACTGAGCGCAGGACTTTATCAGAGCAAGCAGAAAGCCGGCACTCCCCATTATGGGAGATATTGCCTTAATCTCTGCTCAAGATTCAGAAGGGAATCAGCCAGCTCAGCTTTTTCATTCTCAAGAGGAATTGACAGGAAAATAAGCCGCCTTGAAGCAGGTATAAGAGTAAAATCATACGAGAGAATTATGCTCCCGAGTCCCTGTTTATCAGTTAGCGGTAACGCGGGGAAAGAATCGCCTCCGGAAAGTGCAGATATATATTCATCTTTGAGAAATGAATAACCGCCGACAGACTGCGGCGCGGTAATACAATAAACTTTCCGGCTTCTGTTAATTGTTAAAGCGGAGTTTTTCATAATTGCTGAAAAGATACCCGGTTCGTAAAGTGAACGCATTTCATCAGCGGAGTACGGGTTACAGCTTATGGGGCGGATGGTTAAAAACACTTTTCCTTTTATCTTAAAATGATACAGGTTTGCCGCTTCATATATCAGGTTCAGATAAGGAATTTTATTAATTGTGTCAACAAAAGCACGAACCCACAATTCACCAAGCGGATAAGCTCTGTTTACATGATATACTCTTGATGAGTCAGGAGAATAACGAACGGTATTCTTAGCACTTAGGTAAGTGCCGGTTTCATCAAGAATTCTGAGAAAAGGGTCGATGATAAGCCCGGAATGGGGCAGTTCAATCTGAGCATCCTGATTTATATATACAGCTTTACCGCCATTTTTCCAAAGAGATGTTTTAGGGGAGGGGGTGCTGCTAAAACCGCGGGGGTAAAACCCGGCTTGTCCGGCTTCTGAGAGGATACAGTGAAGATGAACCGGATGATCATTAACCACTTCCGGCAAAAGGTTGACTTCGGAAAGATTAAAGGCATACTTTGAAAGGAATTCAACAATGTATTCTGCCGACTCCTGCTCCGGCAAAGGTATATATATATACGACCTTTTGCTGCCCGCAATTTCAGCAAGGAGTTTCTTCTTTTTCCGGTTCACGCTGTAAACGGTAATAGTTAATTCAGTATTCTCCCCTCGCCGGATAACCAAAGCGCCGGGTGAGCGCGGGTTATGAAAATTGAGATGGAGCCGGTTCTTTCCGGGTTTGAACGTATGGAATGTGGCAGAGTCCTGGTCCATCAGAACAGCAGCAATATCATCGCCAGATGTTGCGCGCATTACGGGCATCAACTCACGCTTTGCGGTAAGATATTCTTCTTCAAGATGAAATTTGCTGAAAGTGAAAGAACCCTTTCTGTTTTTTGAAACGCTTACGGATATATAGAGTGAATCAACAGCCGGCGGGGCATCAAAACCCTGATCAGATGGCCGTCTAAAATGCACTTTGCTGATAGCGCCGGTTCCTTTTGACGGGATGGTTAAACGTTTCATCCCCTTCCAGATATCTCCGCTCTGGTCTTTTAGAAAGATGTAATATCCGGGTTTAGCGCCTGATGAAATGATATTCCAGGAGATAGTATAATCATTCGGCAGAGTTTGCTTAAAAGGGAAAGCAATAAGAAGATTTGCATCTTCTGAGGATGCAGTGTATCGAATCGTAAAAGAATTGTTCTCTGCAGTTACCTTATAAGATATTTTACCCTGTGAGGAAACCGTGCACTCCTGTGCATGGACAGTCATTAATGAGAAATAGATATAAATAATGACAGTGAAGAGTCTGATAGCGTTCATCGAAAGATATTAAGAAAAATGAGTAAGAAAATTTTTTGTTCTTTCATCCGTTGGTGATTCAAGAAACTGCCGGGCGGTATTAAACTCAACAAGCTCTCCTTTTTCCAAATAGATGAAATGAGACGCAAACCCGCGCAAAAAGTTGAGGGAGTGAGAAACAATGATGAGCGTATGACCCTGATTAACAAACTCCTGCAACAGAGAGCGGACGTCAGAGCTATAACGGGGGTCAAGCGCACTGGTTGGTTCATCGAGCAGGAGCACTTCCGGACTCATAGCAAGCGCCCGGCAGATAGCAACACGCTGCTGCTCACCGCCTGAAAGATTATCAGGGTACTCTTCTGCTTTATGTCTGAGACCCACTTTACCCAGTAAATCCATAGCTTTTAATGCGGCTTTTTCATGTGACTCACGGCAGACATGAACAGGCGCTTCAATGATATTCCGCAAAACCGTGAGATGGGGGAACAAATATAATTGCTGAAATACCACGCCAATCTGGCGGCGGTAGTTCCATATATACTCATCCTTGTTATTTACGGTTCCGCTTTTTATTGTCATCTCCTTTACGGTGACCGAGCCGGCATCAAAATTTTGCAATGCAGTCAGACACATCAGAAGCGAGGTTTTTCCGCTGCCTGACTCGCCTATTATGCCGAGCACTGATCCGGAGGGGAGAGAGAAATTAATCTCTTTTAATATATATTCGCCGTTTGCCCTTTTGCACAGGTTCTCTGTTTTAATCAAGACGCAGCGCCTCCTTACCGTTACCCTGAGAAGGGTTGAATTTCTTTTCGAGTTTACGTGCATAGTGAGCAAGCGGCAGACTCATCATCAGGTAAAATGCAGAGACTATAATACCAAGAAGTAAAAACTGCCCTGTTGCGTTTGCAAGTTCACGGTAGGCAGTTGCAAGTTCCCATACGGCAATCACATAAGCGGTTGAAGTATCCTTAAAGAGCGCAACAAAATCATTTGTCATGGGCGGCAGCGCTATACGGAAGGCCTGAGGAAAAATTATTCTTCTGAAGGTTAAGAATGGCTTCATACCGAGTGAATAAGAAACATCCCACTGCCTTTGGGGCACCGCCTGAAACGCCGTGCGATATATCTGTGACTCATACGCTGCATAATTAAGACCAAGACCTATCAAAGCGGTTAGCCAACCGGGCAGAACTATTCCGATCACCGGCAGTCCGAAATAGAGGAAAAGAAGCTGAATGAGGACGGGGGTTCCTCTGAAAAATTCTATGTAAACCGTGCAAAGCCATCGAACAGGGGCTGAACCGTATGCCTGTCCGAAGGCAAGAGGCACACCGAGCACCATAGCGATAATCATTGAGCCGAATGCAATCAGAATGGTAACAAATGCGGCTTTTAGAAGTTTAATAAGGGCTTCCACCCAGTTGAATGTGCGTCCTGTTATCTGAAAGTCACCAGTGCCTGTGAGTAGTGCGTGCTGGGTTGAGTCCCACAGCTCCCACTTTCTCATAATGCGTTCAATAGAGCCGTCAGATATAAGAGTATCAATTGCAAGATTTATTCTCTTTTGCAGTGAAGAGTCGTCATTACGGAGACCGGCAACATAGGTGCCCGGATGAAAAAGCGGACCGACATTAATGAACGCCGGATTTTTTCTTGCATAAAACATTTCCATCGGAACATCCATCAGCACTGCATCAATACGGCCGTATTCGAGATCAACATACGCGGCAACCGGGTCGGGGTATTCTATATATACTGCTCCGCTGCTTTCAAGCAGACGTGATGCAGCGCAGTTCGCGAGCGTGCCCACTGTTTTTTTCCGGGCAATGCAGTCTGCCAATGAGTCAATATCCTGCCGGTCTTTCCGGACAGTTAGCTGAAGCTGAAAGATGTAATAGGGCTTGCTGAAAATAATCTGCTTTGCCCGGTCAGAAGTCGGCTCAAATCCGTTGATGATAATTCTGAATTCTTTCCTCTTGAGTGATTCGACGATGGAAGTCCAGTCTGTGGGAACCAGTTCTGCTTCCATCCCCAGCTTGTTTGCAATGGCATTTGCAACTTCAACATCAAACCCTATATAGACCTGTGGATTTGAAGGGTCAGCAAACACATACGGAGCTCCGCCGCTGGGGTCAGCGCCCCACAGAAGTTTCTCCTGTGCGGCAAGCTTCACCTGTCCGGCAAAGGCGGAAAAAAGCAGTAACAGAATGAAAAATCTTTTCAGTTCGGTTTGTCCGGGCTTTCCTTAGGAATGAATGAATTATCACTCGGAAAATAAATTAATTATACATTGCATACAATAAGAAACAGGGGACGAGTGTGATTGATTGGTCGATTCAGGAGGGAAGAAGGATCTTGAGGTCAGGGCGGAATTTTTGGAGCGGTTTGCAGCCCGGCTGAGTTGTCTAAGCAGTCAGCCAGTGTGATATATACTCCCCCTGCGGATCGTACAATCGTGCCTGGCCTTCGGTATTAAAGATTCGTTTTTCACGGGGGTCATTACCCACTCCGGCCAGATACATCCAGTTGCCCCAGTTACTGCATGGGTCATAATCAATCAGGAGGGATTCAAAATAGGCGGCACCGGTCAGCCAGTCTCCGTTGAGGTTGTGAATCAGATAAGAAGCGGTGTTCTGCCTGCCGCGGTTTGACATATAACCGGTGAGGTTAAGCTCGGTCATGTTGGCATCGATAAATGGTTCTCCGGTTTTTGCCACTGCCCATTGTGTGAAAGCGTTTTGGCTAATCCGCGAATTTGCGCCAGAACCTCTGATGCCCCGACGCTGGAAAATGAGTGCGCCATATTTCATTGCGACAAACCGGAAGAAGTCACGCCAGAGCAGTTCAAACAGAAGCCGGTAAGTTGACTCATTAGCGCCGTACTCCTGTTCAAACCGTTTTAGTTCAGAATAGATCAGGCGCGGAGAGATAGCGCCGGTGGCCAGCCACGGAGAAAGTTTGGATGAATAGTCAGCGCCCAACATTCCGTTTCTGGTTTCTTTATAAGAAGCAACAGCACGGCTTTCAAAGAAGAAGTGATTCAGCCGTTTGAGACCTGCTTCTTCTGAGCCGTTAAAACTGAGAACCGCACGTGCATCAGGAGTAAATATTTCTCCGCCCCCCATTGCCGAGAAATCATTCTGAAAGTTTTTTACTTCGTCAGCAAGCGGGGGCAGTATATACGGCACGGGGAGCGGCTGCCTTACGGTCAGATTTTTTTCAATCTCTTTACGGAATGGAGTGAAAACATCGGGCAGACGGGAAAGCATAAAAGGAAGATCAGACGGATGAATAAGAGAACGCTGCTCAAATGATTGCAGATTAAGACCGGTGAGGAGCTTTCTTACCTGTAGTTCTTCAAGTAACTCTTCAGGCGTGTGTTCTCTTGTATAAAACAAAGAATCAGCATTCGTTTTTTCGGCGAGATTTTTTAAGATATCTGCCGGATTACCTGACGCAATGATGAGAGAGCTGCCCGTCTTTTGTAAATTCTGCTGCAGGGCGAGAACTCCCTGCTGAATAAACGATTTGCGAAACTTTCCGGTTTTGGGGAATCCGTATCTGGTATCAGCATACTGCACCGGGTTACATATATATACGGGAATAATTGTTTCTGTGCTTACGGGGAGCGAAGCAAGGAGGACGTTATCATGAATGCGCAGGTTGCCGCGGAACCAAAGCAGAATTCGCTTTTGTGAAGGGGCAGTCATAAGTTTTTGTAATTACTTTCCTGCTGAAGGGGCTGTTTGTTTAACCTGAGTCGCGGGGAAATCAACAAATGACTGATAGTCAGTCTGCTCTCCGGCAAAAGTGTGGCGGTGTTCTTTGATCACCCTGCCATTTTCCAGAAGAAACACGCCGGACATTCTAAATCCGTCTCCATCAGGCAGACCAATACCATGTTTTTTGATAACACCTGCATAAAAACCTCTGAGCCAGTTCTTCGGTCCAAAAAGCTGCATGAAGGTTCCCCGGCGAAGCTGAAATGCACGATAGAGATTACCGGCAGGGTCACTAATGTGGTGATAATCGTATATACCGTAACGGCTCAGAAATTCATCAGCTTTGTTGTGGTTCATGAGTGAAACAATCACTAATCTTTTTCCGCGTTTTCTCAGCGGACTCTGCAGATCAGCAAGTTTGGCGGCGGTTTCACGGCAGAACGTGCAGCCCGAATGGCGAAGGAAGACGACCAACAAGGGGAATCTTTTTGAGGCCTCAAGAAGAGTGAGTCCGCTATTGGTTTTTATTTTTCGTAAGGAATTGTTAAAGCTAACTTCGTGTTCTTCTTCAGAGTTAAGATGGTGATGCGCTGCCCGATAAAGTATTATGCCGAAGGGAATGAGCCAGATGATGTCATTTGCTATGTTGATATATAAGAAAGCCGGAGACATTTCCCCCCGCAGAACATAATATATAATGCCGACAGGGCCGAACAGTTTACCGAGAAATCCGACCAGAAGAACAGGCCAGTGACGATATGGGTTATAAGCCGCGATGCCATAACCAACGCCATAGACTCCTACTATCATCCCGACTCCCTGCCAGATGTGTATATATTCAGGGATCGAAAGCCCGGCAAGTAAAAAGAAATGGGATGGGAACAAAACAACCCATGCGCCCCAGAGTATATTATAAAGCGCTGCTGCTTTAAGCCAATGCTGCATCCGGAGCGGATGCGGTTTTATTTTATCTTTAATCATTATAAAAATCTTGGTATCATATCATATTTCTTTAACACGCAGCCGGGCTGATTTGTTCCTTCCGGCAGCAGAAAGAATGTAAAAATATCAGCAACTGAACTGAACTATTTCTGATTGACGCAGGGTAATGTGAAGCGGTCCGGTCTCTGTTTCGAGGAGGTCATTAAAAAGCGATGCGCGGGTTTCGGTGCTGAGTCGTTCATTTATTGCCTCAGGAATGCCAAAACATCTGAGCAATGATGTAACTCCGGCAGAGGATATTCTGAATAAAGATTCCGGCTTACTGATGAAGCGCAGTGAAAGAAAGCGTCCGTCCGGTATAAAGATAATATCAGACGGACTTGCTTTCATTGTCTCGTTTGTCTCAGCATAAATATTTCCCGGCTGAGGTATCATGGTCTGCCTGGTTTCAGGACTCTGTTACGGCTGTGATTCCCCCGTTCACAGCCGTTAATGGATGATTTTCACCGCTTCTTAGCCGGCTATGATCATCCGCTTTTATTGTCCGCTTTTTCCCTGTGTGCACTTTTTTGCCTCTTTTTCTTTAGGATGTTTCGCCCGGTTCGGAAATAAAGCCGGGAGAGAGTAAATTTCATTTTAGTTTCGGGAAAATTAACTCTTGATTTTCCTGTAACTCTATCATGCAATGATAATTTTTTAGGGAGCGCCCGATATGTCCGATTTTTCAATGAAAATAAAGAGGCAGACTGAAATACTCTGTTTTGCAATGGATACCGAGGAAAGCCGGCGGAAAACCGTTGAGGATCTTTCTGTCTATTTTGATGTTGAACCGCTTACCATCAACCGTGATTTAAAAGACCTGCGCTTTGATGGTATTGATATCAGCTCCCGAAAAAAACATGGGGTCTCTTATTTCCGTGGTCTTGATGAAAAAAAAACCTGTCAATATATACTTTCATATTCAGCGCTGAACTTCCCGGCTCCGGCAGTCGAAAAGGCAACTTCTCTTCTTGTTAAAAAGTTCGGACCTGATGCACTGCGCCTGTTTATTAACCTTCGGCAGTGCATCGAACAGGGACTATGCGCGAAGATTATCTATGAAAAAACCGCAGGTGAGGCAGTTGAACGTATTATTGGACCGGTCAGTCTTTTTGTGAACGATGGTCAATGGCGGCTGCTCGCCGGTGAAGATGGGAAGCATAAACAATACCTCCTGATTAAAATGAAGCAAGCTGATCAAACCTCCATCAGATGTGAAGCCCGAAGCGCTGACGCCGGTGATTTACTGAAAAACGCCTGGGGGAGCTGGCTTGGGAGTGATATTTATAACGTAAGAATCAGATTTGATGCAGAGCGGGCATCTTTGCTAAAACCCAAACTGTGGATTGATAATCAGCAGATTCAGGAGCAGCCGGATGGTTCGATTATTTTTTCTGCGGATGTAAATTCCCTCCGCGAAATTTCCTCCTGGATTCTGGGCTGGGGTAAAGGGTGCGAAGTGATTGAGCCGCCTGAATTAAAGGAATTGGTTATCCGGCTGGCAAAAGAAACACTTGAAAATTATGCGGTCAGGTAAATCGTTGAAATTTGGCTGAATTCCGGTAGATTTTTGAGTTACATGGTTGATAATGAGTAAATAACCTTGTAACTCAAAAAGCGGGGTTTTACTTAAAATGTATGATTTTCAACTCAAAATAAGTAACGGAAAGTGCAAAATGTTGCTTCCTTTCAATGAGGAGGAATGCTATGTTCACGGGGTGTTTTGCCCATTCCGCACACAATGTTACCGGTGTGAAAACTCTGCTTTCGGGCAAGAGCCGGCATTTTCCGCTCCAAAAGATAAAAAATCAGATTTACTGCAGCCCGAGGAGGTAATCGGCTACTTTGCCGAGTTCTTTGATATCCTTGTTATTATAAGCAGGCATCACAATGTTTTTGTATTTCTGTTTAAACGCTTTGAACCGGTCTGAGTCCATGAACGAATTTGGGTTGCGGAGATAATTGGTGAGTTTGTCCCTGTCGTAAAACTCACTAAGTCCATAAAGGGGAGGCGCCATCTGAGTACCGCGGAGGTCCTGACCGTGGCAGGTATTGCAGCCCCAGTTAATCACAGCATCCTGAGCGGAAAATTCAGGACCGGTGCTGGTCTGGGTTTCGGTTTCACCATAATTTTCACCCTTTGCCGGTTTGACTGCCGGATCTTCCTTGGTTGCCTTGTGAAGGAAGAAAAGGGCAATGAAGAGTACTAAGAAAATTGTTGACCAGATCTGCGTTTTTGTCATAATAACGATAATTTGTTTTTTATTACCGCAAAATAGCATGAAATGTTGAAGAATTCAGCAGAAAAAGGAAGGGAGAAATCAATGTACAATGTACAATGAACAATGTTGCTTACCGAAAAATGGGGAAATATGAAGCTTTTAACTAAAAAAGAACCCAAAGCCCGATATGATTTGCCTTCCTCCTATTCTTCAGTGTCTTAGCGAAAATGGTCAGATGATCCGCTTTGTAATACCGCAAAATGTCTTAAATTCAAAAACACATCCGATAATTTTATGGATAATTAAATAAACGGCACCTGATTTTTTCTTAAATTAAAGAAGTAAATTAATTTATTGCAGGGTGCAGGGATTTTTTTTGAAGGTTTTAACACTTTTTTTCTTAATAGGTTTTTTTACCAACCCGGCTTTTGCTCAAATTGACAGCAAAGGCCGGTACGGACTTGAGTTCAGCGGGAACCATATATCCAATTCCGAAGAAGGGAAATATGATAAATATAATATCCCCCATCTTGAACGCACACAGTTGACAATTCCTGCGGAGGGGACACTTTCGCCCGGAGAAAATTTTACCATTTCATTTGACTTCTACATCTGGCATACCAAACGCTATGGGCAGATATTAACGATTCATGATAATCAGAAAAAAGCAGTGTTGGAATTGGTGTATTCTTCTGTTACCGATTCAGACACTTCTTTTATTTCAGTTGTAAAACTGCGCACGCGCGAAATTTTCAGAATCCCGCTTCTTAAAAACGAACTTGGCTTTTTGCAGTGGAAAAAATTAACTCTGAATTATGATAAAATTAAGCGTGAAATTCAGGTGCGCGTGGGTTCTTTTACCGGACGCGCTCAGGCGGCAATAGCCAACCTGGAAGATATATATTTGACGTTCGGAAGAGGCGTTGATCATGAAACACCGGCTATGGGTCTGAGGGATATCAGAATAGTAAAAGAGGGTAGCCAAAAACATTATTATCCTTTGGATGAGGTGTGCGGAACGATTGTGCACGACAATGAATCAGACCTGAACGGAAAGCAGGAGTTTGGTGAATGGATTGCACCGAAACACTTCGGGTGGGAATCTCATAGCATGACTCACTTAACTGACAAGTTTCACGCTGTGGTGCTGATTGACACACTGCTGGGAGAGATAACCTATTTTGGCGAATCACGTTTTATAAAATTTACACCTGACCTGCATTTGCAGGAGGAAGTATATTATGCCAATGATCGTTATTACAGACTTAATGAACCTGTTGTTGACCATGAGCGGTCAAAAATTTATGTTATGTTTGGCAGTCCGGTTGAGGTATCAATTTATGATATAAAGAAGAAAACCTGGACCTCAGTTCGCGAGTCCTATGAAGAAGAGTGGAAGTATTTTGGAGCCGGAATTTTTCATGACCGGGAGGAAGATAAGCTCTACCGCTTTGGCGGATATGGCTGGTACCGGATGAACAAGGAGTTTTATATATATAACTTTAAGAAAAAAATCTGGGAAGAACTTGAATATGAAGGAGACCCGATCACACCAAGAACCGTTTTATTTTCCGGGAGAGGACCCAGACCGGGAACCTTTTGGATGGCCTACGGCACCGGAAATGAAGACGGAGACCAGAGGAAGGGGTGGCTGCATTATTATGATCTCTATTTAATGGATGTAAGGAATAAAACGCTGAAGAAATACTGGTCACTTTCCGAAAAAGGGGTAGGGCAGGTTCAGTTTATGAGCAGAACACTGATGTGGTCTGAAGACTTCAAGAAGATATATATATTCAGCGGGGATAATGATGTACCGTATGTTCATGATATCTTTGTGGCTGCAATAGGAGAGGGGATGAGTAAACCCGAACAAGTAGGTGATTCACTGAAAAGTTACCGGCTGCCGGACAAATTAAGAAATTTATCCCTCATGCAATCACGGAATAAAAAGGCACTCTATGCGGTGCTGCAATATGACAGAGAAAAAGGGGATGCGATACAGTTCCTGCGTTTATATCTACCGTATTATTCTGAGGAAGAATTTGAACAGGTAAAAAACAAATATGCAGTTCATCACGGGAGAAACTGGCTGTTGCTGTTTGTTCCGGTTGTATTCGGACTCTTTATAAGCAGCTTGATCTGGAGATACCGGAATAAGTTTGTGGTTGTGACTGCGTTCTCCCAAAATGATGATGCTGAAAGTGCAAATCTTCCTAAGAAGGGAGAGGCAACACCGGCAGAAGTATTGGAACGTTTACTCAGACAGACCCGGGCAGAGCGCAAAACCGGCGCGGGGATATATATGCTTGGTAATTTTCAGATAATCAATCAGCAGGGGGAGAATATAACCGGCGAACTAAAAGGAAAAGCACGGGAGCTGTTTCTTCAGATGGTGCTCTTTAAGTATATGAAAGACAAGCAACTGAGCTATCAGTTTGTGCATGAAACACTTTGGTTTGATTTTGAAGATGCCCGGAGAAGCAATAACCGGAAGGTGACTATGAGCACCCTGCGAAAGTCACTCGAATCTTTCCCGCAGATAATAGTTGAAACCAATGATCATACGTTTTCTTTAACGGCTGACAATCTCTACTGTGATCTGGGTGAAAGCATGCTTATTTTCAGAAATCTGGAGACAGTTGAACCAACAGGGATTCTTGATGAACGCGCACTTGAACTGCTTGATAAGGGAGTACTACTGACATCACTCAGTTATGAATGGCTTGACCCGTTTATAGAGGAGTACAATAATCAGGCGCTCCATGCCTTAGATACGCTGGCAAAGCGCTGTGAGAGTGAGTCCGCTGAGCGTCAGATAAAACTGGGGTCGTTATATTTTGAATTTGACCAGTTCTCTGAAACAGGGCTTCGGTTGAAAATTCGGGGTTACATGAAAGATAAGAAGCCATATTTGGCAGAGCGAGAATACAGAACCTTCAGTGCAATGTATGAGAAATACTTTGCGGAGAAGTTTGGCATGGAGTTTGAGGAGATGGTAAACGATGATGGATAGAGTATGATATTAGTGAAGGGATGTATATCATCGTTTTAGTAACATCCTGATTTATGCGGGTGTTGGCGCGGAACCAACCACCAGATAAATCTGATGGTTAATGAAGAGTGTCTGTGATTTTCTTAACCAACCACCAGATAAATCTGATGGTTAATGAAGAGTGTCTGTGATTTTTTTTAACCAACCACCAGATAAATCTGATGGCTAATGAAGAGTGTGTGTGATTTTTTTTAAACCAACCACCAGATAAATCTGGCGGTTAATGAAGAGTGTGTGTGATTTTCTTAACCAACCACCAGATAAATCTGATGGTTAATGAAGAGTGTGTGTGATTTTTTTTAACCAACCACCAGATAAATCTGGTGGTTAATGAGGAGTGTCTGTGATTTTTTTTAACCAACCACTAGATAAATCTGGCGGTTAATGAGGAGTGACTGTGATTTTCTTAACCAACCACCAGATAAATCTGATGGTTATTGAAGAGTGTCTGTGATTTTTTTAAACCAACCACCAGATAAATCTGGTGGTTAATGAAGAGTGTCTGTGATTTTTTTAACCAACCACCAGATAAATCTGATGGTTAATGAAGAGTGTGTGTGATTTTTTTAACCAACCACCAGATAAATCTGATGGTTAATGAAGAGAGTGTGTGATTTTTTTTAACCAACTACCAGATAAATCTGGCGGTTAATGAGGAGTGTCTGTGATTTTTTTTAACCAACCACCAGATAAATCTGATGGTTAATGAAGAGAGTGTGTGATTTTTTTTAATAACACAGGATTTATCCGGGTGTTGGTGTTTGTAAAAGTTTTTTCCAATTCACAATTCACAATTCACAATTCACAATTATTTTTTTATTCCTCCTTCATTTCTTTTTCGTAGTAGGTCTTGAATGATTTTACTGCATCGAGGATGGAGGAGGCGAT
>BTUV01000003.1:63425-111175 GCA_045863035.1 Ignavibacteriales bacterium | reverse complement strand
CTTTTTCGTAGTAGGTCTTGAATGATTTTACTGCATCGAGGATGGAGGAGGCGATGTTGTTCTGGCCTTTGTCACTGCGGATGAATGCTGCATCGCGTTCGTTGCTTACAAAGCCGGTCTCGATGAGCACTCCGGGCATCGAAGCGCCGACCAGTACGTAAAACCCTGCCTGCTTTACTCCGCGGCTGTTGATGTCTAATTTGTTGCGGAAGTTGATGTCAACGAGTTCAGCAAACTTTTCCGAATATTTCATATAAGAGGCGTGGGCCATACTGACGAGGATAAAATTTTCATCCGTCAGTTCTTTATACTTTTTCGGGTCTTCTTCATAAGAGATTACACTGTTTTCGATTTCTGCTATTTCAATTGCATCCTGCGTTTTGCCGGGACGGAGCAGATATACCTCTGTGCCGTTCGGTGCTTTTTTCTTTCCGGCTACAGAGTTGCAGTGAATAGATATAAATAATTTTCCGCCTGCATCGTTCGCGATCTTGCCCCGTTTATTCAGCTCAACAAAAGTATCTGTTTTGCGGGTATATACAACCTTTACATCAGGCAGGTATGTGTTGATGAGCTTACCCAGTTTTAACCCGATGGCAAGATTGATTTCCTTTTCGATTGTTTTATTCGCTCCTATAGCGCCGGCATCTTTTCCGCCGTGACCGGGGTCAATTACAACAACATCGAACTTCCATTTTTCTTTTTTGCCGCTCAGGTCAACCGGCGGAACTGCACTCTCCTTCTTTCTGAATGAAATAGTGAGGGACTTATTGTTATTTTTTATGATGTCGTACGCATCGAATGATTTTCCTGTTTGAATCCGAAGCTGAATTCCGCCGGAAACATTTGTGGCTGATATACTGTCAAGAATTCCGTCACTGTAGCTTTGTGAGAGGTTTTCTTTCAGACCCGCGGTTTTTTCAAGAGTGACAGTCAGGAGTTTTCCTTTTATGGAGTGGCGGAAAGAACCGAATTCAATTTCAGTTCCGACTCTGAGCACTGAGCCGTTCGCGCGCTGGGAGTAATTCAGCCGTAACACTGATGAGGAAGCGGGGGGCGGAGTGGTGCTGACTGTTTCTGTCTCTGCTTCCTTTATGGGTACCGGTTTGCCCGTATAACTGAGCATCTTCAACTGGGCTTTTCCGATATATTTTCGGAATGACTCTGCCTCAACATATATATCTTCTCCATAAAAAAGAGTTGAAAGAGGCATTTGATATACAGCAGGAATTTTTGTTCCTGTTTGTGTTATGACCACAAACGGGTTTTTAGCCGTGAATTTGATAACGGATTCTTTAAACTTCAGTTCTGACTTTTTGTTAGCTGATGAATAATAGTGCCCGGTTTTAAATTTTGCCGCGAAATCACGGATGGATATATACACCGCTCCTTTCCGTTCGAGAGCGCGTATGTTTTTCTTTTCCAATCCGAATTTAACTTCAACCGTGCTGTAATTCCGGGTAAAAAGCTGACCGCCCGCGCTTATTACAAGCAGAAAGAATATAATGTGTTTCATCAAAGCAGACGTGATTTATCCGATAAACGGTATAATAAATCCCGATTTTTTCCGGTATTCGTCAAACTGACCGGCGAAGTGTTTCTTCATCATTGCTTCTTCTTTTGAAGCACGCATCAGGAGCATGACAGTTTCAGGTATCAGAAGAATAAGCGTGGGGAGGTTCATCAGTGCAAGACCGCACCCGATATCAGCCAAAAGTTGTCCGAGGTAGTGAGGATGCCTGATAAACCGGTAAGCCCCGGTGGTAATAAGTTCATGTTTCTTCAAAATGACCATATCTTGCGAATAGAACCTGCCGAGCGAGCGGAGAGCGTAAATCTGAAACCAGGAAAACAAGAGGTAAACTATTAGTCCGGCATATTGCAAATTTTCATAACCTGTGGGGAGCGTAAAATTTCCGATGCCAAAAACCCCCAATATCTGTGCGAAAAGGATAAGGGCAGCCAGCGCCGGCGGATACTTTTGCAGCCAGGATTTTGGTTTTTCCTTCACTTCGGCAACCGCACTCTTCAAACCTCTTCTTGCCCCGTCTAAGTTTGCGCCAAAAAGGGAAAGGATATTTATTCCGACAATGATATGTATTGGATTCATGTTATCCGGCTGCTTTTGTTCTGAGAAATGAAATTTAAATCATGAAATATATCCCTATTATGAAGAAAAATGAAGGGTAAAAGGGGGAAACGGAATTAAAGGGGGAGGGAAGATAAGGCATGGGCTTTTTCTCTGAATAAATAATCGTATTTTTGAATTGCTGAAAAATTCAACGGTTTTTCCCGATTATGAAATTCTCAATTTTGAAAAACCGCTTCTATTGACGTTAAAAGCCCCGTTATTGGGCATACTTTTTGCTGAAAATGTTTGACTAATTGAAGGACATATATGGCTAAGACAGATGAAACGGTAGTAAAAGTTCAGAAAGCATATCAGGAGTGGGAAGAACATTCCTATAAGAAGATAACGGCCAAAAGTCCCGAACGCCAGAACCCGATAACCACAGTTTCCTTTACTCCGGTCAAACCGCTCTATACCCCTGCTGATGCAAACCCGGATTATCAGGAGAAACTGGGTTTCCCTGGTCATTACCCTTTTACTCGTGGAGTTTATCCTTCCATGTACCGCTCCCGGTTTTGGACAATGCGGCAGTATGCGGGCTTTGGAACAGCAAAAGAGTCGAACGAGCGATATAAATTTCTTCTCGGGCTGGGGCAGGCAGGGCTCTCGGTTGCTTTTGATTTACCGACCCAGATTGGTTATGACAGTGATGACCCGATTTGTAATGGTGAGGTTGGAAAGGTGGGAGTTGCAATAGATACACTGGCGGATATGGAAATTTTGTTTGATTCAATCCCTCTTGATAAAATTTCAACTTCAATGACTATCAACGCTTCTGCCTCAGTGCTGCTGGCGATGTATATAGCAGTGGCAGAAAAACAGGGAGTGCCTAAAACCAAAATCAGCGGTACGATTCAGAATGATATTTTAAAAGAATATATCGCCCGCGGAACATATATATATCCTCCTAAACCCTCGATGCGGCTGATTACCAATATTTTTGAATATTGCTCAAAGGAAGTGCCCAAGTGGAACACCATTTCTATTTCCGGTTATCATATACGTGAGGCGGGTTCAACAGCAGCACAGGAAGTGGGATTCACCATAGCTAACGGAATTGAATATGTTAAGGCCGCCCTTGCCGCGGGGATGGATATAGATGAGTTTGCCGGACGGCTTTCATTCTTCTTTAACGCGCATAATGATTTGCTTGAAGAAGTTGCCAAGTATCGTGCCGCAAGAAGATTATGGGCGCGCATCATGAAAGAGCAGTTTAGTGCTAAGGATGAAAAATCCATGATGCTCCGTTTCCACTCACAGACAGCCGGCTCAACGCTGACCGCACAGCAGGTTGATAATAATATCGTCCGTGTAACTATTCAGACCCTCGCTGCGGTAATAGGGGGCACACAGAGCTTACATACAAATTCAAAAGATGAGGCGCTCGCTCTGCCGACTGAGCAGTCAGTGCAGATAGCGCTGCGCACGCAGCAGATAGTTGCTTATGAAAGCGGTGTTGCAAATACTGCTGACCCGTTAGCCGGTTCTTATTATGTTGAAGCAATGACTGATCAAATTGAAGCCGAAGCAGTGCACTACCTGGAAACAATTGCATCACTGGGTGGAGTGGTTCCGGCAATCGAGGCCGGATATATACAGGGAGAAATCCAGAAAGCTGCTTACAAAACAGAGATGGAGATTGAATCAGGCCGTCAGGTGATTGTGGGGCAGAATAAATTTAAGGTAAAAGAAGAGCCGCCTAAGAATCTGCTGAAGATTGACATGAAAGTGCAGGAAGAGCAGACAAAGTTCCTGCAGGGTATAAGAGCCCGGCGGAATAAGGATGAAGTGGAGAAAACTCTTGCTGCATTAAAAACCGGCGCTGAGGGTGATGCCAACCTGATGCCTCTTATTCTGGATGCGGTAAGAGTGTATGCAAGTGTGGGTGAAATCTGCAACACCATGCGTGAGGTTTTCGGGGAATATAAAGAATCAGTATTTGTTTAACAGATAACGGAACAGAGAATGGTACCAACACACATAGAACATATAGGGATAGCAGTAAAAAATCTGCAGGAGTCAATCGCTTTTTATGAAAACATCTTCGGAATGAAATGTTATAAAGTTGAGGAAGTTGCAGATCAGAAAGTGCGCACTGCTTTTTTTCAGGTGGGACAGACGAAAATTGAGCTGCTTGAATCAACCGCTGAAGATGGTCCTGTAGCAAAGTTTATTGAGAAAAAAGGAGAAGGAATTCATCATCTCGCGTTTGCGGTGAGTGATCTTCCCTCAACACTCAAAATTGTAGAGCAGCAGGGAATTCGGCTCATTGACCGTGAGCCAAGAAAAGGGGCGGATGGTCTGAATATTGCGTTTCTTCACCCGGCTTCAACTCACGGAGTTCTTACTGAATTCTGTGAGAGAGCGGAATAACAGAATTATACATGAAAGCTGAATATATATTATGACGGTTAACCAGGAAAAGATTAAAGAATTGATGGACCTCCGGCTGCAGGCAAGGCAGGGGGGCGGAGAAAAACGAATTGAAGCCCAGCATAAAAAAGGTAAATATACTGCAAGGGAGCGCATTGATATGCTGCTTGATCCGGGCAGTTTTGAAGAGTTTGATATGTTTGTTTCTCACCGCTGTATTGATTTCGGTCTGCAGGGGCAGGACTATCTCTCTGACGGCGTGGTAACAGGTTATGGCACCATTGACGGACGGCTTGTTTATGTTTTCTCACAGGATTTCACCGTGTTTGGCGGCTCGCTTTCCGAAATGTATGCAATGAAAATTTGCAAGATCATGGATAAGGCAATGAAAGTCGGCGCCCCGGTTATCGGCATTAACGATAGCGGAGGAGCACGCATACAGGAAGGGGTGAAAAGTCTTGGTGGTTATGCTGAAATCTTTCAGAGGAATATACTGGCCTCAGGTCTGGTGCCGCAGATATCAGCGATCTTTGGTCCATGCGCGGGCGGTGCTGTTTATTCACCGGCTCTGACTGACTTTACCGTAATGAGTAAGGGCTCAAGTTATATGTTTGTAACCGGTCCTAAAGTTGTTAAAACCGTAACAGGTGAAACAGTAACTGATGAAGAGCTCGGCGGAGCGATGGTGCACGGTTCAAAATCAGGTGTTGCGCATCTGGTAACCGAAGATGAGGAAGAAGGAATTCTTCTGATAAGAAAACTTCTCAGCTATCTGCCGCAGAATAATCTTGAAGAACCGCCTCTTGCAGTGTGCGATGATCCGATTAACCGGCTTGAAGATGCGCTGAATGAAATCATACCGGAAAGTGCAAATAAACCATACGATGTAAGAGATGTAATACATGCGGTGGTTGATTACCATGAGTTTATGGAGATAAGCCGCAACTATGCGCCGAACATCATCACCGGATTTGCGCGTTTTAACGGTATGTCAGTAGGAATTGTAGCAAACCAGCCAAATTACTTAGCCGGTGTGCTTGATATAAACTCATCACGCAAGGCAGCACGCTTTGTGAGGTTCTGCGATGCGTTCAATATACCAATTGTAACTTTTGTTGATGTGCCGGGGTTCCTGCCGGGTACTAATCAGGAGTATGGCGGAATTATAATTCACGGCGCTAAACTTCTGTTTGCTTATGGTGAAGCAACCGTGCCAAAAGTTACCATCATCCTGCGCAAAGCATACGGCGGCGCTTATGATGTGATGGGGTCAAAACATCTGCGCGGTGATATAAACTACGCCTGGCCGAACGCGGAGATTGCAGTAATGGGCCCCCGCGGCGCTATTGAAGTGCTGCATCAGAAAGATCTGAAAGAAATTACTGATGAGAAAGAACGGGTTAAGTTCCTGAATGAAAAGGAACAGGAGTATCGCGAAAAATTTGCTACTCCTTATGTAGCTGCCAAGTATGGATATATAGATGATGTTATAGAACCGAGGAATACCCGTTTCCGTGTCATCCGCGCGCTGCAGTCGCTTGCGACTAAGAAGGATGTGAATCCGCCCAAGAAACATTCAAATATACCGCTGTGAGGAAAAGATGATATATACATTGCTGGCACAGCAGACCTCTGCCAAAAAACTGTATGAAGTGATGCAGCAGAACGACCCGGTTGGTCTGGGTATGACTGTTATCGGGATGAGCGTCGTTTTTATGGCGCTGGTTATCCTTTACGTTTTTCTCCTGAATGTTGCAAAGGTAATTTACCGGCAGAAAAAGGAAAAAGCGCTGCCGGGAGCGGAGGTTAAAAAATCAAAACAGCAGATTGATGCTGAGGTGAACGCGGCCATTGGCCTGGCGCTGCATCTTTATTTGAATGAACTGCATGATAATGAGCAGACTACTCTTACGATAAACAGAATGTCAAAAATGTACTCACCGTGGAGCTCAAAGATCTACGGTCTGCGTCAATGGCCCAGATAAAAAGGAATTATACAAGTGAAGAAATATAAATTTACCATACACGGTAATAAATATGAAGTTGAGATAAAAGATATTGAAGACGGTATAGCAGAGATTGAAGTGAACGGAACTGTCTATAGTGTCGAAATTGAAAAAACCATCCAGCAGCCCAAAACTCCTAAACTGGTGCGCAGTGTGGTTTCTCCTTCTACGGACTCTCACGGCTCAACCGCAAAAACAGCCAAGCCCGATGCACCTAAGGGAACAGGATTTATCAAATCACCGCTTCCGGGCACCATACTAGAAATTATGGTCAGGGAAGGTGATGTTGTAAAGATTGGCACTAAACTGCTCGTGCTTGAGGCAATGAAAATGGAAAATAATATTAACTCTGACAAAGAGGGAAAAATTATTTCTATTAAAGTGCGCCCTGGTGATGCAGTTATGGAAGGCGATATGCTCATCCAGATAGGAGAGTAAGTGAACCATGTCCGGATATACTGATTTTATTAAACACGGGTTTGAGCAGTTCTTTGCTTACACCTCATTTCCCAATATGACTATCGGGCATATCGTAATGATATGTGTGGGGCTCATATTTCTGTATCTTGCGATAACTAAAGAATACGAACCACTGTTGCTGGTCCCTATCGGATTCGGCATTCTGATCGGAAACATACCTTTTCTTGAAACAGCAAAGCTGCAGATAGGTATATATGAAGAAGGAAGTGTTCTTAATTATCTTTACTTTGGAGTGCTCAAAGGAATTTACCCGCCGCTGATATTTATGGGTATAGGCGCAATGACGGATTTTTCAACGCTGCTTTCAAACCCGCGTCTTATCCTTATAGGAGCGGCAGCCCAGCTTGGTATTTTTGGCGCATATATACTGGCGCTCTTTCTTGGTTTCCCGATTAATCAGGCCGGAGCTATTGCAATCATAGGGGGCGCGGACGGTCCGACGGCAATTTTTCTTTCTTCAAAACTTGCACCTGAACTGGTGGGACCGATTGCTATTTCGGCTTATTCATATATGGCTCTTGTACCGGTTATACAACCACCCATTATGAAGCTGCTAACCACAAGTAAGGAACGGCTGATACGAATGAAACCTGCACGTTCAGTATCCAAACTTGAGAAGCTTATCTTTCCGATATTTGGTCTGATTCTCACAACGTTTATTACCCCGAGTGCTCTTCCGCTCCTGGGTATGCTTTTCTTCGGAAACATTTTGAAAGAGAGCGGGGTTACCAAACGTCTGGCTGATACAGCTTCCAAACAGTTGATTGACATTGTTACCATTTTAATAGGGCTGACAGTCGGCGCTTCAACGCAGGCAAGTGTATTTCTTACTCCAAAATCACTCGGGATTTTCGGGTTAGGCGCTCTTTCATTCATCATTGCAACAACAGGGGGAATATTGTTTGTTAAAATTATGAATCTATTTTTAAAAGAAGGTAATAAGATTAATCCGCTCATCGGCAACTCAGGAGTATCAGCAGTGCCTGACAGTGCGCGTGTTTCGCAGGTTGTGGGTCAGCAGTATGACCCGACCAATCACCTGCTCATGCACGCAATGGCTCCGAATGTGGCAGGAGTAATCGGAAGCGCGGTTGCTGCCGGTATTCTCCTCAGCTTTATGATGTAAATTACCGCATACTGATTCGTTTTTGGTTCAAGCCGTCCGGAGTTATATTTCAGGACGGCTTTTTTTATTAAATAATCTGTGAGAGGGTAATGCAGCAAATTTTTTTATTTCTTTTACTGGCAGGTATAATATCCGGACAGAGTTTTATTCGTGTAAACCTTGCGGGGTATCTGCCGGAGGATATAAAAAATGCAGTATATATAAGTAAAAATTCTCCGGCACCGCGGTATTTTACATTGCATGATGCACTTACCGGTAAAGAAATAAAACGAATTACCGGGGTAAAACCTGATGCTCCTTTTGCTGAATACAGATTTTCTGCCCGTTTGGATTTTTCTTCTTTCAGCCAAAGCGGCGCCTGGTATATTAAGGCAGGAGAGCTCAGGTCGGAAGTATTTAAAATCGGGGATGATGTTTATAACGGGTCAACTGATATTCTGCTCAGTTATATGCGACAGCAGCAGTGCGGTTATAATCCATTCCTGAATGATTCCTGCCATACAAAAGACGGATATATCATTTATCATCCCGAAAAGCAGTTTCAGGAGCTTGATGTGGTCGGCGGCTGGCATGATGCCTCTGACTATCTTCGCTATGTGACCACGAGTGCTTCGGTTGTGTATCAGATGATGTTTGCCTATGAACAGAACCGGAGTGGTTTTTCTGATATATATGATGCATCAGGCAGACCGGGTAAAAACGGGATTCCGGATATAATTGATCAGGCGAAGTGGGGAATTGACTGGCTGATGAAGATGAATCCGGCAGCAGGGGAGTATTACAATCAGATAGCCGATGACCGTGATCACCGCGGTTTCCGACTGCCGAATAATGATACTGTTACCTATGACCGCGAGAAGGGGAGGCCGGTCTATTTCATCAACGGTGAAGTGCAGGGGTTGTTTGCTTACAAGAACCGTACAATAGGAAAGGCCTCTACTGTTGCTAAATTTTCTTCTGCGTTTGCAAAGGGCTCATATATACTGAAAGAGTATTATCCGGAGCTTTCAGCCGGACTATATCAGCGGGCTAAGGATGCGTATGAGTTTGCTAAAGCTCATCCGGGACAAAGCCAGACCGCACCGGGGCGGGCGCCTTATTTTTATGAAGAGGACAACTGGGCTGATGATATGCAGCTTGCTTCAGTTGAGATGGTGAAAGCAACTTCGGCGATTAAACAAGCAGGGGCAGGGAGCTATCTGAACGATATAGAAACGTATGCTGAAATTGAGCCGGTCACACCTTGGATGGGGGCGGACACGGCAAATCATTATCAGTGGTATCCGTTTATCAATCTGGCTCATTATTATCACTCAGGCATGGTGCGGGGTGAGAGAAAAGAGAAAGCAAATAGCAGAATGCGTGAGGGGATTGAGCGTATATATCAGCGGGGAGTGAAGAATCCGTTCCGTATCGGGATACCGTTTATCTGGTGTTCAAATAATCTGGTCTCGGCTGCAATGACGCAGATGATGTTTTATCGTACTCTGACCGGAGAAACGAAGTATCAGGAAAGTGAAACCGCTTTAAGGGACTGGCTGCTCGGTTGCAACCCATGGGGGGTAAGCATGATTATCGGATTGCCGGAAGGAGGGAGATATCCGCTTGACCCGCATTCATCACTTGCGCATCTCTATAACTATAAATTAACCGGAGGACTGGTTGACGGTCCGGTTTATGAGACGATATATAATAAGCAGCAATGGGTAAAAGTGGTCAATGGTGATGAACTGGCAGATGCACAGCCGGGATGGATTGTTTATCATGATGATTACGGTGACTATGTAACAAATGAGCCCACACACGACGGTACTGCGGGGCTTACGTATTATTTTGGTCAGCTTGAAAGATTAAGGAACAAGAATACTATATATAACAGAGGTGCACTCATCAGGGGGGACACTACAAAGAAAGAAATTGCACTTGTGTTTACAGGACATGAATTTGCCGATGGGTATGAAACCATTTTAAAAGCATTGCAAAAACATAAGGTAAAAGCATCGTTTTTCTTTACGGGAGATTTTTATAGAAACGAACAGTTCTCCGGTTTGATAGAAAACCTGAAAGCAAACGGTCACTATCTTGGCGCGCATAGTGACAAACATCTTCTTTACTGCACGTGGGAAAACCGTGACTCACTTCTGGTAACCCGGGATGAGTTCATTAAAGATGTGGCAGATAATTACCATGAAATGGAGCGGTTTGGCATAACAAAATCAGATGCACCCTATTACTTGCCACCGTATGAATGGTATAACGATTCTGTTTCGGTATGGACAGAATATCTTGGGCTAAAACTGATGAATCACACCCCCGGTACGCGCTCTAATCAGGATTGGACCGTGCCGATTGAAACCGGAGGGAGTTACTATTTCAGCAGTGATTCGATATATGCCTCAATCATGGGGTATGAACAAAATAATACCTTGAACGGATTTCACCTTCTGATGCACATCGGTACCGACCCCCGCAGGACTGATAAATTTTATGGCCGGCTGGATCGTCTGATCGGCGATCTGAAAAAGCGGGGATACAGTTTTGCAAGAATGAAAAATGAAGAATGAAGAATGAATAATTGTTTTTGTAGAGATGCTGCAATCGCAAAACGGGATTTGAATACACATAAAACTACTGCGATTGCATCGTCTCAGATCGGCAAGAGAAAAGCGTCAAAATGTGAAAAACACAGATACGCGCTGAGACGATGCAATCACAGGAAATCCGTGTTTTTATATATTCTGCTTAGTGATTGCATCGTCTCTACAATATATATATCAATTCATACTTTATAATTTTTATCGCACGGTCTCCAAGGAATATATGGAATGGATTTAAAAATATTACTAACTACTAACTTCTAATTCCTAATTACTTTACAAGTAGCATTTTTACTGAGGCGGTTGTGTTCTTTGATCGCAATACAGCAATATATATTCCCGATGGTAATTCTATTCCATTAAATTCCTGCTGGTAGTATCCCGCCTCTTTTGATTCATGCACCAGGGTGTTTATTTCTCTGCCGAGTGAATCATATACTTTAAGAGTAACCATGCCCGGCTCTGGAACATAATACTCTATTGTAGTTCCCGGATTAAAGGGATTAGGATAATTATTAACCAAATTATATTCATGGGGAGTCATGGCCGGTGGTTCATATATATGAGTGAGAGTTGAGTCGAATGACAGAATTCTCAGACCATCTGCGCAAACCACATTGCCGCCCGTTGCACTGTTACTGATGATGACGCGGTCAGCCGGAGTTCCGGTGAATGTGAATTCCCCAAGATTGTTCCACCTTACTCCATTCACTGATTGATCAACCCGTATGGTATCAATACCGTTTGCGTGATATATTATAAAAGGAGTATTTTTTGCGCGGTCGGAAGCAGCCACCCACCATCCGGAAACGGTATATACTCCGGCAGCCGGGAGGTTCAGTTTAAATTCTGCGGTTCTGTCACCTGTTCCGACTTGTGCAACACGAGCCGGAGTGCCGCCCCACCAGCCGCTTATGGCTGACTGCGTCCAGGTGCCGGTAAGTGTACAGTAAGTTGTATCATCAGTATCATATTTTTGGTTTAGATAAGCAGCAGGAAGAAGGGGCAGTGAATCAGCAGCCACAACAGATACCATTGTCGGAATTGGTCTTTGAAATGTACCCCCTTCCGGACGATTTACCAGCGTAGTGCTTACTGCCATCTGGCTTGAGCCGCCGCCATCCAGATTCATAGCTTCCTTACATCCAAGCGACTGCATTACTGTTGCCAGTTCAGTGAGCGAAAGACCTTCAGAGATGGTCTGTCTGCCATCAGCAACAAAAAGAATTACCTTTTTGTCTTCAGTGAATCCAATTGCGCTTCTTGGGTCGCGGTTAGAGAGCCCTACTCCGGAACCCCAGAATACCTCTTCTGTATAAGTGATGCGAACCTCTCCATTCTTCAACAGAACTGGACCACCCCCTATTCCGGCTTTAACTTCATACATAGCCGAACCATTCAGCGGTGAAGGCGCGGGGACGGGTGTTCCCTGTGCGTTATTGAGCGGATTGATAAATCGGTATATATCAATTACCCTGTTGCCATAATGGTATATCCAGTCAACTGCCATATCACGGGTTTCTTCAATACTCCAAAAACCGCGGGTCAGATAATAGGTGCGGCTGTCACGCACGACAGATGCGATATTTTTTGCCAAAAGCATATCCGGATTTGCAAGCGCGGAATAAGATGCGCCGGTAGTAACATCAAAATAACCGCCGTTAATTGAAGCAATGGTATTAAACCGCTGAGAGAATGTTGTTATTCCCTCTCTCCCCGCAGGATTGAAGTATGGCTTAACTACTGCTCCGGGCTTTTTGAGGTCAACTTCTATATACCAGCATTGCAGAGCCGGAGTAGAGCGCGCTCCTTTATATATTTTTACATTTGCAGGGAGCGTGAACTGATTAGTGATTTCAAAAAAGTTTATCTGCTGAGAATGCGCGTTTGAAAAAATAAGCAGCAACATAATACATGAAAAACGCCTCATGTTACCATTCCATAAATTTTTTAATAATCAGCGCCCGGTCTGATTCTTTTTCAACTGAAAGCAGAGGGAAGCCCAGTGTAAGTACCTTGTAATTCCCTTTAAATCCGATGGCAGCTCCGAAATCACTGCCGGCGTATCTAAGCAGCGTCCTTCCGCCCTGAACTGCCTGATAGGAATCAGAAGAAACTAATCTCATAAAGGGCTCTTTTTCATTCAGATTAAGTGACAACGTGGCAGAATCACCATATATACCACTTGAGACCGGTTTCAGTAAACTATTTTGTGAAAAAGCAGCACCCCATCTCCATTTTAAGTAAGAAGACGCAAACTGCGGCAGAGTTGTATCACTTTTACCTGCTTCATGAATATCAGAGCCGATATAAGCACCGCTGAGCAGCAATGACCCGCCTGAGTCAAGGTAAGCTCTCAAACGGTCCCGTAACAGAGGTGTCATCACAGAGTATTTTGACTCAAGCATATTCCGCCCCGGCGGTTTGGTCTTTTTCTCCCGCTCGAATATGAATTCCGTGAAACGATAATCCTTCATCTGAAAATCACCGCTCTCAATAGATTCATCAGATGCAGAAACAAATGACCAGCCGAGTGATTTATATATCAATCCATGACGGCTGATGAAGTCAAAAGTATTACCGGCTTTAACGTGTTTTTCATAATCAGTCGCGGATGAGCCGTGCCCCGGGCGGTCGTTTGATATATACTCCGATGCGGGGTTAAAATCATACTGATAACCGGTGAATGCGAGATCGTAATGCTCCGGCACTCCGGGGTCTATAGTGGAAAGAAATCCCGCGAAACCGGGAGTCCTGACCGCCATTGGTCCTGAAACCCGGTCGAAAGCATTTACAATTAACGCGGTTCCCTTTGAATCAGGGGCAGAGTAGATGCTCATTTCCTCAGAAGGGAAACTTTCACCACCGTCATTGTACGCCGACACTCTGAAACGATAGAGCACTCCCGCCTCAACGGTCAATTCAGCAAATGGTGTTGTGACATTTTTCCCATTATCAAAGCCGCTTTTATCCTTCGCTGTATAAATGATATATCCGGATGGTTCAGCAGTACGCTCAAGCGGGTCAGATGCCGGTTTCCAGCTAAGTAGTGCTGTGCCCGCGTCTTTAAGCCGCGCGCTGAGATGTGTAACCTGAAGCGGCTGCACGACATAGGGGACATCATATTGCGCGGAAAGAAAACGGAGCATTCCTTTATATATGGCTCTTGAAACAGTGAAGCGGAAACCCGGGTCCTTAAACAATATCATATCAGCAAAGTTCTGATGCGAAAGCAGTTCAAGCAAAGCAGCCGGAAAATTAGGACGCGCTGACTCGCTGTAATTTGCATCGCGAAGCTCTCTTCTTGTCCAAAGAGTATCGTAGCCGGACCGGATATCGTTGACAATCTGAGTTTGCAAAATATCCGCAAAGTCCCGGTTGGCCATTCGTGAAACACCATCAGGGAAATAAGCCGATGAATCTAATCCGTTGCTTGTATATATCAAAAGTGTTCCGATAATGCTTTCATCATTAGTGATTCCGGCATCAGTATGAAAAGCAAGTGACAGATCCATGGGAACGGAAAGCCCTTTGGCGCCGCGGTCGCGGTTAGGTCCGAAAGGCGCGCCATATAGGTAGTTGCCATACTCCGCACGGCTCTGGTAGTCGTCATTATAATCACGTCTGTTTCTGTTTAAACTCCAGACCAGTGTATCGGGGAGCCCGGCATATTGCAGCCAGTATCTTGCCCCCTCTATATATTTGGGCATGCCGCTTGTCTGCCCGTTCCTCTTTACTACCCCCATACCACCGCCAAAACGTACTGCATCGGTGGATAGCTGCTTTCCTTTGGCGGGTGAGTCATTGGTCAGTGTGACCTTGCCGGTTGAGGAATGTACACCTTTTTCAAAATGGAAATCTCCGAGATATATCCAGGTCCCTCCTCCGGCAGACTGATTCACCAGAAAAACCGTTTCCCCTCCTGTGTGATGAACAGTGTATCTTGCATCAGTGCATCCGGCCGGGTCATAAGCATACGATATATATACCGGATAAATTCCGCTTTCCGGGATGTCAGGTATATACGAAACTGCAATAGTGCCGTTTGGATTTGAGGGCATCCGCAGATGTGTTCCTTTGTCGAACGGGTTGTCGGATGTGTCCAGTTCTGAGGTCGGCATCATAAACCCCGGCGCTGCTTTTGAAATCTGTCTGCTCTCCTTGCCTTCTATAATAAAAAGTGAATTTCCTTTTGCGTGTCTGTGCTCTTCATCATTATCAACCACAACTTCATGCTTCTGCGGGCTCCGCTCTCTGGGCATCCAGACAGAAGCCCCCGCGTTTTGCAGCATCGGCAGAAGATAGGGTATAACAAACGAAGTCGGTACCAGGTCTTCCACTGCTTCAAACAATCGGGGTCTCTGCCACTCCCATCTCTGCTGGTCATTGCTGTAGTACCACCCATGGCTTTGCCAGAGGAGAATGTTTCTGTTATATAAACCCTTCTCAGCGCTGACCGGTCTGGAAATGTTTTTTACAACGGGCTGCTCAAGTGCCGGTGCGACCGGTGGAATTCTTTCTCTGCTGTATTTCTCTTTTGATGAGCGGTAATAATTGGGAATTAAATCTTCCAGAAGCGAATTTCCGCAAACAAGTAAAAAAGTATATCCCGGATACTCTGAATGGTAAATCCTTGATAATTCTTTGCGCAGTGTATCAATCGTTGTTTCCCTAAAGGAAAAAAAACCGGTCTCATAACTAAAACGGATTTCAATTTCCCCGGCATCTTCTTTCACGATAACCGAATCAGCTTTTGCCCGGCTGTGAAAACCGGCTTTCTTCAAAAAGTCACGTATCTGCTGCCCGGGAGAAGGCATTTGTTTTACCTCATCTTTCTGAACAGTAACCGAGGGGGAGCATCCGGCTGCAGTGAAAAGAAGAATGGTAATCAGCGGAAGCAGAAGAAGGATTTTTAGCGTTTGTTTGTTTAAGAGCTTCATTACAGTAAAAATTTTGTTTCTGTCTGAAATATAAGTATTACTTTTGTCAGGACTTTCCCCGAATGGATGAAATGAGAGAGTACGGAGGGTATTTGCGAAAAAACACAGGCAAAGCCGCTAATTTACGGTGTCTTGCAGGTCACAGAGCGGCTTTGTTTTGGCGGGATAATCTCTTTAAATTTAGGTTCACATTTTAATAAAAGAAGAGTTCAGGTTTATGGCGGAAAATAGTCATATTTACGAAAAAGTAGAAAAACTCTCCTCCGCGTTTGATTACAAATCGGGGGAAGTCTCCATCATCCTCGCGGCCGGTCACGGCAAGCGTATTAAATCCCATCGATCCAAAATGCTGCACGAAATCTGGGGAGTTCCCACAGTCCAGCGTGTGTATAATGCCGGGCACGCGGCGTTCCCCGATGTGAATAGCATTGTGGTGGTGGGTATTAAAGCGAGCGATGTAATTGATGTTATCGGGAAAAGAGAGCGCACCTTGTTTGCTTATCAGGAAGTGCAGAAAGGTACCGGACACGCGGTTCAAATCGGGCTGGATAGAATAACATCGGAAGGGTTTAAGGGGACAGTTTACGTCCTCCCCGGCGATATGGGGCTGATTGATGCAGAAACGCTTTCCATGTTCAGAAAAAGTTTTGCTGATTCTAAAAACGATATGATGGTACTGACCGGAGTTTATGAAGGCAATCCGGATGAAAACCAGTACGGCCGTATCATTAGAATAAAAGAGAAAGACCGTGACGGGAAAAGCTCCGGAACTGACGCGGGGAAAGTACTTGAAATTAAGGAGTTTAAGGATATCCTCAGCTTAAATGAGGATGAACCTTATGTCGCGGTATATAACGGAAAAAAATACTGTTATACACGCGAGGAGCTTCTTGCGATAAATGAATATAACTCAGGTGTATATGCCTTCGATTATGAGAAGCTGCGCAAGCTGGTCTTTTCACTTTCCTCAGACAACGCGCAAAACGAAATATATATAACCGATCTCATCTCTGCCTTTAACTCAAATGGTTACTCCGTGGGTGCGGTCAGCCCGGAACATGAGTATGTTGTGATGGGTTTTAATGATAAGTCAGTGCTGAAGGAGATGGAAGAAATCTACCGTCACAAAATCTATGGTAAAATAAAAAACATCATTGAGATAGATGATCCGGATGATTTTTACATTGAAGAGAGCGTGATGAATGACATCCTTGAGCTGGACAAGCAGGGGGTGCCCCTTGATATCCGCATCGGTCGCGGAGTGCATATTGGCAAGGGTGTAAAGCTGAATTACAATGTTCACCTGAAGAAAAATGTTACAGTTACCGGAAATGTTATTTTCGGGAAGAATGTCACTGTGTGGGAGAATGTGCTTCTCTCAACATTTCCGCATCAGAAGTTCACAATTGGCAACAATGTTGAAATTCTCTGGGGAGATATCATCAAGGGAAATATCTCTATAGGTGACGGTTCTCGTATTGAATCAAGCGTTAATATGACCGGAAGCGATGAGTACCCTCTGATTATCGGAAAAGGAGTGCTTGTAAAAGGGACCAGTTATATATTTGGCTCGGTGATTGAAAACGATGTGCATATTGAACACAGCGTGATCATTAAAAAGCGGATAAACCGTCTGATTAAACGGAATGGTGAACTGCAGAAAATTCGTTTTTATCTGCCAATGCCTTCCGGTGTTGACGCGGTGGAATCACTGTTGTAATAAAACGAAATGCGGGGAAGAAGAGGAAAGGTTTAAAATAAAAGATGATGAGGTTTCGTACGAAATCTCATCATCATCTTTTTCAAACTTTAGAAAAAATCAGGCGGTTTTTACAGTTAAGCCGTTAATATATTTGGTCAGGGCAGATTTTTTTCTTGAAGCATTATTCTTCGGAATTCTGCCTTTGGTAGCCATTCTGTCCAGAACCGCAACTGCTTCGCGGTATGTTTTGTCTCCCTCTTCCTTTTCAGTAAGAGCATAGACTTTTTTAATTAACGTCTTCATCTGAGAAACGGATGATTTATTAATTTCGTTTCTCTTTGAGTTGGTTCTGATTCTCTTTTTAGCTGATTTGTGATTAGCCATTATTGTTCCATTAAATTAGAGCCCACAAAAATAGGACTAAGCGGGCTAATTGTCAAATAAATTTTCCGGCAATAGCAGGTTTATTTTTGTAAAGCCATATAAAACAAGAAGATAAAGCGGTTTAACTGGAAATCACTTAAAGTAAAACGCCCTAAATCCTTATAAAAAAATAATTTAAGCGACCTTAGCACCCTCCCTCCGGATAAAAAGTCATTGATTTCCCCTCCCCTAAGATAGTATATTTAAAGATAACTTTTTTTATATTAGGTAAGGATGTCCGGAACAGTAAGATTCTTTGTTTTTGTTGTAATACTTCTTATTCCGGGACTGACGGAAATACATCCCCAGATTATTTTCCGTGAACCGGAGTCTTCGGTAACAAAACCATCCGAACTTGATTATCTGGAAAAATCAGAACTCAGGACCAAAATCATCCTAAACGGGGGGTGGAAATTTTCCAAGGTGGGAGACGATGGTTACACGGTACAGGTACCTTCTGCTTTTATCCGCCCGGGTGAGTTCCTTTTTGAGCGGGAGTTTCAGCTTTCCAAAAAGGATATAACCTCTTCAACATTTCAGCTTCATTTTCTCGGTCTCAATTATTCGGCTGAAGTTTCTGTAAACTCTTTTGTGATTTACAAGCATGGAGGCGGTGACTATCCATTCTCAATTTCTCTGGCCAGAGACCTTCTTTTTTACGAGAAGCCAAACAAAATAAGCATCAAAGTTTCGTCATTACTTGATTCAAGAAACACGCTTCCCTTCAGACAGCGCTTTCTCAATCCGCTTCCTGCATTCGGCATCTTCCGTGATGTGTATTTACAAAAAAGCCCCCAGGTGAATATCAACCGTAATTATTTCCGTTACAGGGTTTCTTCTGACGGAAAAAAAGTTTCAACGGTAAGCGGCATAAAAATTTCAAACTTCACATCGCAGCGTGATACCCTGATTAGCGGGGATGAGTTCTCTGTGAAAGTTGGTTTCCGGAATATGAACTCAGGTGAGATAACAGAAATAACATCAGGAAGTGTTAACGTTAAACGGGGGAAAGAAGCAAATATTACAATATCGGCGGATATAACCAATCCCCGCCTTTGGACGCCTTCACAGCCGGAGAGGTATGAAATACAGTATGAACTCTATAACGGTTCATTAAAGATTGATGAAATAAAACGTCCCTATTCGTTTTATCATATCGAAAGCAGTGACTCAGGAGTAACCCTGAACGGACAGCCGTTTGTGCTTCAGGGTGTTACGTATATACCATCCTCCGCGGGGGGAACCGGTCTGCCGGACTACTCGGACTATGAAACTGACCTGCGCATCATAAGGGAAACTGGGTTTAATGCGGTGCGGCTGCCTATGATGCTTCCTCATCCGTATATACTGGATGCATGCGAACGGCTTGGGCTTTTGGTGTTTGCCGAGCTTCCGCTCAATTCGGTTCCTTCTGACCTTCTCGCTGAAAATGATTACCGCAGCCGTGTCAGAAATTTTCTGAATCAGTTCGTGCGCGGTTACTCCGGCTACGGGTCAATCGCAGCGATTGGTTTCGGAACCGGATATATTGGCGACCGGGCGGGTATCTCGGAGTTTTTTGCTGATCTGCGCTCAACAGTGCAAAAGGGGACAAACTGGCTGACATACGCTTCGTTTATTCCTGCTGATATTGTGTATCCTGAAGGAATTGATTTTTACGGAATTGAATTTTCCGGTATGCCGTTTGATCAGATGACCGAAACCTACAAAAGCATTCAGGAAAAACTGGGAAAGGGAAGACTTTTTGTCAGTGAAGCAGGATATCTGGCCAATCTGAGAGGGGCAAGCGGATATATTAATCCGAATTCATTTGAGGCACAGGCAAAATATTTTCAGGATATACTTACCTTTTTTGAATCGGGCAGCCACAGCGGATGGTTCCTTCATACGATGTTTGACTACCGTGCCTCTTACAGTTCTATTGTATCAGGATATAACAGTGAGAAGCTGATTAATTACGGAATCCTGGGTGAATCACGTAAAAAAGAAACACGCCTGGCTTACAAAGTAATTATGTCAAAGATGCTGAATCTTGAGCGTGTAACTATTCCCATCGGTATTGCCAGGCAGGATGCTCCGATGGAGTTTATCATCGCCGGTATATTACTTGCGTTTATGACTGGTCTGATGATTAACTCCGGCAGAAAGTTCAGGGAAGAAGCTCTGCGTGCACTGATGCGCCCTTATAATTTCTTTTCGGATGTGCGTGATCACAGAATGATTTCCGGAATGCAGACCTTCGTTCTCGCGCTGATTGCAGCCGGTATCATGTCAGTTGTTTTTATGAGTCTGCTTTATAATCTGAAGGACAGCGCGACATTTGAGAAATTTCTTCTTTCATTCAGCAGTGAAAATATTATCAACATAATGAGCTATCTGACTCGTCACCCGTTGCAGGGTATGCTGGTGATTACGATTCTGTTTCTGATTAAGTTTTTAGTGCTCACTATCAGCATCCGGCTCTTTTCGTCCTTTGTGATGAACAAGGTATATCTTTCACATGCGTATTATATAACAATCTGGTCATTTATTCCGGTCCTTCTTCTGATACCTGTTACCATTGTTCTGTATCAGTTTATTCATCAGGGTGAAATGGCTCAGTATATATACTGGGCGCTTGGCGTTTTCTTTTTCTGGATTCTGCTGAGAATTCTGAAGGGGGTTTATGTTATATACGACATCAATCCGCTTAAAGTTTACGGATACGGATTTCTTATCCTGCTTGGCGCGGTAGCAGCGGTGCTGGTGTATTATCAGGTTAATGATGCAGCATTCTTTTTTATCATGAGGGCATTTGCCGAAAGCGGAGTTGTATAACCGTTGTATTTATCACGATTAGAAATTTTAGGTTTTAAGTCTTTTCAGCAAAAGACTGATGTTAAATTTAATCAGGGTTTAACAGGTATTGTAGGGCCTAACGGCTGCGGCAAGACGAATATTGTTGATGCAATCCGATGGTGCCTTGGTGAGCAGAAGAGCAGCACGCTCCGTTCGGATAAGATGGAAAATGTTATCTTTAACGGAACTGCAACCAAAAAGCCGATGGGAATGGCGGAAGTTTCTCTGGTAATACAGAACCACAAGGGGCTGCTTCCGAGTGAATATAATGAAGTGGTTATAACCCGCCGGATCTTCCGCTCAGGTGAAAGTGAATATTTACTTAACCGCAACCTCTGCCGCCTGAAAGATATTACGAGTCTCTTTATGGATACAGGCATGGGGGCGAATGCTTATTCGGTGATTGAGCTGAAGATGGTTGAATCCATACTCAGCAATAAGGCAGATGAGCGCCGCGTAATGTTTGAAGAAGCAGCAGGAGTTAATAAATATAAACTTCGCCGCCGCCTCTCACTCAAAAAACTTGATGAGGTGCGTCTTGACCTTAACCGTGTTAATGATATTATTTCAGAAGTAGAAAAACGTGTAGCCACTTTAGAGCGGCAGGCAAAACGTGCGGATAGGTTTAACATCCTTTCAACGCAGCTAAGGGAAATTGAACTGGAATTTGTATCACGCAAACTTGCTCTGCTCGAACTGGAAAAACTTTCATTCTATCAGAAAAAAGATGATACCGCGCGGAGACGTTCGATTATAGATTCTGAGATAGACACGTTAGAAGAAAAACTGAACGGTCTGAAACATGAGCTGGATGCAATTGAAGAACAGCTTCGCGAAAAGCGAAACGCGATCACTGCTGAAACGGAAAAGATTCACCACGCAAGTCAGGCGGTTTCAGTCACTGATGAAAGAAGAAAATCACTGCAGAAAAATCTTCTGACCTACGAAAAAGAAATTGAAGACCTCAGCCAGGATGAAGAATATACTTCTTCACTGATTGAAGAATACAAAGAGCGGATAGAAGAACTTACCTCTGAACTTAACGCATTAAAAGTGAGGAAAGAGGAGATTGAGTCAACAAAGGATATACGGGCTGATGAGCTTGAAATGAAACGCAAAGAGCTTGACGCGTTTTCTCAGGGACTTCTTAAAAAACACCGTGAGCTTTCTTATCTTGAAAATCAGAATAACGCGCTGCGCAAAGCAATTGATGGTGAAGCTGCCCAGTTAAAACAGCGGGAAGATCAGAAACTGCGTCAGGATGAAACAGCCGCAAAGTCCGCGCAATTCTTAGACAATTTGCAAAAAGATCGCGCGGAAACTGAAAACCAGATAGCCGCGGCTGAAGCAGAACTGGCTGGAGCACAAAAGCACAAAGAGCAGCTTGAACAGCATCTTTCGACCCTGCGCAAACAAGAAGCAGATGAAAAAAATCTGCTCTTTTCGATTAAGGATAAGATTACCTTCATAAAGAATTTGATTGATAATCTTGAAGGGTTTTCAAAAGGATCTAAAATCCTTATGGAAAAAGATGAATGGACCGCGGGTCAGAAAAATCTGCTCGGCAACCTGGGTAATACTCCGGTTAAGTTTCGTCTGGCGGTGGAATCTGCGTTGCGCAACAATATCAATAATATCATTGTAAGCAGTCTTGAAGATGTTCTGAAAGGTATCGCACTTCTTAAAAGCGGGAACGCGGGGAAGGCATCTTTTTATTTTTCATCAGCAGATGAAAATAAACCCAAAGGCATCGCGGGATTTTTCAAATCGTATATACAGAAAAAAGAACGCCGCAGGATTGAGCTCGCGGAAGGATTTGTTAGCTGGGTGTATGATGCAATTGAAACGGAAACCAGATGGAAACCCTTTTTCAATAAAATTGTCTATGACTTTGCAATTACCGATACACTTGAAGCAGCTTTAAAACTTTCAGCCGGTCATCAGTCTTATACCTTTACCACGCTTGAGGGAGATATAGTATATCCTTCCGGCGTGATTGAAGCGGGCTCGATACCAGGACCGGACGAAACTATCTTCGGAAGAAAAAAACTGCTCGAGGAGCTAAATGGTGCAGTGCCGGGGCACGAGGAGAATCTTGCTTTGCTTCAGACCGAAATCCACAATACTGAGGAAGAGCTTTCTCACATTGATTTGAAAACAATTAATGATCAGATCAAAGTGCTTAATAATGAAATCAACTCTATTGAACGTCAGATTAATCAGTTTGAGTACGAAAAGAAAAAAGCTGAAGAAGAATCAGAACGGCTTGCCGGTGAAATACGAAATATCTCTGACTCTCTGGAGGGAAACCTCGCGCAGATGGCACTGAGTGAGGGTGAGTATAATACTTACAAGGATGCGGTCAGGCATGATGAAGAAAAAGTGACTTCACTGCAGATTGAATATAAAGAGAGTGAACAGAAAAATGCCGAACTTATTACGTCCCTCAATGATGCAATAGTTTCCATTGAGCGTAAAGGGGGAGAGATTCGCAATCTGGAAAGCAGCATCAAAAACAGTGAGCAGAATATTGTTAATATCAGACAGCGCACTGAAAAACGTCTCAAAGATATTGAGACCGCGCGGGATGAATATGACTATCTTGAAGAGTTAAATACTGAGCGCAGAATTGAACTTACCGAACTGCAGAATGCAAGAGAGCTGCTGCGTGAAGAAGAAAAACAGATTGATGACCTTTCTAAAGAAAAGAAAGTTGTAGTTGTTCAGATTGAGTCAGATGTTCACGGTAAAAGGAAAGAGAAAGAAACCCTCGGTGATGAGATTTTTCAGATTGAACTTTCTCTTAACCAGCTTGCTCTTAACATCGGAAATCTGATAGAACACACCAGGGAAAGCTATAATGTTGAACCGGAAGTAAAAGAATATGATGATCTTGGAGCTTATGACTTTGACGGCATTCATGAGCAGATTACCGAGCTGAAGCAGTCGAGAAAAAATCTCGGAGCAATCAATTTTGATGCATATACCGAGTATGAGGAAGAAAGAACGCGAATGGAATTTCTTCAGGGGCAGAGGAATGATTTGAATGTAGCTGAAACTGACCTGCTCAAGACAATTGAGGAGATTAACGAAACAGCACAGACACTGTTTATGGATACCTTCAATCAGATTCGCTCTCATTATATAAATATCTTCAGAAAACTGTTTAATGAGGGGGATGAAGCAGACCTCCGTCTTGAAGAGGATGCTGACCCGCTTGAAGCAAAAATTGAAATTATCGCAAAGCCAAAAGGCAAACGCCCTCTGACCATAGAACAGCTTTCTGGAGGGGAGAAGACCCTTACGGCTATCGCGCTTCTGTTTGCTATATATATGGTAAAGCCGAGTCCGTTTTGTATTCTTGATGAAATTGATGCTCCGCTGGATGATGCAAACATTGACCGATTCACCCGCATTATCCGCGACTTTAGCAAGGATACCCAGTTTATTATTATCACCCATAACAAGCGCACTATGGAAGCTACCGATGCGCTTTACGGTATTACCATGCAGGAGATCGGAGTTTCAAAATTAGTGAGTGTAAAGTTTAATGAGGAAATGGGCATCAGTGCCTGATTCCCCGGAGTAGTCTTATAAAGCATTTTGTATTCCTGTTTGTTCTGTTATGGGGGAACCTGAACGCCGGTTTTTCCGGCAGTGCAGAAGTTCCTGCTCCATCGGCTTCTGACCCTTTTAATATCATATATGTAAGGGATAAGGTAGAAGGCGGGTTTATATACTGGCAGGACTCAGTTTCCGGCAAAAGCAAAGTGAACGTTCAGACGTTTGATAAAAACAACAAATATCTGCTCGGCGCCGGCGGTGTAGGCATCTCCTCTCCGGACGAGGAGCAGAGTAACCCGGCTGCGTTTGCACATTTGGCGGGTTCATCAGTTGTGTTATGGGAGTGTACAGATGCTGATGACAATAAACGACTTGCAGCACAGCGGTTTTCGCTGAAGGGCAAAGCAATGTGGGAGGAAGGCGGAGTTCACCTGACGGATGGCGAATTAAATATTGATGAATACCGCGGGGCTGCAACGGAGGCGGGTTCTATATACGTATTCTTTACTGAATCTGAAGGCGTGAGCGGCGGTGTACTCAGTAGTATCAGGTTTTTTAGTATTACCTCCGCAGGGTATGCAGAAATTCCGTTAAACGGAGAACTGATTTATCGCAGCGGGTCACAGGTTAGCCAATTAGCCATTGCGCAAAACAGTAAAGGATATATACTGGTTTCATGGCTTGAGAACACTGGTAAAGGTGAATCTTTAAAGAGTATGTTGTTTGATCCGGTGGCAGGTAAACAAATAACTCAGCCGGTAACGGTCTCTCATAGCACACAGAGAGTGCTTAGCTTTGCCATGGCATCGGCTGGAGAAATGTTTTATCTCTGCTGGCAGACTTTCGGTAAAGGTAGAAATATCTTTCACGAAGTGGTTGCCGCTTCCGGTAAAAAAATGATTAATAAACCGCTTAACGAAGCGGTTAAAACTCCAGGTACTAATACCAGTCCCAAAGTACTGGGGTTAGCCGGTGAAATTGTTCTTTCCTGGCTGAATGAGCAAAAGGGAAATGTTAGTCTGCTGCTTAGCAAAATAAAGCTGAGCGGAGATATAATTAAGAATGAGTATATCAATGTATTTGGTATTAAAGAAAATACCTGGCGATATGGTCAATCGCTTTATCCCGGTAATCAGGGAGAAGTAATACTCTCCTGGTTTGAAGGAAGAAAAGGCGCATCAGCAACGGCGCTGTATGTTCAGCGTTTTTCACGTTCATTGGTCCCGCTCCTGTCAGGCGGACCTGCGGTTGCATCGGAGTCAGCAGGCAGCATAAGCTATATCTGGTTTTTTCCGGATGCAGCCAGTGGTGTTCTTGCCGTATATAAAGAAAAAACCAACGGTGAAAATTCTATTATTGCAAAGTATCTGCGAGGTGCATCTGATTCCTCGCCTTCTGTTTCTGATTTTTCAGTTCTGGCAAGCGGTGACTCAGTTATCGTTCGCTGGAGTGTAAGTAATGAATCTGAAATCAGTTTAATGCAGTTGGAACGTTACGCGGCGGAGGGGGAAAAAGGATGGATTGTACTGGCTGAATTCACTCCGCAGTCATTCGGGGCTGAGCAGTACTACGGTTACAGTCATATACCGTATGTATATGGTAAGATTGATTACCGGGTTGTTCTTACCGCTCGGAGCGGTGATATTATTACCTCCTCCGCGGCAAGTGCAAAAGTGACACCGGTGTTGACTTCTGATATTAAATTATTTCAGAATACACCGAATCCATTTTCCTCAACTACAGAGATTCCCTTTTTTCTGGCTGAGGCGATGGAGGTAAAGATTGAAATTTATAACGCAAGAATCGAGCGTGTCCGGCTGTATGAAATTTCTGATACGGAAGAAGGACTGAATAAACTTGAAATTTCTGCTGATGATCTTCTTCCGGGTGTTTACTTTTACCGGTTTACCGCAGGGGAGTATAAGGAAGTAAAAAAAATGGTATTAATAAAAGAATGAAAGACCGTCAGATAAAGATATTCATCGATTTTGACGGTACTATTTCGACTGAAGATGTCGGCGAAAAGATATTTATAGAAACGATTTCCGATGGAAAAGTTCAGCCGATTCTTGAGGATATTAAAAACAAGGCAATCAGCGCGCGTGAGGGGTGGGCAAGGTTATTTGAGGCGTCAGAGGGGCTGACCCTTGAAAAGATAAGCCGGATAGCCGGAACGATTCAGCTTGAAAAAGGAATAGATGAGTTTCTTGGTTATTGCGCTGAGCAACAGTTTGATATATATATTCTGAGCGATGGATTTGAAGAATATATAACTATGATACTCGGCCGGTACGGTATCACCGGGATTCCGCTTTACGCAAACCGGCTTGCTCCGGCGGCAGATGGTTCGCTGAGTCCGGTTTTTCCGTGGACGGATGAGGAATGCCCCGTCTGCGCGAATTGCAAACGGAATCATCTGATAAGTAATAGTTCTGATAACGATGTTACGGTATATATTGGCAACGGCTCATCTGACACTTGCCCGGTCGGGTACGCAGATTACGTCTTCGCGAAAGACTATCTGCTTAAATACTGCGAAAAGGAAAGAATTACGTTTTTCCCGTATAAAGATTTTTTTGATGTTAGAAAACGATTCATTGAACTTGCGGACGGCAGGAAAATGAAAAAACGGCACAGAGCTGAGACTCTGAGAAAGCAATTATATAAACTTGGTTAATAACAATAAGCGGTACTACAATGAGTGACCTGAGAAGTATATTCTTCAAATACCGGAGTTATACTCCCATTCCGTTTCTCCTGGTTATGTTTTTTTATGCAGAGAGCAATGTCTATAGCATGGCTGCCGGAGCCCTCATTGTAATCGGCGGCGAACTGATACGCCTCTGGGGTGTAACCTGGGCAGGAAGTGAAACCCGCACTACCGGAACAGTCGGGGGCACCTTTCTGATTATCAGCGGTCCGTTTGGCTTTGTTCGCAACCCCCTTTATGTCGGAAATATTCTCTTATATCTTGGGTTCGGAGTTTTCTCAAATGCTCTCTTCCCTTATTTGCAATTAGGAGCGCTTGTCTTTTTTGCCGTTCAGTATCATCTGATAGTAAAAGGGGAAGAAGGATATCTGCGTAAAACTTTTGGTGAAGACTATGAAGATTATTGCAAAAATGTACCCCGTTTCTTTCCAAGATTTACCGCCTGGAAAAAAGAGACAGTAGTGCAGCCGCCGCAAAGCATAAAAGCGGGACTACGGTCTGAACGCCGCACATTGCAGGCGATATTCTTCGTAACGCTCACACTGCTGATTATTTATAGCGTGAGGAAGTTTGGCTGAGCAGCCCGCTCGTAGTGTGTTAATTGTCGCCGGTGAAGTATCGGGAGACAATCATGCTTCTGCATTGTTGCACAAACTGCGGGAGCAGGCACCCGCTTTATCTTTTTTTGGCATCGGGGGTAACAAAATGAAAGAGGAGAATGTTGTTCTGATTGAACATATAGACAACATGGCTTTTCTTGGATTTTTTGAAGTAGTGAAACATATTCCTTTTATCAGAAAGGTGCAGGAGCGTCTGATGGAGGCGGTTCGCAGGGAAAATATTGATACCGCGGTGCTGGTTGATTATCCCGGTTTTAACCTCAACTTCGCAAGACGGCTGAAAAAAGCAGGTATCCGGGTGATATATTATATATCGCCGCAGATATGGGCATGGGCTCCGTGGCGTATTAAAAAGATCAAACGGTTAGTTGATAGAATGTTGTATGTGTTCCCGTTTGAGGGAGAGATTTACCGCAGAGCTGGTCTGCCCGCTGTATATACGGGTCATCCTCTGGTAGAAAAGTTTTCTTCTTATGCTTATCAGCCGAAGGAGGAGTTTTATACTGAAAACGGATTAGATACTGATAAGAAAATTTTACTTCTCCTTCCCGGAAGCAGAAGTCATGAGATTAGTAAGATATTGCCGGTGATACTCCCGGCCGCGAAACAACTTGCGGAAGAGTTTGGATTTCAGGTCACAGTGGCGGGTTCTCCAACGATTAGTGATGATGTATATAGTGAGTATCTGAGCGGCACAGGTGTAACGCTTATTCGCGGCAGATCTCTTGAACTGATGAAATATGCTTCGTTTGGCATTATTAAGTCAGGTACTTCAACAATGGAGGCGGGGCTTTCGCTTCTTCCGATGGTTGTGGTATATAAAACCAGTTCACTTACCTATACAATCGGTAAGATGCTGGTGCAATTAAAGAATATTGCAATGGCAAATATCATTGCGGGTGAGACTGTAGTACCTGAATTGATTCAGAATGACTGTAATCCGCGGATGATATATCAGACTGCTGCCGAAATTATAAGCAGTCCGGAAAAGCAAGCTGTCATTAAAGAAAAATTTGCCCGGCTTAGGGCAAAACTCGGTGAAAAAACCGCATCCGATACCGCCGCGGATGAAATTGTGAAGTTTGTGTATGATAAGAGAAGCTAAACAGAGTGTTCTTCGTTTTCTCGGCTATCATGCACTCGGCAGTGTGGCAAGTTTACTCTGCGGTTCGTTAAGAACACAGAGAAGGAACAATGAAATTTTTGATGAGTATGTTCGTCAGAATAAAAGATTTATACTCGCATTCTGGCATGGCACTATGCTTTACCCCTGGTATTATCATCGCGGGAAAAAATTTCTTGGGCTGACCAGTCAGAGTAAAGACGGTGAGATACTCGCCAGAATCCTGCGCAAGTGGGGTTACACCGTAACTCGCGGCAGTAGTTCCAAGGGGGGGAAAGTAGCACTCGGCATAATGACTGATTTTGCAAAGTTTGAAGGTTCAGTACTGATAACGCCAGACGGACCACGAGGACCGGTAATGGAATTTAAACCCGGCGCGGTTGTAGCAGCGCTGCGGGCTTCAGTACCGCTCTTTCTTGTGGGGGTTGGCTATCAAAACAAACGGCATCTGAAAAGCTGGGACAAATTTTCTGTTCCGTCTTTTTTCAGCAGAGTGAACCTGATTTATTCTGATCCGGTTTTTGTAACAAAGGAGTTGAGCAAGGAGGATGTTGACAAGGTTATAAAAAAATGTTCTGATGAGCTTAACCGTCTGACGAAAGAAGCAGGCGTGTTTGAATAACCTGCTTTCCGCCCTTCGGTTCCTGCTCTTTCCGTTAGTGCCGGTTTATCTGGCGGTAACAGCAGTCAGGAATTATTTATTTTCGAGCGGTATATATAAGTCGGAAAAAAGCTCCGTGCCGGTGATATCAATCGGCAACATTAATACCGGCGGTTCGGGCAAAACACCTTTTGTAATATATATGAGCCGGCTGCTCCGCTCATTAGGCAGGAAACCCTCTGTTTTAAGCAGGGGGTACGGACGTTCGACAAAAGGATACCTTCTCGCGGCAAAGGATGGAAACCTGGTTACTACGGTTGAAAAATGCGGCGATGAGATATATCAGACAGTGCTCGAAAGCGGCTGTTCCGCCGCGGTTTCAGAAAGCCGTGTTGAAGGAGCTAAAAAACTGATAAATGATACCGGCACAGATGTAATAGTGCTCGATGACGGATTTCAGCACCGCTGGCTGAAGCGCGATCTGGATTTAGTCATCTTTGATGTAAGCGCGTGGCTTTCTCATCCCGCGCAAAGGATGCTGCTTCCGGCGGGAAACCTGCGGGAGCTTCCCTCAGCTCTTAAAAGAGCCGATGCGGTTATCCTGAATCATAAGTTCTCTGAAAATCTGATTTGTCCTGACAGCATCAGAAAAACCGCGGATGGTATGAAGATTTTTAATGCCCGATACTCTGCAACTTCATTCAGAGACATAAAGTCAGGAACTGAATACTCAAAAAATGATTTCACCGGGCAGAAAAGTCTGGTGGTCTGCGGCATAGCTAATCCGCATTCGTTTTTCAAAGCGCTTTCAGCAATAGAGATTGATGCAGCGGAACAGATGATTTTCGGAGATCATAAGTATTATACTAATGATGAAGTGCAGGTAATAAGAAAACGATTTTATGCATCTAATGCGCAGTCAGTGATAACCACACATAAGGATGCAGTAAAGCTCCAGCAGTTTGCCCGGGAGCTTGATGATATTGATATATATGCACTGAAGATTGAGCTGATCATTAATGAGGCAGAAGAGTTTAAAGTGTTCGTAAAATCAAAAATATAACAATCAACACATTATCGTGATAATGTAAATAACTATAAGGAGAAGCTATCAATGGCTAAAAAAACGCAAAAGTATGTTTACTTCTTCGGCGGTAAAAAAGCAGACGGCAAGGCAGATATGAAAGGCCTTCTCGGCGGAAAAGGTGCAAACCTTGCTGAGATGGTTAATATCGGTCTCCCGGTTCCTGCCGGTTTTACCATAACAACCGAAGTATGTACTTATTATTATGAAAATAAGAAGAAATATCCGGCTGAATTAAAAACGCAGGTTGAAGCTGCACTGAAAAAAATTGAAAGTGCGATGGGCGCAAAATTCGGAGATCCGAAAAATCCCCTCCTTCTTTCAGTAAGAAGCGGCGCGCGTGCTTCAATGCCGGGAATGATGGATACCATCCTGAACCTTGGTCTTAATGATGTAACCGTCAAAGGACTGATTGAGAGAACAGGGAAAGACCGTTTTGCCTATGACTCATACCGCCGCTTCGTGCAGATGTATGGCGATGTAGTGCTCGGCCTTAAACCGGTTGATAAGCACGAACATGATCCTTTTGAAGTGATTATGGATGCTAAGAAAAAAGAACGCGGTGTTATAAAAGATACCGACCTAACCGCTCAGGATTTGAAGGAACTGGTTGAGGAGTTTAAAGCTGAAATCAAAAAGAAAACCGGACACAAGTTCCCCGATAACCCTATGGATCAGCTCTGGGGTGCGGTTGGTGCAGTATTCGGTTCATGGATGAATGACCGCGCTATTGTTTACAGAAAGCTGAATAACATTCCTGCTTCATGGGGAACTGCAGTAAATATCCAGTCAATGGTATTTGGTAATATGGGTGATGACTCAGGCACAGGAGTCGCGTTTACCCGTGACCCTGCTTCAGGTGAAAATGTTTTCTACGGTGAGTATCTTTTTAATGCTCAGGGAGAAGATGTTGTTGCCGGAACCAGAACTCCGCATCCGATTGCAGAACTGAGAAAAGATAATCCGGGCTTATATACCCAGCTTGATAAGTTTAGAAAAATTCTTGAAAAGCATTATAAAGATATGCTTGACATTGAATTCACTATTCAGCAGGGTAAACTCTGGATGCTTCAGTGCCGTGTTGGAAAGAGAACCGGTTTTGCGGAAGTGAAAATTGCTTACGACATGGTTAAAGAAAAACTGATTGATAAGTCAGATGCTATTATGCGCATTGACCCGAACAGTCTTAACCAGCTTCTTCGTCCAATCTTTGATCTTGAAGAGAAGAAAAAAGCAGTTTCTGAAAAACGTATTATCGCAAAAGGACTGAACGCCGGTCCTGGCTCAGCTTCAGGCAAAGTTGCGCTCAGCGCTCAGGATGCAACTGAAATGGCTGCAAAAGGAGATAAAGTAATTCTTGTCCGTATTGAAACCTCACCGGAAGATATACAAGGCATGAATGCTTCAGAAGGAATCTTGACTGCCAGAGGCGGTATGACCTCTCACGCTGCACTGGTTGCTCGTCAGATGGGTAAGGTATGCGTAGCCGGCTGCGGAAGTCTGAAGATTGACTATGCAAGCCGCGCAATACGTGTTGAGAACCGTGATGATGTTTTGATCAAAGAAGGTGATTATATATCAATAGACGGTTCAACCGGTGAAGTTATCATCGGTAAGGTTGCGACAAAGCCATCAGAAGTAATTCAGGTGCTTATCGAAAAAACACTTCCCGCGGAAAAGTCTGATGTATATAAAACTTTTAACGCTGTGATGAAATGGGCAGATGAATTCCGCCGTATGAAGATCAGAACCAATGCAGATCAGCCGGATCAGGCGGAAAACGCAATTGCATTCGGCGCTGAAGGTATTGGTCTGACCCGTACTGAACACATGTTCTTTGAAGGTGACAGAATTAAATCAGTGCGTAAAATGATTCTTTCAGATACTGTTGAAGGAAGAAAAGAAGCGCTTGCTGAACTTCTGCCATTCCAGAAAGAGGATTTCAAAGGAATCTTTAAGGCGCTGAAGGGATATCCCGCAACCATCAGAACGCTGGATCCGCCGCTTCATGAGTTCCTGCCTCACGCAGACGACAAAAAGAAAGTTGAAGAACTTGCTTCTGAATTGAATGTATCTGCTCAGAAGGTATCTGAAAAAATTAACAGTCTGCATGAATTTAATCCGATGCTTGGATTCAGAGGTTGCCGCCTTGGTGTCCGCTATCCGGAAATCACCGAGATGCAGGCACGCGCAATCTTTGAAGCTGCTGCTGAAGTAATTAAAGAAGGCATCAAAGTAAAGCCGGAAGTAATGATTCCGCTTGTTGGTGATCTTAAAGAATTCAAGATGCAGGAAAACATTGTACGCACAGTTGCCGCACAGGTAATGTCTGAAAAGAAAATCAAATTCCAGTATCTGGTTGGTACCATGATTGAACTGCCAAGAGCTGCTCTCCTTGCCGATGAGATTGCTCAGGGCGCTGAGTTCTTCAGCTTTGGTACAAACGATTTAACCCAGACTACCTTTGGTGTTTCAAGAGATGATGCAGGAATGTTCCTTCCGCTCTATGTTGAAAAGGAATTACTCCCGTCAGATCCTTTTGAAGCACTTGACCAGAGAGGTGTTGGTAAACTTGTACAGCTTGCTACATCCCTCGGAAGAGGCGTGCGCAAAGATCTGAAAGTTGGTATCTGCGGTGAACACGGCGGTGAACCTTCATCCGTTATGTTCTGCCACGATACAGGACTTGATTACGTAAGCTGCTCACCGTTCAGAGTGCCAATTGCACGTCTGGCCGCCGCCCGCGCAAGTGTTGCAGAACATCGTAAAGCAAAAGCAGCAAAAAAAGCAGGCAAGAAAAAATAATCACTTATAGGTGAATTAACCCATGGCGGAGCTGCAACGCAGCTCCGCCGGTTCTTAAAAAATTACTAATTACTAACTACTAATTACTAATTACTAATTAGTCTGGGGTTTCATTGTTATGCTGCTCATCAGAAGAATACAGATTCTGCTGATGAGGTTCATGATCTTGAAAAGAAATTTAATATAAACATAAGGATAAGAAATGAAGTTAACAGATTTCAGTTATAATCTGCCAAAAAACAGTGTTGCCAAATATCCTATCTCACCAAGAGATAAGGCAAAGCTGATGGTGCTTCACCGTGAAGAGCAGAACGTTGAGAACAAAGGATTCACTGATGTTGTGGATTATATGTCGGAGGGTGATGTGCTCGTGGTAAATGAATCACGGGTTTTTCAGGCAAGATTATTCGGCAACAAAGAAAAGACCAATGCAAAAATAGAAGTTTTTCTTCTCAGAGAACTGAATGCCCAGGATGCTATCTGGGACGTGATTGTTGATCCTGCAAGAAAAGTAAGGATAGGCAACAAGATATACTTTTCCAACGACCTATGGTGCGAGGTAATTGATAACACAACTTCAAGGGGGAGAACAGTCAGGTTTAATCAGACCGGAAATATATATCGTGCAGTTGAAAATATCGGTCTTACGCCCCTTCCTCCATATCTGAAACGCGAGGCGGAAGAATCAGACAAAACAAACTATCAGACAGTATATGCACGCGTTGACGGTTCAGTTGCCGCGCCGACAGCCGGACTTCACTTTACCGATAAACTACTTGAGAAGATTAAGAAAAAAGGAGTCGGGATTGCTCCGGTTATTCTTCACATCGGTCTTGGTACATTTCGTCCCGTTGAAGTTGAAGATCTCACAAAGCACAAGATGGATTCAGAGTTTTTTGAAATAGCAAAAGAATCTGCTGATATCATTAATAAAGCGATACTTGCAAAAAAGAGAGTGTTTGTCTGCGGAACCTCAACAGTTCGCGTCCTTGAAACTTCAGTAACAGCAGAAAATCTGGTGCGTCCGAATAAGGGCTGGACGGATAAATTTATTCATCCGCCTTATGAATTTAAGATAACGAAGGCGCTTATTACAAACTTCCATGTGTCTGAATCAACTTTGCTGATGCTGGTTGCAGCATTTGGCGGAACAGAATTTGTGATGAAAGCATATCGTAAAGCCGTGAAGGATGACTACCGCTTTCTTAGCTATGGCGATGCAATGCTTCTCTTATGAGAACAGTTGCAGTAATACCTGCCGCGGGCAAAGGCAAGCGGCTGAGAACGCAGATTCCGAAGCAGTTTATTAAGTTTAAAGGCAAGCCCGTGCTTGCCTATACACTTGAGGTTTTTCAGAAGTGCCCCTTGATTGATGAGATTGTTGTAGCTGCTGAAAAAAGCTATTTAAAAAAGATCAGACAAATTGCGGAAAAATATAAAATCAAAAAACTGATCAACATTGTTGAAGGAGGGAAGGAGCGTCAGGATTCGGTATATAAAGCGCTGCTTTCGCTGGATTTAGGCAAGAGTGACCTGGTTGCGGTTCACGATGCCGCGCGTCCGCTTATCCCGATGGAGATTTTAACTGAGGGGATCAGAACAGCCAGGAAGAAAAGAAGCGCGGTTGTAGCGATTAAAGCAAAGGATACTCTGGTAAAGGGAAAGAAGATGATTGACACCTTTGTCAGCAGGGATGATGTCTGGTATGTTCAGACGCCGCAAATCTTCCGTTACACTGATCTGTTGTACGCGATGGAACTTGCATACCGCGATCACTTCAGAGGAACGGATGAGTCATCTTTAGTAAAACGAGCCGGTTATCCGGTGCACCTTATTGAGGGGTCTCTGCTGAACTTTAAGATTACCACGGCGGATGATCTTGATTTGTTCGGCCGGCTGCTCTGAGTGGTAAAACTATTGTATCCTGCGGTAACTGCTACCGCAGGGTAAAATCTATTATCAGGGAAGTATAGCGGGGATTTCCGTCAGCATTACGCTCATCATTAATGAATGACCGGCTGATATATCCGTTCTCATCATTCTGATACCCCTTGTGAAAAACTTTATGTTCATCCCAGTACTCAACAGGATGTCCCTTAAATCCCTCTTTGGCAAACAATTCTTGCATTGAAAGATAGGTGAAAAGATGTTTGTGGTCATCTGAACCCTCCCCGCTGCCGCCCGGGCGCACTGCCTGTATATACTTATCGTCACCGTGGTAACCGTCAGGCACTGCAATTCTCATTTTAAATGAACCTGAAGCATAAAGCCGAATATTGTGCAACATGGCAAGAATTTCTGCTTCTGTAAGATGTTCAAGTACGTGTTCCGCCAGGATACTGTCAATCTTCCGGCTGCCGAATATTCTCTTAAAATCATCTTCTTTGGTCAGGTTCAGATGCCATATATCGGTCTGAAGCCATCCGGGAAATTTGGTGACACCGGCACCGACTACGATTTTAATTTTGTCATGGCGGTTTTTATATATATGCCACTCAATGACCTTAAACATTTTAAGGAAGGGAATGAGTCCCTTAAAAACGATTCCTTTAATTTTTTTAATCATATATTAAGCGTGTTGTCCGCACGATAAAAAACCGTGGTTGATTTCTTGAATAAAATTCCGGGTGCTACACCATAAAAATCTATTGCCCGAAAACCGGCATCTATAAGATGTTTTCTCCCCTCGTTATATTCCGGTCTCTCTGAATCATCGAGAATGATTACTCCTTTTTCAGTAAGGAAAGGAAGCGCGGTTTTGATGCACTCATTTCTTCTGATACCGTCAACAAAGATAATGTCATATTTTTTGGCTGTAGTGGTGATACTTCGTTCGTATGCTTCATGTTCCGCATAGATAAGAGAGCAGTTTGATTGAATTTTTTTGAGCATATCCTGATACCAGTTCCTGTCATGTTCGCAGGAGGTAACAGAGGATACCTTTGGTGCAAAAAAGAGTGTTGAATAACCAGAACCAAATTCAAAAATAGTCTGATTGCTGTAAAGCCGTGTTCTTATGAAATCAATGAATGAGTATGTCGTCCACGGAATCGGATTGCCATTTTTATCAACCGGAGTTTTTGTCTTAAACGACTCAAACCATCCTTCTTCTTTCAGAAGACCAAAGATTCTTTGAGAAAGAAGCGCGCTCAGTACCTGGGGTTCACCGGCCAGTTTAGCAAGTGCCCGCAATTTTTCTGAAATTGAATATGCCATAGATATATAAAGTTATAGTCTGAATATCCGTTTGAGCGGATTGCTGTGAATAGAGAAAAAGAAATCGCTAAAACTCTTTTTTGCGCTTTCTGATTCTTCTATCGCGATTTTTTTAATTGTGTTGTATGATTGTGCAACGGAGACCTCAAACACGTTAGTGCTTTTGAGATGCGTGCCCGTATCATCCGCCCCCTGATTATTAACAAAAGAAGTTCCGGGATAAAGGGTGAGCATATCACGCAGGAAAAGACTGGCATGCCAGCGCACCGCCCATGAGCTGTTCCTTCCATCTACCAGCTTTTGCAGCATCCGGTAATAGGGGTATGCATTATTAAAGTCGAACTCTTTAATCAGACGGCGGGTTTTAATTTCGGAAAGCAGCTTTCTTCCGTCAGGTTCAAAATAGCTCCATGCCCGTTTCCAGGTTGCCCAGCCCCAGCAGTCACCTCCGCGCAGGAAAAATGTTTCGGGGAGCGGGTGCTTTACAGGATATACATAGCCGTGTATGCTGCCTACTTGTGAATCTTCTGCATAGATGTTAAGCCCGTCATTCATGTAAGCAAGAAAATGAGGCGAGACCACCAGATCATCCTCAAGCACAATCAGACACGCATGCTCTTCAAACAGAGTAGAAACTCCATCAATGATACTTTTGGCAAGACCGTAATTTGCTTTCCGCTCGACTATACGAACTGATTTGAATCCGGTAATTGTGTTTATATATTGTCTTACTTCTGTTACGCCGGCAACTTTATCGTGTTTAGGCGCATCAGAAAATACGATGAGCTCACTTTCTCCTGATTCCTTGTTCATCAGAAGTGAATCAATAAGGTTCTTTGTGTGCTTTGGGCGATTATAAACAAATAGAGCAATAGGAGCGTATGACATATTATTTTTTCATCAGCTCTTTTATTCCGCCCGCGGGGGAGCGAAGTATTTTCTTAATTACAGTCAGTTCTGCTTCTTCATAAAATTTAAATGGAAGAAGAATAACCGGGAAAGCCAGAACGGACATCAATTTTACTGATAGATTAAGAATCAGCAGTTCTGTTGACCAGAAGGCAAAAGGCAGATAAAACAGAACACCGAGCGCGATAAGGGTAAAAGTTTTTTTGTGCTCAAATGGTATATGGTAATAACGGTCAGATATCTGCAGAGAGAGAAGATACAAGAAAAGAAAAGAAAGCAGAGTTGTATATGCTGCTGCTATGAGTCCATATATCGGAATGAATACAAAATTGAGGACTATATTCACAAATGCAGCAGAAAGTGAAAGAGGTATCAGTGATTTCAGGTTGCGGGTAAGGAACTGACCTAACACGGCTACAAGGCGCATTCCGCTGAAGATATAACCGAGAATAACAAGCGGAACCACCTTATAAGAAGGCCAGTAGTCTTTATTTAACGCAAAAAGCTGAATCAGTTCCTCTGCAAAAAGGGAAAGCGCCAGCCCGCCCCAAACAAGAATAAATGTAAAATAGGTAAGTAGCTTACTGTAATACCGTTTATCTCCCTCCTTACCGTACATTTTATAAGCAGAGGGGAGCAATGTAAGTGTAAATGGCATGATGATGAACATATTCAGCACTCCGGCTACACGATATCCCAGATCGTATAATGCTACTTCTTCAGAGCCGCGATAGTACCCAATGATATAACGGTCACTTACATTTAATATCATAAACGCGACAGAGGTGAATATAAGGGGAATACCGAACCTGACTGATGCAGGAATGATATCTTTTCTGAATACCATGCTCATGCTTCTGAACTGGTGCAGTGAAGTATATATAGCGGTAATACCATCACCGATTAAATAACCATAAAGCACACCGGCAACACCGTAACCCTCATACGCTACAAAATAAATGGTCATTAGCAGGGTGATGAGCAGGCGCATCAGGTTCAGAGAAGTATAAAGTACTGATTTTTCTTCAGCGCGTATTTTATCGAGGCAGAGACCGTGAATGATGCGGGAGACAAATATCGCGGCTATTACCCAATAGTGGGTTTCAAACATGCCGAGCGGAATGGAAAATCCGGCAATGATATCAAGCACAGACCATCCCAGAAGTACCGCTGTTACCGCAACCGCGAGAGAAAAACTGTATATAGTGAAGTAAATAGATTTGATGCCCTCCTTATATTCAGTGGCATCATTAAACATGACTATCGAAGGCCCCTGACCGAGAGCAAAGAGTTCTACGGCAATGACCAGCGTCACTTCAACAATGGCAAGCTGGCCGAAATCACTGAGCGAAAGAAATGTTGTATATAAAGGCAGCAGGATGACCCCCATTGCCTTAGCAGCAGCGTTGCTGATGCTATAGACAATGGAATGCCGTAAAAATCCTTTAAGCTGGGCGAGCATAATAACTTATGCTGCTTTCTTTTCCTTTTTCACAAAAGGCAGAGTTACAGTAATAACAAGACCAAGAACAACCACGGTACTGAGTATGAGAGAAAGATACATACTGAGGGTCCATGAATCAGGCAGATAGGTAAAGACCAGTGTATGTTTTCCTTTTGGAACCACAACCCCCATAAACGCATGGTTAGCTCTGAGTATCTCAAGTTCATTACCGTCAATGGTGGCTTTCCATCCTTTTGGCATATAGGTTGATGAAAAGATCAGGAAGTTTTTGCCGCTTGCGTTAACTTCTACAATAATTTCTTCATCTTTGTAGGAAGTGATGCGGGCATAAACCGTTGAGTCAACTTTTTCAATCCCCTCAACCGGGGTGTCAGTGAATGATACAGTCCTCGGATCAAAAGGAGATTCTTTCATCATATTCAGAACTTCAATCGCGGGTTTCACCGCAACTGAATCAGTAAAAAATACTCTTTCAAGAAAATAGTCATTTTGATAAATGATCGTCTTATTCTGGTTATATATGGGCGTTAAACCAGGCATAGCCACGTTCTGATCTGCAATGACGTATTTAACGTTTCCGGTCATCCAAAGAACGGGGTTAATCGGACCGACCACATCCATTAAGTCCTGATATGCTCTTGGCTTAATAGCCGAGTAGCCATAAAAATCCTCCAGCAGGAAATAAGCGTGATAGTTTGAGTTCTGATTCAGTGAACCGATTGAACCATCCTGCTTGATATTGATGATGCGGAACGGAGTTTCATTCTTTTGTTCTTTAATGAAACGGACATAGTCAGGCATATCAAACATGCTGCTTTTGTCAGGGGCAGGAGTATATCTTGCGCCGCGGGCATCAATTCTCAGCAGGTCAACGGTGGTGAGGAGTATTACCGTGAGAAGAACAACTGAACCGCTAAATCTGTTTTTAAGAAATGTTAATGCGGCAAAAAACATGGCAGTAAGCGCAAAGAGCGAGAAGTATAGGTCACCGGTGAACATTTCTGCCGCGTACTCTTTGAATACTGAGTATCTTTTATCCGGAATACCTTCTACAAAACGCTCCATAAACCAGGAAGCAATAACTGAATTGAGCAAAAGCGATACCAGAAAGAGCGCGCCAAAACTATATGCAGCATACTTAATCACATTTTCCGCGAAGGCATCTTTTTCACTTCTTAATGAAATAATTTTCTTAAGCCCAAGCGCGGCGAGTATCGGGAAGTGCATCTGCAGGATGACAAGTATCATTGAAGGAACACGGAACTTGTCAAAGTAGGGTAAATAATAAAAGAACAGGTCAAACAGTAGTGGAAAAGTTGAGCCGAATGATAGCAGAAGTGCAAAAAAGTTCAGGATAACCAGATACTTAACTAAATGATCTTTCCACATGGTTACTGCTGCAAAAAGCGCAAGGAAAAAGACCAGCACTCCCATATACATTGCAACATCCACAAAAGGCATCTGACCGAAATAAGTGTTTACGGCAAATTCCTGATTCTGGCTGAGAGGACCGCTATAGGTTGAGTATCCGAATCCATAAAACGAGGGAACCACGAATGTTGCAACTTCACCGGGAGAAAATGACCAGTTGGTGTGGTAGTCATAGTACTCTGACTCCGACTGCGCTGCCTTGCCGGTTGATTCTTCCACAACAGATTTACCTCCTCTGGTAGAGTAGGGGGTGTATTCATATATCTGTGTAAAGCTGTCTGCCTGTATGAGGAACGCGATTACAACCGCGGCGGCAAGTGCACCGCCTGACTTAACCAGACGCACACGCTCTTCCCCGGTCTTTGAACCAAGCGTGAGATAATAGAGGAAGTATATACCGATTGAAAGCAGCAGATAGAAAATAATCTGCAGATGGAAACCCTGAATGAGAAGCTGCAGTGCAACCGCCAGGATAAAGAAATCCCGCAGAGTTATTTTTTCCTTAAACCGCAGCAACATAAGAAACACAAGCGGATACCACGCCAGTGATGTAAGTTTAGTTACATGCCCGATAAACAGAAAGACAATTATTCCGGTTGAAAATACGGTGGCTATACTGCTGAAAAGCCCGATAAGAAAATTACCCGTAAGATGACGCACCAGCATGAACATGGTAACAGCAAGCAGAATAAGATAGAAGGTCCAGCGCACATATTCAACACTGAAGAGCCCTGTATAAAAATCTCTTGTTACGGTAAAAATAACGTAGATAAGATTGAACCAGGTAAAATCAATACTGAGTGAGTACGCAGGCATACCGCAAAAGATGTGAGGATTCCACAAGCTGAAGCCATCGCGGTCTTTTTGCAGATAGGGCTGTGAACTTTCAGCGGCAATTATATCACCCGACTCAAATGACATTCCGCCGAAGAACAGTGGCTTCAGGAACATCATCAGAAGAATGACAACGATGCCCAGTACAACCGGCAGATGATACTTTGTCGGAAAATATTTCTCAAGATCAAATTCAGCCAAAAAACCTGACTGACGGGCTGATTTATTCTTGATGAGATTGCTGCTTTTTTTCTGTTTTGACATTTGGTTATGTTCCTCGTAAAACTTGTTCAGCGGAAAAATAGATTATATGCCGTTGCTGCTTCCGGCCGGAAAAACTGCTTCCCTTACATCGGGTCGTAGTTAAACTTTTTTTGCAATAAGATTGATGCCTGAGCCCTTTTCACTCACGGCGCTGTAGTCTATATACATCATCAGCAGAGTAAAAGGCAGGGTCAGCAGGAAATAGAACGGCAGAACCAGAAAGAAAATTTTGGATACATTTAACATAAGCATCGGATATTTAATACCGAGACGCCATGCTTTATCACCCCAGAAACCATAGGTGTAACGGTAGCGATACACATCAAGCCCGAAGGGTTTCAGTTTGTCCCGCAGTTCTTCCCATGAGTAACCCACACGTGCATGCTCACCGATAAAGCTCTCTTCTTCCTCATCATGCACGTCACTGCCTCCGTAAACAGAGGGGGAGTTGATGAGCACGTAACCGCCGGTCTTCAGCGCGTTTGAAAAATTCTTAAACACGGTTACATCATCTGCAATATGCTCCATAACATCAACACAGACAATCAGGTCAAACCGGTTCTGGTGGGTGACAGCGGTTAAATCTTCAACCGCAAAGCCAACGTCCGGAATTTTTGATGCGGCGAAAAACTCACGGCAGTCATTAATCCAGTTTTCTTTGACATCAACGGCATGAATGGCGCAGGGTGTGAGGTTTTTGCTCATGAAATAACTATACTGACCATAACCGGAGCCGGCATCGTATATATCAATTTTTTTTGCTCCAAACTGCGCGCGAAGATGACGGAGCTCCCTGCGGACAAACCATGAGCGGAGAAACATCAGGTCAAGCAGTTTATAAAAAACTGCCCGCAGAACGGGCAGTTTCTTAATTACCGCGGCGAATACATCTTTAACGGGATCGTAGTGCATTCAGCCGTTAATTTGACTGATCTTTAACTTTATACTCAGAGTCGTTCTGGAAGTTGTGCACCATCAGCTCACCGAGTAATCCGGTTGAGAAGAACTGTGTGCCAACAATGATTAACAGCATTCCAAGAAACAGCATCGGGCGGTTGCTGAGGGGCTGACCGTTAATCCACTCCCAGGTGAGATATCCATTCACGGCAAGTCCCGCAAGCATGGTGAAGGCACCGAGGAATCCAAACAGATGCATCGGGCGTTTTATATACCGCGTAAGAAAAACAACGGTGAGCAGATCAACAAATCCCTTAAAGAAACGGGAGATGCCGAACTTGGTTTTTCCGTACATACGCGGATGATGCTTCACTTCAATTTCTGTTACACTGAATCCGTTCCAGTGAGCCAGCACAGGCATATATCTGTGCAGTTCACCGTAAACGGTAATGCTCTGCGCTGCTGCTTTGCGGTATGCTTTTAGTCCGCAGTTAAAATCATGAATTTTTATGCCGCTGAAAATGCGTGTTGCAAAGTTGAAAAATTTTGATGAGAAGCGTTTTACCAGAGGGTCATAACGTTTCTTCTTCCAGCCGGAAACCAGATCCCAACCTTCTTCAAGTTTTTTGATCAGGTTCGGAATTTCTTTCGGGTCATCCTGCAGATCAGCATCCATGGTGATAATAACACTTCCGGTAGCCATCTTAAAGCCCATCTGAAGTGCTGCTGATTTTCCGTAATTCTTCTGGAATGATAAATACTTCACTCTCTTGTCCATACGGGCAATTTCTTTAATGCGCATCAGAGATTTATCAGTGCTGCCATCATCAACAAAAACGATTTCATAGGTGCGGCGGGTATTTTCAAATACTTTCCTGATTTCACCATAAAGAGGGCGCAGAGACTGCTCTTCGTTAAACAGAGGAACAACAATGGAAATTTTTTCATTGGGGGGAATTCTCTGCTGGGTTTCGCTCTGCCTGCCTGCCGGGTCAGATTTCTGATTACGGTCATCCCTGTCTTTTCTGTCCACCCGCTCAATGCGTTCAGCACGCGGCTGCCTTTCAGGGCGTTGATTCTGGTTTCTGTCCGGTCTTTCCTGACGGGTTTGTGGCTGAGCCGGCTGTTCGGTTTTTTCTTTCACCTCCGCCGGGGCGTTTTGCGACTGATGCTGGTGAGTTGGTCTCTGCCGGTTCTGATTTCTGGGCTGATTCCGATCCTGGTTATTACCTTTGCGGCGCATATTGGGGTGACGTCTTTCAACTCTTCCCAAATTAGGGTCATCCTTTGGCTGCTCCTGAGCCGGTTTTTCAGCTTCATTATTGGAAAAAGGATTAACCGGTTCTTTATTTTCTCCGCCATTTTTTTCAACCGGGATGGGAATATACTCAACATGGGTTGAGGGCTCATCTCGGCGCTGTTGCGGCCGGGGCTGTTCCGGTTCGGGGGCAGACAGGTTGGCTGCCGGTGCGGATGGAGTTTCATTCCGCTGCTGATTCCCGTCAGCCGGGGTGTTTCCCTGGCTTTTTTCCTGGACGGGGTCGTTGTTTTCGCTCAAATTACAATATTCCTAAATAATATAAATAGTTTGGCAAATTACGGCAAAAGGGGGGGAAAATCAATGTAAATAAAGGAGTTAGGGGAATTCAATCTACAATGAACAATTAACAATGTACAGCCGGTTTTCCCCGGTTTAAGCCGGCGGGTTGAGAATTGACAGGGGGTAATGGAAAATTGATAAGGGATAATGGAAAATGAAATGCCGAGCTGTTCTGCAGCCCATCGTCCCAAGTGTCAATATTGTCCCCGGTTTAGTTGAATAGCTCTATCACTTTCTCTGAAATCAAATTTTTCATTTTTCATTCTTCATTATTATAAGCTGAGCCGTCTCATCCTTTCTCTGATGATTGCGATAAATGATTCCTGAAATTCTCCGGTGAGAAAACTTTGCCTTATGAAAGCAACCCACCCATCCGCTGATTTTTGCATCTGTGAAAAAAGCCGTTCCTGTTGCTGAGGTTCAAGCGCTAACCTCTCAAAGAACCGGATAAAATCTTCTTTCGTTATCTTGTTTTTTCTGCCATTGAGTGTGAGGGCAAGCTCCTCTTTGTCTGCGGGATTAACCAGTGTGGTTGAAACCAGATCATAAGCCGGGGCAAGGCGGTATTCATCCGGTCGGGTTTTTATGAGAGAAAAATTTTTCAGGTGCATATCGGCATTACCGGTTATAAATGAGAAAAGCAAAACCTCACAGAGCGCAATAGCATCAAGAAGAGGGAATGATGAGTATTGCAGAATTGCTTTGGCAACCTGTTCGTAGCTGCCATGATATTTTTCTTCAGTGAGTTTTCCGGTAATCTGGCACATATCCTCCATGTGAAGTTTAGTCCCTTTAATCCGGTCTATTCTTCGGGTTATATATGCAAGGGAACCTGAGGCAAGCCGGATGAGACTATGCGGTACAACAGGCATCCCTGCAATCTCTGCAAGATGCATGGTAAGATCCTCTGTTTCAGGGAGCTGCGGATAACGCGGAGTTGGCGGCTTCAGTATATACTGCCCCCATAGCCCGACTATAGTGAATCTTTTTGACGGCTGGTTTTTTCTTTCATTCGCAATATCCAGTGAAAGTTTTGGCTGAACTCCCGTTACAGATATACTCGAACGGATAACCTGAATCCCCAATTCCGCAAGTTCTTTTTCAGTATAGGTAAGAACGGGTGCTTCATGCTGGAGAAATACTTTTTTTGAACACTCCTGATGAAACTCGCCATCCTCGATAAGCACCGGCTGATAACAGGCAAGACAATTTCTGCTCATAATCCGGCTCCCTTCTCTTCCGGTATGATGCTTACCGCCCCGATGCAGTCTCGGCAGCAGACAAGAAGCAGCCCCATTCTGTCCCTTGGATTCAGTTTCCAGTTTTTTTCTGCAATCTCAAGCAGCCACCCCTCAGGTATCAGTCCGTCAAAAAACGGAAAGAGCCGGTCGCTGTGAAATGTACCCGCCTGTAGCGGTAATGTAAGACTGACGGGGTCAGAATTTTTATCGGACAGATATTCAGGGAAATACTGAAAGTGATATCCGTCTTCATCCTGAAAAATCCTTCCGGCTTTTCTTTCGTTGTAATAAACCAGTGCGCCGCGCATAATCATTCTCAGTCCTTAAGTGTGAAAGTATGTTTAACGGGTCCGAGCTTATGCCCGAACAGAGCCAGAACTTTATTTACCTTATCCAATCGCAGGGTTTCTTTCCCCTGTTCAAGCTCCCGCAAGAACCGCAGCCCCACCCCCGCCTTCCAGGCAAGTTCTGGTTGGGTTAAGTTTACAGCTTTTCGCTTGGCTTTTACAAATTCACGAAGTTCCATTTTATACCTAAACGGGTGTAAAACTATTTAATTAGTTATGAAATATACCATATAGGGTATAAAAACCAAAACCATGTAAAAAATATACCTTATGAGGTATAAAAACAGGCGATATCGAGTAAATTATACCCTTAAAGGTGTAAAATCCACTAAAATTGATAATCTCCTCCGTCAAAAACATCACACTATTATCCTTGTACTCATCGTCCCAAGTGCCCCCATTTTCCCCGCAGACTTCAAAAAATTACTCATCCTCATAAAATTACCGCTCATCATAAAAAAAGACCACAAAAACCTTATGGGGGCGAACTCACCACCGCAACTAATAATTTTCCGGGTACTTGTTCAGGTTTTCTTATTTATTATATTTCAGAAGTTAAAAGCATTAATACAGCAATACGCACAGCAGTTGAAAGCCAAACCGGAAAAATCAATAAAATGAAGTTTGATATCCTCAATAACCGGGATAAGGCGTATTGGGCCTGCCAGGCGGGCGGGTGGGGTTTGTATTTTCTGATTAACTTCCTTCTTATGACCAGTTATGAGGGGTTTCTCTGGCGCAATCTGATTTTACTTCTTTATATGTCCGTGACCGGGCTGGCTGCAACGCATGTACTCAGGTTTTATATACAGAAATACCGGTGGATCGATCTTTCCTGGAAAAACCTGGTTGTCCGGCTGCTGCCTGCAATTTTACTCACCGGGGCGGTGATAACCACTCTGATCTTTATGGTCATCGAGTTCGGCGGTATATACGATCTTGAAAAAGTGAACCTGACGGTGGTGATGGGCAACTTTTTTAACATAAGCATAATTATTTTGCTCTGGTCTGCTGCTTATTTTGCATTTCATTATTTTGTCAATTATAAAAATTCAGAGATTGAACGATTAGTGTGGGAAGCGGCAGTTAAAGATTTTGAATTGAAAACATTAAAGTCGCAGCTTAACCCCCATTTTATGTTTAACGCGATGAACAGCATCCGCTCACTGATTGAGGAAAATCCGGAGCGCGCGAAAAAAGCGATCACACAGCTTTCCAATATCTTCCGCTACTCACTGCGCATTGAACGGAGTGAAACTGTGCCGCTTGAAGATGAAATGAAAACTGTTGAGGATTATCTTGCGCTTGAACTGGTACGCTATGAGGAACGGCTGAGATATACCATGGAGATAGATCCCCTCACCAGAAGCATTGAAATACCGCCGATGATGGTGCAGACCCTGGTTGAAAACGCCATCAAACACGGCATTGCACGCAGGCCGGAAGGGGGAGAGATTATCATCAGGACGATGAAGATACCATCGTTCCTGGCCATTGATATATATAACACCGGAACGCTGAGCAGGGAGGAACTGATGACCTCGCGCGGCTTCGGCATAGCAAACACTAAGCAGCGCCTGCATCTGCTTTATTCAGGCGGGGCAGGTTTTGAACTGATGCAGGAGGGGGATAAAGTGAAAGCAGAAATTAAAATTCCAACAGGAGAACTGATATGAAAGCACTGATCGTTGACGATGAACGTCTGGCAAGAACAGAATTAGCCCGCCTTCTGGCTGAGCATAAGGATATTGAAATCGCGGGAGAGGCAGTGAATGCTGATGACGCGATTGAAAAGATCAATCAGCTTCAGCCGGAAATTGTGTTCCTTGATATACAGATGCCCGGCAAAACCGGATTCGAAATGCTTGAGGAGATGGATAACGTTCCCCATGTTATCTTTACCACAGCTTATGATGAATACGCGCTGAAAGCATTTGAATATAATGCACTTGACTATCTGCTGAAACCGATTGACCCCAAGCGCCTTGAGGATGCGGTAAAGCGTGTGCTCAGAAGAAGCGCTGCTGAGGAAACCCCGCTGCCCGCAGGTACCCTGAAAGCTGAGGATCAGGTGTTTGTGAAGGACGGTGAAAAATGCTGGTTCGTGAAACTGGAAGATGTGCGCCTCTTTGAATCGGAAGGAAACTACGTCCGTATATACTTCCACGAAAACAAACCCCTCATTTTGCGTACACTTAATTATCTTGATGAGCGCCTTGACCAGAGAACATTTTTCCGCGCGAACAGAAAGCACATTCTTAATCTGAAATGGGTTGAGAATATCGAACCCTGGCTTAACGGCGGCCTTCTGGTGAAGCTGAAAGGCGGCCAGAAAGTTGAAGTCTCCCGCCGTCAGTCCATCCGCTTTAAAGAGATGCTGAGTCTGTAATATATGATCGCGGATTAAACGGATTACGCTGATT
>BTUV01000003.1:57439-63325 GCA_045863035.1 Ignavibacteriales bacterium | reverse complement strand
AAAGAGATGCTGAGTCTGTAATATATGATCGCGGATTAAACGGATTACGCTGATTTCACGGATGATTGATCGCGGATTAAAGGGATTACGCTGATTGCACGGATTATTGATCGCGGATTAAACGGATGATACAAGCGAACCAAAACCAACTGGCGGAACTTTTTGCCACCTCTAAGCAGAACAATAGACAACCTCTTGAAGGGTAAGGGGTTAGAAGAAAATTCAGTTGTAAAGAATTACTTTACAACTGCCGCCGATGGCAAGGAGTATGAGGGCAATTTCTGATTTCATCTTGTGAGTGGATCTCTACCTGATAAACTTCTGTAAACTTAAATTCACCCAATTATTAAGAATGTCCGGTTTTTAAACTCGCTCAGAGAAAATTAAAATCGAATTACGAAAAAGCAGTCATTTTAAGCGTTGTCGAAGTGAAATTTTAGCAGTTTTGGTTTTGACCGGAAGTTTGATAATTTTAAAAACCAAAATGCTGCTATTGCTACCCGAATTATTCTGGATGCCTTGAAGACAAAGTAATTCTAGAAGATGATTCTGAAAGGAGATTAAAAAAAATATGCAAGCTACATCCCCTTTTGGGCTTAAAGTTTTATTTGATAGTTGTTTGATTGCGGGGTTTTCAAGACCCCTCAACTCATTGATTATCTATTGAGCAAAACCTGCAAGAAAATCAATAAATGCTCAATAGGATGCTCAATATAATCACGCAGAATACGCCAGCTACATCCCATTTTGGGCATAAAGTCTTATTTGATGGTAATTTGACAAATTCGAATTTCTTATGTGGCTGCTGGAGTCAATCGATATCGTAACTCCTTGATAATCAATGGTTTATTATGTGATGGTTATATGATCGGCAGTCAGTTTTTATTTGACGGTTATTTGATAAAGATCAAGAAATGAACAAATCCGTAACAAAAGTAGAATATATTGACCCGCCAAAAAATGGCGGTTTAGCGGTTAATTGAAATATTATGCATTTAATCAACTTTGGCAACTTTGGTCACGTATCCGAGTTTTGTGCATCAAAACCCGCTACTGCACCGGCGGACAGCATTAATTTGTTGAAGCAGTCCGCTGAGGATAGAAAGAAATCAAAGAAAATCCCATGAGCACTATACCATTTCAAACAATTGACTGGACATCAATTGAAAAAGTTGAACACAAAGGTGAAACCGGATCTGCATATTGGCAGACAATGCAACTTGAAGGGCTGAGGATACGGATTGTGGAATATTCCCGCGGCTATCAGGCAGACCACTGGTGTCAGAAAGGTCATATTGTACACTGCTTAGAGGGGGAATTTATCAGTGAACTGAGCACCGGTGAGAAAATTACACTCACCAAAGGGGAAACCTATATTGTTTCAGACGGACTTAGTTCACATCGTTCCTTTTCAGAAAATGGGGTGAAACTTCTGATTGTTGATGGAGATTTTTTGAAATAGTGTTAAACTTTGGCTGCCTCTGTTAACACGAATGGCACTAATTTAGGAAAACGAATCACGATCGCGGATTAAACGGATTACGCTGATTGCACGGATGGGGAAATTATATTCGTGAAAATTAGTGTCCTCAAATTCGTGAAAATTAGTGTTGCAAAATTCGCGTGAATTAGTGTAAAACTCCTGCCCCCCCCCTGAAACTCTCTCCCTTATCCCTGCATCTAATACTGCGGAAAAGGGTATTTTTATACCGTGAAATCTGGCAATTATGTTTTATTGAAAAGGAAAACAGATGGCATTCAATTTTAATAAATTAACCGTCAAAGCCCAGGAAGTTGTTCAAAACGCACTGGATATCGCCCGGAATTACAGCAATCAGGTACTCGAACCGGAGCACATCCTGGCTGCAATGATTGAGGAGGGGAACGGACTTACCGAAAATATCATCCGCAAAACCGGCGGCAACGCGAATAAGATTAAAATTCAGATTAGCGAATTGCTTGACCGCCTCCCCAAAATCAGCGGCTCTGCCATTTCAGAACAGCAGATGTCCAACCAAACCGCAGCTCTTTTTGATTCCGCTTTTAAGGAGGCCGGAAACCTGAAGGATGAGTATATCTCAACCGAGCATTTGCTCCTTGCGCTCTCCAAAGAACAGGGGAAAGCCGGACAGCTTCTGCGTGATTCGGGAGTCTCCTACGATATTATCCTTAAAGCTCTGGTGGATGTGAGAGGCAATCATCGGGTGACCTCACAAAACGCTGAGGATACCTATCAGTCATTAAACAAATTTGGACGTGACCTGAATGAGCTTGCTAAGTCGGGTAAACTTGACCCGGTTGTCGGCCGCGATGAGGAAATCCGCCGTGTGCTGCAGGTACTTTCACGCCGGACGAAAAATAATCCGGTACTGATTGGTGAGCCCGGTGTGGGTAAAACTGCTATCGCTGAGGGTTTAGCGCACCGCATTATTGCCGGAGATGTGCCTGAAAATCTGAAAAGTAAAAGAATTGTTGCGCTTGATATGGGGGCGATGATTGCAGGCACGCAGTTCCGCGGTCAGTTTGAAGAGCGGATGAAAGCAGTGCTGAAGGAAGTAACTGCCTCTGAGGGGGAAGTAATTCTTTTTATTGATGAACTCCACACGCTGGTCGGAGCCGGACAGGCCGAAGGTGCAATGGATGCAGCTAATATCTTAAAGCCCGCTCTTGCACGTGGTGACCTCCATTGCGTGGGAGCCACTACTCTTAATGAATACAAGAAGTATATAGAAAAAGATGCAGCACTCGAACGGAGATTTCAGCCGGTGCTGGTGAGTGAGCCCTCAGAGGAGGATGCAATTTCAATCCTGCGCGGGCTTAAAGAAAAATATGAAGTGCATCACGGTGTGCGCATAACAGACGGAGCCATTGTTGCCGCCGTGCAGCTTTCACAGCGGTATATATCAGACCGCTTCCTGCCGGATAAAGCTATTGACCTGATTGACGAGTCGGCTTCTAAACTTCGTATTGAAATAGACTCCATGCCCGAAGAACTTGATTCGCTTCAGCGCAAAACACGACAGCTTGAGATTGAACGGGAAGCGCTCCGCCGTGAAAAAGATGAAGCATCGGAAAAACGGCTTGCTGAACTTGAAAAAGAATTAAGCGGTATTAATGAAGAAAAATCTCAGCTTAAACTTCACTGGCAGAGTGAAAAAGATAAAATAAGCATCATGCGTGCTATCAAAGAACAAATTGAATCACTTAAAGCGGATGCAGAGCGGCTGGAGCGTGAAAACAATTATGAAAAAGTCGCGGAGATCCGTTACGGCAGAATAGTTGACCTCGAAAAGAAACTAAAAAAAGAAGCTGCAGAACTTTCAGTTATTCAGAAAGATAAAAAACTTCTGAAGGAAGAAGTTGAGGCCGAAGACATTGCAGAGATTGTTGCAAAGTGGACAGGCATTCCTGTTCAGCGGATGCTTGAAAGCGAAAAACAGAAATTGCTGCGGCTTGAAGAAGAACTGCACAAACGGGTCGTAGGGCAGGAAGATGCAGTAATTGCAGTTGCCAATGCAATACGCCGTTCGCGTACCGGTCTGCAGGATGTTAACCGTCCGGTGGGATCATTTATCTTTCTTGGTACAACCGGCGTTGGTAAAACAGAACTTGCCCGTGCACTTGCCGAAGCATTGTTTGATGACGAGCACGCGATGATCCGCATTGATATGTCTGAATATATGGAGAAGTTTTCTGTTTCGCGCCTGATTGGTGCACCTCCCGGTTATGTTGGTTATGAAGAAGGGGGACAGTTAACCGAGGCGGTGAGAAGAAGGCCATATTCGGTTGTGTTGCTTGATGAAATTGAGAAGGCACACTCAGATGTATATAATATATTGCTGCAGGTGCTTGATGACGGCCGCCTGACGGATAATCAGGGAAGAACCGTAAACTTTAAGAATACCATTCTGATTATGACATCCAATCTTGGTTCTATGCTCATACAGGATGAACTTGAGCGCGCGGGTGAAAATCTGGAAGACGCGATGGGTGGGCTGCGTTCCAAGATTATTGATCTGATGCGAAGGACCATCAGACCTGAGTTCCTGAACCGCATAGATGAAGTGGTGATGTTTAAACCGCTCAGCAGGGCGGAACTGCGCAGTATTGTGGATATACAGATTGAAAAAGTTACCGCCATGCTTGCCGCACGAGACCTGCATCTGAAAGTTACGGATGAAGCCAAAGACTGGCTTGCGCAGGTTGGGTATGATGTTTCATTCGGAGCGCGGCCGTTAAAGCGCTCGGTGCAGAAATATCTGGCGAATCCGCTTTCCCGCTATCTGCTTGAAGGAAACTTTAATGAAGGAGATACCATTCTGGTTGAAACCGGAGAGAGATCAGGATTACAGTTCCGTAAGGAATAATATATATTGGCAATTTGTAGGGGCAGGTTGCGACCTGCCCTCTTTTTTTGCCACGAATTGCACGAATATCCAGGAATGGTAATGACGAGTCGAGGACTGTTACTATAATCATAGCTGCCATTACTGTTAATTGAATCCAGTATATATCAGATTTTTTTGCCGGGTTCAGTGAGCGTACTTAGCAAATAATCGTTTATGTCAGACGACTTATTGTTCATTCAGAATTACTCTCCTGATATCTTCCGCTATTTCCTGTTCCCTTTTATCCATTCTTGAAAGCTCTATATATGACTGTATGGCGGAACTAAAGTTTTTAATTGCATCAAAATATACAAGGGTATCGGTTATATATTGTAGTGTGCAGTTATAAAATCTATTGTCGGATTGTCCGGTAATACGGGTTTCTTCCGGATTGGTTTTGGTATATACCGTAGAAGTGCTCTGAGATAAGGTTGTCGCATAGCGTTCCGCGGAGGAGCTGCCTGACCAGATCCAGGAGTTCTCGCCCAGAGTTTCACTTAGAATTTTCCCGGCTTCGGTTTTGTTTTCCGGAAGACGGATCCTAAGCTCTGAAAGCACCGCGGGTTGCCGGTATTCGGTTTTCAGACGAGTTAATAGCTCATCCGGCTTTAGCACCTTAATCTCCATTGGAGTTCTTACGATATATATATCCTCATCTAATACTTTTAGAACTTTTGAGATTGTGCCCAAACTGAGTTCTGAACCTTTTTGATCCATTTCAGATTTTAACTGAAGAAGGTTATTTGCCACTGTTTTCTTTGTCAGAAGCCACCGGACGGCTATCGAACTGTTGCGGCTATAGATATTTTGAATTGTGCGTTTGACCTTAAACCGGTTTTGCTGATCTAAACGAATAGCAGTGAGTTCCGGTGTTACGATGTAATAATTACCGCTCAGGTCAATTGCGGAAACTCCCTCCTCCTCAAGAAGATTCTGAATAGTTTTTGATATATAGGGCACCACCAGAATCTGATTTGCTCCCCCTTTATCCCTTTTCATTTTTGCTTTGAGAACACCGAGTTCGATATCTCTGAGAATTCCGGACATGATTAACACTGCCTCAAAGGCATTGGTCTTTCCTGTGATCCGGAGATTGAGTCTGAGGGGTAGAGAGGCATTACTCCCGTCCCCAGCCGTATTCGCAATCGTGGCAGAAAGCGGCTTGTAAAGCTCAGGGTTCCCCCTGATTATTTCTAATGCTGAATTTGTTACCATATTCCTAAAAATAAAGATTTCTCATGTGAGAAAATAAGCAAAACAGGAAAATAATGCAAAGTTTTTGATCAGGCGGTCCGGGCAGATAGCATTCATGTTACACTTTGCCACGAATTACACCAAAGTCCTGTATTTAATTCGTGAAAATTGGTGTCCTCAAATTCGTGTCCATTTGTGTAAACTGTTGCCACGAATTGCACAAATTAGAAACACGAATTACACCAAAGTCCTGTATTTAATTCGTGAAAATTGGTGTCCTCAAATTCGTGTCCATTTGTGTAAA
>BTUV01000003.1:54916-57339 GCA_045863035.1 Ignavibacteriales bacterium | reverse complement strand
GGCCCTGTATTTAATTCGTGAAAATTGGTGTCCTCAAATTCGTGTCCATTTGTGTAAACTGTTGCCACGAATTGCACAAATTAGAAACACGAATTACACCAAGGCCCTGTATTTAATTCGTGAAAATTGGTGTCCTCAAATTCGTGTCCATTTGTGTTAAATCTTGCCGCGAATTGCACTAATCCCCGCGAATCTTACATCACTTGGTCAGACCCAGCATTTTTGAGACTGCAAGCGTGCTGAAATTCAGTCCGATATAGAATTTTGGTTCATATTTCTTAGGAAAGAAATTCTTGATGTCATCAAGTGAATTCACGTCCCCCACATCCTCACCGTTGCTCACCTGCGTGGAGCGGTACCAGACTAATCCGGAGACAAGTTGAATATCCTTTGTGATGTTAAGCCCGAGCCCCGCGTAAAGATTGTCAAACGGCTTGCTGCTGATATCAAGCCCCACAAAAAGATTGAGCCGCTGATGGAAGTCAGACCAGAAATCACCTTCCCAGGGTTTGTAGTTTGGATTCCATGAGTCCATCTCCCGCCCGAAGTGAAAATTGAATCCGAGGATGAACTGCCCGTCCCATTCACTGCGCACATTGTTTGACAGGAAAAGCTGCTTGTCTTTAATCAGAAAGTTCTTTTCTTTTCCGGGCGATGCACTCACGCCGATGGCTACATTATAATAGCTGATTTCATGGTTAATGTAACTTGCTTCTTTTTCGGCTTTTAGTCTTCCCTGATTCAAAACTTTAAGGGAAATTTTTATATCCGAAGGGCAGATGACCCCCTGCAGTTTAATAATCTTGTAGTAATAATTATATACAGCGTCATCGCCGCGGGTGGTGTTTGCGTCTGTTTTCAGTCCGGTGAACCAGCTTTTAACGCTTGCAAAATCCTTCTGCAGGGCTGACTCCCGCTCATGGATTTCGTAGTTGATTTCATAATCGTCGCCAAGCTCATCATCAATCCAGATCAGATAAACATTTTTTGCTTCAACAATTCTGTCGGTCAGTCCGTTTTCATCCCTCAGGATAAGCTGAAACTCATTCATATCCTTCACGCCGCTGAAGAGTATATATACATCCTCCTCCGGATTGTAGGATGGAATAACAGATTTCCCGTCCGCTTTGATGATATCCTTCGCGATATCCTCAAATTTTTTCTCGGCGATATAGTCGAGGATGTAATTGTAGCGTTTTATCTGGAAGAGCTTTTTGTCCCCCAGCGAGTCTGCCCCGCTCACTCCCTGGGGGAAGAGTGTGGCTGCCTGCGTGAGGAATAAAATAAAGAAAAAAACGGCTTTCATTTTTTGATCCTGTCAGAAATTTTGATAGATTAAAATAGTTTATTCGATTTAATTTTTACAACAATAAAGAATATGATATCAGACGAACTCCTGAACATCCTTCGCTGCCCCCTCTCAAAAGCGCCTCTGGTTTTCCATGAGGGATTTCTGGTCTCGACCGACCCTGAAACCCGCCGCCGGTACCGCATTGAGGATAGTTTTCCGGTCATGCTCATTGATGAATCGGAAGAACTGACTCCGGCGGAATGGCAGAAAATTATGGACGCAGCACAAAAGAAATCCTGAAAAAAATGTACAATGTACAATTAACAATGTACAATTAACAATGTACGTTTAGTCGAAGAACCATCTGAATCGTACAGACAGATAACAATTTGTCTCAGCCCGGAATAACTCCGTTTCGTATAGACAGATAACAATCTGTCTTCAGGTCAGAAATCACCTATGCGCTTATTAACTTGTACCCTCCTCGGGGGGGAATTGTTTCAGCCGGACGGAACCGTTCTAATAAAACTCCACTGTGTATTCTATCAATTTACCCTCTTTATAGATAAATTTGCCTGAAAAGAACTTCTCCTGATCCATCCATGGGAAGAAGATCGCATCCCCTTCCCACAGGTTCAGGGAAAGGAGGTCTTTATCGTTAATCCACTCCAGATGCCCCTCCGTGGACTCAATCAGATGACCGGAAAAATGAGGGGCGGTAAAAACAAACACGAACCAGTCCTCATCATCCTTAAATGCCGGAAAGGTGAGAAAACCCTTCATAACCGGATTTTTAATGGTCAGCCCCGACTCCTCCCTGATTTCCCTGATGACGCATTCCTCCGGAGTCTCCCCGGCATCAAACTTCCCCCCGAGGCCGTTCCACTTCCCCTGATGCACATCATTTTCCTTCTTGATGCGGTGCAGCATAAGGGTCTTGCCGTTGGGAATGTCCTTTACGTAACAAAGAGTAGCGAGTTTCATAAACTAATTCATAATTGAAAACTGAAAACTAACAATTTTTGATCACGGATTAAACGGATTGACCGGATTTCACGGATTTTGATTACGGATTAAACGGATTAAACGGATTGTGATCACGGATTAAACGGATTGTGATCACGGATTAAAC
>BTUV01000003.1:0-54816 GCA_045863035.1 Ignavibacteriales bacterium | reverse complement strand
CGGATTGTGATCACGGATTAAACGGATTGACCGGATTTCACGGATTAAACGGATTACACAGATTACGCGGATTTTTGAAGGGGGGAAAAAGCTCAACAATTCATACTTCATAATTCATAATTGTTTCCTATTTTTGTATGAATAAATAAGCATTAATAGGCAAAAAGGCATATTATGACTGATAAATCATACATAATCTGGTCTTCCATGACTGATGATGCACTGACGGAGCATATCGGCAGTTTTGTAAAGCACCACCGTCTGGAGCAGAATATCCCTCAGCAGGAATTGGCGGAAAAAGCAGCGATTAGCCGTTCAACCCTGGCACTTCTGGAAAGAGGAAATCCTGTCACTCTGGCGACTCTCATCAGGGTACTGAGAGTTTTAGGACTTCTGCGGGTGATGGATGCATTCGTCATTGACAAAAAGATAAGTCCTCTCGCCCTGGCAAAGATGGAACAAAAGAAACGGAAGCGTGCTAATAAATCAGGTAACGCCTCCGAAGAAAGCCAGTGGTGAGATGAACACTGCGTTAGTATATATTTGGGATTCACTCGCCGGCGCGGCTGCATGGGATGAACTGTCGGGTGTTGGTTCTTTTGAATATGAACCATCATTCAGAAATAACGGTTGGGACATTGCACCTCTGATGATGCCCCTTTCTCAAACGGGAAGTATTTTTTCTTTTCCTGAGAACCGTAAAAGAAAGGATGATGATTTTAACACATTTAAGGGACTGCCCGGTCTGCTTTCCGATGCTCTGCCCGACCGCTATGGTTCAACCCTGATTAATGCATGGTTAACAAGGCAGGGGCGGGAGCCGGACAGCATGAATCCTGTTGAACTGCTTTGTTTTATCGGGAGCAGAGGAATGGGTGCGCTTGAATTCAGACCTCCGGTAATGAAGGAGCCGCGCCGTGCTGAGATGATAGAAATTGAATCACTCGTATATATCGCAAAGAAAATTCTTTCCGCCAAAAAATCATTCAGGACCGGATTTACCGGTAAAGAAGAGCAGGGGCTGCGGGATATACTGCGCATCGGCACATCAGCAGGAGGTGCGCGTCCGAAAGCAGTAATTGCGTATAATGAAAAAACAGGAGAGGTGCGCTCCGGACAAACCAACGCTCCGGCAGGATTTGAACACTGGCTGATAAAACTGGACGGAGTAAGCTCCGTGCAGCTTGGAAAATCAACCGGTTATGGATACGTTGAGATGGCATATCATCTGATGGCGCTTGACTGCGGAATCGGGATGATGCCCTGCCGTCTGTTGGAAGAAAACGGCAGAGCTCACTTCATTACAAAACGGTTTGACAGGCATGGGAGCAGAGGGAAACATCATATACAAACCTTTTGTGCCTTGAACCATTTCGATTATAACAATGTTAGCAGTTTTAGTTACGAGCAGTTGTTCCAGACTATGCGCCGGTTGCAATTGCCTTATCCTGATGCAGAGCAGATGTTCAGGCGGATGGTGTTTAATGTAATGGCGCGGAATTGCGATGACCACACCAAAAACTTTTCTTTCAGAATGAAGAAAGATGGCAAATGGGAGCTTGCTCCGGCTTATGATCTCTGCCATGCCTATCAGCCGGGACACAGATGGGTGAGTCAGCACGCGTTAAGCATAAATGGTAAACGGGATGAAATAACACGAGGTGATTTACTGACTGTTGCCAAATCAATTAAATGTAAAAACGCAGCAGAGATAATTCAGCAGATAAGAGAAACAGTAAACCGGTGGGATGTATATGCCCGCAGCGTGGGTGTATCGGCAACGCTAAGGAAATCAATAGACCAAACCCTTATAAAATCAATATAATTCAATTTACAATTAATAGTGAGCCATGTGTCATATCTGAAAACTTTTCATTCTTGCCTCAATTGATGGCACGCGGATTTTAAACGGATGCCAAGGCAGCGTGGATTGGTATTAATTGGAATTGTAATTGAAAGTTATATAATTACTGAACTTCTGGTTAGGTTTGTTCAAGCGTAAGCCTCATCACCAAATCCGTCTGCTCTTCTGCCCCCAGCCGGAAGGGGTGGTTGCCGAACTGGGTAAAGCCGTGTTTCCGGTAAAAGCTGAGTGCACGGTAATTCTTCTCCCAGACGCCGAGCCAAATGTAAGGGGCCCGCAGTTCTTTTGCCCGTTCAAGCGCTTTCTCAAATAACATCCGTCCTGTTTCCTTTCCATAAAATTCTTTCAGTACGTAGATTCTCTCGATCTCCATGGCATCGGGATTATGCGGTTCCGTCTGTGCGTTTCCGAAGTTTATTTTCAGATAACCGGTTATTATATCATTAGTTATGGCAAAATAAAACTCAGACTGTTCATTCCGCAGTTCGGATGCAAGCTGTTCATGTGAGAGGTTTTCCTCAAGATATCGCTTCATATTTTCCTCGGAATTCACCGCGGCGAATGTCTCAGAAAATGTCTGCCGGCTGATTATTTGTAATTCTGAAAGCTCATCCGGCGAAACTCTCCTGATGGTTGTATGGTTCATATTTTCATAAGGAAATAAATACAAATTTATATAAAATGAATCGCAGTTAATAACCCGGAGGTATGAATTTTCTTTCCGGCAAATATCAGGCACTGCGTTTGACTACAGTAAGATACGGATTCGCCCCCGCCGGAACTTTTCTGTGCAGCAGGGGGTAGAATCGGTAGAAAAACTCTGACGGCTTTATTTTATATTTGCTTTCTGAAAAAAGGAAAAACATGGCAGCAAATAATAAAGCCCGGGAACGGGTAAACGCGAAAAAAGTTCAGGCACAGAAAACGGAGCGGAAGCCCCTGATTGACCCGAAATACAAAAGTTTTGTGAATCTGGTCATCTTTCTGGTACTGGCTCTGGTTTTTTTCATTATTAATAATACCCGGACTGAGCCGGAGCGCGGACCTTATCCGCCCGACTATAATAAAGAAACTGTTGAAAGCCGCCTGGTAAAGTGAAACTTAACGGCGGGTTATACATCTAACTTTTATAAACTAAAGGAATCTCAATGAAAAAAGCACTCATGACCCTGCTGGTTCTGTTCATCGGCGCAGCCATGTATTTCTCTGCTTCAGATGCTCAGGCAGTTCAGACAAAAGGGAAAAAAGCCCCTGATTTTATGCTGAAAGACCTTAACGGTAAAGTCGTTAAACTTTCCGATTTTAAGAACAAAATTGTTATCATTGATTTCTGGGCTACCTGGTGCGGACCCTGCCGCAAGGGAATCCCTGATCTGGTCTCCCTCCAGAAAACCTACGGCAAGGATGTGGTGATTCTGGGTATAACCGTGGATGATGATCTGGCAGAAGTTCCCCCGTTCGCGCAGAAATACGGCATCAATTATCCGGTGCTTTACGCTGACAGAAAAGTGATTAACGATTACGGCGGAATTGACGCCATCCCGACTTCATTCATCGTTGACAAAAAAGGCAACATTGTTGATAAGCACGTCGGGCTGATACCGAAATCAGAATACGAAAAGAAGATTAAAGAATTGATGTAATTACCCCTCAAAACCCCGCCCCGAAAGCGGGGTTTTGTGTTTTAATGGGGGTCCTGTCAAAACGGAAAATACTCTAACTGGGAAATACTGCATTCTAATAAATTAACCCTTTTCACCTCAGATTTCTATGTTATGGAGATTAGTTTAATAATTCCTATATTTCGTTCAAAAATACTTTGAAACTAATCCACTTTATTAATTTGGTATGCTAAAATTTGACAATTCTAAGCAGTTTTAGGTTGTTAAGTAAAATTAATCAGTGATTAAATTTAGGTTTGTGGTAGTGAGAGTTTCTTTAATAAAATCGTTGGTTCGCTAGCAAAATGTAATATCGATAGATAGAATAGGCATGAAAAATGAAAGATTGTTTTACAAATTATGGTAAATAATAATGGAAAAATGAACGGGAAGAAATTTAGTTCATATGAGAAAAATAAAAGCATTTGGAAAATATAAGTTCAGTAGTATCTTTTGTTTCAGTATGGCAAAAAAATCGTCGAAACGTCGAAGCCTTGGTCAAATAGGTTTTAAACTGTAATTAATCTAATGAGTAAAATGACGTATATCGATCTTTTTGCTGGGGCTGGTGGCCTTTCCGAAGGGTTTATAAATGAAAGATTTCACCCAATTGCACATGTCGAGATGAATGAAGAATCTTGCAATACGTTAAAATCACGGGTAGCATTTCATTATCTATCAAAAAATCATAACCTCAAAATTTACAACGCATATTTGAAAAAAGAAATATCAAGAGATGATTTGTGGGCATCAATTCCAGCTCAACTAATTAACTCAGTTATTTGCAAGGAGATCAGTGAAGTAACTATAGAGGGTATTTTTAAAAAAATCGAATCACAAAATTCTTACAAGAACGTAGATGTACTTGTTGGAGGGCCGCCATGTCAGGCATATTCCATCGCCGGGAGAAGCAGGGATCCGAATGGAATGAAAGGAGATAAAAGAAACTTTTTATTTCGTTATTATGCAAAGTTCCTTAATCAATATAAACCAAAATATTTTTTATTTGAAAATGTTATGGGACTATTGACTGCCGGAAATGCAAAGTATTTCAATGCGATGTGTAAGATGTTTACTGAAATAGGATATTCAGTAGACTATAAAGTATTAAATGCGGCGGATTATGGTGTGTTGCAAAAACGCAAACGTGTATTTATTATTGGTAGAAAAGGAAATTTAAAATTTAAATTTCCTGAACTCGATATAACTGAAAATAATTGGCAAACAAAGCGCGATTTATTTGTTGATTTGCCACATTTACAACCTGGACAGGAAATGGATATTGTAAAATACACCAAACCTGTCAACGAATATCTTATGCTAACTGGAGCAAGAAGAAATATTGATTTCACAACGCAACACATAACACGCAACCACAACGAACGAGATTTGAAAATATATTCATTGGTGATAGATAAATGGCTTAATCAAAAACACCGCTTAAGATATGATGAAATTCCCAAAAGTTTACAAACACATTCGAATACGAAGTCATTTTTAGATAGGTATAAGGTAATTGATCCAAACGGTTTATCACATACAATTGTTGCTCATATTGCAAAGGATGGTCATTATTATATTTATCCAGATCCAAGGCAAATTAGGTCAATTTCCGTACGTGAAGCAGCTCGACTTCAATCATTTGCAGATGATTACTATTTCGAAGGAGGACGAACATCAGCTTTTCGACAGATAGGAAATGCTGTGCCTCCTTTGATGGCTCAAAAAATTGCAAAATCAATAAAACATCTTTTAGATAACGATTAAAGAAAGGGGGCAATAATGTTAGACCCAGGATTATCAAATAGACTACTATATTCTTTTGCAGAACATCCTGAATCTTATGCGTTACCACAAGCAATAGGGGATGCATTTCAAATAATTTCAAAATTCTTTGGGAACAATGAATCAACGAAATTATGTTTAGTATTTCCGTCGAAAGAATTTGCTGCTCAATGGATAATAGATCTATTGATATTAGACTTATTTCAAAATGACTTCTATAAATATAATAAAGAGATTTTTACGGCTTTAAAAACTTACCAAAAGGGTGATCTTTTATTACTAAATGATGATGCAATTATTGAATGGATTGGGTTAAAAGACGATTTTTTTAACTTCTACTATAATGCAGGTAAGGAAAAAGGAGAAATCGGGGTAAGTAAAATGCAAATTCTTAAATTACAACCAGCCCCACTTGGACGCACCAAACTCGCCAGTCATGGACGTATGAAGAAGGCTATTTATTCAGAAGAAAAATTGCCTATTGAGCGACTCCTAAACATTAGAACATACGGAAACAGACTGTTTCAAAAAAGTAAATTATGTCTCGTAGGTAAATACAACTTGTTTGAGAAATCTAAAGAGAACATTTTATTGAATAAATGCAAGTTTGGTGATTACTACAAGCATGCGAGAATTGATGAAGCAGGAAATGTAGATGACACAGCCCCACTGTTACTCTCCAATAATTTATCTAATTTATCTTTGTTTTTAATTAAAAATACAGTAACCAAAATAGTAATTGACGGAGTTTATCAAATTCAAGAAAGAATAACTGATTTTTCTGATATTGAAAAAGGCAAGTTTCAAACCATCCTAATTACAGATTTATCAGAGATTGAAACTTTTGAGACAATTGAAAATTACGGATTTGAGTTTTTCAATTTCACAAAAGAGAATTTAAAACTTGACCATTCAGCAAACCTTTCTCCCTTTCATTCTTTTGAGAAGAAGTTGAGAAAATATATTTCGTTCAATGTTGTAAAAGAGATTTGCCTAGATGCAGAACTTGAAGCAACAACAAAGAAAATTCACTCCATTGAAAAAGATGAATACAACAATGATTTGACTTCATTGAAAATTTCTCTAATTCAACTGGCCAACCTTGTTTCAAGAGTTGCACACATACCAACGACAGAAGAAATTTCAGTTCTCAACTCCAAAATAAACAGCATTGAAACTTTGTTTCTCCGATGCAGAATGTGGTTAGGCGAAGCACACAATCCAATTGAAGAAAGTATTTCACTTTTAAAATCTGTTATTGCAAGGTTCGCAACGCAGCCATCTAAAAAGTGTGCAAGGTTGATAACCCTAATGAGTTCAAAGCAATATGATTACATCATTTGCTCAACCGAAGAAGAAGCAAAAGCATTGGATGATTCGCTTCCTGCACACATTCAGAAACCAAGAGTAATATCTGTTGGAGATGTGAACGACAAATTGCTTTCAAGCAATCCACTGAAAGCAATTCTTACGGGTTGGGTAAAGTCAAACAACATCAACAGAATTCTTTCATCATTTCTTTTCTCTGAAATCACTGTTCTATTCTATCAATTTGAAAACAAGTATTACAACTCTCTGCAAAGAAGAAATAAACAATACAGTGAGAACATCAAAGCAACGATAAATAGTGAAGGCATTCGTACCGAAGGCGAATCAGAAAAGCCAAAGGGTTTCTCTAATTTGTATATAGGTGATGAAGTTGATGGAACAACTTCTGAAAGTTCGTTCGACATTTTAGATTTTGAATTCAAACTTGACAATGCACAGTATTCAAGATATGCTGCAAAAGGAAATCTTATTGACAGCATAAAGGCAAAGCGAATTGTATTTGAGAGCGACTTTTTTATTTACACAACTGAATCACACAAATTTTTAGTCATAAATGAATTAATTGAAAGAAGGGGAGAGAAAGCAAATCTTCACAGAAGAAAAGTTGAATCGTTGCAAACTGGTGATGTGATTGCTTTGATTAACACCGACAGAGATATTTTGGTCGAGTTGGTTGAAAAAAACACCAACACAAAAGAACTGGCTTCGGTCAAACAGTGGACAGAACTTTGGAAGAATCGCTTGAAAGAATACTACGCTTCAATCGGAAGTGATTTCAAAAAATTAGTTGAGGACTTGCGGAAGAATGATTGCAAGAAACATGAGGTTACAATCAGAACATGGTTGCAGGACGAAAGTAGAATTGGTCCCGATGACAACGCTGACCTAATCAGCATTGCACTACTTACAAACTCAAATCTGTTAAATGACAACATCAACACAGTGAGAGAAGCAATTAGAAAAATGACTGGGTGGAGAATGAAAGCATCTGACTTTATCACAGACAAAATCAAAACTCAGATACATGAGTTTGCTGACAGTTCAATAATCAACAAAAAAATATCAGTTGAAGGATTAGGAAGTGTAATTGTTTTGAAAGTTATTGAGGTTTCAAATGTGTGGGAGAATATAGATGTTCGCTATGTGAACAGGTTACTTCAAAAAGAAATTATCTGATGGCAAAATTGCTACCACCATATATTGACAAGAGTTGCAAAAGCACTGGTGAGAAAATGCTGTTTGAGATTTTCAAGAACAGTCCTTTCACTAAAGATTGGATTGTTTTACATTCACTTAACCTATTTCAGCATACAGTTCGATTGTATGGTGAAATTGATTTTCTGCTTCTAATTCCGAGAGGTGGCATTTTTGTAATGGAGGTAAAAGGCGGTGATGTAAAATGTATTGATGGAATTTGGCACTACACAAACAAGTTCAATGTTACAAACAAAAGCAATGTTGGTCCGTTCAACCAGGCAAGAGATGCAATGTTCTCATTGCGTTCTGCTATTGAAAAAGAATATGGCAAAGGACATAAGTTTGCAAAAATTCTATACGGCTATTTGTGTGCATTCCCTCACGTCAGTTTTGACAAACACAGCGTAGAATATGAGCAGTGGCAGATTCTTGATAAGGATGCTATCAATAGCGGAGTGGAATTTTTTTTCTCCAATCTTGTTGCTCAGTTTATCAACAAACATAGAAATAAAAGATGGTTTTCAGAAAAGGATTCATTACCAAATGCTAACGATCTGAATTTGTTATGTGATTTTCTAAGAGGAGATTTTGAAAGAATCAGAACTGTTAAAGAACGACTGGTAGAGTTTGATAAGCAAGTTATGACCTACACAGAAGAACAATACAGAATTCTTGATTCAATTCAACTGAATGAAAGAAGTTTAATACAGGGGAGTGCAGGAACGGGAAAGACAATGATTGCAATTGAATCGGCAGTAAGAGCAGCAGCAGAGGGCAAGACGGTTTTTCTCACTTGCTACAACCGTTTAGTTGGAGAATGGATGCAAAAGCAAGTTAAAGAATGGAAAGATAAAATCACAGTTTCAAGTTTGCACAGTTTCTTGTTTGAACAGTCAAAAGGTTTTGACTACGATAAAACCCAAAGTAGTAAACAGGATTTTTACATTAAGTATTTGCCGCTTTTACTGAAAGACATTTATCAAAAAGGAATCAGAAAAAAATTTAACAAGTTGATTGTTGATGAAGGTCAGGATTTAATCAGAGAAGAATATCTGAGTTTGTTTGATTCAATGGTAACAGGCGGTTTGTCAAATGGTAATTGGGAAATCTTTGGTGACTTTGAAAGGCAAGCAATCTATGCTCAACTCACAAGAGCAGAAATGCTTGACTTGCTGAAAGTTTCAGGTCAACATTCAAACTTTCTTTTGAAAATAAATTGCCGGAACACAAAGCAAGTTGGAGAAGAAACTTCTTTGATTTCAGGATTTGCGAAGCCACCATTTTTATTGGAACATCTTGAAGGAATTCCTGTTGAATATCTTTTCTACAAAGACGAAGCAGAGCAAAAGAAATTATTATCGAAACTGTTGAGTAAACTTTCAGAAAACAAATTACCCTTGCATGAATTGATAATTGTCTCACCGAGAAAATTTGAGAACTCATGTTCAAATTCATTTTCCGGGTTTACAATCAGAGAAATAAAAAGCACTAGTGAAATTTCAGCAACACAAAACTTTTTTGGCTTTGCAACGGTGCAATCATACAAGGGAATGGAAAGCAATTATGTTGTGATTACAGACATAGAAGATTTAACCAGTGAAATTGCAAAGTCATTATTGTATGTAGGCATGAGCAGGGCAAGATATGGTTTGACCCTTCTGATTGCAGAAGCAATGCGAAGCGATTACAGAGAACTTCTAAAACGAAAACTTAATTAGTATGAGAGACGATATTCTGAAATTCATAAAGAAAGAATTGATTGGTCCCGATCCTGTAAATCCGCACATACAGGAGAACGGAGAAGAAATTTTATTAAACGAACCACCGAGATTGAGATATGGTGCAGGAGTTTTGTTTCCTAGAGCAGCGACAATTGAGAAACTTGATTCCACTTCAACCGAAGAGGAAAAGGTTTTGGAAAAACTTGAAGATGAAAAGAAAGAAGTTGACGACCCTGTAACAGCAGAAGACAGTAAAGCACCCGTTGACATGGCAGAAGATTTCGAAGAAGAAATCGGACTTGCAAATTCTTTTCTTCCATCAGCAATGGGATTCAGTTGCTTTTCAAAAATTCCAAAAGACGGTTTCACAGTTAAAGTCAATGTTGGAGTTTATGATATTAAAGAATACAGTTATCAGAAAGAAGATCTAACCACTGTAACAAGAAAAGCTTATTACAGAACTTCACTTGACCAGGAATTTGTTTTGGCTGCAAATGAAATTCCAACACAGTCAGGAAAGAACATTGATAGAGTTCTTGTTGACAAAAACAGGAACGCCATAAATCTCAAACTGAATATCAGAAACAGAACTCGCGGAATTGAAACAGACAGAAGCATTCAACTGCTCACATTTACTTTGATAAATTGGAATACCGGAGGAGCAGAGAATATCAAGAATGAAGATTGCTTTTTCCAAGTTTCGTTTTCAGTTAGTGCAATCGAAAAATGTTTTTGTCCTTACAAAGCAGCAGCATCTAAAACAGACAAGGACGATGAGAAATCAAATCTGCTTTTGTTCAGAAAGAAAAAAACCTTTGCAGTTGGACACGGCTGTTCACCCTCATGGAATGATGATGATATTGACTTTACGGATTCAATTAGAACAGAATCTATTCCTGTTTATGAAGTAAAACCAATTGTACCGAATGAATTGAAAAGTGTTGAACTGAAAATGTTTGACCTCAGTGATTTGTCCGACTCAGACATTACGTTAAATCTTATCAAACTCAATAAGGAATATGAAGCATGGATAAACGAACAAGAAAAAATTGCAAATGCTGAATTGAATGAAGAACTTCTTAAAACTGCTATGCGACATATTGAAAGTTGCCGCTTGTGTTTGCAGCGTATGAAAGAAGGATTTGACTTATTAAATAATAATGAAAGAGTTAATCGCGCATTCAGATTGATGAATCATGCAATGCTTTTACAACAACTCCATTACAGCATTGAAACAAGAAACTGGATTATTGACAAAGGCAACATCACAGGTTTGAAAGATGCTGTTATCCCTGATATTAATGACAGTTCTACATGGAAACCAGGACTTGGCGCATGGAGACCTTTTCAACTTGCTTTCATTCTGATGAATCTTAACTCAATGTTGGATGGAAGTCATGCAGACCGAGAAATGGTTGACCTGATTTGGTTTCCGACTGGTGGTGGAAAAACAGAAGCATATTTGGGATTGTCTGCGTTTACAATTTTTCTGAAAAGACTAAAAGATAAAAACGATTCAGGCACAACAGTGCTCATGCGTTACACATTGCGACTGCTGACAGCACAACAGTTTCAAAGAGCAGCAGCATTGATTTGTGCTTGCGATAAAATAAGAAAAGAAAACGAAGGAGAATTGGGAACAGCAAGAATTACAATTGGACTTTGGGTTGGTTCTGATTCAACACCAAACAGAAGAGACGAAGCACGAAGAGCATTTCAAATAATGGAGCAAGGCAGAGAGGAAGAAAATCCTTTCATCGTTTTGAAATGTCCCTGGTGTGGTTCACAAATGGGTTATCTGAAAGAAGCAAGATCAAACAAAGTCAAAGGTTATAAGCGAAGGAGAGTTGGAACGAAAGAGACAATCATTTATCAGTGCGACAATCAACAATGCGATTTCTCACAAGCAGATTTCAATTTGCCGCTTGTAGTTATTGACGAAGATATTTATGACAACCCACCTAATCTCTTAATCGGAACGGTTGACAAGTTTGCAATGCTTACATGGAAACCAGAGGCAAAGTCAATTTTTGGTTTCAGAGGAAACGAAAGAATGTTTTCACCGCCTGAATTAATCATACAGGATGAGTTGCATTTGATTTCGGGTCCGTTGGGTTCAATGGTCGGTTTGTATGAAACAATGATTGAAGAACTTTGCACTTCAAATAATGTAAAGCCAAAAATTATTGCATCATCAGCAACAATCTCCAGAGCCAAAGAACAAATCAATTCACTTTATGGCAGAGGAACCAATAATGTGAATATTTTCCCCGCACAATGTTTAAGTACGGGTGATTCATTCTTTGCATACGAGGACACAACAAGCACAGGTAGAATTTACACAGGCATATTTGCATCCGCTTTACCATCACATGCAACAGCACAGGTGAGAGTTATTTCCGCTTTGCTTCAATCAGTAAAATCAATTACAGTTTCAGAAGAAATTTTAAGAGACCCATATTGGACTGCCTTGACTTACTTCAACAGTATTCGTGAGTTAGGACATGCAGCTACACTCATTCGTGCAGACATACGGGAATACATGAATTCAATTTGGATTCGGAAAGGAATCAAAGGGGATGAAAGAAGATTTATCAATCGCGATATTGAGCTCACAAGCCGTATCAACAGTAATGACATTCCTGAATATTTAGAACAACTTTCAAAATCATGGTCAGGTGATATAACAGATTATCCGGTTGATGTTTGTCTTGCAACAAATATGATTTCAGTTGGTGTTGACATTCCACGATTAGGTTTGATGACTGTTATCGGTCAACCAAAAACAACATCGGAATATATTCAGGCAACAAGCCGTGTTGGTCGTTCAAAGAAAGGTCCAGGACTTGTCTTTACAATTTACAACTGCTCAAAACCAAGGGACCGTTCGCACTTTGAACACTTTCAAGAATACCATTCTAAAATTTACAGCAAGGTTGAGCCAACAAGTGTTACTCCTTTTTCAGCACCAGCTAGAGAAAGAGGATTGCATGCAATCTTAGTAGGACTGATTAGATTTTACTCAACAGACCAAAGTGCAACCGCTCCAAAACCTTTTCCTCAAAAAGAAATTATTGATAGAGTGACTCAAATAATTTATGATAGAGTTAATTTGATTGATGATGAAGAATACAACAAGACACTTGAACTGATTGAAGAAAAACTGGAATACTGGAAAAATGAATTACCGCTTGTGTATGGTTCATTCGGACAACAAACAAACATTCCACTAATGTATCCCGCAGGAACAAATCCATCAGAAGATATAAAAGCAAGAGCATGGTCAACACCAACATCAATGAGAAATGTTGATTCAACTTGTGAAGCGTATGTTATTCCGGCAGAATACCTAAACATTGACAATTAAAATATGCCAGCTAATAAACCAATAAGAAGGTCGCAGTTAATTTCTCCGTGGGGAGTTGGACAAATGATTAATTTTCCAAAGGATGAATCATTGATGGTTGTCGGGCTTGATATGTGGGAAGAAAAATTCAGAACGATTTCTGAGTTGGATGAATTCAAAGTAACCGAAGAACGATTAGCAAAAAGACTAGGAGTAAAAGAATTCAGATTGCCGCCTGATTTCAGAGACCCAGGACCAGGCGTTACAAATCCTTCTTTGAAAATTCCATTTGTAAGATTTCCACGGTGGCACTATTGCACAAGGTGCGGACACATGGAGAAAGTTTCAATTTACGATTCACAGAAACCAACTTGTTCAGGAATTTCTTTTGGTTCAGGAAGGTCTTGTAATGAAATCGCTGAAAGAAAAAGACAGAGATTGATTCCAGTTCGTTTCATTGCTATTTGTTCTCACGGACACATTGAAGATTTTCCTTTCATGCAATGGGTGCATGGCGGAGCACAGCCGGAAGGTCAACATGATTTGAGATTGAGAGCAGGAAGAAGTTCAGGTGCTTTGTCGGGCATTGAAATCACTTGTAGTTGTGGAGCACACAAAACAATGGCAGGTGCTTTCAATGAGCAATCACTTACAAAAATTGAAGTTACTTGTTCGGGTGGCAGACCGTGGTTAGGTCAGGAATCGGAACGAAACAATGCAACTCATTGTGGACAACATTTAATAGTAGTTCAGAAAGGTGCATCAAATGTGTACTTTTCACAGGTTCGCAGTTCAATCTATTTACCTCAATGGGAAAAATCAATCGACAGAAAAATCATTGAAGTATTAGAAAAGAATTGGAATTGGCTTTCCTCTGGATTGGTAAATGGCGAATTTGATAGAATGCGTTTTGAGTTGGTTGCAGAACAAAAATTTAATCCTGAGAAAAGAGATTACTACACTGAAAAATTGTTGGATGCTGCCAATAATAAACAAACTGGGCCAAATTTGAATGAAATGGGTGATGAGGAAGAAAAGTATAGAAAAATGGAGTATGATTATTTAGTTACTGGAGGCGGTTGGGAAAATGAAGATTTTTATTGTGAAAAGGAATCGGTTATATACTATGAGCAAGATTCCGATATTAAAATTATTCAATCAGGATTTAAGAGTATTGGATTAGTCCATAAGTTAAGAGAGACAAGAGCATTTGTGGGTTTTTCAAGATGGCTTCCTGATGACGGAAAATCTTTGCTTGAGAAAAAGAATTTTATAAAGCTTGGACAGAGTTTTGAATGGCTTCCGGCAGTGGTTGTGAGAGGCGAAGGTGTTTTCTTTGAGTTCAATGAGAAGCGTTTGAAAGAGTGGGCTGCAATAGATCAAGTGATTGAGAGAACAAAAATTTTATCTAGCAATTACAACCGTCCAAGGGAACTGAAAGGACATAAGAGAAGGGAAATAAAACCTGAGTTTGTTTTGATTCACACCTTCGCTCATCTTGTAATAAACCAGTTCAGCTATGAATGTGGTTATGGTAGTTCAGCATTAAGAGAAAGAATTTATTGCAATCTTGAATTTCCAAATGAAACCATGAATGGGGTTTTAATTTACACTGCATCAGGTGATTCGGAAGGTTCATTGGGTGGACTTGTAAGACAAGGCAAACCAGGCAATCTTGAAACAATTGTTTACAATGCTATTGAAAATGCAAGATGGTGTTCAAGCGACCCAATCTGCATTGATAGTCATGGACAAGGTCCAAATTCATGCAATCTTGCTGCTTGTCATAATTGTGCTTTGCTTCCAGAAACTTGCTGCGAGGAAAACAATATGTTGCTGGATAGAGGGTTATTAATTGGACTTTTGGATAAGTCAGGCATAGGATACTTTAATTTTATGTGAATTTTGTGATTTCTCAGGGGTAAATCCTTAAAAATAAGCACTTAAACCCCCTTACCTCATATTCCGCTTTAGGGAGATTTCCCACAATTTACTTACATTTAAAGTTTAATTTGAACATTTCCAGAGTACATGGCTAAAAGCGAAAAGAAAAGCGCGAAAGAGACAAAATCGCAGGTATTTCAGAGTTCGGAAGAAAAAACTGACTCTATAATCGGTCTGATCTTACTGCTGACCGCTTTTTTGCTTTTATTAAGTATTGTATCATACAGTCCGGGCGATATCGGCTTTCTCCGCAGTGGTTCCCTTTCCCTTGAAACACCGCCGGATGAGTCAATGTCCGAACCCAGGGGAAAGATAAGCAACTGGATGAACATTGCCGGAGCTTATGCTGCTCACTTTTTTGTGCATGATACGCTCGGATATTTTTCTCTCGTTTTTCCTCTGCTTATCGGATATATCGGTTTTACTTTCTTCAGTAAAAGGGAGCTTTTCTTTGTCCTGAAAATTTCAGCATCCTCCTTGCTCGCTGCACTGATGGGAGCATCGCTCTTCGGAGTCTTCCGGCTTACATTTGAAAGCTTTTACGAAATTGTTCAGTCATCCGGATATATAGGTCTTCAGCTCGCGACCGTCTTAGAACGAGCCATCGGTAGTATCGGCGCGGTAATTGCATTGCTGACCGGACTGATGATTCTGGCAATATATGTCTTTAATGTCAGTGTGAAAAATGCTGCACTCTCGGTAAAAGAAAAACTTGCCGAACTGAAAAATAAAGCTGCTGAACTGCGCGAACGGAATAAGAACGATGATGTGGAAGATGATGAAGATGAAGAGGAATATATAAGCCGGAATGAGGTTTTGCAGAAACAGCAGAAACCAAAAGCAAAAAAACCGGTGAAGGAAGAACAGCTTTCCTTTGAGGATGATGAAGTGATTGCCGTTATTCCGGATGAGGGGAATAAGAAAAAAGAAACCAAGATTAACATCAATCTCAAACAGAATGAAACGGCCGCTAAATCTGATGCTGATGCAGTAAAAGAAGAAAAGCCGGCGAAGAATGATAAGCCCGCGAAAAAAGAAACAAAACCAAAATCCGCCGGAAAAGATGAGGAAGAGGTAAGTGAGTTTATTAAACAGCTCACCGGGGAGTCTCAGGTATATACCGCGGAAGGAGAGAAGGGATATTCTCCCGCTGATGAACCCGCGGTAGAGGTTGACCGGGAAAAAGAAGTGCGGCTGCCCGAGCCATGGGAAGAAAAAATCAATTATATAAAACCCTCGCTTGATCTGCTGATGGACCCCCCGAAGCAGGATTTCAAAATAGCGGAAGAAGAACTGAAAAAGAATGCTGAACAGTTAAAAGAAAAACTGTCGCTTTTTCAAATTGATATTGAAAACATTAGTGTAACACCCGGCCCGGTGGTCACTATGTATGAAATCGTTCCCGCGCCGGGGGTAAAAATAAGCCGTATTGTTAATCTTGAGAATGATATCGCGCTTGCGCTTGCAGCCCGCGGTATCCGTATCATTGCCCCGATACCGGGCAGAAGTGTTATCGGTGTTGAAATTCCGAACGCTGATCCGAGCATTGTAGTGGCAAAGGATATCATCGCAGTTGTCGGAAATAAAAAAGCAGAAATACCGCTTGCTCTCGGTAAGGATATTGTTGGTAATGTTATCATTGCGGATCTTGCCAAGATGCCCCATCTTCTTGTGGCGGGTTCAACAGGATCAGGTAAGAGCGTGGGTATTAACATGATGATCACCAGTCTTCTTTACGCGAAGCATCCGTCGGAGGTGAAGCTGGTCATCATTGATCCGAAAAAAGTTGAGCTTTCATTTTATAATATGCTGCGCCATCATTATCTGGCGGTATCCCCTGATCTGAATGAGGATATCATCACCACACCGCAGAATGCCATTGTGGTGCTGAACTCAGTTGTCGCTGAAATGGAAAAGCGTTTTGATATGCTTGCAAAAGCCGGTGTGAGAAATATTGTGGATTATAATCTGCGCATCGCTGACCCTGTCCGCGCTCCCAAGAGTGATGATAATATAAAGCATCACTTTATGCCGTATATAGTGGTCGTGGTGGATGAGCTTGCTGATCTGATGATAACCTCAGGTAAAGAAGTTGAAGAACCGATAACACGCCTCGCGCAGCTTGCCCGTGCTGTTGGTATTCATCTGATACTTGCAACGCAGAGACCGTCGGTGAATGTTATCACCGGTCTTATTAAAGCAAACTTCCCGGCGCGAATTGCCTATCAGGTTGCAACCAAGATTGACTCCCGCACCATTCTTGATATGAACGGAGCCGAGCAGCTTATCGGACGCGGAGATATGCTCTTCCTGCCGAACGGAACACCAAAGCCGATGCGTGTGCAAAATGCTTTTATCTCAACTGACGAAGTTGAAAATGTAACCAATTTTATCCATGAACAAAAAGGTTATTCCAAGCCCTATTATCTGCCGTCAATAGCGGAGAAGAAACAGGGAAGCGGCACAGGCACTCTTGCTGATATGGATCAGTTGTTCGAAGATGCTGCCCGCATTGTGGTTACCGCTCAGCAGTGTTCGGTTTCATTCCTGCAGCGCAGATTAAAACTCGGCTACGCGCGTGCAGCCCGCATTGTTGATCAGCTTGAAGATACCGGCATAGTAGGACCGGGTGACGGCGCAAAACCGCGGCAGGTGATAGTTGACAGTCTTGATCAGCTTGAAGCAGTAATACGCACTCTTATCTGATAAACTGATTTTATATAGATGAAAAAAGCAATTATATATATTATCCTGTTCGCCTCATTCATGAGCGGGCAGACACTTGAGGAACTTCAGAATCGTTTTAACGATATGAAGAAATTTTCCGTGAAGTTTACTCAGATTGTTAACGGTAAAAAAGGATTGAACGGAACTTTCTATCATAAAAAAGAGAACAACCTCCGCCTTGAGATGCGCAATGTTGTTGTGGTTTCCGATGGTGAGAGTGTTTGGAGCTATAACAAGAGTTTAAAAAAAATTACAGTGACCTGGCTTGAGGGGACTCCGCTTGAGACGTTTGATCTTACATCCTTTGTTAATGAGTTCCCGAAAAACGCGGATGCGGAAGAAGTAACCGTTAACGGTAAAAAAGGTATTCGTCTGAAAGCCAAAAAGAAAAGTGAAGCAGTTTCAGAAGCGCTGATTATTCTGAACGAGACGGGTTTGATTAGTGAACTGACTGTTACAAATAAAGATAAATCCGTAATGAAACTGAGCTTTTCATCCTATAATATTAACAGCAGCAGTATATCCGATGCGCTCTTTACCATGGAGCAGCCGGAAGGAGTTGAAACGGTTGACCTCCGCTGAGAAGAAACAGCATCACTCCGGCAGGAAAATAGCCGGCATTGCTTTTTCTGTTTTGCTGACCGTGGGTTTTATCTGGCTTGCATTCAGTGGCGCGAATCTTGACCGGATGTGGCAAAGCATTGCAATGTCTCATCCAGGTTGGATTGTTGCATTTATTGTATCTTCTCTTATTTCACATTATCTCAGAGCGCTCAGATGGGGTGTTATACTTAATACGATCAAGCGGGGTTCAAAGCCCTTTCATCTTTTTTCTTCACTGATGATCGGCTACGGTGTTAATAATGTTGTGCCACGCCTCGGCGAAGTGACGCGCGCGGTTTCCCTCGGTGAACTGGAAAAAGTATCGCGTACTTCCGTGCTCGGTACTATTGTTATAGAACGTGTGCTCGATATTATCTTCTTTGGCCTCTCGGTTATTATAGCTGCCACGCTCTACACGGGGGATATATATAAAAGCGTTCCCTGGCTGCATACAACTATTATTTTTGGCTCGGTTTCAATCGGTATTATAATCGGCGGGATAATTACGGCAATATTTTTTACCGGCAGCATCAGGCAGTATCATGAGGGGTTGGGACAGCAGGTTGGGTTCAGACGCCGCTTTATTGAAGTGCTGCTGAAACTTATAGACGGATTTTCAAGTCTCAAGGGAATCAGGAATTATGTCCTGACGCTTATGTATTCCGCGGGCATCATGTTTTTTTACGCGCTGACTTCCTATCTTGGCCTGCTGGTGCTTGATATGGATCTGATGCTGACAGTAGATTACCTGACCGGCTGGGTGATTATGAGTATAAGTTCCATTGGTATTATGATTCCTACGCCTGGTGGATTTGGTTCTTATCATGCAATTACGAAAGCCGCGCTGGTTGAACTCTATGGCTTTAACGCGGAGATCAGTCTTGCCTATGCCACCATGACCCATGCAACAGCTTTTCTTTTGCAGATATCAACGGCAATTATTTTTTTCCTGATACTCAGGCGTAAATATACATTTTTTAACAGCCGGCTTTTCCGCGGATTTACCAGTGATGAACAGTAGCAGAAAAATCTTCTTTCTTTTATTATTATTGAGCGAGCTTATTTTCGGACAGATATACGTCCGCGGCAGTCTTGGCATAAGTTTTTTTACTGCTCCGGCCATGAAAGATTATCTGAATTTTAATTATGCACCGGCAGATCAGCAGGTGAATACCTTTTCAACCTCGGTTGAATTTGCCGGTGAGGCGGGGTATATATCCGGCGGTTACAGCTATGCGGCTGAGTTTGCGTATTTTCTGAATTCCTATACCTACCCGTTTATCGCGAGCCAGTATGAGTTCGGTTACGGTATTGTGGCCCCCTCGGTGATAGTTTCCTCCGTCACTTCAGGTAAAGGATATAATCTCCGTCTTGGAGCGGGTGCTGGACCCCGTTTCACTACGGTAGAGGAAACCATACCCGGCTCTAATGTGAAAAAAACATTCACCGCCGCGGGTGTCGGGTTTCTGGTAAAAGCGGAAGGAAATACTGCACTCTCTGAAAATCTGTATGCGTATATAGCCGGCGATATCAGGTATGATATGAACGGTGAACCCGACAGGGAAGGCGCGGGGATGACTTCACTGCTGACACCGGAAAATCTTTCGATGAATATGTTTTCGTTCGGTATTAAACTGGGTGTTTCGTATATATTCTGAATACGCGCGCCCTTAATGAATTTATATAAGGAGTCTTTTTGAGTTTACTTGATGCAATCATCCTTGGCATCGTGCAGGGATTATCCGAATTTCTTCCCATCAGCAGCACCGGTCACTTAACCCTGGCGGGTAAGTTTATGGGGCTTATTAACGAATCCAATCCGGCCGAGTGGACTGCGTTTATTGCCGTTATTCAGCTTGGAACGCTTGGTTCCATTCTTATCTATTTCTGGAACGATGTGATAAACATTGTTAAGGATTTTGTAACACAAAACATCCTGCGGAGAAAAAGCTTTAAGGAGCAGTCACTAAACTCAAGATTGGGCTGGGCGGTAATAGTCGGCACAATTCCGATAGTCATCATCGGTCTCGGATTTAAGGATATCATTGAAGGCGCACTCACAAAAAATTTATATGTGATTGCTACCAGTCTTATCGTTCTGGCGCTGATACTCGCATTAGCAGAAAAAATGGCTAAACATAATCGCGGTATCGAACAGGTTACGCTGCGTGATGCAATCATCGTGGGGCTTGCACAGGCAGTCGCGCTGATACCGGGCTCTTCCCGTTCGGGAACAACCCTGACCGGCGGACTCTTCTGCGGATTTAACAGAGAAACTGCCGCGCGGTTTTCCTTTCTTCTCTCCATTCCTGCTATCTTTGCAAGCGGAATGCTCGAACTTAAGCAGACTCTTGAGAGCCCCCCTTCTTATGATATGCTTCAGCTCGCGGTGGCTACGCTGGTATCAGGGGTGAGCGGATGGTTTGCTATTGACTTCCTGCTCAAGTTTCTCAGAAAGAACAGTACATTTTTATTTATCTATTATAGAATAGCAGCAGGAGCTATTATTCTTGCTCTGCTTTTCAGCGGAATTATTACACCATAAATACAACTTAAAAGGAGATACGAATGAAACAACTCTCAGCTTTGCTTCTTGTATTTTTTATCCTGACAGGATGCAGTGATTCAAAAACAAATACGGATACCGGGAACCCGGCTCCGGAAACAACTATACAATCCAATGAAAGTCCAGATATGAGCGATGCTAACAAAACAGCAAAGCGTGTGATTGCTGTGATGGAAACCAGTATGGGAACCATCGAAATCGAACTCTTTGCAAACGAAACACCTAAGACGGTTGAAAATTTCACCGGTCTTGCAAAAAAAGGTTACTATGACGGAATTATTTTCCACAGAGTAATTGATAAATTCATGATACAGGGAGGTGACCCGACCGGAACCGGAAGAGGCGGAGCAAGCTTATGGGGCGGTAAGTTTGAAGATGAAATCAGATCTAATCTGAAACACACCGGAGCGGGAATCCTCTCCATGGCAAACGCAGGTCCGAATACCAACGGAAGCCAGTTCTTTATCACCCTCGTGGCAACCCCCTGGCTTGACGGCAAACATACCGTATTCGGCAAAGTTGTCGGCGGCCTGAGCGTGGTTGAAGCAATCGGCAAAACCCCCACGGTAAAACCTTCTGACAAACCGATTACCGATGTAGTGATTAAATCAGTAAAGATCGAAGAGCGGGACTAACCGGAAGTCAGGATATATATGCCTGATACTTCAGCCGCAGTATATATTTCATTCCCCGGTCTTCATGGCCGGGGATTTTTCTTTCACGGAAAAGGAGGAATATGAAGCAGGAAGATTTTTTTTCAAGCAGATGGATGCTTATCATTTCAACACTTGGTATTGCTGTAGGAACGGGCAATATCTGGCGTTTCTCTCGCGTTGTTGCTCAGAACGAAGGGGGCACGTTTCTGATTCCCTGGGTGATATTTCTTTTCCTTTGGTCACTTCCGCTGATTATATCTGAATTTGCTCTGGGGAAATCAACCCGCAAAGGACCAATTCACGCAATAGCGGAAACCGCCGGTAAAAACTATGCCTGGATGGGGGCGTTCATTGTATTTGTTGCAACGGCAATCATGTTTTATTATTCAGTGGTTACCGGGTGGTGTCTGCGCTATTTTTCTACAGCCATGACCGGAGAGCTTTTTTCAGTTAATGATCATCTTGATTTTTGGAATCAGTTTTCAAACGGTTATCAGCCGGCAGTGTTTCACTTGCTCGTAATTCTTCTCTGCGGAGCCATCGTGTATCACGGTATATCCAAAGGCATCGAGAGGGTATCACGGTATCTGGTTCCTTCACTGCTGATTATTCTCGTCATTTTGTTTATCCGTGCGGTCACGCTCCCCGGTGCGCTTGACGGCCTGAATTATTTCTTTACTCCCAATTTTGCAAAACTGGCTGATTACCGGATCTGGCTGAATGCACTTACACAGAATGCGTGGGATACCGGCGCGGGATGGGGCTTGATTATGGTTTATGCAATATATATGCGGCAGAAAGAAGATATCGCTCTTAACGCGGCGCTCATCGGCTTTGGTAATAATTCCATTTCTCTGCTTGCCGGAATGATGATTTTTTCGACGGTGTTCTCCTTAAGTTCTGCTGATGCAATGGTTGAGATAGCTAAATCAGGTCCGGCAAATACCGGTCTCACCTTTATTTATCTTCCGCAGTTGTTTGAAAAGATTACAGGAAGTTCATCGGTTAACATCCTCCTTGCGTCATTATTTTTTCTTGCGCTCTTTTTTGCCGCGCTTACGTCATTGATTTCTATGGTGGAACTGGCAACGCGTACGTTTATTGACGCGGGAATAAACCGCCGCCGCGCAATTATCATCGTTGTCGCGCTTGGCGCACTTCTTGGAATTCCTTCAGCATTCAGTTCGTCTTTCCTGATAAATCAGGACTGGGTCTGGGGAGTTGCCCTGATGCTCAGCGGTGCGTTTATTGCATTCGCGGTTATTAAACACGGAGCAGCCCGTTTCAGAGAAACGGTAATAAATCATGAAGGAAGCGATATTAAAATAGGCAGATGGTATGATATACTGATTACCTGGGTGGTGCCGGTGCAGGCGGTTGCTCTTATCCTCTGGTGGCTGATTTCTTCGGTAACCTGGGATGCAGAGTGGTGGAATCCGTTCCATGTAGAAAATGCCGGTACTGTGCTTTTTCAGTGGGGTTTGGTACTTGCCGTACTGATTTCAGTGAATAAACTTCTTACCCGCAGTGCAAAAGGAAATATATCATGAGTACTTTGGCGATTATAACGATGGTGTGTGTTCTTGGGCTGGTCTGGGGTGGTTTATTATATATGATACGTCTGGCTGCCCGGTATGAAAAAAGAAAGAAGGAACAAGACGTATGAGTAAAACAGCCGTTAAAGAAAAACCACAAATTCACCGGATTCCGACTGCACAAAATGAACTGAAGAAAGGAACGGTAAAAAATACCTATCTCCTCTTTGGTGCAGATCAGTCACTGCTGAATACCTTTGTAACACAGATTGTGGAAAAAGTGAAGCCGGATATATTGTCTGACTTTGATAACGAGACATACTTCGGCTCTACACACTCTTGCTCCGATGTGTTTTCGTCTGCTCTTTCATATCCGTTTGGCGGTGGTAAAAAACTTATCATCTACCGCGAGTTTGAAAAAACTGATGCAAAGGACAGGGACCGGCTTATCAGTTATCTTGAATCTCCTTCGCCTGATACGGTGATGGTTATTATATACGATGGGATAAAAAAAGATTTTGACAAAGGAGCTTTACTTAAAGCAGCCGCCCGGGGGATAGTCTATGAAGCTCCGGAGCTAAAGGGGAATGAGCTGGTTTCCTGGGTTATTGGTTACGCGGCTGAGAAGGGGAAGAAAATTTCTTTTATGGATGCGCAGCTTCTTGTTGATATTACCGGCAGCGACACAAAGCTGCTTGAAAACCAGCTTGAGAAAATGATCACCAATGCGGGAGTGGAAGAGCTAATTACTGCTGATGCTGTACGGCTGCTTTCTGACAATACAAAAGAATATACGATATTTGATCTGCAAAATGCACTGGGGGCCCGCAATAAGGAGCTTTCTTTTAAGATAGCAAACAGTATGGTGAGTAAAGGAGATAGTATATTACCTTCTCTGATAATGCTGTTTCGGTATTTTTTCGGACTGGCAAAATTACACGAGATGATGAGGTCAGGGAAAACCGACGATGTAATGGCGCGAAGTGTTGGCGTGCATCCCTATTTTCTGCGCGATAGCAAGACAGCGGCTGCAAGATATACCATGACTGACCTTTACCGGGTGATTGATGCACTGCACCGTACCGAACTTGCGGTTAAAACATCAGCAACCGATGAGAAAACTTTGTTTTTAATGTTGATGTCTGAAATCCTCGCGTGAATATATAAAGTCTCAAATAATTTATAATGTCACGCCTTCGGCGTTTGAACGGGCATTCGGCTGGTAAATGATTTCTACAACAATGTCACGCCTTCGGCGTTTTAGGGGTTCTGGCTTGGTATATATTTTCTATAATAATGTCACGCCTTCGGCGTTTGCCTCTGTGACTCGTGATTATCCGTTTCTACAATAATATCACGCCTTCGGCGTTTTACGGATGTTGGGTTGGTATGTGTTTTCTACAATAATATCACGCCTTCGGCGTTTTAGGGGTGTTGGGATGGTATATGATTTCTACAATAATGTCACGCCTTCGGCGTTTTAGGGGTGTTGGGATGGTATATGATTTCTACAACAATGTCACGCCTTCGGCGTTTTACGGATGTTGGGTTGGTAAATGTTCTCTACAACAATGTCACGCCTTCGGCGTTCATATATAATCCCGAAGGGATGAAATTCTTGTAGCAATAAAATAGAATCTATACAACAAAATCCCGAAGGGATGACATTGTAATTAGTAATGAGTGGTCAGCAATTGGTAATGTCTGACAAATTAAATTTACACTCTCTTCATTGATGAATTCTTACTTCATAATTCATAATTCATACTTCATACTTCATACTTCTTACTTCTTACTTCATACTTCATACTTCATAATTCAGATTACAGGTTTCTTAAGCTCTCCTCAAGCTTTTCAATCTGACTCATCCAGTCACTCTGTTTTGCTTTTTCCTTTGCAACCACATCAGCAGGAGCATTGGCTACAAATGACTGATTAGCCAGTTTCTTCTCAACTCCGGTGAGCGCACCTTTTAACCGTGCAATTTCTTTTTCAAGACGTAAACGCTCTGCGTCAAGGTCAATAAGCCCTTCAAGCGGTACAAAGATTTCACAGTCACGCACCACCGACGAAGCTGATTTTGCCGGCTTGATCAGGTTTTCAGAAATGGTAACTTCCGATGCCTTGGCAAGTTTCTTTATATACTCGGCATAAACCGGTGAAAGTGAAGCGCCTCTCACAAAAACAGCAAGCGCTTTTGAAGGAGGTATATTCATCTCACCGCGGATGTTTCGCACTCCGGTGATAACATCCTGCAGAAGCCCCATCTCCTTTTCAACTGTATCATCAATCTTTGGCATATCTGAAACCGGATATCCTGAAACGGATATACTCTTTCTTGATCCCGCCGCACCGAATGCCTGCCACAGCTCTTCTGTAATAAACGGCATGAACGGATGCACAATCTGCAGCAGTGATTCAAATATGGCAACCGCTTTTCTGAGTGCGGAACCCTTAACAACCGGGTCCTGTGAATACAGCTTGTTTTTAATAAGCTCTATATACCAGTCGCAGAAATCATTCCAGACGAAAGAATAAATGGTCTTGGATGCAATGTTAATATCAAACTTATTCATGGATTCCTCGAGATCACGCAGCGTGCGGTGCAGGCGGGAGTTGATCCACTTGTCAACCAGGTCATCCTCAAGCAGTGCAGCGTTGGATATATCATCGCCTCCCTTGTTCATCAGAAGGAATCGTCCGGCGTTCCAGAGTTTATTTGCAAAGTTTCGACCGAACTCACTCTTTTCCGCTGAGAACAGTACATCCTGCCCGAGCGGTGCAAGATATATAACCGTGAAGCGCAATGCGTCAGCGCCGTATTCATTGATCACTTCGATAGGGTCCGGAGAATTACCAAGTGATTTGCTCATCTTGCGCCCCTGCAGATCGCGGATTACCGAAGTAAAATAGACATCCTTAAACGGAATTTCTTTTTTGAAATGCAGCGTTGCGATAATCATACGCGCGACCCAGAAGAAGATAATATCAGGCGCGGTGACCAGAAGATCGGTCGGCAGATAATATTTCTGCTCTTCATCCGTGCGGAACACATCATGCGCCCAGAGCCATGACGATGCCCAGGTATCAAGAACATCATCATCCTGATGCCAGTTTTGTATATCAGCCGGAGGAGTGGTGTTAACATACATCTCTTTGGTATCTTTGTGATACCAAACCGGAATGCGGTGCCCCCACCAGAGCTGCCGTGATATACACCAGTCACGAATGCCCGACATCCAGTGCTCGTATGTTTTCACCCAGTGCGCCGGATGGAAATTTACTTCTTTATTAACAACTGCATCAAGAGCCGGCTTGCTCAGTTCTTCCATCTTCATGAACCACTGCTCGCTCAGGTAGGGCTCAATCGGAACTCCGCCCCGTTCTGAGTAACCAACGTTATGCAGATGTTCTTCAATCTTTTCAATCAGTCCAAGTTCCTGCAGGCGGTGAACAACTTTCTCTCTCGCGGCATAACGGTCAAGCCCCTGAAACTCTTCCGGTGCGTTATGATTAAGTGATGCATCTTCATTAAAGATGTTGATCATCTCAAGGCCGTGGCGCACTCCCATTTCATAATCGTTCGGGTCATGTGCCGGAGTAACCTTTACTGCTCCGGTGCCGAAAGTCTTGTCCACATACTGATCGACAAAAACGGGAATCTCTCTTCCGGTCAGAGGAAGGATGATAGTTTTTCCTATATACGCGGTATATCTCTCATCATCGGGATTAACAGCAACGCCGGTATCGCCAAGCATCGTTTCCGGACGGGTGGTTGCAACGGTGATATATACGCCTTCCCCTTTAACCGGATACTTAATGTAAGTTAGCTTTCCCTGAACCTGGCGCGGAATAACTTCCTCGTCTGAAATAGCGCTTTTTGAAACCGGGCACCAGTTTACCAGGCGGTAGCCGCGGTAAATTTTCCCTTCATTGTACAGTTCTACAAATGAGCTGACAACTTTTTTGTAATAATCCTCATCCATGGTGAAGCGCTCACGGTCCCAGTCACAGCTTACGCCGAGTTTCCGGAGCTGCTGGATGATCAGACCGCCGTATTTATCTTTCCACTCGTAGCAGTGCTTCAGGAACTCTTCACGGCCGATCTCATATTTATTGATTCCCTGACCTTTCAGAAAGTTATAAACCTTTGTCTCGGTGGCGATGGAAGCATGGTCGGTTCCCGGAACCCAGCAGGCGTTGTAGCCCTGCATCCTTTTGAGGCGGATAAAAATATCCTGGATGGTATTGTTCAGGATATGCCCCATGGTCAGACTGCCGGTGATGTTCGGCGGGGGGATGACGATGGTGTAGGGCTTTTTACCTGATTCGGGCACCGAGCGGAAGATTTTCTCCTCCTCCCACCGATGGTACCATTTATCTTCAACGTCAGAAGGATTGTATGCTTTGGCTAATTCGGACTGATTGCTCATGTAATAGGGGAAATATTATAACAAAAACCCAAATTTACGGAATTTTCAGGGGAAAACGGGGGTAATTGAGAATGGAGAGGAGAAAGCTGGAAATTTTACATTTTGGCGATTAAAAATTCTTATAAAATACAATATTTTCAATTATTTCGTTGGAGGAAATTCGGGATATTCCTATTTTTCTATTAACAAAATAGTTTTGGGGTAATATAAATCCCCTCGACAAAAATTCAGCAAACACAAAAGTTTCAATTACAATCTTGATTCTATCGCACGGATTTATAGATGAATTATAGATCTCAATCAGAAAAAAAGTCTCAACTAAGTATTGGTAATACTTCAATTGGTCTATATTCTGATCATGTGGATGAAAAATGGCTATTTAGAACACCGGTTAAAGCTGATCACATTCGTGTAAATAGGGGATTCTATTTTCATCACGGAATCTTTATATCTTTCAACGAGGTTATTCATTTCACTGGGCAGAATGAAGACGGAATTTTTGGTGACTCTAATTCTGTAATTCGCACAGATTTGCGAGCTTTTCTTCGTGATGGGAGATGTGAGGTGCGATTATTTAATTTGCACGAAAAGGGCTATCTTAAACCTAAGCATGAAATAGTGAGTTTTGCAAGGAGCATGCTGGGATCCGGTGGCTATGATCTATTTGATAATAATTGTGAGCATTTTTGCAATTTGTGCTTGTTTAAGATACCTGAAAGCAAGCAAATAAATAATATTAAGAAAGGTGGCATTATGGGCATACTTAATTTACTTTTTGGAAGTAAAAAAACTGAAACTGTTACGACAATCTATGAACCAGATAAAGTAAGAGTAGCTGAAATTGAAAATCAAGCCAAATTAATGCTAAAGAAACTTGATCATGAGGGAGTTAAAATTAAAAAGGATGCGCAAGTTGAGGTGGCGAGAGTTCTCGCTGATATTGAAAAAGATATTTTTATGGTAAAAATGAATGGTATAAAATATCTTGAAACAGAGATGCAGGTTTTTGCTGAAAATATGGGAAGAGCAATTATTGAAAGACACAGAGAGATTGATTCAAATTTGCTCGAACAACAGGTCCCCATTAATAAGTATTATGATGACACAATGGAGCAAATTTATAAAAAGAGGGACGAGTTTATTGAGGTCACTCTTCCAAAGTTGTACACGCAATTAGAAGCATATTCACAAGAAACAATAGTTGCTTCACTTTACCAAAGTTTAATTAAAGATTTTCAGAAACTTTTTTTAACCGAAATTAGTGAGAGGGTCAAACTAGTCAACGAACAACGCCAGTTCTTGTTAAAGGATTCTATAAACTCAAAAAATCTTCTAAAAGAGCATTTGTTGGAGTTTAACAGATTTACTACTGAATTGGCAGGGAAAAGCCGTGAGCTATTATTAAATGGTTCGAATAATCAAAGTAATACAATTAATTCTATCAGCGCCGGTTTACACGGATTAAGCTCTTCGATGGAAGGCAGGATGCTGGATGAAGCCAATTCTGACCAAAGTGACAGTGATGTACAAAACCCAGAATATAGATGAAAAAGTGGATTAAAAAATCACCTGAAAAAGGCGATCACATAATGGTTCAGATGAATGGTTTCAGTCACCACGGTATAGTTTCTGAACTTGGAACTGTGATTCATTATGCTTCAGAGAGCGGGTTCTCCATTACGGAATATTATAAGCTGAAAATAGTTGAAACAGACATTTCGATTTTTTCGCAAGGGAAAGAAGTCTTGGTAAGAGTTTATAGCAATAAGGAAATTCAGCAGAAGTACCCAGCAGCTCAAATTGTTAAAAACGCTCGGAAAGCGATTGGTACGGGGAATTATGATATACTATATAACAATTGTGAACATTTTGTATACAGATGCACACTTGGATTCGCGAAGAGTGAAATTATTACAAGCATAATATCAAAAAGATTAAAAACTGATGATGACGGTGCATTTAACGGACATCTTGGTTACTTATATAAATCACTAAGATTATTAGGAAGGAGTTAAACCCATGGGTGGATCATCTGAGTCATATAGCTATTCAACTTCTACAATTTATGAGCCCGATAAGGTCAAAGTAGCCGAAATTAATGCGATTGCCAGTATAAAAACGGCAAAGCTTGAGGGGAAGAATATTGAACTTCGCAAAAAAGCAGCAATTGAACTTATTGAACACAATGTAAAAATGGAAAAATTGCTCATTGAGGCAAAACTGCAAGGTTTTGAAAAAGCAAAAGAAGCATTACTAGACTTCAATAAGAAATATAATCTTATTTCAGAACAAAGATTCAGGATGCTTGAAGTATGCCAGCAGGATGTGGTTGAAGATCTTAATAAATATTATGGGATAATTCGAGAGCACATCCATCAAATGGAGATGAAGCATCTGCTTGAGGACGTACCCAAACTACTTGAAGGACTAAAAAATTACGATGAGCAAAGCCCACAATTTGGTTCGTATAAAACATCAATTGATAATTATATGGCAGCATTTATTGCGCGGATGTCAGATTGGATACAATTGCAGTCTGAACAGCAATCCAAGCTTGTTGATAGTGCCGTTCAGCTCAAAACTGAGTTAAACAAAGAAATATCAGAAACTGTTATGAACCGAATGCAATTATTAGAAAAAGTTTTGGACGGATCGAACTCTGCCTCCGGGTATATAAAGGGAGAGACTGCAAAACTTCTTGGAGAAAAAGCGTCGAAAAACAATAAAAGACTCAAAGAATAAATTTTTAAACGGAATACATGAATGAAAACAAAAAGCAAGCTGACATTCGCAGAAAAGTCACAGCTTAAAAACAAATTTAACGAATACCACCAGAAACTTGATGAGATCTTAGTCGAACTTTATGCTGACGATATAAAGATAGATGGACTAAAACGAGAACTTTCTCAAAAAATCAAGCAAAAAGACGAACTTGAAAATGATCTAAGTAATCAGATCAATAGCTTAACCAATGAAATTGGTCTGCTTGAAGAGCAACTTTCGTATTATTCAAGAAATGACAAAGTACAGGAGTTGGTTGAATTTGTTAGGTGGAAATCATTTTTTAGTGTGTTAGGGGGCAAAGCCTTTTTGCAAAAATCAAGCGGAATTTTATGGTTTGGCGGCGGAAAAAAAATATCTTATGAAACTGACTTAAATTCTTATCTTCTCTCTCTTCAAGAAGCAAAATTCGATGTGCCCCTATATGAGGAGTGGATGGCTTTGCTTTCTGAATATATGGATAGCTCAACCAAGAAGGATATGATTAATTTTGATAGTCTAAACAAATTTAATCTTTCTTTTTTTGGAGCAAAAGATGATCTTTATCATTATAAAAACGCAGCTTACGATAATGAGAATTGGGATCATAGATTTACTGGATTGAAATTTGATCAAAAGCATTTAAATCATAAAGAAATATTTGTTGTTTCGGTTGATAGGAGACATGTAAAGTCAAGATATTTGGAGTATATATTTGAAGATAAGCCCGAATATTATTCAGCTTACTTGGTGTTATTGTTAAGTGAGCTTAAATATAAATTTGACGATCCTGTGTTGGTACAAATTGCAAATTCTTTAATTAAAAAGGAGCAGGTTGAAAATGAAATAAATAGGCTTGTGGCTGAACTTGGAGAAAGTACCGCAAAGAAAATAAAAGCTGTAAAGAGGCAAACCTACTCTTCTCAAACAAATTCTGATTCAAGTGAAACCTATTCAAAGCTAGCATACTTACTTAATCTCGACAACTTTTTAAGAGAGCAGTTATCAGGAATGAACGATATTATAAATATTGAGCATGATACTCTCAGAGCTTACAATGATTTGATAGTCAAGAATATCTCTGATAACCCATCAGAATATGAAGCTATTCAGCAAAGAAACAACAGTATGTTTGAACGTCTTGAAATAAATCCAAACGAACTGCTAGACAGAATGAATGTGCTTTGGGCAGAAGTTCAGGATGTCATTAGCACAATTAAATCTGCTGATAGTTTAGAGCAATTATCACAGGTTGAGAAGAAGCAATTCCCAAGCTTTGGGTTTGTTGTTGATAAGGTTAATTATGATGTGGAATTACTTTCCTCAAAGCTGGAGTTTTTCAAGAGCAGTGATGATGTTTTGCGGCGGCTTATAGGGCTTCATAAAAAATGGTACTCAGAACTTGATCACTTTCATAAAATTGAATTAATTGATTTTGATCAAACCTGTAAGAAAAACGCCATTGATGAAAGTTTTGTTAAAGGTTGGAACGAGAAATGGATAGAAGAACGGATTCGCATTGAGCGTAAAGTAACGGATATAATAATTGCAGTTTTGGATAAAAAAATACCTATTGATCAGGCAGAATTACTTCTGTTGCTTTTGTGGGATGGACTGAGAGGAGGGTATCAAGAATTCTATTCGGAGAAAGTTATACCGATTCATCAAAAGTATGCATTTGACGCTAAAAGCGGTCGTCTGCTTGAAATGCTTGATAATGAGCTTGAGTTAAAACGAATAATCAATAATTTTCAAAGCTCTATTGAAGAAATCATTTTTTCACTATCAGAAAGTGATGATAAACTATTTATTTTGCAGTGGGCTTCTGAGTGGTATGAAAGCCAATTTGTAAAAATTCTTGATGTAATTAAAAACACTGGTATTGATCAGTTTTTGTCCGGCGACACCATTAATGAGTTCAGACAGCTCAAAGCGCGCAATTTAGAATCTGTGATTTTTGATAGTGGTGCGTATAAAAAAGAGGTTGATGACCTCTCTAATGAGTTTAACTCGCTTCTTTTTAGAATGAAAAAAGAGGCGGAGACCAAATTCAAATAGAGCAGCCGATGCGACAGACAAAGGGAATGAATCGGTAACTGAGACCATCTTAAGTAATCACTTTTGATTTTCGATTAGCTCGATCCAGTTTGAGAACAGCGAAAGTCATAAGTCATTAGTTGACCCCTGTCTCTATTTGTTACAAAATTCGGAACAGATTGCTTTAAGAGTATTATAAATTGTTGTAAATAAAGGACTTATGGAATCCCAAAGTCCGCCGGAGGGGTTGACCGGAGATTGCCGGGTTAGTTACATTGCCGGTTATACGGTGCAGTATTCAATTTTCAATTATCCATTATCCATTATCTCAGCACCAGTATCGCCACTCCCGCCACTGCGATTACTGCTCCGATGATTCCTTTTGCAGGAATTTTCTCTTTATAAAAATAATGTACCAGAGGCAGCATTGTAACCGGTACGATGGACATCAGTGTTGATGCGATGCCGATTTTAGCGGTACTGATTGCTATTAAACTGGCGGTTATTCCTAAAAAGGGTCCCATGATTGTGCCGGCCAGGGTAAATTTGAATGCTGTTACATTTTCCTTGAAGAGGGGGATGGGGTTTTTGTATCGTTTGGTAGCAACTCCCATCAGGAAAAGGAGCGAGACCGAAAAAATAATCCTGTAGAATGTGGCTACAAATCCGTTAATGTCAGAAATATTAAACGCGAATTTTGCGAGGATAAGTCCACCGGCCTGACCGATTGCACCGAGAAATGCAAACCAGAGCCCGCTTGCCGAAATATACTCTTTACCGGTGGCGGGATTTCTGCCATAGACAACAAATGCAACTCCTCCGAGGGTTATAACTATTCCGGTTATTCCCATAAATGAAATAGTTTCACCAAAAAGAAAATAGCTCATGATAGCTGCCATACCGGGGGAGAGTGACATTACCAACATAGAATTACGTGGTCCTATTTCTTGGTACGCCTTAAAGAGAAAAGTGTCTCCGAAAACCAATCCGGTCACTCCACTCGCCGCAAGAAAAAATATCTGCTCAGAGGTGAGAGTATAATTAAGCCCGCCGATCACAATTGTTAAACATAAAAATATGGTGGCAAATAAAAGGCGGTAGATATTTAACTGAAAGGTTCCAATTCTTCGGGAGGCCTCAGCAAAGCAGAGGGCGGTTCCGGACCAGAGCAGCGCGGTGAGGAGCGCAAAAAGTTCGCCGATTGGCAAGATTTTCCTGATAATTTATTATAAATTCGACTTCAAAAATACAATTATTACTAACCCTTTTGCATGAATATATTCGCTTCGGAAATGCTGCTGATTATCATCCCAAACTTTATTCTGTGGGGGATGCTGCTGATCCTTCCTCCTGTAGCCGTGAAGGTGAAGACCATTTTCGGGTTGAGGAATGCACGCGGACTCAGCTTCCTTAATCTGATTTTTATTACAGAAAACAGCATTGGCAGAGGGGAAGGGTATATAAACCTGGTGCTCAAACATGAATATACCCACCTCACCCAGCAGAGAATTTTCTCCCCGCTGGGTCTCTCAATTGTTTTGCTTTTTCATTATCTGTGGCTCTTAATAAAGTACCGGAGCGTAATGGCAGTGTATGAGCATTCGTTCATCGAGCGCTGGGCAAACAGAAAAATGTATGATCAGACCCCGGTTCCAAAGGAGATCATCCGGATAAATTTCTGATTCACGGGAAGAAAACCAGCCCCGGGGAGCCAAGCCGCTAGGAATTTCCTGCGTTGTGCGCAAATTCATACTTCATACTTCATACTTCATAATTCATATTTCATATTTCATACTTCATAATTGTTTTGACCATAAGCACCCATTCATCGAGCGCTGGGCAAACAGAAAAATGTATGATCAGGAACCGGTGCCGGGGGAGATTATCAGGGTTAACTTTTAAGAGGAAAGAGAAACTCGCGCAAAGCCGCGGCAGGGCAAAGATTTTAGAAAGTTGCAGCCAAATTCATACTTCATAATTCATAATTCATAATTGTTTTAATATATTGTAATCAAATTTGTCAGATACAATATTCAGGAGAAATACTATATGAAACGTGAAATTCACCGTTGGTGGAGCCCAGCCCTTCACAAAGATATGGAAATTGCAGTTTATGGGCATTACGGATTTGGTGTGTTGATGTTCCCGACCGCCGGGGCTGATTATCTGGAATACGAGCGGTTTAACCTTATTGACCGTATTAGTGATCTGGTGGACTCAGGCAAATGCAAGCTCTTTTCGATCAACAGCATCAATAACGAGAGCTGGCTAAACCGTCACATGAATCCCCGCCATAAATCAATCCGCCATCAGCAGTATAATCATTACATCGCTGAGGAGGTAGTACCGTTTATTTTTAATCACTGTCAGGGACGGGTGCCTCTCATTACTGCCGGCGCCTCACTTGGTGCGTTTCATGCAGCCAACTCACTTTTCCGCCGACCTGACCTTTTTTCCGGAACTTTGGCTATGAGCGGAAGCTACGACCTTAAAGACTATACAGATGGCTATTATGATGATGACGTCTATTTCAACTCTCCGGTTGACTATCTTTATCATATTGGGGATGAGGGTGTCCTCAGTAAACTTCGTAACGGAAAGAAAATTATAATAGCCACCGGTCAGGGGAGCTATGAAAATCCTGGTGCTTCACGGAAGCTCTCAGGCATTCTTACCACAAAAGGAATTCCGCACGAGCTTGAGGTGTGGGGTCATGACATGCCCCATGACTGGCCGACCTGGTATAAAATGTTTCCATATTTCATGAGAGAAAGAATGTAGTTTTTTCCTGAGTGTCCCGAAATTTCCTGTCATGATACTACTTCCTGTATATACACTAATCAAAACAGGAGTAACATGTCCGGACGTACGGTCACAGGGAAAAAATATATAACAATCGTGCTGCTTATTGCAGCTTCATCGTTCATGTTTTATGCCAGTTCAGCAGGTGTAACCGGCGCGACAAGAAAAAACGGTGATGGATGCACCTGCCACGGCGGACAAAGCGCAGCAGTTCAGGTCACTATTAATGGTCCTGCTACACTCGCTGCCGGAGAGACAGGTGACTATTCAGTTGTCATCAGTGGCGGTCCTTTAACACGCGGTGGAACGAATATCTCGGTTTCGGCAGGCACTTTGGCAATTCTCAGTGGTGAGGGAACCCGACTTTCAAATGGTGAAATTACCCACACCTCACCGAAACTTCCGGTAAACGGCTCAGTTACGTTTAACTTTCAGTTTACCGCACCTGCTGTTACCGGACCAGTTACGATGTTCGCAAACGGAAACAGTGTGAATCTGAATGGTAATAATTCAGGTGACCAATGGAATTTTGCCCCTGATAAAACTATAGATGTAGTAACTTCAGTTGAGGATGAAATCAGACCCCGGCTTTTTGAACTTGGGCAGAATTACCCGAATCCGTTCAATCCGGCAACAGTTATTCCGTTCATGATAAAAGAAGCAGGTGAAGTCCGGCTTGGTTTGTTTGATGTCACAGGGCGCGAAGTTGCAGTTTTGGATGAGGGTTTTCGCGAAGCTGGGGATTACACTATCCGTCTCAACAGTACGGATTATGGTCTGACAAGCGGTGTGTATTTCTATAAACTGCAGGCAAAAGGGCAGTCAGCGGTCAAAAAACTGATTCTGAGCAAATAATAGTAAATTTGTGCAGTCTGCGGGAAATTCGTTTCCCGCAGATTTTGCAAATGACAGCAGCAGATGGGAGAATCCTTTATGGCTAAGCGTCTTTGAGCGAGTTATCCCGTTCAGCAAAAGCCCGGATTTTTCAAAACCAGCCATTTTACCTCAAAACCAGCCATTTTACCTCAAAACGAGCCATTTTACCTCAAAACCAGCCATTTTCCGTATAAATTCTGCAATTCTCCCTCGTAATCTCATAATTCTCAATTGAAATTTCATACTTCATACTTCATACTTCATACTTCATAATTCATAATTCATAATTCTTTGATGTGTGTCCGGATTTTCTTAACTTTAATGTTCAAAAGAGAAATAATTAGAGAAAGAAACGAATGAAAAAGGGTATTCACCCCAATTACCGTCCTGTGGTATTCAAGGATTTTTCATGCGAATTTGAAATTCTGACAAAATCCACCATCAAAACCACAGAAACTATTGCCTGGAAAGACGGAAACACCTATCCGCTTATCAGACTCGAGATTTCAAGCGGCTCACATCCCTTCTTCACCGGAAAGCAGAAACTTCTTGATGCTGCCGGAAGAGTTGAGAAATTCAACAAGAAGTACGCTAAGTCCGCCAAATAAGAGGAACAGGTATTTTTTAACTTGAAAAAGCTGTCCCTTTGAAGGGACGGCTTTTTTTATTTTTACATAAACCGGAAGAGCAGTCGTCATGGAAATATGCATTTTCGAAGATATATATTACGATCGCCTTGAACCGCTGATTTACTCCCGCCCGGCATACGACCTGGTCTGCGGTATGAATATGCTGAGGGAAAAAATTTCGCGTGCCTACCCTGGTGTGCGTGTTTCATTACACACACGCCCCTACCTTGATGCATTCCTGAAAAATAAATATCCCGATGTTACCGTAAACACCATCCATGATGATGAATGTCTTTTTGTGAACGGGCGTATGCTTGCTCCTGAAAATCTGGCGCAGATTATTTCTCTTAAAGACAAGGAAGACAAGCTCTATATAAGCGGTGACAATATAGCCGCGGCACGAGTTTCCGGATCAAAACTGAAAGAAATTAAAAGAAGTATTTCTGACCTTCTCTCCCGCTCAAATTTTGACTCACTTCCTGTTGAAAAAGTTGATATTAGATTTGTTGACTACTGCTGGGATCTAATCAGCAATAACGGTGCTGAACTTCTGAAAGATCAGATGTATCTGATAAACAGGATACGCGATGAAAAAAAGGAGCTGATAAGCGGGGAGGTACATCCCGGGGTGCACATGATCGGGAAGGATAATATATATATAGCTGAGGGGGCAAAGATTATGCCGGGGGTTGTGCTTGATGCAACAAACGGACCTATAGTGATCGATCATAGCGCGGTTGTTTTTCCGAATGCGGTTATTGAAGGACCGGTCTATGTCGGGGAGTTTAGCCAGGTGAAAAGCTGCTCACGCATTTATGCGAATGTGAGTATCGGCCGCGTTTGTAAAATCGGTGGTGAGCTTGAACACTCTATTGTGCACTCCCTGACCAACAAGCAGCATGCCGGATTCCTTGGTCATGCGTATTTGGGAAGCTGGGTGAATATCGGCGCGGACACTAACTGCAGTGATTTGAAAAACAATTACGGAAGCGTTAAGATATACGTGAACGGCGAAATGGTCAACTCCGGCCAGCAGTTTCTCGGTGTTATTATGGGAGATCACTCCAAAACTTCGATAAACACAATGATAAATACCGGAACCGTTGTCGGTTTCTCCTGCAATTTATTTGGCTCCGGCTTCCCCCCTAAATATATACCATCCTTTTCGTGGGGCGGTAGCGAATCAATGACCACCTTCGATCTTGAGAGGAGTCTTGAAACCGCAAAACGAGTGATGCTGCGGAGGAATAAAATCATGTCGGAGCCGGAAGAAAAACTGATCAGAAAAGTATTTGACTTAACACAGAAGGAAAGAAGAAAGCGCGGATATCCGTACTGATCATTCTTTTTACAGACCGGAATATATACTAATGAATGGACAACATAATCAGCAGCAGGAAAAGGAAACCCCCGAAAAGGCGGGTCTCTTCTCCGGTGTGCGTGGAACAGCTGTTAAAATCCTTAACAGGATTGAGCGCACGGACTCCTATCTTGATAAACTTCTTGATTATGAACTGAAAAACAGTGAAATCTCAGGACCTGATAAGGCGCTCTTATATGAGATTGTTCATGGTGTTGTTCGCTGGACAGGGCGGCTTGACTGGATACTGAGCGGTTTTTATAAAGGACAGTTTTCTAAAGCTCTCCCGATAATGAAGAACGCCCTGCGAGTGGCTTTATATCAGATTATGTTTCTGGACAAAGTGCCGGAATATGCGGCAGTAAACGAGGCAGTTGAATTTGTAAAGAAATTTCAGGGACAGAAACCGGCCGATATTACCAACGCGATACTGCGCAATATCGCGCGCAATAAAAACTCACTGCGCTATCCTGATCCTGAAGAAAACCTGATTGGTTATTATTCCGCGTATTACTCTCACCCTCAGTGGATTGTAAAACGCTGGCTCAGCCGTTACGGCCGTGAAGCAGCCGAAAAACTTATGATAGCCAATAACGAACGCCCTTATCTGACCCTGAGAATTAATCAGCTTAAAGTAAACCCCGCTGAATTTTTACGGCTGATGGATTCGGTCAACCTGAAATACAGTACAGGTTCGTATATATCAGAGTACTGCCGTCTGCATAACCTGACGAATATCTCAAGCTGGGAGTATTTTGCTCAGGGATATTTTGCCATTCAGGATGAGAGTGCAGGTCTGGCCTGCCGCCTGCTTGGTGTTGAACCCGGAATGCGGGTGCTTGATATGTGCGCTGCTCCGGGCGGTAAATCCGCGTATCTTGCTGACCTGATGGGTAACAGCGGAGAAATAACCGCGCTGGATTATTTTGAAAGCCGGCTTAATCTCCTGCAGCAGAATAATGAACGGCTTGGCGTTACTAATGTTAAAACCATTGCAACGGATGCACTTGATCATACCGCGGAGCCGTATGACCGGGTGCTGCTTGATGCCCCGTGTACCGGATTTGGTACTTTTTCAAAGAAGCCCGACATCAAGTGGAAAAAAGAACTGGTCGATATACATAATGTGAGCAAGCTGCAGTCGCAGCTTCTTAACAAAGCAGCCGATCTGGTAAAAGAAGATGGTGTTATAGTTTACAGTACCTGCACTATTGAACCCGATGAGAATTATGAGATTGTAAGAAAGTTTCTCGCGGCACATCCTGATTTCCGCCTTGAAGACGCAGCACCGTTTGTCCCCGCCGGAGTGACGGATGCGAACGGATGTGTGCAAACTCTTCCTCACATTCATAAGACAGACGGCGCTTTTGCGGCACGGCTCAGAAAATTTCCGAAGAATGAAACTGTATAAAAGAGATTACCTATAATGTTTGAATCACTTGCAGCAGAGTTACGAGAAGCCCGGGAAAAAGCGGGAATATCAAAACAAGAGGCAGCTTCAAAAATCCGCATTGACCTTAAATTTTTAGAGGCAATGGAGGAGGGGAATTTTACTTTTCTTGCGGAGGTGTATGTAAAAGCATTTCTGCGTGATTACGCGAAACTTCTTTCGTTAAGCGATAAAGCAGTAATAAAAAAATATGAGATGCTGAGGGATGGAACAAATGAAAACGCTGATGCGCCTGCAGGGTCAAACGAACCGGCCACAGCCGCAAGGCAGCCCGATCTTTCCAAAACCGGTGAGCACGAATTTGTTGACGAGAGTCTTGAGCGCGCGAGAATTGCAGACAAAAAGAAAATGATGGTTGCCGCCGCGGCAGGGCTTCTGATTGTCATAACGGTTGTTATATATATCGCAATTTTCGGGCAGTCTGATGAAGTGGTAATTGAACGTCCGTTCAGCGAAGTGCTTGAACAGAACAGAAAACGGTATGAAGAACCAGATAAGCCGGGTTCTGATGTATATACTGAACAGGGAGACAGTCTGAAGCTGAGAATCAGGGTTACCGATACTGTGTGGGTGAGTGTTGTCCCTGATGCAGGGCGGAGTATGGAATACCGGATTCTTCCCGGCAACTATGTTGATATTAACGCGGCGGAAAAATTTACGGTGCATGTAGGAAATTCCTACGCAGTTCTTTTTGAGTTGAATGGTAAAATCGTTTCCCTTCCCGCTCAACGTCCCCGCGTGTTTAAGGGAGTTATCACGGCAAAGGGAGTTCAGTAACAGGAATGGCTGAGAAGGATTATCGCAAGAGGGTCGAGGAACTCAGGCGCATTATTACCGATCATGATTATGCTTATTATATACTCGCGCAGCCGGGTATTAGTGATTATGAATATGATCAGCTTGTTAAAGAACTTGAATCGCTTGAACAGAAACACCCGGAGCTTATTACCCCTGACTCACCTACACAGCGCGTAGGGAAAGACCTCACCAAAGCATTTAATGAAATTCCTCATGTTTACCCGATGCTTAGTCTTGCTAACTCGTATGACGAGGATGAACTGCGCGATTTTGACCGCAGAGTAAGAGAAGGACTGGGGCTTGATACTCCCGTTGAATATGTGGTTGAATATAAAATTGACGGCGTGAGTATTAACCTTTGCTATAAAGATGGACTCCTCTCTTATGCTTCAACCCGTGGTGACGGTACAACTGGTGAAGAGGTAACCGCGAATATTAAAACACTTCGCTCCGTGCCGGTTTCACTCCGTGAGTACCCCGTTACGGGATATGATCTGCGTGATATACACATTCGCGGTGAGATATATATGGAGACGGGTGACTTCAGACGGTTGAATGAGGGCAGGGCTGAAAAAGGAGAAAAGCTCTTTGCGAATCCGCGCAATTTTGCCGCCGGTACGATCAAGATGCAGGATCCGAAAATAGTTGCCTCGCGTCCGCTTAAGATTTTTGTTTATTACCTCCTGTCAAAAGAGGGAACTGTTAAAACTCATTCGGAGGGGCTTGATATACTGAAGCGGCTGGGCATGAGAGTTAATAATGCTTCAATTTTGTGTAATGGCATTGATGCTGTAATTGAAGTTTGCCGCGGCTTTGAAGAGAGCAGAGATTCACTCCCTTACGAGATTGATGGCGCAGTAATAAAAGTCAATTCATTACAGGCACAGCGAACTTTGGGAAGTATTGCAAAATCACCTCGCTGGGCAGTCGCTTATAAATTTAAACCAAAGCAGGAAACAACCCGCCTGAATAAAATTACCTGGCAGGTTGGAAGAACCGGTGCACTCACCCCCGTTGCTGAACTCGAACCGGTGTTCCTCGCAGGGTCAACAATCAGCCGTGCAACGCTTCATAATATGGACGAAATAAGGCGGAAGGATATACGGGAAGGGGATACCGTCATTATTGAAAAAGGGGGAGATGTTATACCCAAGGTTGTAGCGGTTGCAGACCCTGACAGAAAAAAAAGAACAGAAGAAACCCGGGTTCCGGTTGAGTGTCCGGAGTGTGGCTCCTCGTTATACAAACCGGAAGAAGAAGTAACCTGGTACTGCGAAAACAGCGACTGCCCTGCTCAGATTAAAGGAAAACTTGAGCATTTCGCCTCTCGGGGTGCGATGGATATTGAAGGGCTTGGTGAATCACTGATTAATATCTTTGTTGATCGTGGTTTTATCAGGACTCCTGCTGATATATACACCCTGCATACCCGAAAAGATGAACTGGTTCAGCTTGAACGATTCGGGAAAAAAAGTGTTGAAAATCTCCTTGAGGCAATTGAGAAATCAAAGGAGACTCCTTTCCATAAAGTGCTTTTTGCACTCGGTATCCGTTATGTGGGTTCGGGAGCCGCAAAGAAACTGGCTGAGCACTTTGGCACTGTTGATGCTTTGATGCATGCACCTCCGGAGAAAATATCTGCCGTGCATGAAATTGGCGACAGCATAAGCCAGAGTGTAGTGAATTATTTTAAGGAAGCACATAATCTTGAAATAGTTCACCGTCTGAAAGGTGCAGGTCTTCGCTTTGAAGGGAAAAAGGAAACGGTTTCAAAAGAGTTTTTTACCGGAAAGACCTTTGTACTTACCGGTTCGCTTGAAAAATTTTCGCGCGATGATGCAGCCGCTCTAATTGAAAAAGCAGGCGGTAAGGTAAGTTCATCAGTTAGTAAAAAAACAGACTATGTTGTTGCCGGAGAGAGCGCGGGTTCAAAATTGCAAAAAGCAAAAGACCTTGGGGTAACGGTGCTGAGTGAAACTGAATTTATCAAACGGCTTAGTGAGTGATTAACAGTCTCAGATTTATACTTTATTTTGGCGGTAAGAAATTTGAAAAACAGGCAGTCGCCCGTGCCGGTAGTATATTTGCTCTGTCAAAAGAGATTATATTCATCCTGCCGACAGACGCGGAGCAGGCAAAAGAGTCATCAATTGTGGCGGAGCATTTTAAGCAGCGGGGGAAAAGAATTATTGCTGTGTCTGTTAATGATTCCGCGTCACTGCTGCCTGCCGGATTATTTCATGAAATGATTGTGCTTCAGATAAAAAAAATTACCGGCAGCACACTGCCGCCGAAACCGGTTAAAAAACTGCTGCAGAATCAGAGCGCGGATATCGTGTTTGACCTGAGCGGAAGTAACTTCCCCTTCTTCAGATATGCGGCCCGCACCGTCACCGCTTCCTATTACGCAGGCGCTGACACTGCGGAAGCAGAAAAGTTTTTTGATTTTATCTTCCGTCCGGATTCGGACAGACAGGACGGACTCTATTCTGGTTTTTTGAAAAGTATCACCATGTTTGAACGGAACTGACATGAACTACACGACCGCTGAAGAGAACGGAATTCTTACATTCAGTCTCTTTGAAAAAAAATTGGACACTGCAATATCAGGACTGCTGAAAGGAGAGATGACGACCATCTTTGGAAGAAGTACTGCCAAGGGATATATACTTCATCTTCCCGATGTGGAAAGCTGCGACAGCTCCGGTCTGAGCGCGCTGCTTGTTGCAAAACGCCTGGTGCATGAGAAGAACGGTGTTTTGAGAATTGTGACAGAATCGTCCAAAATTCGTAATCTGATAACCATTACCCGGCTTGATGAGGTACTGTCTGTTTGCGGCAGCACCACACAGGCAAGAGAGGAAATCGCAAAAGCAATATGAGTAAAGAGACCATTATTCTTCTGATTGTCGGTGTGTATCTGTTACTAACAGCCCTTTGGGGCATAATTGCCGGCGGTAAACAGACCAGTGTTAATGATTACTTTCTCGGGTCAGATAAAGTACCCTGGTGGGCGGTTACATTCGCCATCGTTGCGGCCGAGACCAGCACTCTTACTTTTATTTCTATACCCGGCTTGGCGTATCTGACAAATCTGAATTTTCTGCAGGTGACAGTGGGCTATCTCATTGGAAGGATAGTCGTCTCATATATATTGCTGCCCAGGTATTTCGAGGGGGAGCTTTCAACGGCATATTCATTTCTTGAAAACCGGTTCGGTAAGAAAACCCGCTCCTATGCGTCAATCGTATTTATTTTTACGCGAACCGCTGCTGATGGCGTACGGCTTTTTGCTACTGCCATTCCCTTAAAACTGATGCTCGATATCAGTTATCCGGCGGCAATTCTAATCATCGCGGGTGTTACCATCATATATACATATACAGGGGGAGTTAAAGGGGTTATCTGGGTTGATGCATTTCAGATGTTTGTGTATCTGGGGGGTGCGGTTATTTCCATATTTTTTCTGGTGTCCTATCTTCCTGAAGGACTTACCACGTTTTTTGCGGCGGCGGCTGAGGGAAATAAGCTCTCTGTGATAAACCTTGGTTTTGAAAACGGTCTGGCGGGGTTTTTCAGCCAGCCCTACACGCTGATCGGGGGACTGATTGGCGGAGCATTCCTTTCAGCAGCTTCTCACGGAACCGACCAGCTTGTGGTTCAGAGATTGCTGGCTACAAAAGAGCTAAAGAGCGGACGGAAGGCAATCATCGGCAGCGGTGTTATAGTAATTGTTCAGTTCGCTATCTTCCTGATTCTCGGGGTTTTGCTCTATGCCTTTTACGGTGCAATGCAGATGAAGTCGGATGAAATCTTTCCGAAATTTATCCTGGAAGAACTGCCGGTATATATATCGGGAATTATCATAGCCGGGCTTTTTGCCGCGGCGATGTCAACCCTGGCTGGGTCAATGAGCTCACTTGCCTCATCAACAATGTTTGACCTGATTATTCCATATTCAAAAAAGAAACGTGATGACAAAAGCGCTCTTAAACTTTCCCGTATGCTTACTATCGGCTGGGCAGGGATGTTAAGTCTTTCGGCATTTTTCTTTATGGAGTCCCCAAAAGCAGTGGTTGAACTTGCTCTCAGTATCGCATCCTTCACATACGGTGGTTTGCTCGGAACTTTCCTGCTTGGAGTGGTGAATAAAAAAGCAACACAGGAAGATGCGCTCGCGGGGTTTACTGCGGGAATTTTTATTATGATAACCGTGATTTCTCTTAAATTAGCAGCATGGACCTGGTTCACTTTTATCGGTGTAACAGCGACCTTGCTGATCGGTACTTTTTTACAAAAGTTAGGTGAGAAAAAAGCGTAGCAGGTCAGGGTTATAAGACCATAGCTCTTCATAATCTTTGAAGTTAAAGAACATTTAAGCTTCGTTCGTTATATATAAGAGTAATCACCGGAAATTCTCTGTGATGATCTTATAAAACCTTCAATCTGCGACTCCGCTGGAGTCGGGTGTTTTTCTTCTTCTTACCTTTCTACCAATCTGCAATTCCTCCGGAATTGGTTTTGTTTCCGGAGGATTCAATGATTTGTTGAAATTTCAAATTGAACCGCCTCTGCGGTGATCGGTTGGTAGAAGGTTATCCACATCAGATCAACTTTGCGCCGTTAGCTGAATTCTGCAATTATTAGCCGGCGCAGATTGAATATATATCCGGTCTTCTTAACTTTTACCAAACAATGCTTTTTAACATTATCTGCCGAACGGCGTAATTTGTACTTTAAAAATTATACAAAATCTTTCCGTAAATCATATCATTCAGATTATACTGCCCGAACTGACCGGAATTCCCCGTGAAAATATTTGCTCCGAACTGTAAATTAATAGAATCCGAATAATCATAGACAACGCGCGGCCTTATAAGCGAATCATCAAACTCGAAATCATAATAGGAGAACAACTCAAAATCCAGTGTTTCATGTAACGTTGAATATTTTAAGAGCAGGGTGATCATAGTACTGTTTTCGCCGTTAAATGAATAGTTGGACTGCAGATCACTCGAATAATCCAGGATGCTCTTTTGAATGATTTGCGTGCTTACCTGCACATCATACAATGCAAAATCTGTTCCTGCCATATAGTGTATATAGTCTTTTTCTGTTATTCCGCTGTTAAGCTGCGGAGTAGTTGTCATAAACTTCTTGCCGGAATAAAACGCACCTTCACCGCGAAGCACCAGCGGACCAACGGTTGTGCTGAAACTTCCGCCGGCAACTGTAAGGCGATGATGCTGTGGCGTTAATTTCAGATTCATGCCACCGGCGCCATTTGGGCTCATTGATGTGTACATAACAGCATCGTCGTCCCACATATACCCGGCCATCACTTCATAATCAATACTTCCGGTGAGCGAACTATATTTAAGAAATATCTCACTGTTTTCCAAAGTTGGTTTTACTTCTGACTGAGAATAATCAAAAACCGGTGCAACAGGGAAGTTTATAAAAGGCGACCACACTGAACTTTTGGCGGGCAGTTTTGTGGGGGTAAATACCGGAAGAAAAACAAGTTCGATGGTATTATTCTCAAAGTAGTAATTAAGCTTTGCGCCTGTCACTCCCATACGTATTTCCGAAAAATCAGGCAGAAGAAACTCTTCCAGATTTTTTGGCGATATAATATCAGTGATAAATACTCCGTCTGCTTTCCCCCATACGATCTGTTGTTTTCCCAGACGAAGGGCAAAATTTCCTGCTTCCAGATCAACATAAGCTTCTCTCATACCGATGACGAGACTATCCTGCTTGTAATGATAAAAATATGGGTTAACTTTAAAAGAAGAACCTTCTCCTTTTTTTTCTGCAACAAGGTTAAGGGTGTTTTGCAGAATAACAAAGTCATAATTATCATTTCCGGCGAACATTCCGGAGTATCCTCTTACGTATCCTGAAAAATTAACTCCCTGCCCGTGTAAAGGAAAGCCGGTTATCAGAAGGAGCAATGCTATAATATATTTCACTTGTTACCTCTTTACTGTTACATTTGAATAGAATTCTCTGTGGTTACTCGCATTATAAACCCTTCGTCATAGTGCGTTCGGTGAATTTGTCATTTGAGATACCGCCGTCAATTATGATATTTTCCAGCTTCATTTCTGTCGAATGATTAGTCTGGATATTTTTAATAAGTGTTTTGGTTACTATCAGAAAGTTATTGATGGTTTTGTATTCCTCAACGGAAAGAACTTTCAGGAGTTTGCCATCTTCATCGTAGAACTCCTTTTTTACCGCTACCCATTTGTCCTTCACCACCCAGGTGATAGTTTTTGAATACATATATCCTGAATTTTTTGATTTGCTTTCAACTACATAACAGAGCTCATCCTGTACCTTCTCTTCCTTTAAGATTTTATGATTATCCTCAGTGGGCAGACGGTCGCCCAGATCATCATAGGTGAAATCTGAGCCCATAAAGTAATCGCTTTTGCTGTCGCTGGAAATACGCTTTGTTTTTTTAAGCGCGGGGAGATATATCCATTGATCATCGTCCTTCCCTGCATCGCCGTAGCTCCAGTTCATAAAAGATGTGTTTTTGACATCAGCGGGGGATACAAAAAACATAATCTTCTTTTCATCCTTACCGAACTCCTTGGAGAATTGCTTTATCTTACGGACACGCTGATCACCCCGCGCATTAATCAGTGTCATGGTTAAATCCGCGGTCATGTCGCTGCCATTCGGACGGTTATAGACAGATTCGATAACCTGCAGACCGGTTTTAGATTGCGCAATGAGATAAGGTGATGAAACCATTGTTAATAAAAATATTACTAAAAACCATACTGAATTTTTCATGTTACTGTTCCTTTGATTTGTTAAAATAGACATTTGATTTGTTAAGCATAATGAGCATGATGGTTAACGTTCCGATAAAACTGACAAACATATTTAATGAAACCAATGACCCAAGCTCCCTGTTCGGAGGGAAAACGGAAAAGAGAAGTACAAGAAAGCCCGATATTACTACTACTGCGTTTAACAGGATGGCAATACCTGAGTGATCCATGGTGCGTTGTGCTGTCAGCAGCTTATTACCGGAAACAGAATGTAGTTTGTATTGCTCGAGAAAATGTACTGCAAAATCAATTCCTATCCCCACAGCAATGCTTGAAAGCAGGGCGGTTGTTGTATTGAGGGGGATGTTCATCCAGCCCATTACTCCGAACCCGATAACCGCGGTTATAACAATGGGTACTGCGCCAATCAACCCGATTTTTAAGCTCTTAAACATCAGACCAAGCAGACCGATGATGATAAATAAGGAAAGGATAAGACTCATAATCTGACCTTGCAATATCAGATCAGTAAATACCAGACCTTTATACCCCGATCCTGCATAATTCATCGTGATGCCGAGTTGCGTAAAGTCATCTCTGTATTTTTCAATAGCCGCTATTGCCGCATTGATGGTTTTTGAATTATCGCTCTTTAACTGGAAATTAACGTTCAGTTTCCTGAAATCATAATCAACCACTTTCCAGAGGTTATCAGGGTCACCTGACATTTCATAGAGCAGCAGATATTGAGCTATAAGGTCCTGTTCATTCGGGATAGAGTTAAATGCTTCATCATCCGCGTGCATCACCTTATTCATCCGGGCAATGTAATTTGTAAGAGAAAATGTATTGCCTGCCGCGTGCAGCGAATCAGTAACCATATTTTGCATGGTATATACTAATGACAGGACTTCGGGTCTTTTGAAGGCATCATTTTCCTCACTGTCCAGCACCAGATTCAGAGTTGATGTGCCTCCGAAATGCTGATTGATAAACGCATCGGTAAGAACAATCTCGCTGTCACGTTCAAATTTGTCGAGAAAACTTGAATTGATCCATACTCTCTGGATACCCATAATCGCAACGGCAATCACGATGATGGTGACCATCAGAGTTACACCTCTGTATTTTAGTATCGCGGCGGTAATACCGGCGGGGAGATGAACTGAAGATACTTTTTTATTCTTTCCTTTTCCGCGGGGCAGATTAAAAACCATAATACCGGCCGGAATAAGAACGAGTGAAAAAACCATAGCGCCCATTACTCCAAAAGCGGTAAACAGACCGAAGTATTTTATCGGATATACTTGTGAAGTTAACAGGGAAACAAATCCTACCGCGGTAGTAACGGAGGTCATAACAACAGGTTTCCACATTTCACGTATCATATCAGATACTGCCTCAAGTTTTGTTGCCTGAGGATTTTGGGCGGTAAACTGCTGCAAGTGACTGTAGAGATGAATACCATCGGCCACTCCGATTGCTATGAGCATCACCGGTATCATAGTTGAAACAGCATATATAGGAATGTTAAACAACGCCATCAGCCCGAAAGCCCAGATGGTACTGAGCAAAACTACCGTCATGGTCAGCAGAGTGCTTCTTATGCTTCTGAGAGAGAGATACAGCACAAAAATAATTACTGCTATAACGATGGGAACCATTCTTTTCATATCCGCCGGCCCCAGTAGCGCCATTGTTCCTTCGACTATTGGTCTGCCGGCTACATATATTTGTATTGTCTCGCTTTCATACGATTCCGCGGTTTTCAGAATTTCCCGGTAAAACTCCTGTGTGAAAACATCATCATTGATTGCAGCAATAATCAGAGAAACGGTTTCATCTTCTGATACTAATCTGCCGAAAGCCATATCATTTGAGCGGACTCTTTTTTGCAGGGCAACAAGTTCTTCCTCACCCTGAGGAGGATCAGTATAAAAGGCCTTTACATCAAGCCCTTCTTCAGTTCCTACAATATTATCTGCGGTATATAAAGAGGTGACATCTTTTTTCTCGATGCCATTCATATCCTGGAATGATCTGGTCAGATCCCGGATGATGCTCAGAGTCTGCCGGTTGTAAATTCCTGCTTTGTTCTGAACGGCGATAATGATACCATCTTTAATATTAAACCACTCTTCGGCCTGATCACTGTAGGTAAACGCAGGGTGGTCCTTTGGCATATATTCATCCAGATCAGTTTCCATGCGGGAGTTTGTAGTCATTTTAAGAAAAAATCCGGCAGTGAGAATAAGGAGCAGTAAAAGAACCGTGCGCGGGTAATGCAGGAGCTTAATAAGTAACTGTGACATAATGACCTTTCTTAGTTAACACTAACTAACAATAATAAGATGATTTTGACTATTGACGTATTGATGATGATAACCTTTATTCTATCTGAAAATCAGGTTTTCGAACATTGCAGTGATATTCTCGCCTTTTGAAACAAGCGAGGTGCTGAAGTTGCCCAGCTTCCACTCAAGCACGGTCATTCTGATAAATCCCATTATGATTTTACTCAAATCGGTTTTATCAAAATTCTGCAGTCTTTCGTGCAGATCCATTTCTGTTATGATACCGGTAATCAGTGCTCTCCTCTTTGTGATAATCTTCATGAGGTTTTCTTTTAATACCGGGCTTTGTGTAAATATCTCCTCAGAAAACATCACTGAGGTTAAGCTCTGGTTTTTTTCAAGGAAATTGAAGTGAAATAAAATAAATGCACGCAGCTTGTTCCGGGGGATATTTTCCTTTTCAATACCTGCCTTCAATTCATCATCAAAGCTGCTGATACGGGCAAGTATGCCAAGTACGATATCCTCCTTGTTTACGAAGTGCCTGTAAATAGCCGGTTCGCTAATTTTAACCCTTCCGGCAAGTTCACGTATTGATAAAGCTCCGTATCCGCTCTCATGGATGATATTTATCGCCTCATCAATGATGATACGCTGTCTTTCCTCTGTTGTCAGTCTTGGCATTCTATTTTTTACTTAATTAGTTAACACTCACTAACAAAACTACGGTAAATTGGCATCTTTGTCAAGAAAAAATATTTGAATTGGCTGAAGTAGTGATAAAAACAGCTTTTTTTACCATTTTTTGACTGTTTAGGGCATCAAATATTACCCTTTTCCCAACTTCTGATACGAGAGCGGAAACAGCCGTTAGCCGGTAACTGACTCTGATAATCGTCTAACTGACAGCTATCTTCTACCCGGTCTGGGCAAGCAGAATTCTCTGACTTTATTCTTATCGCTCTTCTTTGTATCCTCAACTCTTAATTCTTGAAAAGTACAATGGCTAAAACAGAATTCTTTGATATAGCTGCCCGGCAGGGGTTTTACGGTTTGGAAAAAGGGGGACTTTTTGGCAAAAAGGATAATGTCAGAAAATACTGGGAAGATATTTCCATTAAAATTACTATCAGGAATCTTATCCGGGATGTATTACAAAGAAAAGGGAAATTACGCATTGCCGATCTTGGCTGCGGAAGCGGGGAAGGGTTTGAGTTAATAACCCACCTTCCGTTTGAGACACCGCAGGAAAGAAACCGGGATTTTGTATTGCTTGAGGAGGAAATTGAATTATATCTCGGTGTAGATATATCCGCCGGTATGATTGAGGCAGGTCGGAAAAATTATGCCGGGAAAAAGAATGTGGAGTTTCTTCAGGCAGATCTTTCATCTGAGCATTCGTTTCTTGAAAGGGGAGGGTTTGATATCATCTTTTCAACCTACTCATCTCCTTCTCATCTTACAAAAAACGAACTTGTTAACATGCTGAGAAAAATTGCGGAAACCCATGCTGCTGAAACAGTTGTTGTTTTGGATCTCTTCGCTAAATACTCTGCTGAATGGCCTTGTTACTGGAGCAATACCCTCCCGGAAATGAATGAATATAATATGAGCTGGCTTTACCTTCCGGAAAGAAAAAAACCTGTGAAAGATGAAATATATATGGTAAAATATTGGAGCGGAGAAGAAATACGATCACTGACAAGAAAGCTGGCAGAGGAACTGAACAGAAAAATTACCGTTACCATCCGTGACAGGTCTCTGCTCGTCGGTCGTCATATTGATTCCGGTTTCTACAACAACGCACCGTTGCCGCTCAGATATCAGGTCAACCGGCTTTTTGACAGGGACTTCCGCGGTGATTTTAATCAGCTTCTGGCTGATATTTCCTTTCTCTCATCATACAAAAGCACGGCACCCGGTATATATGAGAGAATAAGCTCTTATACTGAGGATTGGAATACTCTGATTCTTTACACTAAAGCGCTTCTCAGCCGGAATGACTCGGAAGTAAGAAGATATATTGAAAGCAGCCGTGAGTTTCTCTCTGAAGAAATGAAAATGCTTGCCTGGTTAGTCAGGAATTCAGGCCGATTTCCCGTGGTTGATTTCCTTGCGAGTATATATTCGCCCCAGCTTGCAGCGGTATTACGTAATCTTGAGCTCGGACTGCCGGAAGGAGCGGGCTGCGGACATGGGATGATGTGCAGTATAATATTTCATGACTCTGCTAATTAGTATGACGTATTTTTTACAGAAATGACAAAATCGGCTTAGACTCCTGGGTGGGTCGAAAATGTTTTTTGAAAAACCAATCTGTTGCGGTATCCTTCAAAACAACCTTCTAAATTTGGCTTTTTTGGAATTCTCCAAAACCACCTCTCTCCCGGAAGAGTAAGTTTTAACTGAATATATTCTCTTGCAGAATTTAAATTTGTGTTTGCCGGGATCTGTATTGGAAAGAGGGGCTTAAAAAATCAGATTGAAAAATCATTTTTGATTGTTGATTTTTAATTCTTAATTCTCATTCTTCATTCATTTCCCGGTAAAGCGGTCAGTCTCAGGTGGTGTGATGGTGATAAGACCGGCTTTTCTGTGAGCTGAGCGGATTTGATTTGCCCGTGCCTCTGTAAACGCTTCAAAGTGGATGTTCCCATACTTGCAGAGACTCATAACAAAACTGTCATCTTTCGGGGCAAAGAAAACATATTCAGGTACAGACTGATCGCAGCGGTGAATCCAGAAAAGTGACTTGATAACCTCATCCGAGATTTCATTCGTAATGAGAAAGGCATGTTGTCTGCTGTCGGAAGGAGAAAGAGCATGAAGCCGTTTGTATGCTCTTGCAAGAGGAGGATACGACATCTTTGATTTCGCAAGAAGCTGGTGTGGCAGATGGGCAATCATATAATATTCACTGATGCCAAGAATATCCATAAGCCGTGAAAACCCGCGTGCAATGGCGGACGGATAATGATTAAGACTTTTACTATTGTGCGCAAGAATCAGGGATTCAAACGTCTCAGGTGGTGAAGTTACTTCCAGACAATCAAAATACTCACGGATAATTTCTTTCTCATGATCCGATTCGGCACGCCCCGCCCAGTCAGCATATATAAACTGCTGAAGCGATGCTATGATGGCACGGAGATTTTTTTGTTGTAAAACTTCCTTGCGAAAAACCGTTTGTATCATCTGACTGCACTAATTGAAAGAAAGCTGCCTTACCGGCCGGAATTACTTTTCGGGTATATGAAAAAATACTTAAAAAGCGGTAAAGTAAAAAAATAAAATATTAAGGTGATAACTTTCTCCCTCAATTGAGGATTCCCGCGAAAACCCACTTCTGTTAATGAGAAAGCACCGCTTTTACCGTAAAACTGAAAACCGATCCTTCCCCGGGTTCACTGGAAAGGGTAAGATTTCCCCCCATTTTCTCTATAAAATCACGCGTGAGCATCAGTCCGATACCTGACCCTCCTTCTTTGTTTGTTCCTACTCCGGGACGAATAACTCCGCCCGACAGTATTTTTTCAGATGTTTCTGCGGTCATCCCTATTCCGGTATCTTTTACGGTTATTACCGCTTCCGGACCACTTGTACTTGCATGGATAAAAATTCTTCCGTTAGAAGTGAATTTATTTGCATTGGTAATCAGATTTCTCAGTATAAGCAGAAGCCATTCATTTCTTCCCATGACCATCAATCCGGATGGTATGGCAGTAACTATTTCATTTCCCTTCTTCCGCGCTGATGGTTCTGCCTCAGAGACCGCTTCAAAAGCTTTGGCAGTAAGATTAACCGGCTCAAGAGATTGAGATTCTCCGCTGATACCCGCCCACGCCCATTGCAAAATATTTGATAGCAGCGATGAAGTTGCATTGATATTCTGCTGTATCATTCCGGTAAGTTCTTTAATCTCATCAGGGGAAAGCGAACCATTGCTTATCAGCTCGAGCACTGAATGGATTGAAGCAAGAGGTGACTTAATATCGTGAGCCAGGATTGAAAGAAATTTACTTTTTAGCCGGCTCTGCTCTGAAAGTACCGATATGTGCTTTTCCCGCTCCTCGAGAAGGTCTTTGATTCTGGATTTTTTTTCAAATAAGTCTTTGTTATGTGCATCAAGCTGAATAACCGACTGTCGCAGACGGAACATAGTTTCAACCTGGCGGGCCAATGTTTTAAGGGCAAACTTTTGTTCATCGGTAAGATTGTGAGGCACCGAATCAACTACACATATTGTCCCCAGGCAATAACCACCCGGAGAGTAGATGGGAACACCGGCATAAAACCTGATATTAGGTGAGCCGGTAACAAGGGGATTATCGTGAAACCGCTCATCCTCGAGAGCATCCTGAATCTCAAAAATTTCAGATTGGTTAATTGCATGCGCACAGAAGGAAACATCGCGGGGAGCTTCGGTTGCTTCTATTCCTTTTCCTGCTTTGAACCACTGCTTGTTCCTGTCAATCAGTGAAATCAGAGAAACAGGAGTACCGCAGATAGCCGAGGCAAGCTGCACAAGATTCTGGTAATTCTCTTCATAACCTGTCTGATGCAGTTGCAGAGAGTAGAGCTCCTGAAGGCGGTTCTCTTCGTTTTCAGGAATTGCAGGTTTTATCATTATCCACCCGGATTATATTTTGTTGTTTGGTAATAAACAGCGATAATTTAATACAAATCTACAAATTTTCGCGGAAAATTGAAATTGTTTCTTTTAATAACATATCTGAAGTAATAAAGGTGTATGAAAAATCTGTTTTTTATCCATAGTCTCTGGGCAATGATGTTTCTCCTCAACCCGGTTACCCGGGCGTATTCTGTACCTGGTCATCAAATGCAAAGCGATACACTCTATTTTACATCTCTTACGATTGAAGGCAGACATTATCTGGTGCGCATCGTTTTTCTGAATGAGAAGAGCATTGAGATGAAAACAGAGCTGAGAGATAGCATCGGTGTTACCCTTCAAAGCCGGGTTGTAAAAGCTAAAAAGTACCCCATAAGAGAAAATGAATCATCGCCGGTACTTTTTGAGGCCGATATATTCACCGCCGGATACCATTGTCCCGTAATGATATATATTGAACGGTTAAGCAGGGTGCAAATATATATAGATGACGCAGGTTGCTTCGCGGGGGAAGAATACACCCCCGCTTTCTTCGGTCCCATGCTGCGGGAGGAATAATTTTAAATTAAAAATTAAGAATTAAGAATTAAAAATTAATTCACTCCGGGGTATTGTTTTTGCGGCAGTGTCATCACGTTCTTGCTGTGGTTAATGTCCCCCTGACTTCTGCCAATTAGTATGACGCATTTAATTACAGAAGTGACAATTTCGCTTTCGAATCCTGGCTTGTTCAAGAATGTTTGCTGAGAGTTTGCCCTGCTGCTGAATCCTCAATAATGATCTTCTAAATCTCCTTACTTGTAATTGTTATACATCTGAGATGAACAATGAAGAAATAAGAATTAAAAATTAAGAATCTGCAATGAACAATTCCGAAAGCCCCCGGGAATCAATGAAGAATTAAGAATTAAAAATTAAGAATCTGCAATGAACAATTCCGAAGCCCCCGGGAATCAATTAAGAATTAAGGGCACCTCTAAAAACCTCGTGAGTTTTTGATATATATAGTTGACTTTATA
>BTUV01000002.1:0-186447 GCA_045863035.1 Ignavibacteriales bacterium | reverse complement strand
CCATGTTTTCCCATAAAACCCAAACCCTTTGCTTCCCAAATGTTTTCTCACCTGGGGAGTCAGTTAATTTCTTTTAGTACTCAGGTAAATATAGCAAAAAAAAAAGCAAGAGAAAAATGAATTTTTCTCAGAAAATATTCATTTTCCCCAAAATGTTTGGAATTTGGCTCAAAAACAAAGATTCCCTTAAAATAATTATGAAATATGAATAATCAAGTATGAATTGAATAGGTTAACTGAATATGCGTTAACTGCTTCCTAGCGACTTATCATCTTTGCGCGAACGGTAGCTGCGTATATTCGGTTTTAAAACTTTGCATTCCTTTGCGTTTAACTTTGCTTTCCGCGGCGGCGGATTGCGTTAAAAAAAGGGAGGCAAAAGAGCATCAAAAACAAAAAAAGCCCCGGCTGCAAACCAGGGCTTTTTTTAGTTAAAAGATAAAAGTTAAGAGTTAAGAGTTAAAACCTGAAATAATTATTGATTATTCATTATTCATTTTTAATTCTTCATTATTTCACCAGACTCATTTTTTCTCTTGCGAGGAAGGAGCCGGCTTTCATTTCGTATATATAGATTCCGCTTGAAAGCCCGGATGCATTAAAAATGATATCATGTCTTCCTGCTTCAGTAAAGCCGTTAACCAGAACTGCAATTTCCCTGCCGATTGCATCATACACTTTAAGTGTCATCTCGGCTGATTCAGGGAGGTAATACTCAATCCGGGTTGAAGGGTTAAACGGATTCGGATAGTTTTTTGAGAGTCCGAACAGCACCGGTTTGTCAATATTGACAAATACTTCCGGTGTAAAATTGAACTTTCCGTCAAAGTCAATCTGGCGGAGGCGGTAGCTGAATTTACCGACTTTATTCAGATCACGGTCGGTAAATGAATACTGCTGAGTTTCGGTAACAGTTCCTGCTCCTTCAATATATCCGATCTTCTGCCAGTCCTCAGTAATCAGGCCGGTCTGGATTTTTCTTTCAACTTCAAAACCTTTGTTGTTGGTTTCGGTTGCGGTCATCCATTCAAGTGTAACACTGTTATCCTGCTGCTTTGCCTGGAATGAAGTCAGTTCAACCGGTATCACCTGCTGAACCTGAATACTTACAGTTCTCTGGTGAACAGGGATTCCATTCGGTCCGCTTCCTTCAATTACCAAGGTATATGTTCCAGTGGTAACTTCGCCGGAAGTTTTAATCTTCACCGGAAGTGAGGAAGGGAAAGTCATCAGAGAATCTCCCTGCGGGAAAGATAACTGAAGCGCGCCTGCCACCGGAGTGGGTGAGAGCGTAGCAGTAAACTTAACTTTATCACTCCAGAGTTTAACGCCCGGTATATTTACAGAAATAGTGAGTGAGTCATCTGCGTTATACATCTGTGCGCTTTCAGGTGAAACAGTAAGAGCATAATCAGGAAAATAACCGACATAACTGCCATAGTTATTATTACGGAAGTCTGTCCATATTGCAAGCGATACATTTCCGGCTGATGAGATTGCATCATAGTCCCCCTGATAAGCCGGCGCAGTTCCGCTGCTGCTCAACTTAATCTTAAATGTTTTATTAGTAATTCTCTGATTTGGTGCCCAAGTCAGACCTCCGTCATCAGAATAAGATGCATATACATCCATGCTGTCGCTTGTTGGTACACGTCTGGTATCGTACCATTTTGCAAACAGGCGACCTGTTTCTTTATCACACCAAATTGCCGGGAAAAACTGAAAATTGCTTTGTGAATTAGGGTCATCATTCACAACCACCGGAGCAGACCATGTTGCCCCCTGATCGGTTGAATATCTGCTGAACAAATCAGATTTATTTCCGTTGCCTGAAGGATTGTTTGAAGCATAGACCAGATACAAACGTCCTCTGAACGGTCCCCATGAGTTGTCTGATGCAATCATTGGATACGGTCTTGTTCTCATACCTGCAACAGTTGAGCGCCCGCTTATTTCTGTACCAATCAGGTTAGAAAACGACTGGGTTGACTTTAGAGTAAATGAAGCGCCTCCGTCAGTTGAAACATAAAATGTATATATACCGGACGCATTTGATCCGGAATGTGTTACCACATAAACCGCACCGCCTGATATATTATTTCCGCCGGCAACATTTGGCCCAACCGCAACCATCATACCCGGCAGCAACTGTGTATTCATCACGTAAGTCTGATTCCATGTGGCGCCCTGATCGGTTGTTCTCCAAAAGTTGCCTGCACTTGAGGCGCTTGGACCTGACATGACACCATAAACATAATTTGAGTAAGGACCTGCAGACTGATCAGCGGCAATCCAGTTTTTATCTCTTCCTGAAACTCCGGTTAACGAAGGTCCCCAGGTTGTACCGTTGTCAGATGATTTCATTACTTTAGCTCCCTGGATCGGGCTGCCAAACATATTCTGATAGTAAAGATTACCAAGACTGTCAAATGCAGTTACAGGGTCGCCAGACATTGAAACACCAAACTGCGGAGTTGACTGCAGCCAGGTAAACCCATTATTAGATCTGAAAGCTACATTTATATTCCAGCCGGTGAATGACTGCCTTGGGTTACGCGGATTGATGCTACCGTGGGGCTCTGCCGTTGAAAGCCCAAGATAAAAATTATCATACCCGTCAATTGTAACCATCTGTTCAACCGGCGGAACCGGATGAAACTGCTGGCTGAACTTGAAAGGGTCAATGTGGTCAGAATAGGGGTCATCCTGCGAAAAAAGAGGTGTGGCGTTAATCAGCAGAAGATTAACAATCAAACAAATAGAATAGCGGAACGAATTCTTCATCCGGGGCCCTTTTTTGATTTGTAAAAGTGCAAGTTACAAAAATCAAGTTATTCCTTCAAAACAAAGGTATAAAGAACCCCGGAATTATCTTATTTATTCTCTTTCGGAGTAGTGGGTATGCAATATTTTATGTGCTTTATCGCTGCCCGGGTTCTCCAAGTATTCGTTATAGAGCACTTTAACTGCTTCATTATCATGAGAGTTGCGTTTTACCGCACAGGTATCCAGTCCGTAAAGGGTTTCTCTCCGTTTTTCAACCTTATTTTCAATTTTACGAATTGGCTGACCGCCGCCGTTCACACAGCCACCCGGGCAGGCCATAACCTCAATAAAGTGATACTCGCAGGTTCCGTCCAGGATAGATTCCATTACCGGTGCGATGCCTCCGATGCCATTTACCACGGCAACATTAATTGTCAATCCGTCAATGTTAACCGCGGCAGATTTTAAATGATCATTACCGCGCACTGCCATGAGCTCAGGAGACGGCATGTTTTCACCTTTGAGCATATAATGAGCAGTACGTATTGCAGCTTCCATTACACCACCGGAGGATCCAAAAATTACAGCTGCGCCTGAAGACTCACCAAGCGGATTATCAAATTCACTTTCAGGTAAATTAGCAAAATCCAAACCTGCCAAATTTATCCATCTGGCCAGTTCCCTTGAAGTAAGAACTGCATCAACATCAGGCAAAGTTTCCTCTGAGAGCTCAACACGTGATGCTTCAAATTTCTTAACCGTACAGGGCATTATGGATGTTACATATATATTATGCGGAACCAGACCCATTTTGCGGGCATAATATGTTTTTATAATTGCTCCTTCCATCTCATGAGGAGATTTGCAGCTTGAAAGGTGCGTTAGCAGAGACGGATAGTAGTGTTCTATATATTTAACCCAGCCGGGGCAGCAGCTTGTGAACATGGGAAGTGTTCCGCCGTTTTGCACCCGTCCAATAAATTCATTAGCTTCCTCCATAATCGTAAGATCAGCAGCAAAATTTGTATCGAAAACTTTAGAGAAGCCAAGCCGTCTTAGTGCTGTAACCATCTTTCCGGTAACATTTGAACCTGCCGGAAGACCAAACTCTTCTCCAAGCGCGGAGCGAACTGCCGGAGCCACCTGAACTATTGTGAATTTCTCATCATTCTCAATTGCGTTAACAACTTCTTTCAAAGAGCTCTTTTCACGCAAAGCAGCAACCGGGCAGGATAATATGCACTGGCCACAGAGAATGCAACTCGAGCTCTGATTAAGACCTTTGTTAAAAGGAGTAGTAACAATGCTTCTAAATCCGCGATTAACAAAATCAATCGCACCAATTTTCTGCACTTCACCGCAGGTTCTTACGCATCTTCCGCAGAGGATACATTTTGCCGGGTCACGTTCGATTGAAGGGCTGGATATATCAATTGCATGCTGTTTGCATTCGCCAAAATATCTGTGCTCTCTCACACCGTAACGAGCAGCAAGAGTCTGCAGTTCGCAGTTTCCATTTCTGACACAAATGAGGCACTCCTGCGGATGATCTTCAATAAGAAGCTCAATAATTGTTTTTCTTGCACGTCTGACCCGCGCATTGTTGGTGACAACTTTCATTCCTTCAGATGCTGGATAAGCACATGCAGGAACTAAAGAACGAGACCCTTCTACCTCAACAGTGCAAAGACGGCAGGCACCGCCCGGAAGCAAATCTTTCATGTGGCAAAGTGTTGGTATTTCAATTCCTGCTGCTTTTGCAACATCCAGAATTGTTGAACCTTCTTTTGCCGTTACGGTCTGGTTATCTATTTCTAATTCAATCGTTTTTTCTGTTTTCATATCAAACATGGCATCACCAAACTTCTAATTCACTGATATTGCATTAAATTTGCAGGAGTCAAGGCACATACCGCATTTCACGCATTTATCCTGTACGATATAATGCGCTTGCCCTTTTTCACCGAGTATAGCATCAACTGAACACTTGCGAAGACATATACCACACCCGGAACAAACATCATTATCAATGGTAAATGTCAGTAAGTCTTTGCAAACTCCGGCTTTGCAATGACGCTCATATAAATGCTCCTCATATTCCTCTTTGAAATACTGAAGTCCTGAGAGAATCGGGTTAGGTGCAGACTGCCCAAGCCCGCAGAGTGCAGTATCTCTGATTACATTGGCAAGCCGGCGAAGGTGGATAACACCCTTAAACCGGTGCAGCTCATCTTTTTCATCCTTTGTGCTTTTGTAGCTAATGGGAATTCTTTCGATGATCTCAAGCATCCGTTTAGTACCCTCACGGCAAGGTACACATTTTCCGCAGGATTCATTTTGTATAAAGGTGAGAAAATACCTTGCTACATCAACCATGCAGGTATCTTCATCCATCACAACAAATCCGCCAGAACCCATCATGGCACCTACTTCCTTGAGTGATTCATAATCAACAGGAGTTTTTATAACAGACTCAGGCAGACAGCCTCCTGAAGGTCCGCCGATCTGCACGGCTTTGAATTTTTTATTGTCAGGAATGCCTCCTCCAATTTCAAAAACCACCTGCTCAAGAGTAGTACCCATCGGCACCTCAACTAATCCGGTGTTCTGAATTTTTCCTGAAAGGGCAAAAACTTTGGTGCCTTTGCTTCTTTCCGTTCCGATTTTTTTATACCATGAAGCTCCTTTTTCAATAACTGCCGCAACATTCGCAAATGTTTCAACGTTATTAATGACCGTCGGCCTTCCCCAGAGTCCTGAGACTACCGGGAAAGGAGGCCGTGGTCTTGGCATTCCCCTTTTGCCTTCAATAGAGCCAATGAGTGCTGTCTCTTCACCGCAAACAAAAGCACCCGCCCCTTTTTTAATTTTCAGATGAAAGCTAAATCCGCTCCCGAGTATATTATCGCCGAGCAGACCATAGTCCTCTGCCGTAGCAATCGCTTTAAGCAACCGTTCTATAGCAAGAGGATATTCAGCTCTGCAGTATATATAACCCGAAGCAGCACCGATGGCGAATCCGCCAATAAGCATACCTTCAATAACACGGAAGGGGTCACTTTCAAGAACGCTTCTATCCATAAAAGCGCCGGGATCGCCTTCGTCAGCGTTGCAGATGATATATTTGACTTCACTTTTCTGTTTTGCCGCCAGCTCCCACTTTTTGCCGGTGGGGAATCCGGCGCCGCCTCTGCCGCGTAGTCCGGCATCAAGGATTTCCTTAATAACCATTTGCGGATTCATCAGTCGCAATGCCTTGTCGAGTGCCTTAAATCCACCCGCGGCTATATATTCATCTATTGAATCGGGGTTTATAATACCGCAGTTTTGCAGAACAACTTTTTTCTGAAGACGGAAAAATGGATGATCTCCTAAAAAAACGATTTCATTGTTTTCGCGTGTGTGCGCGCCGAGCAGTTTTTCCTGATATATCTTCTTTTCCAGGATGGTTCTCTTAATCAACGCCGGAACCAGTTTGGGAGTAATTTCACAATACGAAACTCTCGGACCACCAGGAAGTTTAATATCAACAATTACTTCTTTTGCGCAAAAGCCAATGCAGCCAACACTAACGATATTGGCCTTAATTTCATTCTTGAGCAGTTCTGCTTCAATAGCTTCTTTCACCTTTGCAGCGCCTGAAGCAAGACCACAGGTTCCCATTCCTATAAATATAAAAGGATTTTCTATATCATTATAGAGCTGATATTCAGAAAGCGCCTTAAATTTTGCTCTGCACTCCTCATCCAAATGACAGAGTGGACCATCTTTGCAGCACTGTATATACATCGGGCAGGGGTTTCCCTTTTCGTGCCAGCACTTATCACAGCATTTTTCACTGAATTTTAGCATAACTCCTCCCCGGATTTAACTGCAGCTTTGGCGGTGGTGTTTGCTTTTGCCATAAATTTTTTAATTATACCTGCCACTTCCTTTACTGATATTCTGCCATAATACTCGTCATTGATAGTTATCACCGGCGCTATACTGCAAGCCCCGATACAGTTTACTACCTCGATGGTGAAATTTCTATCACGTGAAGTATCACCGGCTTTGATGCCAAGCTGTACCTCAAGTGCATAAAGCACTCCAGAGGAATTTTTTACATGACATGCAGTCCCGCGACAGACTCTGATTACATTTTTTCCGAGTGGTTTTAGCCGGAACTGATTATAAAAAGTTGCAACTCCGTAAACTCTGCTGAGGGGAATTCCGGTATATCTGGCGATCAGTTTCATCTGCTCTTCAGACAAATAGCCAAAAACATCCTGGGTATCCTGTAATAACGGAATTAGTGAGCTTTTCTCATGGGGGGGGTATATTTTATAAAAATCAGGAAACATTGTAACCTCTTTTGCGTTAATTATAGAGTGCAATTCTCGTGCCATTTAGTCCATTGAAAATCTCCGCTATTCTGTTGAAATACTCAACAATAACGATGAAATTGTTTGTCAGATTGCAATCATTCCTAATTTTTAGAAAATTTTTCTATAAAATGAAAGAAATCCGCAGTAAACAGTTCAAGGTTCATATTTTCGTATATTTCGACTGTATTTTCAACCATTTCCCCAAAATATTTTCAGTTTGACAGATGAAAAAGCGCTTTTTTATCACAGTTTTCTTCATTTTGATAATCCCCCTGGCAGCATGCAATTTTTCGGGGGATGGAGAAAAAATTTATACCGAAGGCAGTAAATCTGCTCAGCTTGATAAAGCGAATGATGAAATTTCGAAATCCCGGCGAAACATTATCACCGAGACGGTTTCGAAGACCAGTCCCGCTGTTGTGGGCATAAATGTCACAGAAGTCAGGCAATTCAGGGACCCCTTTTTCTCCCCTTTTTTTGACGATCCATTTTTTCGCCAATTTTTTGGAGACAGAACATATTCCCAGAAGGTAAAGAGTCTTGGCTCCGGATTTCTCATCTCTGCAAACGGTTATATCCTCACAAATGACCATGTAGCAGGAAGCGCATCTGAAATCGTGGTTACATTAACTGATGGAAAACATTATAACGCAAAAGTTGTTGGCAGCGACCCAGTATCAGACATTTGCCTTATTAAAATTGAAGGCGAAAACCTCCCTTTTATTCCGCTCGGAAACTCTGATGAGGTAATCATTGGTGAATGGGTTATTGCACTTGGTAACCCGTTTGGACTATTTGACGTAAACAATAAGCCGACAGTAACGGTGGGGGTTATAAGTGCAACAGGCATGAACCTCAATCGGGTCGAAAACCGTTATTACCTGAATATGATACAGACAGATGCAGCGATTAACGGAGGCAATAGTGGAGGCCCTTTAGTTAATTCATTAGGTGAGGTTATTGGGATGAATACAATTATTTTCACTTCTGGCCAGTCACAGGGAAGCATCGGTCTTGGTTTTGCGATTCCAATCAACAAAGTAAAGAAGATAGTTGATGAACTTAAAGAGAAGGGCAAAATTGACCGTGACTTTGCGACCGGACTGACTGTTCAAAATATTGATGAAGCCCTCGCGAAATATTTCAATCTGTCAGACAGTAAAGGAGTGATTATTACAAAAATCAGACGGAATTCTTCGGCTGATAATGCAGGTCTGAAGCCAGGGGATGTAATAATTCAGATTGACGATTTTAAGATTGATAATGAAACTACTCTTATCGGTGTTCTGCAGGAGTACCGGACCGGTCAGTCAATAACCTTTACTATTCTTCGCGATGCTAAAACAGAAACATATACAATGAAACTGGAGAAAAACTAAATGATTCAGCGGTATTCCCGCCCTGAAATAAGCGCAATCTGGTCAGAGGAATTCAAGTATAAAACCTGGCTGCAAATTGAAATACTCGCATGTGAAAAAAGAACTGAAAATGGTGAAATCTCACCTTCAGATTTAGAGAAGATTAAAACCAACGCGAATTTTGATATTACAAGAGTTTTAGAGATAGAAGAAACAACCAACCATGATGTTATTGCGTTCTTAACCAATGTGGCTGAGTATGTTGGACCAGCTTCAAGGCATATACATTATGGAATGACCTCATCTGATGTTCTTGATACTGCACTTTCCTATCAGATGAAAGCCGCAGGTGAGATTTTACTTCAGGATTTATATACGCTCAAAGAAAGTTTATGGAAGCGGGCTGCAGAGCACAAAAATACACTCTGCATCGGCAGAACCCATGGCATTCATGCGGAACCTGTAACCATGGGGCTTAAATTTGCACTCTGGTACGAGGAAACCAAGCGGAACATCAGCCGTATTGAGCAGGCAATTGAAAATATATCCTACGGTAAAATTTCAGGTGCAGTAGGAACCTTTGACCACCTAAACCCGGATGTTGAAGAGTATGTCTGCAATGGTATGGGGCTGAAACCCGCTCCAATTTCAACACAGGTCATACAGCGTGACCGGCACGCAGAATATATATCCACACTGGCAATCATCGGCGGAACTTTGGAAAAGATTGCTACAGAAATTCGTCACCTTCAGAAAACAGAAGTTCTTGAAGCTGAAGAATACTTTTCTAAAGGTCAAAAGGGCTCAAGTGCAATGCCCCATAAAAGAAACCCTATTACCTGTGAACGGATAGCAGGTATGGCAAGAATACTTCGTGGTAATGCAACGGCTGCGTTAGAAAATATGGCGCTCTGGCATGAAAGAGATATCACTCACTCTTCAGTTGAAAGAGTTATAATACCCGACTCAACTATTCTGCTTGATTATATGCTTGCCAAGACTATTTCACTGATTGATAATCTGCTTATCTATCCGGAAAGTATGATGAAAAACTTTAATAAAACGCGCGGATTAGTCTTCAGCCAGAGGGTGCTGCTCCGGTTAGTTGAAAAAGGGCTGACAAGAGAAGCTGCATATAAGGCAGTACAGACTGCAGCAATGACCGTCTGGCGTGATGAGTCAAAAAATATGAAAGATGAACTTTTGGCGGATGATTCAGTCACAGACTATGTTACTCCTGAGGAGATTGATGATATCTTTGATCCCAAAAACTTATTGAAGAATCTCGATAAGATATTTGAAAGAACTATTTATTCATAAATATACAGGAGAATAAACATGACTGCCCGGCTCATGATTTTTTCACTTGGTTTTTTAATTTCCTTAAACATATTACCACAGGGTCTTAACTTCCCTCTCGAGGTAATTGCTTCAAATAATTTATTTAACAACAGACAGTTTGCCGCGTTTGACAATAACGGCAGGATTCATGTTTCTTACACTGGTCAGGAAGGAACAAACAGTAATAGCAGAGAGATTTATTACCGTTATGAAACTGATTCCGGATTTTCAGATACGATAAACCTTTCCTCAAATAGTGTTGATGATAACTATTCAACGCTTTCTATTGACCAGAATAATAAAGTCCATATCATTTTCATCGGCCGGGATGCCGGTAATTTGTTTCAGTTAAAATACACGAACAATATTTCAGGCAATTTCACTCCCCCCATATATCTGTCAACAGGAGGACTGAATAAAGCAACACCCTATAGTAAAATTGGTCCTGACAGTGTTCTGCATATCGTATATTTTACCTATACCAATGATCCTGATAATGCATACTATCTTAAACATGATTTGAGATCAGGACAGACATCATCTCCCCATCTATTAACGGCAGCAGAAACTTCAGGAGATTATGATGCCAGTCTTGATGTTGACAATAACGGTAAAGTGCATATTCTTGTAAAATCAGGAGGAGTTTTTGGCGGAGCCCTTAAATATTTTAATGATATATCAGGTTCTATAACACCGGTTAATCTTCCTGTCACTGCAAACGTAACAACCTGTAAGATTGCGGTGGACAAATATAATCTGGTTCATATTGTTTATCGGCTTGAGTCAGAACTCAGAATGTATTATATATCTGGTCTGAATGGCAGTTTTACAGCTCCTGTTGCATTTACACCGGCAGGTCAGCGCCCCTCGGGAATGCAGAATATTGCGGTTGATGATAGCCAGAGGGTTTATGTAATCTACCAGTCCTCTGTTGCGGCATCGGGTAAGGGTTTTTATCTGGTATATGGACAAAATGGCATATTTTCCGATACAACACTTGTTTATGAAATACCTTCAATATATGTAACAAGAAACTCCTCTGTAATTTTGGCAAAGGGAAATGGATACATCGCCACATTCTTTACACCTGGCGGGGTAAGGGATGGCGTGGTTCTGGCTGATATCTTTATGAAAAGGGGGCAGCTTTTTGAACCCATACCGGTTGAATTCACCAGCTTTAGCTATTCGGTAAACACTAATTCCCTGATGCTCAACTGGACTACCGCTAGCGAGACCAATAACAGTTACTTTACCATTGAGAAACATACAAATTCTGGCTGGAACTCAATTGGTATAGTTAAAGGAGCAGGAACAACAACCGAATCGCAGAACTATTTTTACGAAATCAGATCGTTCAGTGAGGGTGACCGATTCAGAATAAAGCAAACTGATTTTTCTGGTAGGTTTTCATTTAGCAGCGAAATAGTTATTCAATTCAGCGGCACCACAGTCGCGGATTATGCGGTACTTACGAACTTTCCCAATCCGTTTAATCCGGCTACCACTGTTGAATATACATTATCCAGGGCTGGACATGTTACTCTTTCTGTTTATTCTTCACTGGGTGAACTGGTTGAAATACTAACCATTGGCGAAAGCAATGCGGGCACATACCAGTTTAATTGGAATGCAAAACAAAATCATACCGGTGTGTTTTACGCAGTGTTAGAATTCAGAGCCGAAGGAGAAAATATATCTTCCAGGCGGTATATACGAAAGATATTATTGCTTAAATAAACCGTAGAGACACGCCGCGGCGTGTCTGTACGGAGCATTATAGATTTTTATTTTTTGATGCAGTGATCGCAATCGTGGAAATAATAATTTTGCAGCTATTTTTATTTATCGTCAATTCAAAACTGTAGAGACACGCCGCGGCGTGTCTGTACGGAGCATTATAGATTTTTATTTTTTGATGCAGTGATCGCAATCGTGGAAATAATAATTTTGCAGTTGTTTTTATTTATCGTCAATTCAAAACCGTAGAGACACGCCGCGGCGTGTCTGTATAAAGCATTGTAGATTTTTATTTTTTGACGCTGTGATCGCATATTTTGCAGCTATTTGTATTTAACATCAATTCAAAACTGTAGAGACACGCCGCGGCGTGTCTGTACGCTTGAACCATTTGTTGTTACAGGTCGTAACTTGCCATGAGGTGAAATGAACCAATTGCTACGATGGGACACCGGAAGATATATTTCCGTAGAGACACGCCGCGGCGTGTCTCTACAAAATTATCTATGTATTATATTTCGAATTTAATACCCTGTGCAAGAGGCAGGGTTTTACCGAAATTGATGGTGTTAGTCTGACGGCGCATATATGCTTTCCATGCATCAGAACCAGATTCGCGTCCGCCTCCGGTTTCTTTCTCACCGCCGAATGCTCCGCCAATTTCAGCACCTGATGTACCGATATTCACATTTGCAATTCCGCAGTCCGAACCCCATCCTGAAAGGAATTCTTCAGCTTCGCGCATATTGTTTGTGAAAATTGCTGATGAAAGCCCTTGCACAACATCGTTATGAATTTCGATTGCCTCACTTACTTCACCGGAGTATTTCATCAGATAAAGAATTGGTGCAAAGGTTTCTTCCTGAACAATTTCATAATGATTTTCTGCTTCAACTAATGCAGGAGTTACATAACATCCTGATTCATAACCGGCGCCGCTGAGATTTTCACCACCGAAAAGTATTGTACCTCCTTCAGCTTTAACTTTATCTAACGCTGCAAGGAATGTTTTGACGGCATCTTTATCAATAAGCGGACCAACATGATTGTTTTCATCAAGCGGGTTGCCAATTCTAAGTGATGAATATGCTTTTGTGAGTGCTTCTTTTACCTTATCATAAATTGATTCATGAATGATAAGTCTTCTGGTTGAAGTACATCTCTGTCCGCAGGTACCCACCGCACCAAACACAACAGCCGGAATAGCCAGTTTAAGGTCTGCATCAGGCGTGATGATGATGCCGTTGTTGCCGCCGAGTTCTAATATCATTTTACCGAATCGTTTACCAACTACTTCCGCACAATGCCGGCCGACTCTTGTTGAACCGGTAACACTTACCATTGGTACGTTTTTATCTTCAAGCATTCTTTCCCCGATGGTTGCACCCCTGCCGACTATAAGTGAGAATACTCCTTCAGGTACGTTATTCTCTTTGAGTACATCAGCTATCAAATTCTGAATAGCTATAGCGCTAAGAGGTACTTTTGAAGATGGTTTCCAAAGGTTAACATCACCGCAGACTGCCGCAAGCATTGCATTCCAACCCCAGACTGCAACCGGGAAGTTGAATGCTGTTACCGTGCCAACGATTCCCAGGGGATGGTACTGATCATACATCCTGTGGTTCGGACGTTCTGAAACCATGGTATTTCCATAAAGCTGACGGGAAAGCCCAACTGCAAAATCGCAGATATCTATAATTTCCTGAACCTCCCCCATCCCCTCCTGGAGTGATTTTCCCATTTCGAAAGAAACCAGACTACCGAGCGGTTTTTTGTATTCACGCAGTTTATTACCAATCTGACGAACAACTTCACCTCTCTTTGGGGCAGGAAGCTTTCTCCAGACCTTAAAAGCTGCTTTCCCTTTTTCTATCAGGTCATAATAATCCTTTTCGCTTGCCTGATAAACCGAGCCAATATACTCGCCTGTTGCCGGAGAGGAGATTTTTAACTCCCCCTGATCTGTTGTATTGTACCAATTCAGCCCTGAGGCCGCGCCAAAATTCTTGTCTTTAATGCCTAATTGCTTTAAGAAATCCATTGTTATCCTTTGAAAAAAATCGAAAAAAGTAACAGTAAATATAACCAAATTGAACTCACCCCTGAGAGCGGGAAAAAGCCCATTCCGTTGTAAAAAGGGGGGAAAACAGGTCAGTTCTTATCCAACTTGTAAATTTCTGAAAGTATCTTTAATTTTGCATTCAAACTTATTAAGACATAATGAATCACATTTTCGACAGATACAGCAAGAGAAGCTATCTCGTTTCGAGATTTGAAAATGTATTTTAAACTTACCTGATCGCCCCCGTTCTCTTTTCATAAATAGTTTTCAAATTTTTTAACTTTTAAAGGTAATCACATGGAAATTGTGCATAATTCCACCTATTCGTCTGTAAAACCAAGCGATGTTCACTCAGTTTTGTCCAAAAATATGTTGGCTGACGGCTTTGAATTCATCCTTGATCTCGAAAAAAGCCAGGGCTCATGGCTGTACGATTCTAGAAACGGAGACCGGTATCTGGATTTCTTCTCATTCTTCGCGTCAAATGCTCTTGGAATGAATCACCCGGCTATTTCCAGCCCAGAATTTCACGAAAAGCTCATTCTGGCGGCGAGAAACAAGCCATCAAACTCCGATATGTACACCGAATTCATGGCTGAATTTGTTCAAACCTTTGCAGAGATAGCAAAACCTGCTCATTTTAAGTACCTCTTCTTCGTTGAAGGCGGCGCTGTTGGTGTTGAAAACGGACTAAAGGTTGCGTTTGACTGGAAAATTAAAAAGAACTTTAAGAAGGGTTACAAAGAGGAAAAAGGCACTAAAGTTCTTCACTTTAAGGAAGCATTCCATGGAAGAACCGGTTATACGATGTCACTCACAAATACTGACATTAATAAAGTCCAGTATTACCCCAAGTTTGATTGGCCGAGAATCATCAACCCTAAAATAACTTTCCCTCTGGAGAGCAATTTAGACCAGGTAATCGCACTTGAAAAGCAGGCAATTTCTGAAATTGAAGCAGCAATCGCAGCTAATAAGGATGATATCGCGGTAATTATCCTCGAACCAATTCAGGCAGAAGGCGGCGATAATTTCTTCCGGAAAGAGTTTTTCCTGAAGCTCCGGGAAATTGCAGACGCCAATGAAATCCTTTTAATGTTCGATGAGGTGCAGACCGGAATGGGAATGACCGGTAAAATGTGGGCTTCCGAACATTACGTAATGCCGGACATTATCTCATTTGGCAAAAAATTCCAGGTCTGCGGTATTATGGTATCTGACCGGATTGATGATATTGAAGACCATTGCTTCCGTAAGTCAAGCCGTATTAACTCAACCTGGGGCGGAAATCTGACCGATATGGTCAGGGCCACCAAAATTCTTGAAGTAGTCAGAGATGAAAACCTGCTTGAGAATTCCAGAAATATTGGCGCTTTCCTCTTAGATAATCTGAAGGATATTCAGCAGAATTTTCCGAAACTGGTGCTAAATGTAAGAGGGCTCGGACTTATGTGCGCATTTGATTTCCCCAATCCTGAGTTACGGAATGAGTTCTTGAAAGAGCTCTATATCAGGAAAATAGCCATGCTCGGCTGCGGAACCCAGTCAATCCGGTTCCGTAACCCACTTACCGTAAATAAAAGTGATATGAGCGAGGGCTTGCAGGTTATGAGAGATGTTTTATATTTGATGTCATCAAAAAACTAATTTATTATACTACTTGCATGGTGCGGCTCCCCTTTATCAGGGAGCCGTTTCCATTTTAAAGACTTATGCTTTACGTAGCTGCAACTCCAATAGGAAATCTTGAGGATATAACCCTCAGAGTAATTCGACTCTTCAAAGAAGCCGATGTTATACTCTGTGAGGATACCCGAGTAACCGGAATACTTCTTAAACATCTTGAAATTCCTCATAAAGAATTTATTGTAATCAATGCCTTTAATGAGGCAAAAAATATTGATTGGATAATTGGAAGAATTGCTCAGGCGAATATTGCTGTTCTCGTCTCTGATGCCGGAACACCTGGTATATCTGACCCGGGCGTTCGTTTGGTAAATGCAGCAAAATCTGCCGGGATTGAAATCGCTGCTCTTCCTGGGGCATCCTCAGTAACTGCCGCACTTTCTATCGCTGGAATTCCTACTGACTCATACCTGTTTGAAGGATTTCTGCCGCTGAAAAAAGGGAGACAGAAAAAATTAAAAGAGCTTTCACAGTTTGAAGCAACTATTGTCCTTTTTGAATCAAGCCATAGGATTGAAAAACTGCTCTCTGAACTCCGGCAATATATACCAGACCGGTTGGTGCTAGTTATGAGGGAAATTACAAAGAAATTCGAAGAAACCTGGGAAGGTTACCCTCAACAGCTTGTTGAATCGTTTCCTGAAAAAATAAGCAAGGGTGAGTTTGTGGTTCTTATCGCAAAAAAAGGATTCAAACGTTCTGAGGGAATTGCGTTTACTCCTGGTGAACAGTAATAAAATAGTAGTCATTGACAAGCATCTGCAGAGATGCAATATCGTGTTTAAGGGAAATCCCAAGCCGCTTATTGATTAATTCTGCAGTTCTTTCAACCAATTCCGAGTCGCCATCGCGATACAGTCCTGACTTTACCCGGTCAATTACTTCCTTAATCAGACGAATTTCATCATCATTAAGCAGTCTGACTTCTGGATACGTAACCCTGTAGGATTCAGGAAACTTCATATTAAACCGACTTCCGGAAAGATTCTTCAACGGATGATGAACAACTGCTGTTCCCGCTGCAAGGTCACCCATTCTCTGCCCCTTGCCTGTGATTAAATAAGTCATTATCGCGAGCCCGCCAAAAGTAAACGTAATATCTACAAACCTTGTGACCCAGCGAAGGAAATATGAAGTGAACGACGGAGCAGAGCCATCAAGACGAATTACTTTTATCTTTAACATCATCTTAGCCGGACTCTGACCATTAAAATAGTATTCAAACAATAAATCGTAAAAGAAAAGAGGTAAATAAAGAATCATACCTGCTGCGTATGATAAGTTGCCCATCATAGACCAGCCGAGCAAAAAAAGGACACCGATAATATAAACCGTAATAATAACCGCATCAATAAACCATCCGGCAATTCTGAGCCCCAGAGAGGCACATTCAAAATCTATCCTCACATTCTGGGTTGTATCAATTTGTACTGTGCTCATAGAGCTGCAAGCTCCATTTTATAACATTCCTCTTTTTTTGAACTCAATATATTTGCTGAGTACATCTGTGTTTAATGACTCAGGTGCAGTCAGGATGGCCGGAATACCGCGAAGTTCAAGCTCCTTTATGATTCTCATTTTCTCAACCGAGAAACGCAAAACTGTCTCCTTTAACAGTAAATCTTCTATGCTGCCGGGTGTATCATCAAGAACTTTTCTTACTTCAGTATTTTCGAAGAAGATTACCGTAACCAGGTGATATTTAGCAAGCCGTGATATATAACCGATTTGCCTGAGCAGGGATCCTGGTGTTTCAAAATTGGTGTATAAAAGCACCAGACTTCTCTGCCGGACTCTTGACAGAAAGTAGGAAGAAAAAGATTCAAGATCCGACTCACCGAATTCAGTAGTAACGTTATAAAGGAAGTCATTAATTACCTGAAGATGTTTCTTACTATTTTCAGCCGAAATTAATGATATTTTTCTCTCGTTAATAATTGCTACACCCGCACGGTCCTGCTTCAGCATCGCAATATCTGAAATCATCAGAGAGGCATTCACTGCGTAATCAATCAGCCGCATCCCGTTAAAAGGCATTTTCATCACTCTGCCACAGTCAATTACTGAATAAATTTGCTGCGAGATTTCATCAGTAAAGTGGTTCACCATCAGTTTATTCCTTCTGGCGGTAGCTTTCCAATTAATACTTCTGAGATCATCTCCGGAAACATAATCTTTAATCTGCTCAAACTCCATTGAATGACCAATACGGCGAACCTTTTTCAATCCGCTTACGAGAACACGGTCATTTACCGCAGTTAATTCATATTTTCTTAAATGAAGAAATGAAGGGTAAACTTTTACTATTTCTTCCTTGCCAAAACTAAATCGCCGCCTGAATAACCGCAAAGGACTGTGAAGAAAAACTCTGGTCAGCCCGAAACAATATTCACCGCGCTGAACCGGGCGCACTAAAAATTCAGCAGTTTTGAGCTCTCTGCTATTCAATAAGACATCCTGCCGTATATCTCTTTTCTGAAACTGTGCGGGTATTTCATCAATAAGCGTAATTAAGATTTTTCTTAGCGTCAGATTTTCCAGCACTACCTGATAGACATTATCGTCCCCATTGGAAAACCGCGCCGGCAGTATTCTCTTTCCGGTAACCTGGCTCCCGGAAGTAAATAAAAATATACTTTCGGCAGTTATAACAGTTAATGCAATAACAGAAATACCATAGCCAAAGAAAACCGGCTGGTTAAGTATATATAACAAAACCCATACCAACGCCAATGAACAGAGGACTAAAAAAAATCTCGTATTAAAGTAAAACTGCGAAATATATTTCATCACCGGGGAATTTCAATACGGTCGATAATCAGCTTAATCAGGTCATCAGGTCTCAGGCCTTCCATCTCCTTTTCAGGAGATAAAATGATTCTGTGTCTGAGGGCAGGAAGTGCCACTGCCTTTATATCATCCGGGATTACGTAGGGTCGCCCCTGCAAAATTGCATGCGCTTTTGCCGATCTCATAATTGCAAGTGATGCTCTCGGCGAACCTCCCAAAATAATATCCCGGCTTTTTCTGGTTGCATTTACAATCGCCGAAATGTATCCTGCAATTTTTTCATCGATATAAATAGATTCTACCTTTCCCCTTATAAGAGCAATCTCATCTGAAGAGATAACAGGGGTAATCTGATTAAGTTTGTCCGCAGAAGTTATCCCCTGATAACTCAGAAGTATTTGTACTTCCTCTTTATCGGTGGGATAATCAATAAGTACCTTAAAAAGAAAACGATCAAGCTGTGCTTCGGGAAGCCGGTAAGTCCCCTCCTGTTCGATCGGGTTCTGTGTTGCAAAAACAATGAATGGTGGCGGAAGTTTATATGTAGTGCCATCAACTGAGATTTGTCTTTCTTCCATTACCTCAAACAGAGCTGATTGAGTTTTTGCCGGCGCGCGGTTAATTTCGTCAATCAGAACGATATTTGAAAAAAGAGGACCTTTCCTGAAGTAAAAATCAGATTTTGCAGAATCAAATATCATTGTGCCGATCAAATCGCTTGGCATCAGATCAGGCGTAAACTGTATCCGGCTAAATTCTGATGAAATACTCTTGGAAATACACTTGGCAAGCAGCGTTTTTGCAATACCAGGTACTCCTTCAATCAAGATATGACCGTCGGCAAGAAGTCCGGTTATAAGCTGTTCAGTAATTTTTTCCTGCCCAATAATAACCTTACCGATTTCTGCTTTCAGACGGTCGAGGGTTTCAAATATGATATCTTCTTTTTGCATATACACCTGTCAGTTTATAAAAATTGTCAATTTTTAGAATCAGAGCTTTTAACTCATTGTCTGGTTTGTCACTTTTCTTTAAGCGTTCAAAATCTTTTTTAATCTGTTGAAAAAGCATCCACGCATGAACGTTCTCATCCTTGATACGTCCAACATTTTCCTCCAAAAATATACTGCCTGATATTCTGAAGTGTGCGGTTACTCTTGAAACAAAAGCTTCATAGAGAACACGGACGTATTGCTTATCGTTATATTGATGCTTCCTAAGCAAGGCAGTCCTTTTATAATACTCAATAGATGAGTTAATAAATGGTTTGATAACAGGAATTACTCTCTGCTCCCTTCTGCCATAAAGAAAGATAAACAGAACAGCCGCAAGCAGAAGAATATAATACGCCCATGATAAATGTGGTTGAGAAAGAATGAACCGCAAGGGGGTCTGAATCATGATTTTTCCCGTTTTGGAATATTCATCCCAAATAACATCCTTTTCGGGAAGAAAAGCCATCGACAAATATGCGAAATCCTCTGCGCCTCTTTCAGTCATGAAATAATTAGTAAAACCAATCGGGAAAAGGTGGATAAACAGAGTGCCCTCTCCGATCTTTTTTGAAAAAAATACAGGTTCATTTAAATTATTTTTTGCATGAATTTTAACTTGTGATAAATCTGTTTTATCATCAATGGAAACACCAGGGTATAGATATTTTGAAACCGGATATTCATCGGTTATTTGTAATCCGGAATGCTCAAATTTGATGGAATCCCAATGTGAACCCTGATAATAATTTGTAAAATACATTTCAGATGCCTTTTCAAATTCATCAGAAAAAGCAAAAGCGGAGACAAATACGGTTCCGCCCCGCTGTATGAACTTCATAAGCAAATCCGTATCAAATTCATCCGGTTCAAAAGTGTCGTTTATTATTAAATAAACCTCTGACTTTTGAAGTGAGTCCCTGAGTGTTTCATATACAGTTTTACGCGCATACTGAATATCTCTCCCGGGGAAAACATATTTGAGATTATTCCCGAGTATTTCGCATCCGTAAGGCAGTGTGCTTTGTGCTGTGAAATCAAATCTCCAGTCAGACTCAATCGGTTTGTTTGAATTGAGTAAAATGAGAAACAGAATCAGCACACCCGAAACTATGTACAGTGCCTTGCCTTTGATTGCTGCGTTCATGATTCTACCCCTGTTTCAGTCAAATGCCTGAAATTTGCAAGATCATCTGCATTAACCTCAAATCTGCCGTACCAGGAATTTTCATACAACAAGGTCGCGTGAATGAATTTTTTATAAAACCGACTGTTGCTTAGCTCAGATGCATACTCCCAGTTTGTCTTTTTATTATCCAATGAAAGTAATTTTTCATCCGCTAATTTTCTTAAAAAACGGAGATAAAGAACTCTCACTACTCCCCTGTTATTCCCTTCAGACCGATATATCGCTTCCAGCTTGTCAAGGTCAGTTACGTTTGTTTCATCAACTCTCACGGTAACATCTGAAGCCCCGGATTGATGTGATTCTGTTTTAGCAGATAAATGATACATCTTGGTTTTTAGTATATAGAACACACCAAATGCTATTAAGATGAGGGCTGCCAACTGATAATAGTTACCATTCTCACCGAAAATAGTATTGCTTAATATCCAGTCAAGAACGCTATAAAAAGCATTTATCAGTTCTGAAAAGAATGACTCTGGCCGTTTGGGCGCTCTGTCATAAAGATACATGGTATTATTCATATACTCATCAATCTCCGGTTTTGGAGGCATGCGTAATGACGGTAAGGTATTAAATAAAAAAGTCAAACTATTTTATTTGAATTCAATTAGAAAAAACATTTACTAATTTCCAAACTTTTCCTCAATCTGGTCTAGAAGCACATCTCCCACTTTCCTTTCCCTGAGATTAAAATATTGCATTAAAATACCTGTCCAAAAAATAACAGACATGACATAAGCAAAGCGGTTTAACAGTTCAAAAAATTGCAGAGCAGCAATTTCAAGCGCGCCTGGTGATTGTGAAACATCATGAAGCCCGTATGTCAGTGAATACACAGTGGAAGGCATTTCAAAAATAAAAGACGCAAAAAACTGTATTAGTCCGAGCGCCATGGTTAGCCAGAAGGTTTTCCAGTAATTCCGCTTTAAGAGCTGATGCGCATTTCTCACAGCGGCAAATATTGATTGTTCCTTTACCACCAGCTCTACTATCGCAACTGAATAAAGCACATACAGAAAAAGAAGCGGGATAAAAAGCAATATGACAGAAAATGCCGCACTCACAAAGAATAAAATGGTTAGAATTAAAAAAGGCAGACTGACCACTCTGACAATTCGGATTATAGCTGCCGGCGTAATTTCTTCATTCCTGTATCTGAGTGTAAGTCCGCCAAGGATGAATAACGAAATCAAAAGGTAAGAGAGAATTGATCCTGCTACCGAATAATAAGACCCTTCAAACAGATAATCAAACATACTTTTCCCGCGGCTGAAATAATTATAATTAAAATATGATTCAGCCAGCATAATCAGTAAAAGAAGCGGAAGTACAAGTTTAAGTAACGGAAATATCAGGACACGGAAGTTTGCAGTGATAAATGAAATCGAATCTGCGATTATCCTGTCATTTGTCCGGAGCCCGGTAAGTTTAATCTGGTTATTCATAATTCCTTAGTTTCTTTGCCACAACCCGTGACGGATAGAGATAAAAATAATACACGGAGAAAAAGAGCGAACTTACGATAATAATAATCTTAACGGTCCAGTGCATACCTGTATATCGTGTTATAAATGATTCAATAATTCCAGCGGTGATGATAAGAGGCGCGATTCCAAGAATCATGAGAGCCCCATTTCTGGCATTTGTAATAAATGACGCTCTTCTTGAATACGTCCCCGGAAAGAGCAAGCCCTTGCCAATAACAAATCCTGCGGCTCCGGCTACTGTGATGGAAGCAATTTCAATAGTTCCATGAAGCCAGACAATTAACATAGCTTCCGCAAATACATTTTGCTGATATAAAAAACTAAAAAATGTTCCGATCATAACGCCATTAACAAACAATACATAAATGCTTCCAAAAGCAAAGAACAACCCACCCGCAAAAGCAAGAAAGGAAACACGCAGATTATTGAGGGTAATTCCGAGAAACATATCCGCTTCATTCATGTTTTTATATACTGCCATAGGATCCCCTTTTTGAATATTTTCCATAGTCATGGCAACATATCTGTCACCCAGAATCAACCGGACAAAGTAATTATCATTAAATGTTGAAAGCGACCCAATTAAAACGGAAACGGCGAGCAGCAAAAATGCGAGTAGGATTTCCTTTCTTGCATTGAAAAATATAACCGGGAGCTGATCTCTAAAGAAACTCTTTAAATAACCGCGCTTTTTCCATGCTCGTTTATAAATTACTTCATAAAGTGACCCTGCCAGGGCATTAAGATATTTTGCCGCATGGGATTCTGGAAAAAAGGTTTTTGTATATGCAAGATCATCAGTAACCTCAATAAACCAGGAGGTTAATGCATCAGGATCGCTGTTTTTACCGCGAACTGCATCCTCAATTTTAGTCCATTTTTCCTGATTAATTTTCAGGAATTTAGCTTCTTTCATCTCAGAAAAAAGCCCTTATTTCGCTTCTTGCCAGATTTATCATTCTGCCGCCTCCGAGTGACCTTCCTTCGTAATATGCTGTCGCCTGTAAATTAAGTGATATCCTGTAATCAAAATTAAAACGAATAAAATAATTCTTACCATTGGAATTTCCGCCGGTTAATTCATAAGGTAAATAATTTTCTGTCTGCTGCGTCAGAAGTTCCGTACGCTCAGCTTCAATCCTCAGCCGGCCTGAACCGGTAATTGCGTAATTTATTCTCATAGTAATAGAATTTATATCCAGCAAAGTAGGCACTGACGGATAAATATCCTCACTCCTTGAAACTTTTACCTTAAATCCTGTCTCAATGTTCCTGTATGGCCGGTAACTGAAATCTGAGGAAAATGATTCAGTCCTGATCATTCTGTTTCTGTTCAGTGAGGCAGCAGATGAAAGATTATCGTGAAGTGCAGAAACTTCAGTTGTATTGCTTATTTCAGCTACCAGACGCATTTTTGCCTGAAAACTGATTTCTCTGCCAAAGCCATTTTCAGTTCCTCCGCTAAATTGATTGACACTTTCTCGCTGGTTAAACCTTCCGCGAAACGATAGCTCGCTGCTACTCCCAAAAAGAAATAAATCCTGTTGAAAATAGTAAACTCCTCGTATGGTTGTCAGCGGATTACGGTAAACTGAAAAATCAAGCAGATAGATTTTCCCATAATCTGCAATTGTGGAGTTTTCTTCGATACGCAATGATGTTTCTGTTGAAAACTGGTTCAGCGCATTCCCCAAAAAACCATCTAAGGCATAGAGATTTAAAGTATTCAGTCTGATACGCGGAAGCAAATTTAGTGTAATTACCGGATAAAGCTCATCTGAAGGAACCGTCAGAAGTATATAATCTCCGTCATACGCTGTAAGTTCAAACTCTCCTTCATCGCGCAATCCATTGTTATTCAGGTCCCCTCTGTAGCGATAACTTCCCCTTCCTGTTTCAACATGAACAAAAACCCGTTCAGGTTTTGCAGTCTTTTTTGTTGTTCCCTCATAAAACAAATCTCCTTCAATATTCCCATTTTGAAGCCGGAATCTCGTAGATGATTTAACCAGAAGGACATCATTATCAATCCGGTTAAGAGAGCGAAACTCATCAGCAAATTTTTTCTTTCGATACGTGAATGAAGAAACGGAGTTAAACCTGCTCCCGGCTGTAACCTGAAGCTCTCCGCCATATCCGGAGGAAACAGATTCTTTTGTTAACCTGCCATTAAGCGGAGCAAAATCTGTCCGCCCGATGAAATGAACACCGGCGGTAAGAAACGAATATGGGTTAATCTTTACCCCTGGAGAAAGTTCATAAAACCGGAATGAGCTGTTATTAACCGAATCATTTCCCTGTCTTTTTTCTGTCCTGTCCTCGTACAATATGGGCACTTCAGCATTAATAAAACCCAAACTGAGACCCGCGTTAAGTTTTTGCTTAAGCCAATAACTTTGAGTAACACTGTACTCAGTAGTGTTATAGTCCGTATTTGAAGAAACTGACAAAGTCTGATCACGGTATTCAGCTATATTTGTCATTCTGGTAGTAGAGAAATCTTCTCCTCTTGAGAGTATTGAATATCCAATCTGATTTGAAAAAGCAGTGCCAGCCCTATATTCAACTTTTCCCTCTCTCAGCATTTCATCAGCCGCACCGATACCTGTCAGATTAAAATCTCTTTCAAATTCCACAGAGTTTACTCGATCAGGGGCAACATAACGGTCTTCAACAAAACGTTCTCTCAAAAGAAAAGAAATTGATTCATTGCCAGAGAAAAATATCGATAATGGTTTCGGTGAGTATCTCAATGAAATATTTCTTGCATACCCGCCATTATCATTGTCATTAAGAGTTGAAAATCGGTTTGCATCAGCCAGTGAACCTGTAATTTCTGCGGATAAAATAATGTCACTTAATGAAAATTCCGCGACAAAATTCCCGCTTTGTGTGAGTGAAGGTAAAGGAAGAAAAATTATCGGTAAATAAGAACCAAGCCCCTTGCCCGCATAGATGAAATTGCCAATACCGGCTCTCCGGTAATCCCCCTTAAAGTCACCAACAAAAGTAAAAGTAACATTATATACCGCAGAGGTATCCTGCGGATTAAATATAAAAATAGTTTCATTCATGCCATTAATCAGACTATCCCGGCTTGAATACAGACCACGCCTGACCCCTGATGAGTCAGGGGCAGCAAGCAAAGCTCCTGATCTTACGGCTGAGAACCTGCTGTCACCTGCCCGCCGCAGAAGTTCCTTATCCGAATCACTCAGCGATAAGTCAATCGGTGAGTCCTGATCGTCCCCTTCTCGTATATATTGCATGCTGAGGGAGAGATTTTTTGAAACATCGGAACGGACTCCGGCAAGAAATATATTTCTGGTATATCTTCTGTCCGAGTATTCAAAATCTACAACAATCCGGCTTGCCGTAGTAATGATAAACTGAGGGTTAAAAGTTATTTCAGCTAATGAATAGTCAATGGTATATTGATGTACCTCGCCCCGTTTCAATTCATTACCGTCAACAAAAACTTTTTCAGTACCCGCGATTATAATAATATCCCTCTCACCATTCACGCCGTTTAATCGGTAAGGTCCCTGTACGCCATCCAATCCAGAGAAACTTTGTGAATGAAATTTCCCCCGCGCGCTGGCAAATCCAAAATATCCGGAGGTTTCTTTATATTGCCCTTCGGTGAAAAACCCTTGTAGTTTTCTTTTAATGCCGCCAAATTCTCCGTTTTTTTTCTGCAATTCATAATCACCGAAAATCGCTGTAAAATTTTTGTGCTTGAGTTGAATAAAAACCTTATCCAATTCTTCAAGACTTTCTGTAGTGCCCTCCGGCTGAATGGGAGTATTTTCATCCGTCAGGGCTGCGCTTATTTCGATATCGTCTGTAAGATACCCTGAAAGCTCAAGTCGCATCCCGCTCTGAAGTGAAAAATCCCTGTTGGTTCCAACCGTGAATCCTCTGTAAATTGAACCACTTCTTTGAATTCCCTTTCCAAAAATCGATTCTTCCACCGAAAAAGTTTCACTCTGACTTACTATGAAAACCGAGTCTTTAAGCAAGTCATCATAACGTTTGACCAGAGTTCGTTTTTGATAGACCGGACTCAAGGTAATAATTATGGAAGAGTATCTGACGATGATAGTATCAAAAACTGAAATGCTAACCGAATCTGCCAGACTGAATGTCAATTCACTGTAATCCATATCATATTCCCCGTTGATCAGATTTCTATTTCTCAGTTGCAGCAATTCGCTCCCCGGGATAATATTGAAATGCTTGAGTTTATAGGTATTGTATGGATTAAAAAGCAATGTATCTGCCCTCAGCTCAGAGTTGTACTCCTGGGCTGAGAGCGAAATAAAGGACAGAACTATTACTAAGAGGACTTTTTGCAACTTTTAAGTATAAAAATAACCTGCGAAAGATACCTAAAAGCGAAAAAAAAGGAGAAATTTATGATGACAAAACAGGGGCAGAAATTCAGGTCGTTGGCTGAATTTCTGCCAAAGTTAAAATCTATTCGTGGCGGAGGGCTTCGATTGGGTCGAGGTTTGAGGCCTTATACGCCGGATACGTACCAAAAATGACACCAACCATCACACACATTGTCAAACCGATAATAACCCAATCCACCGGCACAGCAACCTGGGCATTAAGCTGCATACCGGCAAGGATACCAATACTGACCCCGGATATGATCCCGATAATTCCACCAAAGAAGCAAAGGAAAACTGCCTCCGAAAGAAACTGAAGCAAGATGCTCTTCTTTTTTGCCCCAAGTGCTTTCCGGATGCCGATTTCTCTGGTTCGCTCAGTTACTGATACCAGCATGATATTCATAATCCCGACTCCAGCCGCTAAAAGTGCAATAATGGAGATTACAAGTGCTCCTATTTTAATCCCGGATGTAATTTCATTAACCTGACCAATCAGCGATTCATTCGAGAAAATATGAAAATTATTTTCTTCCCCCGGTGATAATTTCCGGATTGTTCTCATATAACCAATGGCAGATTCTATCACCTGATTATATTCTTCCTTTGTAGCTGTCATCACAGTAATATTAACAGATCTGCTTCTTCTCCCATAAATACTTTGAAATGTAGTAAGCGGTGTTACAACATAATTGTCCTGTGAGCTTCCGAACATACTCGGCTGCGGCTCCATGATTCCAATCACCCTGAATGGATAACCGTCCACTTTAACGTATTGACCAAGAGGATTGATATTTTCAAAGATTTTTTCAACAACGTCTTTGCCAAGTAAACAGACATTCGCGGAAAAATTTATATCGGCCTCCCTGAAATCCCTGCCAAATTCAACTTTCCAGTTGTTTGTCTTCATGGCATCTAAGGTTATACCGGCCACTTGAATATTAGGATTAGTTTCGTTATTGCCAAACTTCACCACCTTGCCAAACTGCCACTGTTCTGCACCAATATATTCGGCAGATTTAAGCATCTCATCAAGACGAATATAGTCCTCGAAGGAAATATCAGGACGATTCCGGTCTCTCCGTCTGCTGCCAGGTCCACCCATCTGAAGATTCTCCCATTTCTGAATCTGAAATGTATTTTTATTCAACTGCGAAAATCCGCTTTCTATGGTTGTCTGGAGCATAGTAATAATTGTCATAATAACAATTATTGAAAAGATACCAACAACAACGCCAAGAATAGTCAGTGAGGTTCTGAGTTTATTTGCCCTGATGGACTGCAAGGCCATCGAAATTACTTCTTGGAGGTTCATTATTCGTACCTCAAAGCTTCAACGGGGTCCAGTTTTGCCGCGGTATATGCAGGGGCAAGTCCTGCCACAACACCGGTTATCAGAGAAATCATAATTGCAAGTGTTACCGTTTCAAACTGAATAGAGGTAGTTATAAAACGGTCAATCAGACTGCTTAGAAGGATTGCAAAAAGCAGACCAACCAAACCGCCTAACAGACAAATTATGGAAGCTTCGAGCAAAAATTGGGAAAGTATTGTTCTTCGCTTTGCACCAAGTGCCTTCCTGACACCAATTTCACGAGTGCGCTCTTTAACAGAAACGAACATAATATTCATAATACCAATTGCACCAACAAACAAAGAAAGCCCGGTTATGAAGAATCCGGCGATTTGAATAACCCCAACTGTCTGATTATAACTATCTAACAAACCTTCCTGTTGGTTAATCGAAAAATCATTTTCCTGACCGGATTTTATACCTCTGATTTTTCTCATTATTCCTTCGGCTTCAATCTTAGTGTCTTCGATACTGGCATTATCTTTTGCGCGTACATTAAAGGTAATAGTGTTCCGTTGTTCATTTGCAAAATGCTTAAAGATTGTACCCATGGGCAGAAAAACCTGGTTATCAGGATTAAATGCACCAAGAATAAAACTACCCTGTTCGGCGAGTATTCCGACAACGCGATAGTTTACGCCGCCAATTTTTACAGTTTTATCTAAACCGTTCCCCATCGGAAAAAGCGATTTGGCAATTTCACTTCCCAGCACACAAACATATCTGCTGCCTTTGCTTTCAGTGTCTGAGTAAAAACGCCCGAGATCAAAGGTAAAATTTGTCGTTTTAACATAATCCGCGTCCGAACCGTTCAGAAAAACATTCTCTACAATTTTATCATTATATTTCAGATTCTGCCTTGAATTAATAACCGGAGCAACTGCAACAGGAGTCTGCACAAGGTTTTTGAACTGGTGAAATTCTTCAAGAGTCATATTCTTGCGGTTACGGATCTTCCACCAGTCTTCATTGGAAAACCACGCCCATTTATCTATATATAAAACATCCGAACCTAACGCGGAAATTCCTGATTGAAATGAATTATCAATCCCGCGAATAGCAGTGCTCATGGTTACAACTGAAGTTATACCAATTACAATTCCAAGCATAGTCAGAATTGAGCGGACTTTATTTGCTCTCAGGGCCTGAAGAGCAATCAACAGACCTTCTTTGAGCTCGTACATAAGCGGTTTAATGTTCTTCATTATATCTCAGACCGTCTGCTGATTTTCTGCGGTTTTTAATTTAGGTATCGTACGGTTCACCACCATTTCATCACTTGATATATAACCATCTTTCAGGCGAATGATTCGCTCTGCATGCTGCGCGACAAATTCTTCATGGGTAACAAGAATGATAGTATTCCCCGCGGCATGAATCTGAGAAAAAAGATACATAATTTCATCACCGGTTTTCGAATCAAGATTTCCGGTCGGTTCATCCGCAAGAATAATAGCCGGATTTGTAACCAAGGCACGGGCAACCGCGACACGCTGTCTTTGTCCGCCCGAAAGTTCATTCGGTTTATGATGAATACGGTCAGACAGACCAACATCGATAAGTGTTTTTGTTGCACGCTCCTTGCGCTCAGAGCTCCCAACTCCTGCGTATATAAGAGGCAGTTCAACATTATGAAGCGCGTCTGATCTCGGCAGGAGGTTAAAGGTCTGGAATACAAATCCGATTTCCCGGTTTCGTATTTCAGCCAGTTCATTGTCAGTCATTAAACTGACATTCTTCCCTTTGAAATCATACTTGCCGCCTGTCGGCGTATCAAGGCAGCCAAGCATATTCATCAGAGTTGACTTACCTGAACCTGAAGGCCCCATAATTGCAACATATTCGTTCTTATTAATGGTTAATGAAACATCACGGAGAGCGTGAACCTCAACATCACCAATTTTATACATTTTACGGATATGTTCGATATTGATAATATTCATACTACTGCCTTAATTGGCGGCCGGTTTTTTCTTACCGCCGTCTCTGTTTTCAACTTTAACCAGTTTCCCATTTTCAAGCTCCCTTGAAATTGCACGATAACTGCCTGAGACAACCTCCTCATCGCCGGATAGCCCGGAAGTTATTTCAATATAGTTATCATCGCTGATTCCTGTTTTTACAGATACTGACTTTGCTTTACCTTCGGTTACGATAAACACAATTTCCTGCGGTGCTTCAATGCTGCCCTTTTTCTTTTCAGAAACCTGAAGTGATGTTTCTTCGTCTTCTCCATCTGTTTCCGGTTTCTGATCTATTCTGGCTGTTACGCTTGGGATTGGGACACTCACAACCTGGAATTTAGTATCAGTTTCTATATTTGCGTTGCATGACATACCCGGACGAATTTTCTTTTCCTGCGCAAAGATCTTTATTTTAACCTCAAAGTTAATTACCTGATCCTGCGTGCCAAATCCGGATTGCTTTGCACTATTGCCAATCTCATAAACCACTCCCAAAAACTCGTGTTCACCGAATGCATCAACTTTAACCCGTGCAGTATCTCCATAAGATATTAAAGTAATGTCATTTTCATCAACATCCACTATTGCCTGCATATTTGAGAGATCTGCAACAGTCATAATATTAGTTCCTTGCGAAAATCCGCTTCCTAATACTCTTTCACCAAGTTCAACATTCAACTGAGTTACGGTTCCGTCCATTGGAGAAACGATAGTTGTTTTATTTAACTGCTCTAAAGCTTCTCTTACTGCTGCTTCACTCTGAAGCACATTTGCTTCAGCACCATTATATAAAGATGATGTGCTCAGATACTGGCTTTTAACTGCTTCAAGTTCAGCATCACTTGAAAGCTTTTTGGCGTACAATTCTTTCGCGCGGTTATAATCGGATGTAATCTTATCCAATTCAGCTTTACGGGCAGAAAGAGTTGCTTTGGCAGATTGCAGATTGGCTTCTGCTCTCTCTTTTGCTGCAAGATAAGTATCAGCTTTAATACGAAGCAGTGTGGTTCCTTTTTTAACCATATCACCTTCTTTAACAGGGAGTGAAACTATTTCTCCTGTAACTTCCGGTGTAATAACTACCTTAAAAACCGGGTCAATGCTTCCGATGGCAGATACTGTCTGCGTAATATCACGTTTTACAACTTTTTCGGTTTGTACGCTTATTATTTCTTCTTTATTGCCCTTAACAATAACCAGAATCACCAGCGCCAGCAGCAATAAGCCGATGCCGCCAAATATATAAAGTTTTTTTCTGGATTTCTTTTTTGCGTTAATCTCCTTCATCGAGACCATCCTTTATTTTTTTTCAAATTTTGATGTGTCAAGCAGACCAATCTGATATTCGAGCTGCTCTTTTAACTTTAAATAGTCAAACTGTGCTGTTATGTAACCTGACTGTGCATTTGTATATTCTGAATTAGCAATCAATACGTTCAGAAGTGTTGTAGCTCCGAGAAGATACTTCTCTTCTTCAATCTTTCTGTTTTCAGATGCAGCAAGAACGTTACTCTTTCCGACTTCCAATCTCTTTTCAGATGCCTGAAGATCAAGATAGTTTTTCAATAAATCTCTTTTTATCTGACGTTCCAAATCGCGTAATTCTAATTCTTTTACCGACTTGTCAATTTTGGCAAGCTGAACCTGTTGGTCAGTGCTCCATCCGCTGAAAATGGGTATATCAAGCGAAAGACCGAAGGAATAGTTTTTATTTTCAAATAAATCACCGGGGCTGCCTGCTTGTGTGTTAAAACTGAAATTATTCCGGAGTGACGGGAGATAACCTGATTGAGCAATTGTGATTGATTCTTCCGAACTTTTAAGAGAAAGCTTACTGCTCTGATAATCATATCTGGTCTTTAGCGCCTGATTTATAAGGTCATCAAGTTTTAAGCCACTAACGCTTCCTTCTCCAAGCTCAATACTCAGAGTCTGATCTGCTTTGTCTTCAAATTCATAATCCTCAAAAACATCTATACCAAGAGAATAGAAAAAATTGCTTTTCAAAGACTCATAACTATTCTGCGCACGTATTACTTCGAGCTCAGCATTACCCAGTTTAACCTGCTGCGCATATACATCCGCGATGGTAACTGAACCAAGGCGGTTTCTTTCCTGTATTATTTCAAAATTCTTCTTATTCCATTTGAGATCATCTTCTTTTACCTTGAGGAGTTTCTTTGCGGTAAGAATATCATAATATGCAGACAATGTCTGAAAAATAATATCTTGTTTGAGCTGCATAAAATCCATCCGGGCTGCTTCGAGGTTGCTCTCGGTTCTGTCAAGATTTGCATAGTTAGCAAGACCGTCAAAAAGATTCCACGAACCTCCGATGCCGGCCGAATAGCTTCGCGTGTCGTAGGAAGTGCTTCCCGGTGAAAATCCGGATGAGCTGCCTGAGCCCTCATTGCGGTTCCAGTTCCATGAGAGGTCTGCTCCGACCGATGGAAGCATTTCTCCAAAAGCAGTTTTCTTTGCCGCTTCATAGGATTTGAGTGATTCCTGAGATTTAAGGAACACAGTATTTTTTTGAAGCGCAATCTGTGTTGCCTGTTCAAGAGTTAGTATCCGCTGTCCAAATACTGATGAACTAATCAGTGCAAGTAGCAGCAGGATTCCAGAAAATTTCATGAGAACTCCGGTATTTCGATTATTAACAAATTATTCATTGATGTGACCGGTTTATTTTTCTTTATTACCGGTTAAAAATTAACTAATCCAAAACGCTAAGAATTAAGTTAGTGTATAGACGGAAGTATAGTGTGACCAGCGGAGAAACCAGCCATACGAGCGTAATTCAGTTATCTATTCCCCTTAGCAGCTCTTCTTTGTTTTCCATCATGTAGGTAAAGGCAGCATCATATTCGTTCGGAATTTTTCCGTCAAGGATGGCTTCTTCAATGGCTTTTTTTATAATTCCAACAGATTTACCCGGTTTAAGCTGAAGTACCTCCATTATCACTTCACCCCGTACTGGCGACTGAAATGCCCTGAGACGATCTTTTTCCTCAACCTCGCAAACTCTTTCCATAACAGTATTATAATTTTCAAGGTATCTGTTTACCTTTTCGCGGTTTTTACTGGTAATATCTGCACGGCATAGGGTTATTAAATCATTCAAATCCTCACCGGCATCAACCACCAACCGTCTAATGGCTGAGTCTGTAACGCTTTCTTCTGCAAGTGACATAGGACGCTGATGCAGCCGTACAAGTTTGGTGACATAATCAACCTTATGGAGCGGCATTTTCATTCTTTTGAAAATTCCTTCTACCATCCTGGCACCAATTTCTTCGTGCCCGTGAAAGGTCCAACCAATGCCGTCATAAAACCGCTTTGTTACTGGTTTGCCAATATCATGCAGCAGGGTTGCCATCCTGAGCCAGAGGTTATCAGACACTTTGCAAAGATTATCTAACACATCGCAGGTATGATAAAAAACATCCTTATGATGAAAATCCTTTCTTTGATCAATGCCACCAAGACGGGCAAGCTCAGGAAATACAACTTCTAAGACACCGGTACGGTACATAAGTATCAGTCCGGTTGACGGAAAGTCTGAGCCCATAATCTTCAAAAATTCGTCTGTAATTCTTTCCTGAGATACAATTTTCAGCCGTTCCCTCATGTTATATGCAGCAGGAAAAATTGACTCATGCGGCTGAAAATTTAACTGAGATGCAAACCTGAATGCACGCATAATCCTGAGCGGGTCATCATCAAACGTGGCTTCCGGGTCAAGAGGAGTCCGGAGTACCTTTTTTTCTAAATCAGGTAATCCCCCGGTAAGATCGATTAGTTCCCCAAATGAATCTTCATTTACTGAAACCGCAAGCGCATTAGCTGTAAAATCTCTGCGGAGTATATCGTCATCAAAGGTACCAGAAGTTACAGAAGGGTTTCTGCTCTCTTTGGAATAAGATTCCCTTCTGGCGCTTACAAATTCAAAATTCCAATCGGGAGTGTGAAAATGTGCAGTTCCAAAATTTTTATAGACTGAAAAACCTGCTCCAGAAACCTTTTCGCATACTCTCCGGGCAAAAACTTCCGAATCTCCCATAACCAAAAAATCCATTTCCGGCTTTTTCCTCATTCTTCCGAGCAACAAATCTCTGACAAAACCACCTACCAGGAATACCCGGATACCGGTCTCCTTAGCGGCATCTCGCCAATCAGCAAGGAATGGAAAACTATTTAATTCATTTTGCAGATTCATTTTTCGGTTTTTCAATGCTGCCTCCCAGAATTAGAGCCAGAGGTCGCAGTGAATCAGTATTCTCAAATATAATTATACAAATAGCGGAAAACGGAACAGCCAGAAACATTCCTGAGATACCCCAGACCCATCCCCAAAAGAGAAGAGAGAGCAGGACAAATACCGTACTCAGGTTCAGATGCTTTCCGAGATATATCGGTTCAAGATAATTGCCAATAACATTCTGGTTCAGAACAAGCAGAATGCTGCCGGCAATAAAATTGAAATTGATTCCAAATTTAAGGAATAAAAAAAGGATTGGAAAGGCAGTTGCAATCAGAGAACCGATATTCGGTATAAAATTGAGCAAAAACGCGACAATCCCCCAAAGTATGGCAAAATCTCCGCCGAAAAGGACTACTATCAGGCCAGTCATCAATCCTGTTAAAAGACTTATCATCGTTTTAATAAGTATATATGACCGCACTTGTTGGTTAATCCGCTCATAGGATTGCATAATCCTCCCGTTTCGCCCATCAAATATTTTATCTAACTTTTTATCAAACGCTTCTCTCCCCCCGCTCATAAACAGCCAAAAGAGGAGCACGATAAAAACATCACCGAGAAATGAGGTAATGCTCCCCAGCAGCCCTGAGATTATACCAGAAGAGAAAAAAGTATCCAGGACTGCTGAAAGATTAAATCCACTGGTTTCAGAATTAATGAGCTGAAGCATCTCATCTGTTGTATATCCGAATATTGCCAGTACTTGCGCGATAATTGCGGTCAGACGAACTGAATAATTACTCCACCCTTGAGAAAACCCGCGTGATGAGGTTGCAACCAGAAAATATAGAAAAAACAGCATCCCTATTATCAGAATGGAAACTATGAGGATTGAAACACTTTTAGGAATTTTCCATTTAACCAGCTGCTCAATTATCGGATAAGTTAACAGAGTAAGCAGAGACGCGAACACAAAGGGTATCAGAATAGACTGAAGCTGTATCAGAATAAAAAATATCGCCACTACTGAGACGATCCCCAATGAAAATTTCAGCAAAGTTTCATTTCTTCCTGTTTCCATTATTTTTCCTTTAACAAATTTTCTGCTAATAAATAGCTGTTGTACCTTATTAATTGTTCATACTGTTTTTTTGACCCGGACGGTAAAAAATCTGAACGGATAAGTTTCAGGGCGTTTATAAAAAGTAAACGGTCTCCGGCACTGATAGAGCGTCTGGCTACAAATAATTTAACATATTCTGTCCATAATCCAGGTTTTGAAAAATTGCGAATTAAAGATAACACCTCCTCCGGTGATGCAAGATTCGAAAAAGGAAGCAGAAGATAGCCGGTTGTGTCATTAAGTTCAGACAAAAGCATCGTCTTTTTACCTGAATCGTCAGCCGAAAGATACTGTTTAAGTGTTCCCTTTTTTAATAAAATCAATCGGGTTTGCAGAATAGCGTCATATCGTAAATTAGGAGAGTAATGAATAAGCGACTGATAGTCACTTTCAGAGACTCCTCTTCCTGAAAGTATCTTCGCGTCAATCTTCTTTAAGCGGATGTTTATATCAGAGTAATCTTTCTCTAATGCCTCAGAGAATTTATATAAATCCTCATACCTATTTGTCTCCTCAAGTAATCCCGCGTAGGTTGTAATATATCTGCTGTCTTTATTTGCCAACAAAAGATTTTTCAGAGTATATTCAGCGCTGTTAAAATCTCGAACTTTTAACGCCTGAATTGCATCGTCAAATTGTTCTGCCATAAAACGGGGACAATTTTTGAGCAAAAATGGCTTAGATTTGAAATAATAAGCTGCGGCAACAGAATCTCTGCCTGATAATTCTTTAGCTTCAGATACTATCGCCTGTTCAAAAATCTTATCCGGTGAAGTATGAAGAACCGTTTGAAAGTCCCCTGTGCGATATAATTCTTTTAATTTATCAGTGCCATGGCTTTTTTGGATTTCATCGAAAATAAATCCGGCTTTTAAGTAAGCGTACCTCGTGTTCGTTTGAAAGAAGGATGCCTTTCCCGCACTATTAATTGTCTCGTGGCCAGAAATCTTTGACATTCCGTAAAGCAGATCGGGTATATCCTGATCGTCAAAGGAAAAATCAGCGAATACAGCCAACCCCTCAATCAGCCAGGGGTCTATTCCGCCGGCGACATAAAATGGAGGATTAGAAAACTCCGAAGCGAGGATATGTGCCAGTTCGTGACGTAAACTGCCAAAAACCGTACCCATAGAAGTATGAATTTCTTTCTTCCAAGGTTTGGCAACATCTGCTCCTTCAGAACCAAAAAACTGACCTTTGTCGGAAGAGTTTTTATAAACATACGATGTGATTGGATACCTGGCTGATACCTGTAATTTCTCCTTTAATTCCCTTAATTGAAATTCATGAAAGCTCTTTAACTCATCTATTAAATTTTCCGGCAGCCCTGTCGGATGATGTATGATAAAGTTAGAAGTCCTGGAAAAGGTATATCCATTCCGCAAGAGTGTGTCATCAGTTGTGATATAACCGAAAAGCGGAGCAAATGTTACGTAATAGAGCAGCACGCCCGCCGGTGGAATGAGAATCTTGAGCCGTGAAGTTTTTGACTTAACCATCATAATATAGATCACAGCAAAACCAAGAACGGAGAAAACTCTATGACTTAATAATCTGATGTCAAATCTGATTAGCTCATCATATATCGTTCCCGGGAAAAAGAAAATGACCGGATTATAAAAATAAACCTGACTGAGAAAGTAAAACTGAAAAAGAGGTTCACAAACCAAGCACAACAGAATAACGAAAAATACCAGATACCGATACCTGGTAATCAACTGTTTAATGATTTGAGAAAGGAAAAAAGAAACCCCTGCAGCAGGCATAGCCCCAATAAAGTAGAATTTTAACCCATGCAGATAAGAACAGCTTTCCACGATGGATGATTGTATTAGTCTCACAACCGGTTCAATAGAAAAAAGCAGCAGTACGATAAATAAAATATCACCTGAACCTGCCCCTTCACGGTCAGGAATATGCAAAAAAATGAAACCGGTTAAAAGTGCAAGCAGGAAAGAATTAATTATGGCAGATTCATAACTAAAATAGCGGGTAATGGGTAAAAAAAGTAGAAAACAGGAAACCAGAAACTGAATCAGAAACAGTAAATACGACTCTTTTGGAATGTGAAATCTGACCTGAGCGGACATTATTACCCCTCCGGTTTAATACTCAGAGCCGGCTACCCGCTGAATCCTTGCTCCGAGTGAGTTCAATTTTGCTTCAAGTTTTTCGTAACCTCTGTCCAGATGATATACCCTGAGAACTTCAGTTTGACCCTCTGCAATCAAACCGGCAAGGACCAGTGAGGCACTCGCTCGAAGGTCAGTGGACATCACTTTTGCGCCTTTTAATTTTGGGACGCCCCGGACGATAGCGCTATTTTCTTTAACAGTAATGTCTGCTCCCAAACGGTTTATCTCAGGAACGTGCGCAAAACGGTCCAGGTATATTGTATCCGTTATTGTTGATGTTCCGGCTGCGGTTGTCATATAAGCAATCCAGTGTGCCTGCATATCTGTCGGGAAACCAGGGAAAATGGAAGTGGAAACGTCGCTGGGAATAATGTCTGTACCGCCTGAAGTAACCGTAATTAAACCATTGTTATTCAATACTTTAGCCCCTGCGTCTTCAAGTCTTGCTAAGACTGCAATGAGGTGATTATCACTTACGTTTGTGAAGGTAACCGAGCCACCGGTCATTGCTGCAGCGATCATCAGAGTACCGGCTTCAATACGATCAGGAATGGTTTCAATCTCAGCCGGCTTCAGTTCGTCAACGCCTTCGATGGTCAAAATGGGGGATTCTACACCAGAGATGCGTGCTCCCATCTTATTCAGAAATTGGGCGAGGTTGGTAATTTCAGGTTCCATTGCAGCATTGTTAATTACTGTTGTACCCTTCGCGAGCACTGCTGCCATTAAAACGTTGCCGGTTGCTCCCACTGATGATTTATCAAAGTTAATCTTCGCCCCGGACAGTTTCTTGGAGCGGGCAATAATATAGCCGGCATCTAATTCTATTTCAGCGCCCAATTTTTTTAATCCCTCAAGGTGAAGGTTAATCGGTCTTGGTCCCCATGCGCAGCCACCCGGTAAAGATACCTTTGCATAACCATATCTGGCAAGTAAAGGTCCGAGGACATAAAATGATGCACGCATTTTTTTTACCAATTCGTATGGGGCTTCCATGGAAGTAAGCACTGAGGTATCTATGCTGATTACACGATCCTGAAAGTTCACCTCCGCTCCGAGATGCTTCATGATTTTGATCATGGTATAAACATCATTCAGTTCAGGAGTATTTCTGAAAACAGAAGTGCCATTGGTCAGCAATGAAGCCGGCATTAAAGCCAGAGATGCATTCTTCGCACCACTGATTGAAATCTCACCCCTAAGCGGGTGTCCCCCTTCGATAATTAATTTATCCAAAAGTTTTTAAGCTAATTTTTATTTGTTAACAAAATACCATTAAAGCCGGCTATTATAATTTTGCTTCCCTCAACAATGGCTGCCCGGTTAAGCGAATAGTAATTACCGCTCGAAGTTATCGTCCAGGTTGTACCGCCGTCCTGAGTCTCCAGAATCTCCCCTTTATTACCGGTAATAAACCCATTCGAGTCATCAGTAAAAAGCACGGATACAAGACCGGAATTAGTTTTAGATTCAATCGAATTCCAGTTATCACCGCCATCTGTCGTCCGGTAGATTTCTCCGCCTGCTGCAACAACAATCACCTTATCACTGCCTGTAAAGAGTATATCACGGAAATACTTATCGGTGAATGCACTTAACTGATTCCAAGTATAACCACCATCGGATGTCTTAATGATTGTACCATTCCACCCAACCGCCATCCCATTTCTGGTATCATAAAAGTGGATAGAATAAAGCAAACTTTGAGTAGGGGTAACCACCCTCGTCCACGATAGACCGTTATCACTGGTTCTGATCATTAACCCTTTGCTGCCAACGGCATAACCGTCGCCATTTCCAAGAAAGTGAATCCTGAAAATAGTTTCCTCAACCCCGGTCTGAACCGAAAGCCAGGTTAACCCATCGTCCGCGGACTTATACATTTTTCCCCCTTCGGCTGAAACAAAGATTGAGGAAACGCCATTATATCTGATATCATAATAATTGATTACTGAGTCAGGAGCTGTTATTTTTTCCCATGTGTTCCCTCCGTCAGTGCTCTTCAGAATCACGCCTGCATCGCCAACTGCATAACCTAACCCGTAGTTAATAAAAGTCAGACTATTGAGGTTAGATGTGATGCCGGAATTGAGTGAAATCCATGAACTTCTTGGCTTAAATGAGGGATTATTTGAATAACCAGAATCAGTCGTATCTACTTCACCGGCTCTTTGTTTGGTAATTGATGGCCAGAAATCAGATATCGCTGAAAATAATACATAACCTAACCCGGCAAAGAGCCCGAGTATCAAAACAGTTATAAAAAACACCCTTACTTTGTGAGAGCTTTCACTTTTTTCTTTTTGCGGTTTAGCAGACTGCTGTGCGGGCTGGGTTTTTGCAAAGTTATATTTACCATTTACATCATCAATTTCAGCAATAAACTCATCACAATCCCTGTACCGTTTTATCTGGTTTTTATCGATTGATTTGCTTACAATTTTATCAACCTCAGGCGGTATGGTTGTGATACTAGCAGAAACGCGCTGCGGCACCTTTTTGAGATGTGCCTCCATAATTTCGTATTCAGTCCCGAAATCAAAAGGTGTTTTCCCAACGAGCATTTCATATAAAGTTATTCCGATAGAATAGATATCGCTCTGACGAGTGGGTTCCTCGGCTTTAATTTGCTCAGGACTCATGTAGAGGATAGTGCCTATTTTAGTACCGGTTTTGGTTATTCCTTTTTCGGCAATTGATTTTGAGATACCAAAGTCCATTATCTTAACCACCCCTTCGCGATTGATAATGATATTGGATGGCTTAATATCTCTATGGATAAATCCTCTTGAATGAGCATACCCCACCCCGGCGCAAATCTGCTTGGCAATATTCAGCGCATCAAATGGTTCAAGCCGTTTTTTCCTGATAACCAACCGCTCAAGAGTTTCGCCCTCAACGAATTCCATTGCGATTCCGAGTATGCCGTTATGATCGGTAAACCCATAAACCGGAACGATGTTCGGGTGATTCAATTTGGCCTGATTTCTGGCCTCCCGCTTGAACCTTTCAATAAACTGTGGATTGTTTACCGCTTGTGAGCCAAGTATTTTAAGGGCAACAAAACGCTCAAGTTTCATATCCAGGGCTTTATAAACGACCCCCATTCCCCCTTCGCCCAACATTGATATGATTTTGTAATTTTCAATCACGCTTCCGATCATGGCTACCTGCCTCCCTGAACTTGATTGCTGATTATAACAAAGGAGAAATTATCCGGGGCACCACGTTCTTCAATTTCTTTGGAGAATTTATTGGTAATAAATTCAAGGTCACTCGGTATTAATAATTGTTCAATTTCTTCATTCGAAAGCACACCGCAGACACCATCGGTACAGAGCAAAAATTTCCATGGTTCATTTCGCTGAACGGTAAAATAGTCATGATCTACTTCGATATCCGGCTTATCTCCTAAAGCTCTCATAATCACATTACGATGCGGATGGCTCTCTGCCTGCTCAGCGCTTATGTAGCCATCATCCAGAAGCCGCTGGACGTAAGAATGGTCTTTGGTGATTTGGGTAAGTTTATTCTTGTAAAAAAAGTAAATCCTTGAATCGCCTACATGCCCCCAAAAAGCGTAGTTTTTGTTCAGGTAAACAGCCACTGCGGTAGTTGCCATACCGGTATGATCAGGGTTTCGAAGAGCACTTTCCTTAATCCTGACATTAGAGGTTTTAATGGCAGAGTTCATCCTTGAGAGATAGTCTTCATCATTGTTCTGGATAAAAAAGTCCCTGATAGTTGAAACTGCCAGTTTAGATGCAATTTCGCCGGCATTATTGCCGCCCAGACCATCGCAGACAACAGCCAGCAGCCCGTCCTCAACTTCAAAAACGTCCGCATAGTCCTCATTACCGCTTCTTTTGAGACCGGTCTTAGAAGTAAAGATGTAATTAATTTTCATGAATATCAGTTGACTTAATTCTTGGAAATAATAAGGAACAATAATACAATTTAGTAAATATCTGACAGGTGATTAAACCGCCTGCCTCTCAAAATATGAAATTTCTTTCAAATTCGGGTCAGAATCCTTTTAAAAACAGTAAAAAAAGCGAAAAAAGGGAACTTCCCTTTCTTCCGAAAGTACGACTGCCTGTTTTTGGTAAGGAGAAAAAAACTCAGTATTTTTAAAGTTCCGCTTTAAAAATTCTCGCGAAAGTGGCGAAATTGGCAGACGCGCCAGACTTAGGATCTGGTGGAGTAATCCGTAGGGGTTCAAGTCCCCTCTTTCGCACAAAAAGTTAATCATAAAGGAAAACCTTGGAAACCAAATTTAATATAATCCACGAATCTGAAAAAGAAATCGAAGTAACACTGACCCCTGAAGACTATAATGAAACCCTGAGCAAAGAAGTAAAAAAACTCGAAGGGAAGATTGAAATAAAAGGATTCAGAAAAGGAAAGGTACCTCCGCAGGTAGTTAAACGGATGTATGGCGACTCCCTGCAATACGAAGCTGCCGAAGAAGTTGTACAAAAATCATTTGCAGAAATCGTTAAAGGCGGATCGATTAATCCCCTGCCCGGTACTCCTCGTATCGTTGATCTGAAATTTAAGCCGGCGGAAGACCTGACTTACAAGGTACGGTATGAGGTGAACCCTGAAATTGAGCTTAAACAATACAAGGACATCGAGATTGAAGTGGATGAGCTTGAAGTCTCTGATGCAATCATATCAGATGAGATAAATAAACTCTATGATGGTCACAGTACCCGGGAGCAGGTTGATACTGTTGATTCTGATGAACTAATGCTTACCCTGGATATAGCAAAAGTCCTGGAAGACGGTTCACTCGATGAAACATCGGGTGGAAAAGGCATGGAAGTTCGTCTGAACAATCCTAACGTTAATGCAGATATCATTTCAAACAGCAAAGGCAGGAAGACCGGAGATGTTTTCCAGTTCGCATTTGAAGACAAACACACCCATGATCACGAAGACGGTTCAAAAGAAGAACATGTTGTGAACTTTAACTATCAGGCGACAATAGTCAAAATAGAGAAAGTTAATCCGCCGGAAAAGACTGAAGAGCTTTTTATGGAACTGAGCAATGAAGAGTGCAGGACTGAAGAAGAACTTAAAGCAAAAATTAAGAATGAACTTCAGGCCTATTATGATCAGCGGATGGAGGAGCAGTACCTGCATAAGCTTGAAGATAAAATTCTTAGCGAGTATCAGTTCACACCACCTGCTTCATTTCTGGAGAGATATCTTAACCGTTTAATTGATGAAGAAGTTGAATACAGAAAAAAACGTAAAATGCCGGAAGCCAAGCGCAGCGATATCGCGGAAGCAATGAAAGCAAGAGCCGAAAGGGCACTCAGATGGTATTTCATACGTGAAAGCATCGTAGTTGAAGAAAATCTGGAGGTCACGGATGAGAAAGTGACAGAAATTGCTGAAAGTGTAGCAAAAACAACCGGTTATCCGGTAGATATGCTTATACAGTACTACGGTGGAGAAAAAGGTTATGATGAAGTAAAATCACGGATCTTTACTAATTTTCTGAAGTCTAATAACGTGAAAAAACTAATTTCTAAAGCGATTTAACAAAGTACCTAAAGGATAATGATGGATACGAAGAAGTTTGAAATTTTTAATCAGTTAGTTCCGTATGTAATTGAACAGACCGGCAGAGGAGAGCGCGGCATGGATATATATTCACGTCTGCTCAGAGAGAGAATTATTTTTCTCGGTTCAGCCGTGGACGACCATGTTGCAAGTCTGCTTGTTGCGCAGCTTATTTTTCTTGAAGCAGAAGACTCCCAGAAAGATATTCATTTGTATATTAATTCCCCCGGCGGTTCTGTTTCGGCAGGTCTTGCTATTTACGACACAATGAAATATATAAAGCCCGATGTTGCAACTATTTGCGTTGGTCTGGCTGCGAGCATGGGTGCAGTTCTTCTGGCAGGAGGTGCCGCGGGGAAAAGAACCAGTCTCCCCCATTCAAAAATTATGATTCATCAGCCATGGGTTGGCGGGCTGCAAGGTCAGACAACCGATATTGAAATTCATGCGAAAGAAATGATTAAAACCCGTGATACGCTTTATGACATTCTGGCCGAACATACCGGGAAATCACGTGACATAATTCATAAAGATTGTGATCGTGATTATTATATGTCTGCCGAGGAAGCAAAAGAATACCATATCATTGATAATATTCTTGTTAAGCGCTAAGGTAAGTATCTGTCAGTGTAAGCACTAAAAAAATGAGTAAACTTTGACGAACCATGTTTCCCCAAAGAGCAGAATTTTACGTCTGCTCTTTTTTTTATCCTTATCACCTTTTAGCTTCGGTCAGGAATTTATTCCGCCGGCAATGCCATCAGATGTTATCGCAAAACTCCAGGAATATGCGCGGTACTATTATGAAAGACGCGGAGTACCAGGTTTAAGTTTTGCATTAAGCAAAGACGGGAACACACTGCTTAGTGAAGTGAAAGGTTTTTCAGATATTGAAAACCAGATTGCAGTTCAACCAAATTCACTTTTCCGAATTGCATCTATTTCAAAACTTATTACATCTGTCGCGGTGGTGAAACTTGCACAAGATGGTATGGTTAACCTTGATGAGGATATAAAGAAATACCTCCCGTATCTTACGAAACTGAACGGTAAGGTTACTCTCAGAAATATACTGAGTCATACTTCCGGACTCCGTGCGTACCGCGGCGGCGAATTTAACAGTACAAAAAAGTACTGGACAACAAAAGAACTGATGGATTATCTGAAAGATGATACTCTTGAATACAAACCCGGCTCAAAATATCTTTATTCGACTCTGGCGTATAACTATATCGTAGCAGTTATTGAAACTGTTACAGGAAAAACTTTTGAGCAAATACTAAAAGAAAGAGTTTTTATTCCGGCAGGAATGAATAATACCTTTTTGGATGAACAGGAAAGGATAATCCCCGGAAGAGCCAAAGGGTATATGCGTAATGACCTAAGAGAATTGCAAAATGCTCAGCTCGCGGACCTTTCCATTAAATATCCCGGTGGCGGAATGCTCTCAACTGCAGGTGATTTGCTCAAATTTGGCAATGGTCTGTTAAACGGAACTCTGCTCACACCCGCTATGATTGATACACTTACGAAACAGGTAAAATTAACCGATGGCTCGTCAATACAATATGGTTTGGGTATTAGTATCGAAACAGATCCGAAAGGAAGAAAAATTATTTCACATTCGGGCGGAGGCACAGGTTTTGTGTCTTTGCTTCAAATGTATCCATCTGAAAAATTAGTCTCCGTGCATCTGTTAAATATTACTGACAGAAATTCAGGAAGCCCTGCAAGGGATATGGCACGTATTTTCTTCGGAGATACAACAATAGTCCCGCTTAAATCAGCCGCTGATACCTTGATGAGTGTATATCTGGCTTCCGGAATTCAAGAGGCGCTCAAGACGTATAAGACTATCAAAACAACTCCCGCAATGATGTTTAACCCCGACCCTGAGGAGTATAAGCAATTTGGTTATGATCTTATAAAGATTTCCAAAATTCCTGATGCAATAACCATTTTTAATGATATGCTAAGGGATGATCCGCAAAACAAAAGCGCATATATCGGTCTGGGTGATGCATATTCAAAAGACAACAATACCGGCTTGGCTATTAAAAGTTACAGGCAGGCGCTTCGGCTTGATCCTGCAAATAAATATGTTCAGTCACGATTAACTGCATTAGAGAAGAAAAAATAACTTCCGTCCGAGAAACTTTTTGGGGTGATTTATCGTTTAAATTGTTAAAAGTAAAGCAGGTAAACATTGCTCGGAATCCGGTTCACTAAATATACTCCGCCCACGCCCGGAGGTAAAAGATTTGAGGATCTTCTCAGGATCTTTCTTCAGCTTCTTACCATTTCTTCGGGCAATGTTTCTCAATCATTGGAGATAATGAATGAGCTTGACCGGCGGTATAAACTGACGGATTCTTCCTATGGCATAGGTGACTTTATTGATGACCTAAAGAAAAAAGGTTACCTTGATGAGCCATTGCCAGGCGGCGAGATAAAAATCACATCAAAAACTGAACAGTCAATCCGCAAACAGTCACTTGAAGAAATTTTCGGCAAGATCAAAAAATCCGGTCGAGGAAATCATGTTACCCCCAACACCGGACAAGGTGATGAACTCACTTCTGACAGGCGTGAATACCGTTTTGGTGACAGTTTTGAGCAAATTGATCTGACCGATTCAATACGGAATGCCCAGATTAATCATGGTGTTGAGCAGTTTAATCTTTCAGAAGATGACCTGACGGTACAGGAAAAAGACTGGAAAGCCCTCACCTCTACGGTGTTAATGATTGATATATCCCATTCAATGATTCTTTACGGTGAAGACAGAATTACACCCGCAAAAAATGTTGCAATGGCTCTTGCAGAACTCATCAGAATTAAATACCCTAAAGATACACTTGATATAATTGTTTTTGGCAATGATGCCTGGCCAATTGATGTTAAAGACCTCCCCTATCTTCAGGTGGGACCATATCACACAAACACTGTTGCCGGGCTTGAGCTTGCGATGGATATACTTCGCAAAAGAAAAACACACAATAAACAAATTTTCATGATTACAGACGGCAAGCCAACCTGCCTGAAGATAGGATTGAAGTACTATAAAAACGGTTTCGGTCTGGACAGAAAAATACTTAACAAAACCCTTGACTATGCTGCTGTAGCCAGAAGAAGAAATATCGCAATCACTACTTTTATGATTGCACGCGACCCCTATCTCCAGCAGTTTGTAAGTGAGTTTACAAAAGTCAATAATGGCAGGGCGTTTTATTCAAGTTTGCAGGGGCTTGGTGAATATATATTTGAAGACTACATTATTAACAGAAGAAAAAGAGTACGCTAATTAAGGAATTTATGAATATTGCATTGATAACAACATTCGGTCAGCTCAAAGCAGGCGGATACACTACCAAAAGCATCAGAGCGGAACTGAGAGAAAATCTGACTGCAGCTCTCCGTTCAAAAAAGAATCCGTTTGAGGGAATTCACGGTTACGATGATACCGTAATTCCTGATTTACAAAAAGCGATTCTCTCCCGTCACAATATCATACTCCTGGGTTTGCGCGGTCAGGCAAAGACCAGAATTGCACGGCTGATGATCGGGCTTCTGGATGAGTATATACCTGCAATTAAAGGTTCTGAAATTCATGATAATCCATTCTCCCCTGTATCCAAATTCGGAAAAGATCTTGTAGCTGAACTCGGAGACGAAACACCTATTGAGTGGATTCACCGTGAACAAAGATATACAGAAAAACTCGCAACCCCTGACGTCTCAACCGCTGATTTGATTGGCGATGTTGACCCCATCAAAGCTGCATCTCTGAAACTGCCGTATTCTGACGAAAGAGTAATCCACTTTGGACTCATTCCCCGTTCAAACCGCAGTATCTTTGTTATTAATGAGTTGCCCGACCTTCAGGCAAGAATTCAGGTTGCGCTATTTAATATCCTGCAGGAAGAAGATATTCAGATACGCGGTTTCAAAATGCGATTGCCTTTGGATATCCTTTTCGTGTTTACCGCTAATCCTGAAGATTATACAAACCGGGGAAGTATTGTTACCCCCCTAAAAGACAGAATTGACAGTCAGATTCTTACTCATTATCCTAAGGATAAAGAAACTGCACGACTGATTACGATGCAAGAAGCAAACATCACTCCTGAACAAAAGATTAATATATCAATCGACCCCCTTCTTTCGGACCTTATCGAACAAATTGCATTTGAGGCAAGATCAAGCGAGTTTGTTGACCCAAAGAGCGGAGTTTCAGCACGTCTGACCATTTCTGCGTATGAAAATCTCTATAGCACAGCAGAACGAAGGATGCTTATCACAGGTGAAAATTCAACATCAGCCAGGATAAGCGACCTCTACGGTATTATTCCGAGCATTACCGGGAAAGTTGAACTTGTCTATGAAGGAGAGCAGGAGGGCTCTACTAAAGTAGCAGTCACGGTTATCGGTAAAGCTATCAGAACGCTTTTTGGTGAATACTTCCCGCTTCCGGTAAAAAGCAAGAAGGATACCCAGCAGAAGAGCGCCTACAGGGAAATCATTGAATGGTTCAACAAAGGTAATAAACTGGATATTTTGAACAACCTCTCAAACAGTCAGTATTTAGCTGAGTTAAACCGTGTCTCCGGGCTTAGTGAAGTAGTCGCCGCTCGTCTAAAAGATGCCAATCATGCAAGGGACCCCCTTTTCATGGAATTCCTGCTACATGGCCTGGCGGAATACTCTCAATTAAGCAAGTTCCGCCTTGAAAAGGGAGGCATTCAGTTTAAAGATCTGATTAGTTCAATGTTTACGGCGGGATTGTCGCCTGAAGACGACCAGAGTATTAGTGATGAGGAGTTTTACAAATAATAGGCACTTTCCGCTTGAAATAGTTTCAAATTCAATAAAATGAGCAAAGCAACGGTTTGAAATAGCTCTGAAATTGTCTAAATTTGAAGTTTGTGTAGTTTCTCTGAAATTATGAAAATTAAATTCTATTTTGCATTTTTATCGCTGCTTATCCTTTCTGCCTGCAGCACTGAACCTCCAACTGATTTGGAACCGGAAATCAGGTATGGAAAAGTCTTTGTTCAGTCAAATACGCAAGGGGCTGCCATATTCTTGAATGGAACCTATACGGGGAAAATTACTCCGGATACCATTACTTCACCAACCGGTATTGTTTCCATACGGATTGAAAAAGATGGATACATAACTGCCTCAACTTCAGTTTCGGTCATTGAGGATACCGTCATCGATGCAATTATAACAATGGAGGTACTTTCCGCATCTAAGGTAGTGCTGCTTGAAGAATTTTCCAATGTAAGTTGTGGTCCTTGTGTTGCCACGAACAGAATTCTTTCTCAACTGCCCGAAAGCGGATATAGTAAAGAAAAAGTGGTTATTGTTAAATATTCAGCAAATTATCCCTCACCGCTTGACCCTCACTATCAGCATGCTAAGAGTGACATGGACTCCCGGCTGATGTATTATACAGTTTTCTCAACTCCTACAATATATGTTGATGGCACTTTGAAACCCGTTGCCTCCGATTCAAATTCTATAAAAAGCGCACTCGACTCAAAATTATCGGACAATCCCAAATTCAGAATAACTGTGGAGGATTCTGTATTTGCCGGAGAATATAAAGTAACTGTAACGGTACAGAATCTGGATTCAACCGGATTACAATTTAGTAATCTGGTACTTCATACTATTGTTGTGGAAAATCAAATAAGTTACACAACTCCCCCCGGTTCAAACGGAGAAACCATTTTTAAGAATGTAGCGCGAAAAATGCTACCGTCAAAAGATGGAGAATCACTTACTTCCGCAAATCTATTGAATTCTGTTTCATACAGCAGAAACATCCCATTACATTCTGCATGGAACACATCAAATCTCCGGTGCGTTGTTTTCGTTCAGAATAAAATCACGAAAGAAGTTTATCAGGCCTCTTCAACAAACTAAATAATTTATATGATCAAGAACATAATTTTAAGTCTTTTCATCTCAGGGACTATATTCGCGCAGAGTTTTTCACTCATTCAGCATCAGTTATTACAGACTGGCGCATTAGGCACCGAGATTATATTTAACTTTTCGTTAATCAATACCGGCACAACACCGCTTAACTTCTATGTAAAACGAACTATGAATAATATCCCGGAAGAATGGCAAAGTTCACTTTGTTTCAGTTCTTGCTTTGCTCCTTTCATTGACAGTATTGTCAATAACGAAACCTTCGGCAGTGCGCCGCTTCCTCCGGGTGATACGGCTGATGTGTCTGTGCACGTTTTTACTATGATTGCTCCCGGACAAGCCCACCTGGCTCTTAGATTTGGAAATATCGACAATCCCCTTGACACACTAACCAAATATGCTTATGCGGCAACATCAGCTACCGGAATTACATCTGAATCAGCCGCGAATGACTATTTGATAATAGCGAATTATCCTAACCCGTTTAATCCTGAAACGAACGTTATTTTTTCACTGAATGAGTCAGGATATACAGATTTAAGAATTATCTCTCCAAATGGTGTTGTTTATTCAATACTTACTAATCAATACTTCAGCAGCGGTACTCATCAGCTAAAGATTGATTTTGACCGGCTCGGACTTGCATCAGGGATATATTACATTCAACTTCAGTCCGGTATTTTTTCAGCTACAAGAAAGGCAGTTTTTCTAAAATGATTAAAACAATTGCACTTTTTATTTCATTAATTTTGTTTCTATTTGCTTCTGACGGGAAAAAAATAGCATCACATAAATTTGAAACTCTTGAGGGAAAACAAATCGAACTAAAAGCGCAGCTTGCGAAAGATGTTACTATTATAACCTTTTGGGCAACCTGGTGCAAACCATGCGCTGAAGAAATGACTGAGTTTCAGAAACTATTAGACATTTACGGCGAATCAGGTCTGAAAGTGATTGCAATCTCTACTGATAATGAACGTAGCATAGCCAAAGTTAAGCCATTTATGAAATCAAAGCAGTTCGCGTTTACTATCCTGCTAGATACTAACGGTGAAGCAATGAGAAAATTCGGAGTACAGTCCGTTCCGCATACCTTTGTTGTCTCTGGAGATGGTACTATCCTCTACAATCACAGCGGTTACAGTAAGGGAGATGAAAAAAAGGTTGAGGAGATTATTAAATTACAACTGAAAGCAGGATCCTGAAATCAATGAGATTTATTTCATATTTCTTTGTAGTTTTTTTCTGCCTTAGTTTCACACAGTTATATGCTCAGGATGAACACCCGAATATCGGACTTCCTGAAGGACTTTCGCTGCAAAATGATTTAAAGTATTCATTCGATATTGAGAATAAACGGGAAATCTTTGAAAACTGGCTAAACCTGGATTATCAGACAAGTATATTTTCAGCCGGATTACGATATGAATTTTTTCAGCCAAATGACCCTAACCCGGCAGTTTCAAGAGGTAAAGAACGATACGGAGACATCGGATTCAGATATATCGGAGTTTCTCTCGGGGATGCTAATACCGGTGGAGAAATTACGGCAGGCAACTTTTATTCTCTTTTCAGCCGCGGCATGGTCATCAAGATATACGAAGATCGCACGTTGCGGGTAGATAATAATCTTTCCGGAATGAGCTTTAAGGGATGGTATCACGATTTTTTCCTGAAAGCATTTTCCGGAATGGCTGAAAACACTGTCGGGGTGAGAAATGAAATCCTTCACGCGTCTGACCTTGAATACAGGGGCTTTGATCTTTTGCAAGCAGGAATCAGCTATGCATCCAACCAGCCCTCAGCATCTGCAACGGCAAGAACAGGGTTGGCCTCAGCAAGAATTAAGTCAGCTTGGGACTATTTTGACCTGTATGCTGAAGGAGTAATTAAGCATAATGATGATTTACGATTGCACCCCGCACTTAACAATGACAGAATAGCCGGCAAGGGTATCTACACGAATCTAAATTTATATTACAAATCATTTAGCATGACTGCTGAATATAAATTGTATGACAATATTCTGTTTTCCTCCTCAGACGGAACAATTATTTACAATACTCCTCCGGGTGTTCGAAAAGATTACAGCTTTGCATTGTTAAATCGCCATCCCGTTCCTCTGGACCAGAATAACGAGCAAGGATTTCACTTTGATTTTAACATCCCCTGGTCTGATCACAATTCGCTGAATATAGCATGGTCAAAGACTACCACGCTTAATTCTCAATCGTATTACAAGAAAATTATAGGCAGCATGGTTGAAAGTGCAGTAAGTTTTCATGAAGTTTATGCAGCCACTCAATTTGATATTTCATCAGGCGGTAACCTCCTTCCCGCGGTAGGATATATGGAAGAAGATGTAACCAAAACAATCAGTATTACGCCGATTTTGCAATATATACATAAAATCGGGGATTTTACCTCCGTCAGATTCTCTCTTGAGCATCAATACGTCAGGAACCGGAGTACGAGTGAAAAGTATTTTACTGATATGTTGACTGCTGAGTTCCACCGCTCTCCTGATATAAGAGTAAGTCTTGTATCAGAAATGGAAACAAAAGAACCGGAACTGGGGAAAAGTGTGAGAAAATTCTGGAACTTCATTCAATTCTCCTATCGCGTAAACGAAAATTACCGCTTTTCACTCCTTGCCGGTTCAAGGCAGGCAGGCAATATCTGCATAGGTGGTGTCTGCCGTTATGAACCGGAATTTAGAGGAGTGGAAATAAGAATGTTTACCTCACTATGATGTTTTTTTTCTGCTATGAATAAGGAATTCGTCTCTCCCCCGATTGGGAAGATACTGTTAAAATCCTACCTCTTTCTGAAGGATGATATATCTTTTTATCAGCATTTTCTTGAAACATACGGCGATCTGGTTTTCCTGAGGATCGGCGATTTTGAAATGCTGTTGGTAAATGACCCTGGCTTTATCCAGCATGTGCTAAAAACCAATTACACGAATTACTCAAAACCAAAATCACTTCGCGAATTAGAACCTCTCCTTAAAGACGGAATCTTTTATCTTGAAGATGAAGCATGGCGAAAAGAGGTTTCAATTCTTAAACCGGCTTTTCATCAAAGCATGATTTCACAAAATGAATTTGTTGTAAAAGAGGAGTTAAAACAAACTTTTGTATCTTTAGATGAGCTAACAACACAAGAAAAGCCGGCTGAACTTTCTTCCCTGCTAAGAAATCTTTTCCTAACCATTCTCATAAGAACGCAGTGTTCACCAGAAGCATCTATAAACCAGACAAGATTGATTGAACTGCTTAGTTTGATGCTTGACGGTGTAAGACCAATCCAGTTTTATTCCCGTGTTACCAAACGCGGGCTGAACAATTTCTTAAATGCAAATTTCTTTAATGATCCTTTTCCTGCCGCAGCTCAGGAAATTGAGGATATGATGATGGAAGTTTTCTATGCTGCTGAATCAGGAAAAATTGAAGCTACCGGGCTTTTATATATCATTCTGCAGGCGTATAAAGACGGGAAGATTAATCTGACTACTGTAAAAGGAGAAATGAGGAATCTGGTTTTCGCCGGAATGGATACAGTTGCCGACAGTATGACCTGGTTCATGAATAATCTGATGATTTTTCCTGAAATTCAAAAAAAATGCCGTGAAGAAGTTAATAAAGTATCTTCTGATGAATTACTTTCCTATTCACAAATTGACAAGTTCGTCTATTTTTATGCATCCTTCAGGGAATCGTTACGATTAAATCCTTCAGTCTGGGCATTTCACCGGATGACTTTAGCAGATGACTCCTGGAATGGACACCACATAGCAAAAGGAGTCTGGATTTTCATCTCACCTTATTTTCTTCACAGAAATAAAAAATACTGGGAAGACGCGCTTATCTTCAAACCAGAGCGGTTTATCGGAACAAATATTGTAAACCCCTATCATTACATACCATTCGGACAAGGTCCCCATTATTGCCTCGGAAGCAGAATTGCACAGTTACAAATAATGCAAATTACAGGGAGTCTTATAAAACGGTATAAATTTTCTAAATCCTCAAAGAACAGAGATAAGTTTTATGCGGGTGGTATGCTTCATCCGTCTCACGGTCTTTTCGCGGATCTGCAGTTTGCGGGTAACTAACTTACAAAAGATTCAGTAAAAGAAATTTTTATCCCAAGACTCCTGAGATAACCTATCACTCTCTCATAAATATTTTTATCGTTCGGAAGATATTCGGGAAAGAGAACCCCTTCTCCGCCGGTTAAACCTTCATGAATCAGTTCGACAAATGAACAACAGGTGAATCCGGTTGTTCTTTCCATTGAAGTAAAATTTGTTTTGTAATCCCTTTCATCATACAAGTCACATCGCAGGGTTTTATCCCTCTCTCCGACTTTGAATGACATATCAATCCGTAATACGGTAAATTCATCGTAGCCAGGTTTCCCTTTCCATCCATCAGTCAGGATTTTGGCAGTAAAATCTCTTGGAGTAAAAAATGCGCCATTAATCTGAATTTGACTGCTATCAAAAAAACCTGCTGCTTTGAGGAAACGCATATACTCAGCATGTTTTGGATAACGGAGAGTCATTTCCTTCATGTTATCCAATTTAATGGTATGAAGCAATGACCTCAGTCCGTCAGTATTAAATGCCTCAAGCTCTCCTACCCCATCAAATGAAATCATTTCAGGAGCTGATAATGCTTCATCTGTGACTATAATACCATCTGTAATATATCGTGCCGGTCGGGTATATTCTTCAATCACGTCTATTGGCGAGAATGGTGCAGTATATTCATGCGGATAAATACGTTCCTTAGGTAATCCGCCTACATAACACATAAAACTATGCAGAGGAAGTAAAGAATTATAATAACCAAGAATAAAATTACTCAGTCCCGGCGCGACACCGGCATCAGGAATAAGCAAAGCATGATGCTCTTTATAAAGGACATCCAGCAACCGCGCATCTTCAGGGAAAAAGGAAATATCAACCACAGGTTTACCAAATAGAGCAAGTTTCTGCATCAGCGAGAAACCCATCCATCCTGGTACAGCACCAACAAACAGGTCAGCTTCTGAAAGAATCTTAATCCCGCTGATATCCCCTGACAAATCACATTCTATTGTACGGATTTTTTTATTATTCTTAAACCGCTGTAATACCTCATCTGCCCTGTCAGCAACAATAACCGAGTACTTTTCACTTAATGTCTCAGCAATGCAGCCCCCGACTTTCCCTGCACCGAGCACTGCAATTGTGCTGATCATCTGACCTCTGAAACCGGAATTTTCACAATAAAAGTATCACGATTCTTATTAACAAGTTTACTGTCGCGTATCCACGGGTTATAATATTTTAACTGAGCGTAGGTAATTCCCTCTGCCTTAGCAAAAGTAATCCAGCTCTGCACGGTGCCGGTAACTTCAATTTCATAGGTGCGCAAGGGCTTATAATACTGGTCTTGCGATAAAAAATAACCATATACATCCGGATTTTGATGTATCAGTTTATAAGCCATTGCCCTGAAAACATACCGGGCAGTTTCATCAGCCATGTGCAATGAGAAATAATCTGATTCACCTTGCGCTTCGAGTTTACTCCCTATCCCTCTCATTCCTGCATTATACGCAGCAGCAGCAAGAGTCCAGGAACCAAAATTATCTTTAGCTCTTTTAAGATATTTCACTGCTGCCAGAGTAGCTTTAACAGGGTCATAACGCTGATCAACTTCTTTGTTAATTATTAACCCATAGGATTTGCCGGTTTTTTCCAGAATCTGCCAAAACCCCACTGCTTCAGCAGGCGAAATTGCATTTGTAAGATTACTTTCAGCAATAACCAAATACTTCAAATCATCAGGAACCCCCTCACGTTTGAAAATATCTTCAATCATCGGCAGCCATCTTCCGGCTCTTTTTAATGACATTAAGGTTAGCGAGTATGAATAACTCGCCACAACCAATTCGCGTTCCAGTCGCTCTCGTATATACCACTTGTCAAGATCAACTTTTTCACCTGCAAAACTGAGCTCTGCTGGAATCGGCGGAGAGGATGAATGACCAAAATATGGTCTTGCCCCCTGAAGCGTATCACCAACAACTACATTATTTTCCTGAACCGGTACAGGGATAGTTGTAAATAAAAGCGCAGATGCACCGGTTAGTATTCCGATAGTGAGGAATAAAATTTCTTTTTTTGTCATTATCTAATTTATCAATAAATAGTAACCCTGTGCAACAAGAAAACAAAGAGTTAAGCCCATTACAATCGGAATAAAAGTAGCAAGAAGAGTCCATTTCATACTCCCGGTTTCTTTATATATTGTATAAATAGTTGTTGAACAGGGATTGTGAAGCAGGCTAAAAATCATTATACTGATTCCGGTTAGTACAGTCCAGCCCCCGGCAGTTAAAATTTCTGATGTCAGCGATATAGAATCAGTTTCAAACATCACTCCCGCGCCTGAGCCAAGATTTTCCAGCCCCAATATGTGCACAGTTAACATCAGGATAGTAGGTATTACAATCTCATTTGCCGGAATGGCAATGATATAAGCAAGCAGAATAACACCATTAAGACCAAAAAGTAAAGCATAAGGATCAGCCCATACAGTAAAAAGCTGCGCGATACTTTTTTCTCCGATGAAGATATTTGCAGTCAGCCAAATCAAAACTCCGGCAGGAGCCGCAAAGACTATCGCCCTCCATAAAACAAAAAGCGTGCGGTCTATAAGCGATGTATAGAGTATTTGCATGAGCCGTGGTTTTCTATATGGAGGTAGTTCTAAACTAAAAGAAGATGGTTCGCCCTTGAGGACAGTATTCGAAAGCCCGCGACTTACCAAAAGACTTAACAAAATACCAAATAATGCTACAGCTATAACAGCACCGGCAGTTGCAATCCCGGAATAGAGCGGAGGAACCATGGTACCAATGAAAATCGACGCAATCAATATTTGCGTTGGCCACCTTCCATTACATAATGAAAAATTATTTGTTATGATTGCAATAATTCTTTCACGCGGACTGTCAATAATTCGCGCAGCCACTACACCCGCGGCATTACAACCGAAACCCATACTCATTGTAAGCGCCTGTTTACCGTGTGCACCTGCCTTTCTGAATATCGCATCCAGGTTAAATGCAACACGCGGCAGATACCCCAAGTCTTCTAGAAAAGTAAACATAGGAAAAAAGATAGCCATCGGCGGAAGCATTACGCTAATTACCCATGCGAGAGCCAGATACGCTCCGTCAATTGCTACACCGCTTAGCCACCAGGGAACTCCAGACTCTGCAGCAACTGACTTCAAAAATGGATGCAAAGTGTCAACAAGCAAAGCCGCAAGCATTCCGCTCGGTACATTTGCCCCCTCAACGGTGAGCCAAAAGACCAGCGCAAGCAGCATAAACATAATTGCGAATCCCCAGCTTTTTGAGGTCACAATTCTGTCAACTTTATTGTCGATGACTTTTGAGTGTTTCTTCCGGTCAAGGGAGATTGCACTGCCGGCTATCGAATTAGCTTGCTGATAGATTGAACTAATCACTGCATCGTGGATATTTTCCCCGATTGCATATCGCAGTCTGTTTGCCTCTTTAATTATTTGCTCGTTAGGTGTCATGTTCAACTGAATATATTAATATGATGCTGCATCCTGAGGTGATACTAATGCCTCAGAAAGAGCTGATAATTCACCGGATTCGACCGCTTCTATCATTCTCTGATCCCCTTCCAGCAGCCGTAAAGCAATCCACCTGGTATTAGCCAGACCGGGGAATAAAGATTCAATCTTAGCCGAAAGATGTTCAATTGCATCACGTATCTCCTCAGGTAATGATGCAATTCGATACGGCTTGCAGGTAATCTCCCCCTTTGCAACACCCTCAATCGCAACAAGAAGTTCCTCCATTCCCACACCTTGCCGGGCTGATGCTAACACGACCGGCACACCCAGCCGTTTATTCAAATACTTAGGATCAATAGTAATACCGTGCCTCTGAGCTTCATCTGCCAAATTCACACATACAACCACACGTTCAGTAATTTCGAGTATCTGCAGCGTCAAATTGAGATTTCTTTCCAGCCGGGTGGCATCAATTACGATAACAGTTACATCCGGTTTTCCGAAGAGGATAAAATCTCGCGCGATTTCTTCATCAGCGGAGGTTGAAAGCAGAGAGTAGGTCCCAGGAAGATCAATCAGCTTGTACTTATTGCTGTTATATATATAAGCACCTTCAGCCCTGCTTACAGTTTTACCCGGCCAGTTGCCTGTATGCTGATGAAGACCGGTCAAATAGTTAAAAACCGTGCTTTTCCCGGTGTTAGGATTACCGGCAAGCGCGATGAGAAAGTTATATTCCTGCATATCTATACCAAGCCGCTCAAGATTCTTCTTGTTATGCACTGAACAGGCGGCACAATCCTGAATCGAATTACCCATTATCCTTAACTCCTGTTTTTTCAACATAGATAAGTGATGCGTGCTCTTTACGCAAAGCAATAAGTGCGCCGCGTATAGAATATGCTCTTGGGTCTTCTGATGAACTGGAAAATTTCACTTCTATAATTGAACCGGGTACGACACCCAAATCCATCAGCCGTCTTCTTTGCTGACCCCTAAGGGCCTTAGCAATACTGATTACACGGCAGGTTTCACCGACCTTGAGGGATGCCAGAGATATATATTCATCAGGAATGAATTCGTTGAATCCAAGCGCAGACACTGTTATATTTCCGGCAATCTGAGGCGAGAGAACAATTTCTTCACCATTGGCCTCAAATCGAATTCTCTCACTATCAGAGGATATCATTCTGACATGCATTCCGGAGTATAACCCTACTGCTACTATTTGTGAATAAATAATTTCCGGCTCATCTTCGATGTGGATTATCTGTCCGGTATCCATTACGGGAAGTTCAGAAAGTGTAAAACCTTTTCTGCGGGGTATTTCTCCATCCTTCATCGGGATAGGATCACCGTGCGGATCAAACATCGGGTTGCCAAGTCTGGCGGCAAGTGCATCAGTTTCATCACTGCTGAGTTGATGTTCTTTCTTTTCCGCAAGATAGTGCCAGGCCATCTGATCTGTTCCTGTTTCATCCGCAAGATAGCGTTCCCACAGGCGGTGAGTTCTGATAACACGAAGCGCATAGGACCTTCCCTGCTGAGAAAGCCGGTATATACCATCACGCTCCGCTTCAATCAGTTTGTTTTCCTGTAGTCGTGAAATAACCAGCGCGGCTCTGTCACGCGATGTATTTAAAAATCCTGCTAAACTATCAGATGTCCCTGTCAGATGCCTTTCCTCGCAATCAAAAAAATGCTTGAGTGCATCCTCAGTCCTTGCACGATTTGAGGTATTTCTGATTTTAAGAAGGTACCGCTTAAATGGGCTGCCTGGAAAATATATCCAGGTAACTGCTCCCGCGGTAATAAGCAGTACGCCTATATATAAGAATTCATTAGTCATATAAGTTCTCCTTTGAGGAGTCTGCTTCCTCAACAAAAATGTTGGAAGCGGTTTTATAACTAATAGTAAAGATATTTCCGTTACATTCAGCCACCATTGAGCCGTCATAGGAAATAACCTCTTTAACTGAAATTTCGGATTTAAGGTCAATGCCCAGATTAGATATATGAGCAAGAAATGCATTATCGGAATCGTTCACGCGCTGGACGGAGACTACTCTTCCAGCGCTTACTTTGGTAAGAGGAAAATGCTCCGGACATTTTGGAATTCTGCCATTTTTATCGGGTATGGGGTCGCCGTGAGGGTCAAATTCAGGAAAATTCAACATTTCCTCCATGCGATTGATAAGTTCATCGGAGGCGCAGTGTTCAAGTTTTTCTGCCTCATCATGTACTTTTTCCCAGGGCAGCCCGACTATCTGGAAAAGAAAAAGCTCCCAGATTCTGTGCCTCCTGACCAGTGCTTTGGCATAACTATCCCCCTCCTGAGTCAGCGAGATTCCTTTATAGGGTGTATAGTTAATAAGCCCTTCTTTTGAGAGCTTTTTGACCATATCAGTCACCGCTGCATTGGAAATTGAGAGTTTATCCGCTATCAGATTAGACTTTATCTCCCCCGCCTCATTTTGATTCTTAAAGATTACACTAAGGTAGTCTTCTGTTGATACGTTTTTCATATTTAAGATATTTTGATGATTTAATTTAAGCTAACTTAACTTAAAAATCAAGTTCTCTTAAATAAATACTCCACTATTTCTGTACATATATGGCTATATTTGCAGGAATTTTTTGAAAAGGAGACGATTTGCAGGAAAAACTGAAGCGTGAACTAAATTTAACTCAGTCAACCGCCCTTAATATGATTGATATGGTGGGAATCGGGCCTTTTATTGTTGTTCCGTTAGTCATACAGGAGATGAATGGACCACAGGCAATGCTGGCCTGGGTTTTGGGAGCGGTTCTTTCATTCTTAGATGGCTTTGTCTGGGCTGAGCTGGGAGCCGCTTATCCAAACGCCGGGGGCACGTATTCGTTTCTCAAAAACATCTATGGTGAAAAAAGCGCCGGCCGTTATTTTTCTTTTCTTTTTATTTGGCAGACCATAATTCAGGCACCTCTGGTAGTTGCCTCCGGAGCAATAGGATTTGCGCAGTATTTCACATACCTCGCGCCCATTGACCCTCTGATGCAAAAAGCCCTCTCAGGCGGGTTGGTGCTTCTTCTTGTGTTTTTGCTCTACCGCAGAATTGGTGAAGTTGGTCAGATATCCGTCATGCTTTGGATCGGTGTAGTCGGGACTATGGTGTGGATTATCTTCGGCGGTGTTACTCATTTTGACCCGGCATTAGCTTTTGATTTTCCTGAGGGCGCATTTACTTTTGATCTTGTCTTCTTTGCTGCACTGGGGAGCGCCACAATTAAAACAATATATACCTATCTCGGATATTATAATGTCTGCCACCTGGGTTCAGAAGTTCAAAACCCTGAGAAAATTATACCACAGAGCATGTTTATATCAATTGCCGGCATCGCGGTTTTATATCTTGTCATGCAAATGAGTTTCTTTGGTGTTATTCACTGGGAAGAAATAAAAAATAGCCAGTTTGTTGTGAGTTTATTCATGGAACGGATATATGGAACAACTGCCGCAAAGGTTGTGACCATTCTGATCCTCTGGATAGCATTTTCTTCGCTTTTTGCTGTTTTGGTCGGATATACAAGAATACCTTATGCAGCAGCACTGGATGGCAATTTTTTTAAGGTATTCGGTGAAGTTCATCCGGTAAAAAATTTTCCGCATAAGTCACTGCTTATTCTTGGCGGTATTGCTTTTATCTTTAGTCTGCTTTTCCGACTAAAGGATGTTATTGCTGCAATCCTCGCGATGCGAATTTTAGTTCAGTTTGTGAACCAGACTATTGGACTGTTGTACCTTCATAAAAAAGGAGTGAGAGAGAACTTCCCATATAAAATGCCTCTCTTTCCTATCCCGCCGCTTATTTCACTGCTGGTTTGGATCGGTCTGTTCCTTTCGACTGGATTCAACTTTATCGCCGGTGGACTTGGCATGATAATGCTCGGCAGTATTGTTTATTTTATAAGAGCATACAGGCAAAAAGAATGGCCATTCGTAAAAGAACTATAGCATTTAGTGTTTTTATAATTGTCTCATTACTACTGAACGGGCAAGAAAATCCATACAGTAAAGTTATGTTGGATTTCGAGAATCTTCGTCTCAAATTGAATATACCGGGTATATCTTTTGCCGTTATGCAAAACAGAAAACTGCTTATTAGCGAGGGACTCGGCTATGATGATATGATACTTCAGTCACCAATGACTGATTCAACCCCTGTTCACATTGCCTCAATTACAAAAACATTCGCTGCTTTTGTGATTGGCAAGCTGCAGAAAGAAGGAATAATATCAGTCAGTGATCCGGTTGCAAAATATGAACTTGATCTGGGTCAGGGAGTCAGAGTCGAGCATCTTCTTTCACATACCTCACTTGGTGAACCAGGCAGCCGTTATTATTACAATAATAGCCGATACAATAAACTTGATACAGTAATGTACCAGAGTACTAACCGAATGTTTGCCTCTCACCTTGCTGAAAAAATAACCCGGAAGATTCCGCTTCGCAATACCTTTCCTAACCCATACGATTCATCTGATTTCCGGCTTTTTACCGGCGAACCTTCCGCTCAGTATATAAACAGATTATATACCGGTTACGTTCATGATTCAACTAATGTGCCGGTAAAAGCGCCGCTCGAAAAATCATTCGCTGCTTCAGCCGGTTTATTCTCAACCGCAAAAGATTTGGTTAAGTACGCTGATTTTCTTCTGAATGATACAGAAGCAAATTATATCTTCAGTCAGCTAACTGAAGTGCGATGCTCCCCTGACGGGAAAACCCTCCCTTATGCACTTGGATGGTTTGTGGAATATATCGACTCAATAAAATTTGTCTGGCACTATGGGTATATGGGGACAAATTCTTCATTACTGATAATTGTTCCTGAGAAAAACCTTGCTTTTTCGGTAATTGCAAACAGCAATAATCTCAGCCGGGTTTATCCTTTGGAAGAAGGGACTGTTTTAGCGTCAGAGCCGGCGTTGCTATTCATTAAATATTTTCTTACTGGGTTATATGGCGGTGCGTTTAAGGATTTTACTATTTTAGAAAAAATGTCCGGGAATTCGGATGAGTTTTATGAGATTAATAAATTACTCAACTACTCACTCTATCGGCTGAAATTTTATCGGGGAGAGGGCGCAGATTCCGCGTATTTAGCATCATTTAGAAAAAATAGTGTCCCGAATGCGCTTTCTGTTTTACAGGCAACCGCTAATAATAGTCAAATCACTCAAAGTTTTACGGTTGATTCTGCCTCACGGGTGTGGTTTATCTCAAGCGCCGAAGAATATTTCGGTGAGTTAACTGATTATGGTTATTGCACTGATTCCACCGGTAAATTAGTCTGGAGCGCTAAGGAAAGCGAAGCACTTCCAGGAGGTGGTAACGCAAAAAATCTGTACTGTATCTCCGAGACCATATACCTCATGCCCGGCAAATACACACTTCATTACATTACTGATGATAGTCACTCGCCCCAATTCTGGAGCAGTCTCCCCCCTGATGACCTCTTTTGGGGTGTCTATGTGTTACCGGCAAAATAAGATCAAGAACTTAGGAAACTATTTCTTGCATTTTTAGTTTCCATATTGTAATTTTGATTGTAGTTTTCAGAATTGAATGAAATGGTCACAAATCAAGAACTCCTGATTGAAAAGATAAGCGGGATTTTCTTTTCCAGGGGATTTCAGAAAATCTCAATGGATGAACTGGCGGGTACTCTAAAAGTGAGTAAAAAGACATTCTACAAATACTTTAGCTCAAAAGATCAAATCGTAAGAGATTGCGCATTTTTCTTTATGCAAAAAAATATTGCCGCACTTCAAAATATCGTTTCATCTGACGAAAATCCTATCCTGAAACTTCTCAACCTTCTTACACATCTCGGTAATAACATTGCGACAATTAATAAGGTCTGGTTAGAAGATGTCAGAACAACTATGCCATCACTATGGTTGGAAATTGACGAATTCAGGAAGGAAAGACTCGAATGCAGTATTGAGATTCTTTACCGGCAGGGACTCGAACAGGGACTTTTTAAGAAATACCCCGAACACTTTATTATAAGATTATTCTCAGTCAGTATCCGGGGAATTATGCACCCGGATTTTATTTTGTCCACATCGTATGAACCGAAGTCAGCGCTCATGCATACAATTAATCTCCTGCTTTCCGGAATCCTGACTGAAACCGGGCTCGCTGTATATAAGGATATTCAAATAAGGAATTAAAATATGAAACGCTTTTATATTATCCCCCTGCTCTTATTAAGTCTGCTGCAACCGGCGTGCAACAGTGGTGAAGGTGACGGCTATCTTGAGCTAAGCGGAAATCTCGAAGCTGTATCTGTAACCGTATCAAATAAAACTGCCGGAACCATCACTGCCATTCAGTTTGATGAGGGGAGAAAAGTGGAACAGGGCGATACGCTTGCAATAATTGATACAGAAGCGATTCTTCTTCAGCTTAAACAGGCAAAGGCAAACCGCGAAGCTATACAGGCACAATATATAATGCTTAAAAACGGGGCAAGGAAAGAAGACATTGCACAAGTTGAAAGCATATACAAACAAACTGAGCTTTCCTATAAGACATCACTAAATGATCTTGAAAGAACAACAGCTCTTTTGAAATCAGGAAGTGCAACGCAAAAGCAATATGATGATATAGCTGCTCTCACCGAGACACGCAAGCTTCAGATGAATGCAGCATTGGAAAATCTGAACAAACTTAAATCAATAGCCAGACCAGAAGAACTTATGCAGGCAAAGGCCCGTTTTGATCAGGCAGTTGCTGCTGAGGAGATCATTTCTAAGAATTACCGGGATTGTTTTATACTCTCCCCTGTTTCAGGTTTCATTACAAAATCTTTTTTTGAAACCGGAGAGCTTGTTCAGCCAGGCGCTTCCCTGTTCAGGGTTACTAATCTTGAACAAATTGAACTGATAGTTTATCCGGAGCAAAATTATATCGGACGACTTCAGCTTAACGGTGAAGCAGATATTAGCATTGACAGTTTTCCTGATGAAACATTTGAAGGGAAAATCGTTTATATATCCCCTGAAGCAGAGTTCACCCCCAAGAATATCCAAACCAAAGAGGAAAGATCTAAATTAGTATTTGCAGTAAAAATCGCAATTAATAATCCTCAATTCCGGCTTAAATCAGGCCTCCCTGCTGATGCAAGAATTTATCTCAAATAAGAGTATTCTTTCAGTTACCGGTCTCCGAAAGAACTTCGGCGCTGCACTGGCAATCAGAGGGATTTCATTTCATGTAAATCATGGTGAGATGTTCGGAATGGTCGGACCTGATGGTGCAGGAAAAACCACGACGCTTAAAGCAATCTGCGGGCTTCTCACTCCTGATGAGGGAGAAATTCAGTTATTCGGAGAGCGTGTCATACGATCAGGAAAATCAACCCAAAGACGTATTGGTTATCTTTCGCAGCGCTTCAGTTTATATGGGGATTTAAGTGTTGATGAAAACTTAGATTTTTTTGCTAAGATTCATGGTCGCAGCGATTATCAGAAAGACCGCTCTGCATTACTCGAAATGACACGACTGACTGACTTTACCACCAGACCTGCCGAAAAGCTTTCAGGGGGGATGAAACAAAAGCTCGCGCTCGCCTGTTCGCTGATTCATAAACCAGATATTCTGATTCTGGATGAACCAACTACGGGTGTTGATCCGGTATCACGGCGGGACTTCTGGAAAATTCTCTCCCAATTAAGACAGGACGGTTTAACTATTATCATGTCAACCCCCTATCTTGATGAAGCAGAAAGATGTGACCGCGTTGCACTTTTCAGCCAGGGCATAATTCTTAATCTTGACGACCCGATAAAAATGAAAGAAAACTGCGGGTTCAGCGTTTTTGAGATTTCAACTCCGGCAATAAGAGAAGTTGATTCTCTCATCCGGAGAAAATTTTCACTTGCACCCCAGCTTTATGGAGACCGGCTTCACATTATAACTGATACCGGGAGCGCTATTCCTGAACAAATAGTAAACCTTCTTTCTGAAAATAGCATGCCTGTATTAAGTCACGGATATATCACTCCCTCTCTTGAAAACATTTTCATCAGAGCAACCGGAGAAGATAATGCCAAATAATACTAACGCTATTGAAGTTATGAATCTTACGAAAAGGTTTGGTGATTTTGTATCAGTAGATAAAATCTCTTTTTCTGTTGCACAAGGGTCTATCTTCGGATTCCTTGGAGCAAATGGAGCAGGAAAATCAACGACTATAAAAATGCTTACCGGACTTCTGAATCCAACTTCGGGAGATGCCTTAGTCGCCGGTTATTCAATCAATAAGCAGCCAGATAAAGTAAAGTCATCTATCGGATATATGTCCCAAAAATTTTCTTTATATAATGACCTTACGGTTAGAGAAAATATCACCTTTTTCGGGAGAGTTTATGGTCTGGATGAAAAAATGCTGCAAGACCGCTTATCAAATGCAGTAAGAATTGCGCACCTTGAGGGCAATGAGGATCGGCTGACCGGCTCGCTGCCCGGCGGCATTAAACAGCGACTTGCACTTGCAACAGCCGTTCTTCATAACCCGGGTATTGTATTTCTTGATGAGCCAACGAGCGGAGTTGACCCTATAGCCCGGAGAGGATTTTGGGATCTCATCCATGAACTAAGTGATAAAGGTATAACCATATTTGTAACTACTCACTATCTTGAAGAAGCTGAGTACTGTCATAACATTATCCTGCTTGATGCCGGAAAAATCATTGCACAGGGCTCACCCAAATCCTTAAAAACCGATCATCTCAAATTCCCTATCCTCTCAATCGAAACCGACAACCTTATTTCAACTTTGGTATTACTTGAGTCAGATGCAAACGTGCAGGATATTTCAGTTTTCGGAAATACTCTGCATATCATTACCTCTCTTAGAGAAAATGCGGAAGTATATTTTTCGGATTTGTTAAGCAACAATTTGATAACCGTAAAACAGATTAAAACTGTGCCTCCGACACTTGAGGATGTATTTATCTATCTGCTGGAGCATAAGCAGTGAACCGTTCATTAAACAGAATCAAAATAATCATCGTCAAGGAATTTCGTCATCTCTTCAGAGACGTACGAATGCTGGCGGTGCTAACCTTCTTTCCGGTTTTTCTGCTGCTTATGTTCGGCTATGCTGTTAACTTTGACGTGGATAAGGTTCCCATCGGCATTTTTGATAATGACAAATCAGAGCTGAGCCGTGAACTTCTCTCCGGACTAACTGCATCAGGTTATTTTTATGAATCGGTTCAAATTAATTCAGATGAAGAAATTTTCTCGGTTATCAATAATAATCAGGCAAAGTGTGTGGTTGTTATTCCTGAAAACTTCTCACAAAATTATTACAAAGGAGGAAAGGCACAACTGCAATATATCATTAACGGAACCGATGGTAATTCAGCCGGAATTATTCAGAATTATCTGACCACATTTACTGCAAGTTATTCTAATCGCCTCAGAAGTGAAATTCTTGAAGCAAAAGGAATATCTGCTTATCAGCCAATTGATTTCAGACCAGTCTTCTGGTATAACCCTGAACTTAAATCAACAAAATTTCTGATTCCCGGTCTTATGGCAATGATCTTGATTATGATCTGCGTTATTACTGTGGCCCTCTCTATAGTAAGAGAAAAGGAGCGCGGTACTATAGAGCAGCTTGATGTCTCTCCGGTTCTTTCGTATGAACTGCTAATAGGAAAAACCATACCATATATTTTTCTTTCCCTTCTAAGCGGTATCTTCATTCTCCTTGCAGGTTTTGTACTTTTTTCAGTTGAAGTTAAGGGAAGTTACTTTTTACTTTTTATTTCTACTATTCTTTTTATATCTGCATCAACCTCACTTGGCATTTTTGTTTCTGTTATTTCAGACTCACAGCAGGTCGCCTTTTCAATCGCCACATTTGCATCAATGCTGCCTGCGGTTCTTTTGAGCGGTTTTATTTTCCCATTAGAGAGTACTCCCATTGCAGTTCAAGTACTCAGTTATATAACTCCGGCTAAATACTACATCATCACGCTCAGAGCAATAATACTTCGCGGTGCCGAAGTTGAGACATTCTGGGAGCAGTTGCTTTCTCTGATTGCTTATATGATAGTTTTTCTGACTCTTGCAAATATCGCTACAAAAAAGAAAGCCATGCAACAGTGATTAGAACCATATTTGCAATTATTGTTAAGGAGTTTCAGCAATTCAGGCGTGACCCCAAAATGTTTGGTATCATTTTGATTGCGCCGGTGGTTCAGTTGATATTTCTCGGATATGCGGCAACGTTAGACCTGAAATTCATTCGTCTTGCAATTTTTGATCAGGATAACAGCCGGCAAAGCCGCGAATTAGTGAAAGAACTTGAAGCAGGTGAAATCTTCAGGATTGAAAAATACCTGGGCAGCTACACGGAGCTGGAGGAAAGTATGCAATCAGGGAAAATACTTGTCACTGTGGTAATACCCGAAAATTATGAAAGGAATCTCGCACGAAAAGAAACTGCCTTCTTACAGTTAATAGTGAACGGTTCTGACGGAAATGCTGCCTCAATTGCGACTGGATATATCAGTAAATTTCTTTCTTTATATAGTCAAAAATATACAGTCAGTTTATTCGAAAAATCAGGGATAAGCCCCCCTAAAATCGGGACCATTATTGCGGAACCCCGGGTTTGGTTTAATCCTCTCCTCCTTACCCGTGTTTACATGGTACCAAGCATTGTAGGTCTGCTTCTGAGTATAATTACTCTTATTCTGACTGCTCTTGCAATAGTCAAAGAGAAAGAAATTGGCACTTATGAACAGATAATAGTGACTCCGATTAAACCATATCAGTTGATTTTAGGTAAACTCATCCCCTTTATCATACTCGCTTATGCCGCTGCTTTGATTGGTCTGGCTGCCATGTGGATTGTTTTTGGCATACCGTTTAAAGGGAGCCTTGTTTTTCTGTTAATTTCATCTTTTTTTTATATCCTATCCACCTTGGGGTTAGGGCTATTCGTTTCGACTGTCAGCAAGACCCAGCAACAGGCAATGATGATTGCAATATTTGCAGTATTGCTTCCAATGGTATATCTTTCAGGGTTCGCTTTTCCATTAGATAATGCACCCATTTTTGTTCAGATAGTAAGTTATTTTATACCGCTTACGTATTTTTTTAAAGTTATCCGAGGTGTGATTCTGCAAGGAAACGGATTTATAGAATTATGGGACGAAGCACTTATTATGCTGCTCATGGGTGTTTTAATTCTTCTGGCAAGCGCTATCAGATTCAGGAAAAAACTTGACTAAAATATCTTTAAATACAAAATTAGTGAAAGACATATTCGAGTGGGACAGAACCAATTGGGCAGAGTCAATCGGATTTTGGGAACCATGGCTTAATACGCCGGATACAAAAAAAGTGCTGACCCTCGGGGAAAAACATGGCGGACTTACTTTGCTCTTTGCTCTGTACGGTCATTCTGTAACTGCAACAGACCTTGAAGGAGTTACCGAAAGGGCCTACCGCTTGCACGAGGAATATAAAGTAGCAGAAAAGATTACCTATTCTAAAGCAAATATACTTCAGATTCCTTATGAAGATAATACATTTGATATTGTCGGGTTCAAATCAGTATTAGGAGCATTGCGCACAAGAGAAAATCAGATGATAGCTATCAGTGAAATACATCGTGTTTTAAAACCCGGCGGCGTTCTTTTATTCGCCGAAAACCTGTTATCCACAAAACTGCATCAATTCCTTAGAAAAAAATTTATTCCATGGGCACATTACTGGTGCTATCTTGATTATAAAGAGAGAGAGCTGATCTTCAACCGGTTTTCAGAAAACACATTCAGAACTCATGGTATTATCGGAGCTCTGGCACCATCAGAGGATCTCCGGTTTGCAGCCGGGTATTTTGATAAAATACTATCCCCCGTTTTCCCTTCAGGTTCTCGATATATACTATTCGGTGCCTGTGCCAAATAGTCAGATAAAACGCAGCTTATCAGATACTTTCACTATACTCTGGGCCGCGAATGAAAGTTTTGCAGGTGCATTTTTACATGCCTTAAATATCCCGCTAAAAGGAATATATTTAACCGGCTTTTCAATAGTACTATTGCAAATGATTGCAGAAACTGCTGCCGGGAGGTTAAAGCTGATTATGGCCGGTGTCAGAGTTTCAGCTGTCAAAGCAGTAATAAATCCTTTCGCGTCTTTTAATTCACACTTTGCCGTTCTTGCGCAAAGTTTTATAGCAGGCATCGTACTCAGTCAAAAAAAGAATACTCTTATCAGATTGATGATATTCAGCATCACTGCCATGATGCTCTCAGCTTTACAACGGCTGGTCACGTTATGGCTATTTTATGGTATGTTTCTCTATGATGCGATAAATATCTTTATGCGAAATGTACTGAAGGAGCTTGGCGCTGATGGCACAATAGCTTACTCTGATTTTTCCTTTACGCTAATCACCTTTTATCTCACGGCTTACCTGACAGCAGGAGTAATCGCCGGAGTTCTTATTTATAGAATGTCTCGCGGGGAATTAAGCAATGAAACAGCCGCTGATTTATCAGATCGGTTAGAGGTTTTCAGGTTGAATAATAATCTGATAACGTCAAAATCCGGGAAGAGACTTAAATGGATTGCACCTGTATTTATACTGATTTCACTTGGGATTATTTCGTATAGTATTAACAGTGAAAACTCCTTTGTGATAATCTCACTCATTCTTATCCGCTATTTGTTTGCGCTTTTATTACTTTTCTTCATCAGGGCACTATATACCAGGTACATTCACCGGAAAATGACTAAGAATACCGATAGGACTCCTGATTTGATTGAAAAGGAAGATGTTCTCGAAATGAAAATCTATTTTTCATTTGCCTATAATGAAACCAGGAATAAACCGTTATATAAAAGACCGGTTATCTTTTTCAGAACTTTGATCACTATTGCAAAAATATCTGCTGTCGCTCAAGACAAATAAAAAAGCCGCCTGACTTCTGCCAAAATCTGACCAAATCGTAAAAATCTTCCAATACGTTCTAAAAACACAGATTTTTTCATAATTTGTCATACTAATTTTAGTGAAAAATTATAGAAAAAAATAAATTGAGTCAGACCCTTGTTGCAGACGATACAATTTGGAAAAAGGAAATTCAAGATACAATGGCAATGCTACAGTAGCAAAACCCCCGCTTCTAATTTACAATGAACAATATATAATTTTTTAAGCCCCCTCTTTCCAATACAGAACCCGGCAAACACAAATTTAAATTCTGCAAGAGAATATATTCAGTTAAATCATACACTGTAAGGAAAGAGGGGGCTTCGGAATTGTTCATTGCTCATTCTTAATTTTTAATTTTTAATTCTTAATTCTTCATCGTTCATCTCAGAAGTATAGCAATTACAAGTAAGGAGATTTAGAAGATTATTATTGAGTTTACCGCAACCGGGCAAATTTCCAGCATACATTCTCAAACACCCCAATATCTATGACTATTAAATCATTTCTGAGTATTAAATGTGTAATACTAATTGGCAGAAGTCAGGAAAGTATCTGCTGTCGCTCAAGACAAATAAAAAAGCCGGTGGAGCAATGAAGCACACCGGCTTTTTTGAAGATTTAACAGTATGGTTTTTAGAGGAAACCTTTTTCAGTCAGTATTTTTTCAAGTGTCAGGTCCCCAATTTCCTGCAGATCGTAAAATACACGCGATGAAGGTTTGTTTATTTTAAGAATCCTGGCAAGGTCAATCGGCGTTCCGATGATAACTGCATCACAGTCGGTGGCGTTGATTGTTTTTTCTAAATCTGCAACCTGCTGCTCGCCATAACCCATTGCCGGAAGAAGTTTTCCGATTTTGGGATATTTCTTAAACGTATCTGTAATAGTACCAACAGTAAACGGACGCGGATCGATTATCTCTGCTGCTCCGTAGTTCCATGCAGCTATTGTCCCGGCGCCGTATTCCATTTCACCATGGGTCAGCGTTGGTCCGTCTTCGACTACAAGTACTCTTTTCCCTTTTATTACCGATGGGTCAGTCACTTTTATAGGTGATGCTCCGTCAACAATAATGGCTTTTGGATTGAGTAAGCGGACATTATTTCTAACCTGCATGACTGCTTTAGGTTCGGCTGATTCAACTTTGTTTATTACAACAACGTCTGCCATCCGTACTGAAGTATTACCCGGATAGTAATTCAATTCATTGCCTGGTCTGTGGGGGTCTGCAACAGTAATCGTGAGATCAGATTTGTAAAAAGGAATGTCATTATTCCCGCCATCCCAGATAATGATATCCGCTTCCTTTTCAGCTTCGCGAAGAATTGCTTCATAGTCAACACCAGCGTATATAACACCTCCGGCAGCAACGTGAGGTTCATATTCTTCAATTTCCTCAATGGTGCATTCATGTTTCTTGAGGTCTTCATACGTGGCAAACCGCTGCACTTTCTGTTTAACCAGATCGCCATACGGCATGGGGTGACGGATTGCAACTACTTTTTTACCGGCAGCCCTTAGTAAGTTTACGATTTTACGAGAGGTCTGTGATTTGCCTGAGCCGGTTCTCACTGCAATTATTGAAATAACGGGTTTTGTGCTTTTAACCATCGTTTCATCCGAGCCGAGCAGCCGGAAAGAAGCACCATAAGCGTTGACCATGGATGCAATATTCATAACATACTCAAACCTGACATCCGAATAAGCAAACACTACCTGGTCAACTTTATGTTCTACTATCAGATTATGGAGGTCCTTTTCTTCGTAAATCGGGATGCCCTTAGGGTAATCGGCTCCGGCTAACTCAGGAGGATAAACTCTCCCTTCAATATTAGGAATTTGAGTAGCCGTAAAAGCTACAACTTCATATTTTGGATTATTTCTAAAGAACACATTAAAATCATGGAAATCGCGACCTGCGGCTCCCATAATGATGACACGGGATTTCATAAAATACCTGTAATTTGTGATTATTCAACCGTGACGCTCTTAGCCAGATTTCTTGGTTGATCCACATTTAACCCCTTCTTTACCGCAACATGATAGGCCAGAAGCTGAAGAGGAATAACCGTAAGAATCGGCATGAGCATCCGAATCGTTTCCGGAATTTTAACCGTATAATCGGCTAATTTATCAATTTCGGAATCGTTTTCATTTGCTATAGCAATAATCTTGCCCTTTCTGGCTCGTATCTCCTCGATATTGCTGACAATTTTATCGTATGTTGAATCCTTTGGGGCAATAAAGACAACGGGCATATTTTCGTCAACTAAAGCAATAGGACCGTGTTTCATCTCGGCTGCAGGGTACCCTTCAGCATGAATATAAGAGATTTCCTTCAGTTTAAGTGCCCCCTCTAAAGCCACCGGGAAGTTATATCCCCTTCCCAAATACAAGAAATTTTTCGCATTTTTGAAATCATTGGCTATCCGCTCAATCTGATCATTCAGAAGCAGAATCTTCCGGATTTTGTCTGGAATGGTATTAAACTCATCAACGATCATTTTACCGTCTGCCAGACTTAAATCTCTCTTACGCGCCACCAGGAGCGTAATAAGGGCAAGGACGACTAACTGTCCGGTAAAGGCCTTTGTTGAAGCGACTCCGATTTCAGGGCCGGCATGGATGTAAACACCGGCATCGCTTTCCCGGGCTACAGAACTCCCCACCACGTTGCAGATGCCAAGACAAAGCGCCCTTTTTCTTTTTGCCTCACGTAAGGCAGCCAGAGTGTCCGCTGTTTCTCCGCTCTGCGAAATAAAGATTATGGTATCATCCGGTTGAATGATGGGATTGCGATAACGGAATTCTGAAGCATATTCGACTTCTGTAGGAATTCTTAGAAATTGCTCAAACATATATTCCCCTACGAGTGCAGCATGCCACGAGGTTCCGCAGGCGGAAATCACAATTCGTTTACTTGCAGCCAGGCGATCTACAACGGTATCAAGACCCCCCAGCTTCGAGGTTCCTTCACCAAAAATTAAGCGCCCCCGCATAGAGTTAAACACAGATTCGGGCTGCTCCATAATCTCCTTGATCATAAAGGTCGGATGTCCTCCTTTATCAATCTCATCAAGCGTCATGCTGACTTCGATTACTTCTTTCTCAATATCCTCATCCAGAATGGTTTTTGCCACAAATTTATCAGCATAAACCTCAACAATTTCACCATCTTCAACATAGACGATGTTCTTAGTATGTGCTATAAGGGCAGAGACATCAGAAGCGATGTAATTCTCCTTTTCCCCGACTCCGATAACCAGAGGTGAGCCCTTTCGCGCTGCAATAATTTTATTGGGTTCTTTCGCATTGATAATTGCCAGCCCGTAAGTGCCATCTACTTCAGAGAGCGCTAACCTTACAGCTTTCTGGAAATCATTCCCCTTATTCAAAAATCGCTCTATCAGGTGAATAATAACCTCAGAATCAGTGTCGCTTTTAAAAGAAAACCCCTCCAGACGAAGCTGCTTCTTTAATGTCTGATAATTTTCGATTATTCCATTATGAATCAGAAAAAGCGAACCATCACTATTTGCATGGGGATGAGCATTTATTTCATTAGGTTCGCCATGGGTTGCCCACCTTGTATGACCAATCCCTATATTTGCCTCAATTTTTTCTGTTTCCAGTTTCTTTTCAAGGAGTGAGACTTTGCCCTTATTTTTAACAATTTTCGACTCACCGTTTAGTAAAACACCAACACCGGCAGAATCATAACCGCGGTATTCCAGCCGCTTGAGACCTCCGAGAATGACCGGAATACAGTTTTTAGGACCTATATACCCTACAATACCACACATTATTTCCTCTTAGCAAATTTTAAAGTTAAATATTTTTCATGAACGGATGAAGTAACTTGAACTGTCAGTACCGCATCAGTGAAGAAATTATTTTAAACCTGAATTTCGTTAAAATTCTCTTTTGGTAAAATGTAAAAGAATGTAATTTTGGGAAACTAAATAAACGTTTTTCGTTTCCTATTATATGGCAATCATGGACTTACAAACTGCTGAAAATCCTGAATCAGAAACCACCGGTAAAATTATCGTTCTGGCAGAATCGCTTTTTACCCGGTTTGGGTTCACCCGGGTTACAATGAGTGAAATCGCTTCAGGGCTTTCGATCAGCAAAAAGACTCTCAATAAACATTTCAAAAACAAAGAAGAGATTATCCACGCAATTCTCAATCAGACAAAGCGGGCGATTGAAACTCATGTTGATCATCTGCTTCAAAATGAGGATTTGCCCTTTCTGAAAAAGCTGCATCTTTTGCTTGAATTCCTGGGGAAAAGCAGCTCGAGGATGAAAGGACCGCTTATTGAAGAACTGAAACAGCATTATCCGGGCGTATATCTGGAAATTAAGGAATTCCAGAGAGAAAGGGGGTTAAATAAGTTCACTGAACTAATTCAGGAAGGCGTCAAGCGGGGCGTCTTCAGAAAAGATATAAATACTGAAATTGTTGTACACATATATATCAGCGCCGTTCGGGAGCTGATTGATCCATCATTTCTCTCTCTATCCCCTCTCTCGGCTGACCAGATTTATGCCAACATCACTGCCATTCTCTTTGAGGGAATTCTTACAGAATCATCAAGAAAAGAATTTTTATCAATTTCAAATCGCAATGGAAAGGAAATATTTTGAGACACAAAATAATTTTATATATCCTTTTTCTAACCATATTTACCATACTGCAGACCAGTTATGCTCAGGGAACACTTTCACTAACCGAAACTGATGCAATTGAGACAGGGCTGAAAAATAACAAGGTACTGAAAAGTCTCTCTTATAAAACCGTTATCGCGGAAGCAAAATATAAAGAGTCAGAAACGTTTTCACTGCCTTCATTAAAACTGCAGGCCTCTTATACCCGGATGAGCGAAATTAAGCCATTCGTAATCCCGACTCCATTCGGTAATTTTTCGCTCAATCCATCACAACCTGATAATTATGCAGTAAAACTTTCAGTGATGCAGCCGCTTTACACCGGCAATAAAATCTCCAGCGGAATTGATGCAGCAAGGTTTATGAATCTTTCAGCAGGGTTTGAATATCAGATGGAAGTTCAGAATACCAAACTTCAGATTCAGACTGCATACTGGAACCTTTATAAAGCCGGACTAATGAAAAATGTTCTTGAAGAAGCGTTACTGAATATAACCTCAAGAGTTAAGGATGCAGAAAATCTTTTTAGCCAGGGAATGCTTACAAAAAATGATTTACTTAAAATACAGGTACAGCAGTCTGATATAAAATACCGTCTGTTTGAGGTTAATGATGCTCAGGCAATTGCGAATACCTATCTTGGCACGCTTCTGGGATTAGAAAAGGATATGAATATCGTTCCGGTAACTGAAATTAACGAAATTGATTCTGATTCCTTCAATCTTGATGAATTAGTGCAGTATGCTTACTCCGAAAGAAATGATTTAAAAGCTCATCAGCTTAAAATATTTGCCGCGAAAGAGCAAAAAGTTCTCGCGCAATCCGGTTGGTACCCGCAGCTCTTTCTTTCAGGTAATTATATGTACGCAAAGCCAAACCAAAGATACTTTCCACCTGAAAATAAATTTCAGGATGCATGGGATATAAGCGTAGTGCTGAGTTATGATCTTTGGAACTGGTTAGCACCTGCTTATGTTACCGAACAGGCAGTTGCAAACGTACACCTTGCTGAGGAATCATTCTCAGCAATGAAGGATGCGGTGAGACTTGAAATTATTCAGCACCACCTGCAAATAAAGCTTGCAAACGAAAAATATCAGGTGGCAAAACTGGGGCTTGAACAAGCAAAAGAAAATCTACTGCTTACCGAAGCTAAATTTCGTGAGGGTATGTCCATGAGTTCCGACCTGATTGATGCTGAAAGTTTTTTAATTCAGGCAAAAGTAAACTACACGAATTCAATTATTGATTACAAATTATCCACTGCCCGTCTTATGAAGGCGGCAGGTAAATAAAACTGAGGGTCAACACACTATGTCAAAAGCAAAAATTTCATTACTGACCGGGTTTATCGTGATTCTCTGCAGTATAGTCGCAATATTATTGTATAACCGTTCAAAAACAGAGGATCAGTCCGGCGGATGGAAAACAGATACCTATTATGTCTCCGTCACCAAAGCAGTTAAAGAAATAATTTCTGCTGAGGTAAAGCTGACCGGGACAACAATACCCTACAATGACATCAACCTGATATCTGAAACGAGCGGAAGAGTGATTTCAGTAAATTTTGCAGCCGGCGATTTTGTTTCCAAAGGTCAAATACTGGCGCAGGTTGATGACGAACTAAGACTGGCAGCTTATGAAAACGCAAAGGTGCTCTATGAGAAAATGCTGAAAGATTTTGAGAGAGCAGAAAATCTGTTTAAGACGAATTCCATAACAGAATCGCAATACGAGGCAGCGAAAACCGGACTTTCGCAGGCAGAGACTGCGCTCAAAGTTACCCGAAGGCAGTATCAGGATACTAAAATTACTTCTCCTGTTTCAGGGTTTGTTACTGTTAAAAATATTGATGTCGGTTTTACTCTGCAGGGACCTCCGGCTCCCTCATTTATTGCTAATATATCCGACATTAGCCGCCTTAAAGTAAAAGTTCAGGTACCTGAAAAACTTGCTTTCCTGTTAAAAAAAGGTGACAGAGCAGAAATAGAAACCGATGTATATCTTGATCAGAAGTTTAGCGGTACGGTGGTATCGGTCAGTGTTAAAGGGGATGATGCACATACCTACCCTGTAGAAATCCTTATTCAGAATAACAACCACCGGCTTAAAGCCGGTATGTTTGCCCGCGTAAGCTTATTCGCGGGAGAAGAGAAAGAAGCACTGCTAATCCCCCGCAAGGCACTGTTAGAAGGGAAAAAGGAGTCGAGGATATATATTGTCCGTAATGGCCGAGCATATCTTACTAAAATAATAACCGGGATGGAATCCGGAACTTCAATCGAAGTGATTTCCGGAATTTCATCCGGTGATTTAGTCGTCACATCAGGGCAGAATCTGCTGAAAGACGAAACTACTGTGGAAATAGTTGAATAGAAAGATATGCAATGACTATTACTGAACTTTCAATAAAGCGTCCATCATTAATCATTGTAATTTTTTTATCACTTACCTTGCTGGGTATTTTTAGTTATACTCAATTAAAATATGAGCTAATCCCCAAAGTCAGCCCTCCGGTGATAACCGTAATGACTATCTATCCCGGAGCTTCACCAAATGAAGTTGAGAATGGTGTGTCAAAAGTTATTGAGGATGCACTTTCAGGCATGGACAAAGTATCGGAAATTCGTTCTACATCGCAGGAAGGACTTTCCTTTGTTGTGTTAGAACTCCTCAATTCTGCCGAGGTTGATATTTCTCTTCAGGATGCAATACGTAAAGTCGGAGAAATTTCATTTCAATTGCCGGAAGGAGCTAAAAGCCCGACTGTTTCAAAAATTGCACTGGATGAGATTCCGGTTCTGAGAATTGGTGTAACCGGAAATATGGAGCCAAAGGAGTTTTATACTTTTATCGAAGATCAGATTAAGCCGCAGATTTCAAAAATTCCGGGAGTGGGGCAGATTGTACTCGTGGGTGGTGAAAAACGCGAAATAAAAATCAATCTGAACCAGAATAAACTGAATTCACTCAACATTCCATCTACGCTGGTGGCACAGATAATAAGAGGTGGTAATCTGGACTTCCCTACCGGTACCATTAAAGACAGCGATATGCAGTTTGTTGTAAGAATTGCAGGTAAATTTGAATCAATTGAACAAATAAGAAAACTCCCCATAGCAGTCTCGCGCACCGGCGGGACCATTTACCTTGAAGACCTGGCAGAAATTGAGGATGGTATTGAGGATCTAAAAAATATCACCCGGCTTAATGGCAAAGCAATGATCGGACTAAATGTCTCTAAACAGACAGATGCCAATTCAGTTGAAGTAGCAGATCTCGTAAAGAAGCAGTTAACAGAACTTGAGTCGCTCTACAAAAATGAAAAAATCAATTTCAAGATTGCTCAGGACGGCTCTTTGTTCACCGTGAATGCTGCTAATGCTGTTAAATTTGATCTTGCAATTGCTGTGTTTTTAGTCGCTCTGGTAATGCTGCTTTTCCTTCATAGCATCAGAAACTCAATCATTATCCTTATTGCAATACCGGCCTCTCTTATTTCAACATTTATCGCAATGTACACTTTTGGCTTTACGCTCAATTTAATGACTCTGCTGGGGCTTTCACTGGTAGTGGGGATTCTGGTTGATGATTCAATAGTTGTGCTTGAAAATATCTATCACCATCTGGAAAACGGAGAGCCAAAGCGCACGGCGGCACTACTCGGAAGAAACGAAATAGGTTTCGCTGCTCTTGCCATTACGATGGTTGATATAGCAGTGTTTCTTCCGCTTGGTTTAGTAAGCGGCGTGATTGGCAATATCATGAGACAGTTTTCACTGGTGGTTGTATTTTCAACTCTTATGAGTCTGTTTGTATCCTTCACCATCACACCCATGCTTGCATCACGTTTTGGTAAACTTGAACGCCTGACAAAAGACTCGTTGGCAGGACGTGTGGCGCTCTGGTTCGAAAAATCCTTCCATACATTTACGGAACGATATATAAAGCTCCTGAAGTGGAGTCTTGCAAATAAATCAAAAGTGTTCATCTTTACTATTGTAATTTTTTTCATGTCATTGTCTCTCATACCTCTCGGATTTATTGGTTCTGAATTTCTCGCGGTTGCAGACAGAGGACAGTTTGCCATTACAGTCGAGCTCCCCCCCGGTTCTAAGCTTTTAGAAACTAACAGAATCTCTGATACAGTTGAAAGACTGATAAACGTACTGCCTGAAGTACAATCAACATATATAACCGTTGGTGCATCAAACGAGGGGCTAATTGGCTTCACTCAGAATAATGTATCCGAAATCAACGTAACATTGGTTGATAAATGGGACAGGTCAAAAAATACACAGGAGGTGATGAATGAAATAAAATCGCTGCTGGTAAAAGTTCCCGGAATAAAGTTTAGAATGAACCCAATCGGTCTCTTTGGTATAGCAGACTGGACCCCTATTCAAATGGCTATCAGCGGTACTAATGGAGACTCCGTAAGAGTTGCCGCTGAAATGATTAAAGAAGCAGTTACACTTGTTCCGGGTACTGCAGATGTAAGATTAGGTTCAGAATCAGGAAATCCAGAAACCCGTATTATCATTGACCGTGAAAAACTCAATCAGTTCGGATTAAGCATTGCTGAAGTTGGCGCAGCAATCAGAATTGCGCTCACCGGCGATGATCAGTCGAAATTCAGGGATGGAAATACAGAATATACCATTAGAATCAGATTAGATTCGTATGACAGAAACTCAATAGAAGATTTATCTGTGATACATTTTATTAATCGTAAAGGACAGAAAATTGAACTGGGTCAGTTTGCATCAATTATTCGCTCAACAGGTCCGACTAAACTACAGAGGCAGAATAGAAACAGCTCCGTTCTGCTTTTTTCTCAGGCAGTAGGAAGACCCAGTGGTACCATCTCGCAGGAAATAGAATCATCTGTCGCAGCTCTTTCACTACCCCAAGGAATCAATATTACTTTTCTGGGGGATGTTAAACATCAAAAGGAGTCTTTCCTCAGTCTGGGACTTGCCTTCTTAGCAGCCATTGTATTTACATATTTAATAATGGTTGCTCTATATGACTCATTCTTCTATCCTTTCGTAGTTTTATTTTCAGTACCCTTGGCCATCATTGGTGCATTGCTCGCGCTTGCGCTTACAAATATGGCATTAAGCATTTTTTCAATACTCGGGATAATCATGCTTGTAGGGCTGGTCGGTAAAAATGCAATTCTCCTGGTTGATCGTACAAATGCAATGAGGGAAAAAGGGTTGGTGCTTTATGAGGCCATTATTGATGCCGGTAAAATGCGCCTGCGACCTATCATGATGACAACACTCACAATGATTTTTGGTATGATGCCTATTGCGCTTTCAGCTTCCGAGGGCGCTGAATGGAAATCCGGCTTGGCTTGGGCGCTGATAGGAGGACTTACCAGTTCCCTCTTATTAACATTGATTATTGTTCCCCTTGTTTACCAGGTTATGGATGGATTTATTAATAAGCTCCATGCAAAAATCCAAAAACTCACCGGCGAATAAAAAAAGGGCACCGATGAGGTGCCCTTTTCTTTTATTTCATTTTTACTAATTTTTTTATTACTTCTTTCGTCTTATCTCCATACTTTGAAATAAGCTTATAAAAGTAAATACCATTAGCTATTTCATCGCCATCCTGATCCCTGCCATCCCAATAAATTTTATTAAAACTAATAGAATACTGAGACTTGTCAATCAGAAACTCTTTTATTTGTCTTCCCGCAACAGTAAAGATTTTTATCTTTATCTCATCGGGAGTGTTTGTACCGCGAAGCTCAAATGTAAAATACGTTTCTGAACTAAATGGATTCGGATAGTTATAGATTATATCAATATCATCGACATCATATACAAAAAAGACCGTCCTGCGGTAGGTTGAATCAAAGAAGTTACCTGAGGCATCTTTGGCCAATACATCCAATGTATGTCTGCCTCGTGTCAGAGTGGGCTTCCAGGTAAGCTTTGCTTCACTGTTTGGATAGGGTGTATATAAAAAGTCAATTTTATCTCTTGAGTAACTCATAGGGATATTATCATAAATCAGAGTAAACAGCGTAGTATCAAGCGGCAACGGACTATTGTCCCGAAGAGTAATCACTATTTCAGGCCGTTTAGAGATAATATCTCCGTTTATGATTTCTTTACCGTCAATAGTAATATTGAAGTTGGGATTAACGCTATCTCTCGCGACAAAGAAATTTTTGCTGATAAGATTATTAAATCCGTAGTACTCCTGACCGTTATACTCAAAAGCAGCTTTAACCGTCTGATCAAATATCACCTGTGAAGTATTTATCGTGGCTGAAGCTTCAAAACTTGAATCAGCTTCAACTACTGCCGGCAAAATAAAAAAGGGATCATCTTCATCATTCAGATAGAATTTAAGCTTTACCGTATCTGATTTCGCTTCTCCGTAATTATAGAGCTTTGCCTTCATCTGAATATCCAACCCCTGTAAAAGTGAATCAGGTGAAAATGAAAATGTTTCCCGTCTCCAAAGAAGCTCTGGTAATCCGGTATATTCAACCTGTAACTCCGAAAAAGAGAGGGGGTTTACCGTTGTATAGGCCGAATCTGTAATTGAAGCAATCAATTTTATTAACGAATAGCGCGCGGGATCAACACCGCTCAAATTATACGGTGTAGGAATATTAACCGCTAAGGTATCCCAATTTCTTGTCCCCTTGTCATAACCAACCAGCAAGGGATTGAACTGAGATGTTGAACTTGTATTTTCGATAGTGTAACGAAGCTCTTTCCAATTTGTTGCCGGTCCAATTTCAGGAGATGCTATTACACCATTGGCATCCAGATAACGGCCAGGATAACGAGCCAGCTCACCTATCCTTGGGTAGCCAGGACGGTAAACAGATGCATAAACATGGTTATTCTTAAAATCATACGCCCAGGCGTAGTATCTTACATGCTGTGTAGGATCCTCAACAAACCAGGGTATCCATTCCTCTTCAAAGTAGCCATCATCAATCCGGATTCTTCTGAGGTAACCGGATATATAATTCTCATAAGGATAAAAATATCCGTCAGCTACAAAGAAATTTGTAAATCCCTGGAAACTGCTGATATTCTCATAAAAATGTTCGCGTACAACTTCCCAGTTATTTGAAGGGTCAAATACTCTAAGAGTATATCGTGGTCGGTTAAGACTGTCTCTAATCGCTAGATTATAGACATACTGACTGTCTGAGCTCAGATAGTATGAGCCAGGTTCAACCTTACCGGCAGTTTTTTCGATAAATCCGGCTGGGACGTCAATGCTATCAGTCTGCCCGGTTTCAGGATGCACCCTAAGCACTTTATAAGGCGTTGCAATCGGGAAGTAGAGGTAACCATCTGAATGATAAGTCATCTGATCACCCGTCCTGTAATGAAAATCCGGCACCATTCCATAATACTCCCCTTCAACAGTTCCCTCGTTTCCGGTTCCGAATTTGTAAATCCGGGTTCTGCCAGTTGTATCTCCGTATAGTGATAACATCCAGTACCAGAGATTAGAGACGTAAATATACTTACCATCAGAAGCAATACAGCTCAAACCAAGATTAAAAGAAACGGTTGAATCCAGCTTAAACTCTTTAATAAGCCGGTCAATCTGTGGTCTTGGCGGCAGTGGTGTAACATTGAGCGCCAACGACTGATTGCCAGATATATAGTTAACGTTTTCTCTGGAAAATAGCTGGAGCTGCTCTTTGCTGAGAACATAACCAGGTTTTGCCTCCGGAGCTATTGAGAAGGTTCTAACAGTTGTCCATCGGCCAAAATTTTCACCGTCAAATATTCTGGCTCTCCAGAAATATGCACCCTGCTGCAACTGCGCGCTGTAATGCACAATTCCATCCTGAGCTGAAAGTGCCGGTGTAGAGATAATTGGAGTAGAAAATAATAATGAGGTATCTATCTCAATATAATAATCCAAATCTCTGCCAAGATATAATCCATAATCAGACAAAGCAAAATCGATTGTTCCGGTTGTAAATCTTTTTGCATCAAGCGGATAAAGTATGCTTGGATTGCTTATATTAAATACCACCATTTGAATTGAGGCCTCATTATCGGACAAATCAATTTCGCTGATCTGCTGTGCAAGATTAATTTTAGCAATAAGGTTAAACAACCCGCCTGCATACGGTTTCCAATTAAATGTTACCGAATCAACATTGCCAAAAACAGGTATTCTTTGCGAAGCGATGAACCCTGTAGTATCCTGATCAGAGAAATATAATTCAACTAAAACTGAGTCGTTTTTTGAAATGCCTAAATTATGAATCTTAATTTTAATGTCAATAGAGTCACCTAAAACCGGATTGCTATTTGACAGAATAATATCAGATGGCTTTACAGCAAAATCAGTATCGGTAGGAAGTGCCATCTGAAGAACCGGGTCACCAAGTAAGGTCAGCAGTGCAATCTGATTTGCATAATAGCCAACGGGAGGAGTCTGGGCCTTAGAATACATGATAGATTTACCCAGACTGTAATTCTTATTGGTAAAAACTTCCCTGAAAAACAAATTATTGATAAATTTGCCAATATCCCAGTGAGTTAACCCGCTGCTTCCGAAGAATGCGATACTCCCCTTACCGGGTACTTTATTAAACTGTTCGCCAAAAACATCCTGATTATCAAAATGTGCAGTATAACAGGTTACTGAAATCACAACCGGCAAACGCCCGCCATTCTGCAATAAATATATATCATCATTCAGAAAGGTTTCATCCCACTGATATCCGCCGCCATGACCATAATAATTAGCGATTACCGCACCGGTGTTAAACGATGAGCGGATTTCGACAGTCCCCCCCTTATATATCATGTGCTCAGGGCGGTTTGGATAGGCAAAGATACGCGAGGCATCATATCCGCCTGTTTTGATATATTGATTATACAAATATACTGATGCATCATTAAACCCATACCGGTTCTCATCCTCATTACTGAGCCCCGAGGCCATAAACATTACTGTTTCTTTCCATTTCTTTCCCGGATCATTCGGGTAGGCCTCAAGTTTATCAAGAAGAATAGTGCCTTCCGCGAGAGTTTCCATACTCAGCCGGCCGATAGTTAAATCCGGTATAACATCAGTTCCGGCAACACTAACAAACAGATTATCGCTCGCTGCCTGACCATAGGTATATGAATGATGCGGCATGGAAGGGATATAATTTTTTCTGCTTGAGGGTCTCAATTTGCGGTAATCAAAACTCATATCTCCGACAAGAACGACATGTGAAGCAGCAGGCCTTGCCCAGTTCTCAAATACATATTTGATAAATTTCTGTATCGCCGATGGATCAAGAAATCCGGCGCTAAATTCATCATAAATTTCCAATATATCTACAATTGCGATTCGAGGATTGGGGATGTTTAAATCCGGAAAATTTGCCTGCCTTATTGATTTAAGGCGTTCAGCAATCGGTAAAAAATCCGGATGAGTTATAATTAAATAGTCTGCAGCATTGGTAACAGCTTTAAGATCAGAAGACTTGTCCTTAATGATTGAGTCAACATTCAGAAAAACATGATGCCCCGCCAGGAAATAGTCTTGAACCGTTGTTGCAGAATCATCAAACAATACGGTTTTATCAGCATCGTTTAAAAACTGCGGATCGTTAATAATAACTTTTTGAGATGGGCTGAAAACTTTCATCTCGGTATCTTCCCACTGCCAGATACGATAAATATTATTCCCCGTCTGCGATGATGCATTATTAAGGGTATAAGAGTTTCCATTTACGCGGTTATCAGAGTAATAGGAAATCTCAAACCAGTTTACTCGTATTTCATCACTGGAATCAGGATGACAGACTAATCCATCTGCAATCACCTGAAGGTAATTTCCTGACGGATACACATTAAAGCTGTCCGGCGAAATTACAAAATACCGGTCGTAGGTGTATGCCTCCTGTCCGCTCCATTTTGCGCGGCCTAATTCCTTATCATTCCAAACTATCTTAATATTGTGACTGTAAAGGCACGAACTTTCTGTCATTCCGTGCATATTTACACGCAGTCTGACCTGCGGAAAATTCATGTTAAAGTTATGCAATGGTTTAAACTGCGCCTGAAACATCTGGGTCGGAACCCTTCTGTATCCTGCTGCTCTTCCCCAATACCAGTAATCTCTTTGGTCGTTAAGCGCATACCCTAACCTTTCGTAAAGACTGTCTTTTTCGTAATAGTCATTTCTGATATATCCGATAAGAATATTATCTCCGATAGTCGGTCTTGATGATTTATAACGGTAAAAGAAATCGCGCGACTGCTCTTGATATGATAACCAGTAAATATTAGACTGGTTATAGATGTTGCTTCGCACATGCGGTGATGAAGGTGCAGGATAACCCGCGAACTGTATATAATCTCCGGAATTAAATATTGTATCTCCGGGCGAAACCACTTCAATCGGAATCTGAACGCCATTATTAAAAAGTTCGAGTGAATATATATCCAATCCGCCTGATGGAAAACCTGATGCAAGTAATTCCGCGTACGTTATCCGATAAAGACCCTTTTCCTTCAGATAAATCTTAAAATATTCTTTTTGCGGATCATACCATGTTTCAGACTGAGTACCGGATGCGGTAAGCAAGTCCTTTCCAATCCATCTTTTACCAACAGAATAATTGGCAACTGCACTTTCAAGGAATGAAAGCGTCATTGGGTCCTGCAAATACTCAACCGGTTGACCAACCGGCTCATTATAGGTAATTCTGACAGTCAACTTTTCTGTGAACGTTAATACCCTGCTGACCGGATTATAACGAAATGGAGATACGCTAACCGGCAGAATCCTCGAATATCTCATGGTATAAGCATCCTCTAATTTAACGATCTGCAAGGGGAAAAAATCATTCCTCGAATAGACCGCCTCGTCGAATTTTGTGAGGTCAAACTCGCCAAAATAACTGCTATTATCCGGATAAGGGAGAATAAATTTTTGGGGGAATTCTTTTTCGGACGAGTTTAAAATCCGAAACACGGGATTTGAACCAATCGGGATAGCAAGATTAGCAAAAACCTGGGGAAGCCAGGGTTCTCCAATTTCACGCAAGGAATGTGCTTCTCCGGCAATGTAATCAAACCGAAGCCCTGAGATGAGGGTATCTCTGACAGCAAACTTACCACTGAAATCAAATTCAATAGTTATTGACTGATTGTTGGACTCTTTTACGGAATAATACTGAGGAAATGCATTTTTTAAAAATAGCACTGATAAAAAGAAAAGAACTAATAATCTGCCGTTCATTCAAACCTGAGAATAATATTTGCCAAAATTGAAGAATAAAATCCAGCCCTACAAGGGCAAAAAATTGACCTTTTGGGGCAAAAACAAAGGTTTTCTGATAAATCAGAGTATTTTTTTATCCTTAAAAAAGTCACTCAAAGGCAACCCATCGTCTTGGCCAGAGAGAACCTCCGGGCAGAAATTTGGGATGCGAAACATGGTGTTTAACCTTAATGATTGCAAAAATAAGAATAAAATTTATCTTTGATGATATGCCGGAATCATGGTATTTTTAGGGCTTATTTTGAATTTCCTTTGAGCCCGAAAAGGGATTCCAAAATTCTGGAAAATTCAAATCTAAGGATTGTTGGTGATAGCCCAAAATCCTGAAGAAAATTCTTCACGGAATTTTTTTGATTGGTGAGTTAAACTCAACCACATTTTCATATAATAATTGTTTTTAGCATGATTCTTAATTTCAAAAAAGTCCTCACTTTTTTTGCTCACCCGGATGACGAAACTCTTTCAGCCGGTGCCACAATAAACAAAATGATCCGGAACGGAAGCCGTGTTTACGTTGCAATTCCTAATACCGGAGTTCATGGAAGAAGAAATACTGTTGACGCTGCAACGAGAGAGGAATCATTAAAAACCTTACGCAAAGATACTGTCAATGCTCTTTCATTGCTCGGCATTAACGAGTCAGACCTTTTTCTCGGAGAGTTCTCTGATAACGAGATGGACAAACATACTCTTCTGGAACTCACTCACTGGTTAGAGAATATCATAAAGGAAGTTAAACCTGATGCAATATTCACACACCACAGATTCTGCACAAATATTGATCATCAGTACTGCCACGAAGCTGCAGTTCTTGCGACACGTCCATCAGTAAATTCACATATTCCGCTCTTCTGCGGTGAAGTTTCCTCCTCTACCGGATATTTAAGACCTGCTCAGTGGGAACCAAACTTTTACGTGAACGTGGAAGCGGAAGATGTTGAAGCAAAAATCAGAGCAATGGAAGCATACAAAATTGAAGCAAGACCCGACCCGCATCCGCGCTCACCCGAAGTCTTACGGGCACTTGCCAAAGTTCGCGGAGCAGAAGGCGGGTTCTTCTTTGGAGAGGCCTTCATGATTCAGAAAATATACTCCTGATTTTACTTTTTGATTTTTTTTAGTATTGCTCCCCGAAGGGAGTATATATAAAAGAAAGTCGGGCTTGAGCAGTGTTCTTCTTGTTAGCTTGAAACTCCACCTGCTCAAACTGTAATTTTGCAGTAAGCAAAATGTGATAACTGAATCTATATGAAAATTCTCCCGTAAGCGTACTATGCTTCATTCTGTCACCCGCCAGAAGCTTATGAAGCCGGGGGGTGAAATAATTGTAACTTTCCCTGAAATCTCCGCCGTAATTATATTTTAATGATCCGTCAGGGAAATAAGTGTTTTTTCCTTGCAGTATATAATCAGCTTTAACCTTAAAAACATAAGAATACGTTGGTTGCCAGGAAAAAAAGACTGAATACCCGATAGTATTTGGTTCGATATTATCCCCCATAAGTACTCCGTCATTTGTAAAATTGAGTGCATCGCCATATCCGGGATGTGAAAATGTATAAGGCCTTACAGCAGTTACCTCAAACCCTGTAAGTGAATTTTTCAACGGAATTAATTCCGGGAAAAATAAGGCAATTCTGTAAAATGTGGTGTTCTGAAGACTGTTAAAACCCTCAGAGCCAAAACTCTCAAAACTAATATCGTCTGCCAGTATTTCTGTTGTAAGTCGAATTCCAGCCACGGGAGTAAAGCTGAAATCAAAACCAATCAAACCATTATCAGGGTCATTCATTGATCTCTGAGCTGATTCCCAAAAAAGAAACGGGGTAAGATAGGCCAGCTCTGGTGAGCGGTACGCATAAAACATCATCTGTGTCAGTCCGATAGAGAAATTATCAGAAATATTCCAGCCAATCCGGTTCATTGCAAAATATTTACCAGGTTTATACTTTTCGACCCGATTACCGGCGAAGTTTATTTCAGTCAGGTCGGTCACCAGCCAGGCATGGATGAATAAATACGTAATATCTTTATATGCAGCGTCCAATCTTATGCAATCATAGTCCGGTTTTTCCTCTCCCGAAATAGTCCTGTTAATAACTGAAGAGCCAATAAAAAGTTTTTCCCTTCCTGCCGTCAGTGATAAATGTTCGTTTGAAGCCCGTATATAACCTCTGCTAAAATCAAAATTATTTCTTCCTGTTGAAGTAAAGGTATGACTGTTTCTGATCCGCGAATCTGTAAGTGCGGCTTCACGATGACCGTAAGAATTGCCATTTTGAATCAATATAGAAGCAGCCAACCAATCCCTGTAGTGCAACCGGAATTTAGCTCCATACCCCATTAGAAAAGAATTTACAATTGTTTCGCTATTCAACTCTCTAGTAGCAAAAGAAAAATCACCGGCTAAATCGGTTTCAAATTTCACAACACTATCATTGTATGCGTAAAGCGCTGATGCCTCATGAAGCGAAGCATAGGACTTAAATTTCCAATCATCATTTTCTTTGAGAGAAATATGTGGCCGTTCATAAGCATCAATAACGAACTTGTATTCACTGGTGAGCTCATTTATCTTACCAAAAGCGTGCAACTCCCTGGCTGTGAGTGAGTCAAGATAGCGCTGTAATTGGCCTGTTGTTAGTGGAAGAATATGAGCGGAGAACTCAGGAAGCAGTCCCTGAGAAGATTTCAAAAAAAGATAATTGTAAACCGGATGTTCTGCCGAAACTGAATGTAACTGGGCATTAACAGTGGATGCTGATAAAAGAAGAACAATAACAAAACCCGTTATCCACCTTCCGCGCATTATCCTACACCAATATATAAATAAACATCAGCGACTTATCTGTTTCCCTTGTTTGAGAAGATAACCGTAAATGTATTAAGCATAATCATAAAATCCGATTTCAAAGTAGCAGATTTACAATACTCAAGATCAAGCGGCGCCTTTTCCTGCCAGGGTATATCGTGCCTTCCGTTAATCTGCCCCCATCCGGTGAGGCCCGGCTTATAATAAATCAGTTCCTTTTGTTCCTGGCTGAACTGCTCAACTATGATCGGAAGCTCGGGGCGCCATCCTACTAAGGTCATGTGACCAAGCAGAATATTGAGGAATTGCGGAATTTCATCCAGACTGGTTCGTCTGAGGAATCTGCCAAACCTTGTGATGCGGGGATCATTTTCTTCTGTATGAACTTCAGCGGTTCTATCAGACCCTATATACATCGTGCGCAGTTTAAACATCTTAAATATTTTTCCGTTCAACCCAACCCGGTCCTGCACAAAAAATGGTGAGCCCGCTGAATCAATAACAATAAGTATGCAAAGAATCAGTAATACCGGAATAAGTATAATGACTGCCGGAAGTGAAATCATAATATCGATTACACGTTTGGTTATCAGATAACCTTTAGGTTTCAAAGAAATCTCACTTCTTGTGGTTCTGTAATATTCTGCTAACAGTTTCAATAACCCTTTCAATATTTTTATCCGATAAACCGGGGTATATCGGCAGTGTGATTACTGTATGATATGCTTTTTCAGCATGCGGATAATCCCTTAAATCCAGATCGAAAGTATCTCTGTAAAAAGGATGGCGATGAACCGGAATAAAGTGCATACTTGTTCCGACTCCTTCTTGCTTGAGTTCCTGAATGATCTGATCACGTGATACCTTCAACGCCTCTTCATTAACTCTTATAGCATATAGATGATATGAGGATTCTCTATCCTGAAAATGTTTTGGCAATATGAGGAGTTCATTCCCCTTGAATCCTTTATCATAAAGACCCGTAATTCTTTTCCGCGCTGCCCACATCTCTTCTAACTTACGAAGCTGAACAAGTCCGAGAGCTGCATGAATATCAGTAAAATTATACTTATAGCCAGGGGCAATAACCTCAAAATACCAGGAACCTGCATTGGCATATCTGTTCCACACATTTCGGTCTATGCCATGCAACCGCATAACTGAAACCCGTTTCTGTATTTCCTCATTGTCAGTGCAAACCATCCCCCCTTCTCCGGTAGCAAGAGTCTTAGTAGCATAAAAACTAAAGCAGGTGATGTCACTCAATGTGCCAACTTTTTTACCCTTATACCATGACGGGAGTGCATGTGCTGCATCCTCAATAACAGTGAGCCGATATTTTTTTGCAATCTGGTTTATCTCATCCATATCACACGGCAGACCGCCGTAATGAACAGGGATTATTGCTTTTGTTTTCGCAGTGATGCGTGATTCGATAGCTTCGGCATTCATATTCATGGAATCCGGATGAATGTCAACCAAAACAGGTTTTGCCTTAAAATAACAAATAATTTCAGCAGTGGCCGGGAACGTAAAGGTTGGTATTATTACTTCATCTCCCTCCCTCAGCCCAATGGCTTCAAGCGCAAGATGACCGGCTGCTGTCCAGGAATTTACCACCGCAGCATATTGAGAGCCAATATACTCTCTGAAACGTTCTTCAAACAATAACGTCTTGGGCCCGACACTTAACCACCCGGAACGAATGGTATCTGCTACTTCGTGAATTTCTTCATCGTCCATATATGGACGGTGAAAATGTATATATTCTTTCTCAGTCATTAACTTTATATTTAAGAAATCTGCCAATGCCCTTCAGGAAACCAAGACCATAGGAAAAATGTAGTGTAAAAAATATCAACAAACTTTCCGGAGCTTCCTGAATCTTCCTGAAAGTGAGAAAAGATAAAATCAACGTGATAAAAACATAGATAAATTTTGGAAAAAAGAAAATCCAATTCGCCGTAAATAAGAATACCGGAGGTGCCAGCAGACAATAGAGCACCAAAGCTGAGGGAATGAAGTTCCTGATTTTTATTCCGATAGTCGATTTACTCAATGACAGAGGTTTAAAATCACCATATTGAAAATACTGACTAAAAAGCCGTGACAATGAGTTCCTTGGATAATACCATAATTTAATAGAAGGATCGCGGTAAATTTTGAATCCTTGTGCTTTGGCTCTGTAATGAAACTCATCATCCTGATTCCTTAAGAGCGATTCATCAAAATAACCGGCTTTTTCAAATATATATTTGCGCCATGCACCATACGCTACCTGATCAGAAAATCCTTTGATAGTAACATCAAATGCTTCACTTCCTCCTGTCCCCCATTTGCTGCCTAAGGCCAACCCCACATTTTGCTGAAAAACCGATTTATAACAGAGATTATATCCGCCACCGACAATATCAGCGCCGGTGCTTTCAAAAACACTCAGAATTTTTTCGTAGTAATCATCCGCATACTCACTATGAGCATCAATCCTTATAATAGGATCTCCTTTCGCTGCTTTTATAGCTAAATTGAGTGCGAACGGTACATATTTATCCGGATTCAATAAAAGAGAAATATTTGAATATTTAGAAATATATTCCCGGATTACCTCTCTGGTACGGTCAGTTGATCCGCCGTCAATCAGAATTAATTCCTTCTCCGCGGGTTTCACGGATATAAAATGATCCAGGATATGTTTTATGTAATGTTCTTCGTTAAAAACCGGACAAATAACGCTAATCAAACTTTTTCACTCAACAATGAACGATATATCTGCATTTGAGATTTGACACAATAGTCTAACTTATATTTTTCTGCCCTCAATGCAGCTTTTTTTATCAATGATTCTTTTAAATCAGAATCACCTGTCAATGATATTATTTTTGTTGCCAAGTCTGTTGAATCTCCCTGACGAAACCTTAACCCGGTTTCGCCATCTGTTACCAGTTCATCAAAAGCAGGAATATCACTGCAGATGACCGGAACACCAGAGGCCATTGCTTCAAGTATTGATACACCAAAACTCTCCCTCTCAGAAGTGCATACATGAATATCCATGGAGGTATGATATTTCGCGATTGAAGCATAGGCAACCTTTCCGGCAAACTCGGTGTCAGCAGTTATTTCTAACTCTGATGCCAGATTTTGTAACTCACTTTTTTTTGAGCCATCTCCAACGATGACCAGCTTGAGTTTCTGTTTAGATTCAAGATTCTTCTTTACAAGGGAAAATGCCTTTAGGAGGATATCAATCCGATAATGGCTCTCCAACGACTTAACTGACCCGATTACAACTGCCGGGACTTCACCGGTCTTAACGACCGGATTTCTGGAAAAAAACGAGTTTTCCAAGCCAAAATTAACAACTTTTACCTTATCGGTAAACTGTTCTGTGATTTTCCTCAAGAATTCTCCGGAGGCCTGCACCTGACTTCCCCTTGTGAGAACGAACCGCAGCACCCACTTGTGGAGAGGCGATTTCTGCGGAAAACTCATCACATCAGAGCCCCAAACTGATATTATGAAAGGTTTATGCCCGGAAAGTGCCCCCAAAAGCCCGTAACTGGTTGCGTAATGTGCATGAAGGATATCCGGCTTAACCTGCTGAATCGTGAGTTTAAGATGGCTTAGATATTTAAGGTAAGACAGCTTTAACGCAGACCCCTCCTTGTTAGCATCAACATAGATACCAGGGGAACTTATTCTTCCCTTTAATTCCGTGGGATAATCCCCATCTGATGGATTATTAAGACTCCAAACATAAAGATCCACACCCGCGCCAAAAAGTGCATTACACCATTTCACCAGATGCGGGGCTAAAACATCGCCGATAATCAGAATCCGGATTGCACTGCTCCTTTTTCCGTTTTTTCATCTTCCTTTTGCAGCAAGCCGCCCCCGCTAAGGAGGATTAGGATAAACAACCAAAATGGCAAATCTCTTGAAATCCACCCATGAGATAAAATGCCGGTTGCTTCAAATACCGAACGTACAAAAATACCGGCAATAATAGACAGAGCCAGCCCCGAAAGCAGATAAATCTCTGTATTATTCTCGCGAAATGATTTTTTGAAAAGGGAAAATCCTCTGAATGGGAAATACACATACAACCAGAGCGTCGTGAACAGACCTAAAAGACCAAGCTCGGCCCATCGGAAAAGAAGAAAATTATGTGAATGACCTAAACCACCTTTTTCAAAAACCCACATCACCTGATCCCCTGTCCAGGTATTGAACATGACATTGGTATATTGAGTCCACGTCAGCTTTGGTACCCCTGGCCCAGTCCCAAATATAAAGTTCTTTTCAATCATATTCCAGGTAAGTTCCCAAAGAACGTACCGGGTATTTTCCAAAACTCTTTCTGTACGAAAGAAAAGATTGAAAACATCAAAAAATCCTGAAAAAATTATAAACAGTACCAAAAGTAATGCAACTCCCCAAATCAAGAATCTGACTAAGCCCTTACGGTTCAATAAAAACTGAAAAGCAATACTCCCTGCAGCCGCGCAAAGAATCGCTCCTCTTGAGTTAGTTAGCAGTAATCCTAACACCAAAAGAATGGTAATGATGATATTAGTATATTTTTGAGTTAAGACAATTCCCCTCCCCGAGAGTATTCGATAATTCATGGCAATAAGTGCAACTGAAATCAAAGCTCCGGGACCGGCTACATTGGAAAAAAGCCCTCCTTCTTTAACCATCACTTCGGTAATTAATTTTTCAATCGAAGTGATGTTAGAAAAGAAACTATAAATTATGGTAAGGGCAACATAAGCAGCAACGATAATAACAAAATCGATCAGTTTTTGAATACCCCGAATATCAATAAGCAGGTTATATATAAAATAAAGAAGTACGAAAAACATGAATTGTCTGACTGTGTGAGCCGCACCTACACTAATATAACCGGAAACCACGGCCGAAATCACCATCGAAAGGAGAATTATCAGAAAGAAAACTGTCAAAACAATAGGGAAAGAAATATGTTTCCATTCGCTTTTTAAATGAGATTTAAGCATAAGCCATCCCGAAAAACCGAATGCAATGAAATTAAGCAGTGTCCTTAACTCATCCCCAACATCACCTGAAAAACCCAACAGTAAAAACAGTGATGAAAATAATAGAAAGTCATCACCAAAGCGGCTATAAACAAGGTACAAAAACAAGAGCCCCGGAATGGCGAAACTATAAACACCGGCGAATGCAAATAGCAAAACAAATGCAGCAATGAAAAACAAGCCCCGGGGTAATATCGATTTCAGCGCTAAAATATATGTCATCTATGCAACCGTTTTCTCCCCGTTAAACGCCCCTATAAATTCAGTTACTTGTTTATATACATCACTCACCGAAAGCACATTCATGCAGGTAAAATGAAAACAAGATCTTCCTCCTATTTCATCGCAGAATTTTTTATTAATCGGCGAGCAGGATATTTTTCTCATGGCATACCCATGTCCTTGGCCATAAGGAAGATGATATTCCGGATTAGTTGGTCCATAAATTGCGAATGTTGCTCTGCCTGAATAATTAGCGATATAAAGAGGACCGGTATCATTTGATAAGAACAAGTCATGCTCTGAAATACAGCCCAAGAGTGATTCAATATCTTTAGTTTCCGAAAAAGTAATTGATTCTTCTCTAAGTGCGGCTTTAATGTCGTCTGATATCGAACCTGTCTCAAAAACAAAATGTATATCAAAGTTCTGCTTCAGGATAGAAGCTAAATTTATGAATCTGTTAATTCCCCATTCCTTTGCTTTCCAGCCGCCAAGCGGTGCAATAAGGATTTTCTTAATTGAGTTAACCTGCAATGGAAAAACTTTACTGTTTGCCGGAGGAATTACCCTTAGATAATCTCTGACAACATCAAGGTAAATATCCATTATGTGTGGAAGTTCACGAATTGGAACAAAATGATCAAAAACACCCCTATAAAGTTTTTGATTTATACCAACTTTGATTTTTGCCGGTGAAAGAAAAACTATGCCGGCTGAATGGATACCTCCGGAGAAGTCGAAGATGTGTTTGGCAGGCAGAGCAAAGAACTTCAGCCAAAGAGCAGGATGCAAAATTCTCCCCGAAAAAAGAAAATCACTACGGTTAATAATCAGATAGTCAGCATGGGGAAATACTTTCCGGTAAATCACCATATTTTCATGAAAAGTAATAATTGTCGGGTTTTGGTAATCTTTATTACTGAGAAGAATTTTCAAAGCCGGTAAGGTAAAGATACTGTCTCCCAGTTTATGAACTGAAATAATCACAGTTCCACTTCGTTTACCGGGGAGCAGTCTTCTCAGAAGCCGGAATGTAGTAAAAAAAATATCTGCGGCTTTGTGTAAAAAAGAGTTCGCGTGAACGGGGTTATAAGCAACTTCATTTTTACTCATAACCCGCCTCCCTTTTAAAAACAAGTATAAGGATACGGAGTTTCATCAAATGACACACAAACAGATAGACTGCAAGTAAAAAGAGAATAACTCCGATCTTTAAATATGGGGATGAGTAAATAAACATCTCCCCAAAGAAACCGCCGATGGCTAAGGTAATACCCAGAGCGCCCAATATCTTTAAAATATTACCCGCCTCAGTTCTGTTAACCCCTCCAATTCTTTTGATGAGTACAAAAAAACTGGCAGAGAACAAAAACAGATAACTCACTGATGACGAGGCAGCTAAAGCAAGATAATTAAATTTATCAACAAAAATTATATTAATACCTAATTTTATTACGATTGCCGCGGCATTGATTCCTAATAATATTTTAGCTTCATTAATTCCGTATATAAATTTACTAAAGACAGCATAAACAGAATAAAATACTAATGAAAGCACCAGTATAAAGAAGCTGCTGCTTACAAGATATAAATCTTCGGGTGTAAATGATGATTTTATATAAATCAATTTAACGACTTCCACCGGGAAGAGCAGAAATATTGCTGCCAGAGGAAGAAAGAGAAATGTTATCAGCTCAACTGACTGACCCAATTTACTCCTTAATGATTCGTAATCTCGCCGGGCATAATACTCAGATACTTTGGGGAAAAGAGCGGTCGAAAATGCCATTGCTACCATAGATACAGGAAGCAACATCAGGTTATTTGCATAATTTAATGCCGAAATACTCCCCTCCTGCAATTTTGAAAAAAACATCCTGTCGATCAACGGGTTTAACTGACCAACAATTTCTATAAAGACCACCACAAGGAATGCCGGGACTACTCTTAACTTAATGATATTACCAACACCTTTTGTCGTGCTTCCGCGTAAATCATTTCCGGATACTATTAACAAGTGTATGAATTGGATTATACTGCCGGTAAGATAACCAAAAGCAATAGCATACACCCCAAATTCTCGGGCACCAAAGAGAACGAAAAGTATAATAAAAAGATTAGGCCAAATTTGCGAAATTAAAGGGTGAAGATATCTGTTTTTAAAATATTCCCATGAAACTAATACAGATATTATCAGAGAAAATGGCAAAGTAACAGAATAGATTAAAAAAACATTTCCAGCCAGTTTAACCTCTTCTGATTTCGACACTCCTAAGAATAAACCAAGAATATAACCTGAGAAGACAATCAGCCCTAACGAAATTGCTGAGGAGAGAAGAAAGTTTTTAGTAAGAGCAGATTTAAGATAGGATGTAAGTTCAGATGGATGTTCAGCCCTCATTCTGTTAAATGAAGGTATATAATAATTTTGTGAAATATAGTAAAATGACGTTGACAGCATTACAGGAAAGATAGTGGCAACAAAGAAAAGGTCAAGTTCCCTTGTTACCCCAAACGAAGCGGCAAAGACCAGTTCTCTGAAAAATCCAATCCCCTTTCCCCCTGCATTAAAAACCGTAATGAGAACTGATGCCCCGGCTAATGTCTTTAAAAATCCATTACCCTTGAACAGATCAAATGCCTAATTTATTCTTAAAATAATCAATAGTAATTTTCAACCCATAAGAGCGTTCAACTTTTGGCTCCCAGCCGAGGATTGAGCGCGCTTTCGATATATCCGGTTGCCGGACTTTCGGATCATCAATCGGAAGTTCTTTATATTTGATCTTTGATGACGTCCCTGTAATCGAAATCACCTCTTCAGCAAACTGCTTAATGGTAATCTCCGCCGGGTTACCAATGTTTACCGGCTCGGTTTCCTCTGAAAGTAAAAGTGAATAAATCCCTTCAATCAAATCACTTACATAACAAAAACTTCTTGTCTGTGACCCATCACCAAAAACCGTGATATCCTCTCCGCTTAGTGCCTGAGAGACGAAAGCAGGAAGAGCACGCCCGTCATTAAGCCGCATTCTTGGTCCGTAAGTATTAAATATACGTACGATTCTGGTTTCAACTCCGTGAAACCTGTGATACGCCATCGTCATGGCTTCAGCAAATCTTTTCGCTTCATCATAAACTCCACGCGGACCAACCGGATTTACATTCCCCCAATAAGTTTCCGGCTGTGGATGGATATCAGGATCGCCATATACTTCAGAAGTTGAAGCCAGTAAAAAACGGGCCTTTTTTTCTTTAGCAAGTCCTAACACCTTGTGCGTACCAAGTGAACCGACTTTTAGTGTTTGAATGGGAAGTTTGAGATAATCAATGGGAGAAGCGGGAGAAGCGAAATGGAGTATATAATCAACTTGCCCTCTAACATGGATAAATTCCGTTACATCATGTTTTATGAACTTAAATGATTCATTGCCAAACAGGTGTTCAACGTTTTGAATATCACCGGTAAGCAGATTATCCATGCAAATAACACTATGTCCTTTGCTGATTATCAGATCACAGAGGTGTGAACCCAGAAAACCTGCACCTCCGGTTACAAGAAAAACCTTTTTATCCATTGCTGTAGTTTTTTCTGAGATAAACGAACATCTTCATTTCGCTTATGTAAAAGAGAAGAATAATGGTTATGAATAAAAATACAGAACCCATTGCGGTATTCATCAACACTCTCGGTGCAATTTCTTTTTCAGGCAGTTGCGGCATATCCAGGATGTCCAGTGTCGGTACGTCTCTGTTCTCCTGCACTAATTCCTTATAGTACTGCTGCTGAAGCACAATATATACTTCATTCAGGATTTTTACGGTTCTCATAAGATTAGTCAGTTGATAACCAAGCTCAGGTGCGGTTTTGAAAGAAACAAAAATATCGGAGGAACTATTCTCTAATTTGGAATACTGTAGTTTAAGTTCTTCAAGTTTCAATTTTGCGGCGATTACGGCAGAATGAGTCGGCGTAAAATTCTGCTCCAGCAGCCCGATCTGTATCTCGGTCGCTATTATCTCAGCTTTAACTTTTGCAAGAGTTTCCATTGTTGCTTTAACCTGGTCAGGGACAGAAAGCGTCCTGTTTTTCTGCTGGAATTCCATTAAAGCAATTTCGGCAGAATCAAGCGAGGATTTCGTTTTCTGAATCTCCTGTTCAATATACTTTCTCACCTTTCCTGCTCTTGAAGAAAGTTTCTCCTGATTAATTTTATCAAGACTCTCCAGATATGCAAGTGAAACATTGCGGCTCAGCAGCTTCATCGAATCGCGCTCATCAGAAAACCGGCTGAAATAACCTGTCTTTATTTCAACATGCAGTTTAAGAATACCTTCTTTGGTAACATCGATATACAGAGTCTTTTCAAGCTTTTCGGATGCCTGATTTCTGGTCTCAGTGTCGAAATAGGCAACAAGGTTATTCTTATCCACAACATAAAGCGAAACAGTTCTGCTCTTTAATATCTGCGCATAAAGCTGAGAATTAACACCAGATGAACCTGAAAGCAGCATTGACAAATCCCCCCCCTGCAGTAATGAAGAAAAACTGCCTGCTTTAGAATTATCCGGAGGTAAAATTGAGACTGGAGATATATAACTTATTGGCGCTGCCAGCCAAAACCAAAGAAACAATAAAATTGAGCCAACGGCGGTAAGACTAACAATCTGGTATCTGCGAGCCAGAATAATTTTTATGAATTGCTGTAACATACTACCGCACACTCACTACTACGGCAACGGTTGCTGCAACCACAGTCGCTACCTGACCTAAAACACTCAAAGTATCCTTAAAAATCGTCCAAAATGGGGGTGCAGGAGGATCCTCAGGTACCCAGATAATATCACCTGGCTGTAACTGCCCGATATCATCAGCATCAACCCATTCTCCAGTTGCAGCTTTAACCACCCTTACTTCATCATCCAATGCCCGCCAGCCGAAACCACCTGCAAGCCGTATGTAGTCATCGATGTTATTACCATCCTTAAATTCCAGTTTACCCGGATTTACAACCTGACCGATAATAGTTATATAATTCTTCTTACGGGGAAAATCAATTCGATCGTTCTTCATAAGAAGCACATCCTCACTGGCCACACCTTTTTCAAGTAGTGACACAAAATCAACTACTAACCTGCCTTTGCGCTCTCTGGATTTAGACTTATAATAGTCATACTCATCTTCGGTCATATCTGCACGGGGAATCAGCTTCAAACGCTCGAATTCAGGGTCAAGAGCTTCATTGCGCACGTTTCTAAATAATGAAGCATCAACCAATGAGGCCTCCGGCAGAAGTCCGCCTGCAAGTTCAACTACTTCGCTGAGTTTAGTAATATCCTTTTCAATACGGTAATAACCGGGGAATTTGACAAATCCCTCAATGATAACAATATGGTCTTCAAAAAGAGTAGGATCTTTTCTGATAATAATCCTGTCTCTGTCTTTCAGTATTATATCCTCAAGATTATCACTTCTTATGTCAACATATTTTGAGTATTGCTTTTTACCGGTTTCGTCAAATCTTATAAGTTCAATCGAATCTTTTCTGGCTTCAGAAGTAAAACCTCCGGAAAGTTTAATGAGATCAGCAAGTGATTCCCCCTCAACAAATTCATAAACGCCGGGGTAAGAAACGCTTCCGTTAAGGGTAATATGCTTATCAAACCTGTTGATAAAAATAAAATCCCCTTCACGTATATATGGATTTTGTCTGAGTTCACCCAATCTGAAGAACTTCAGTAAATCAAACCGCCGGACTGTGTTGTCAGACGATGTGACTTGTAAATTTCTGATATCAGCAGTTTCCTCTAAAAATTTCCCGGAAGAAATAATATCGCTTAAACGGGAGTTGGCAAATAAAACCAAACCTCCGGGATTTTTCACGCTTCCGGCAATCTGCACTTTAACTTTACGAATTTCGCTCAGTGCAATAAAAGTTTTTACCTGACGAAAATTCAGCCGTATTATTGAATCCAGTTTGGTTTTGGCTGCTTTAAGAGAGGCATTACGGAGATTGATGGCACCAATACCGGGCATATATATATTGTTTTCATAGTCTATACCAGGGGTGAAGGTTATTTCTTCAATCCCGATGATCGAAACAAAGAACCTGTCACCGGGACCAACAATATATTCTTCATCAGACAGATTCCCCGCCGAAGGGACAGAGAAATTATCTCCTGCCAAAAGCAATAGAGAGTCCTTAACAGGACTAAAACTTCGTTCCTGCCAGGGAAGTGAATTTTGAGAATAAAAAAGCGGACTAATAACAAAAAATAAAAGGAGCATTACACTCCTTCTATTTGTACACAAGCTTTCCAGGGTCATTATAATTATTTAGCTGTTAACTGAACCAGGTAATTTAGGTCCCTCAACTTTCTTGGGACGTGTGTAGTAGTAATAATATTTATAATAAGAGCCGTACGTACTCTTATAAACAAAATTATTCAGAACAATTCCGATAAAGTTTATGCCTTCTTTTTTAATGATACCAAGAGCTTTTTCCATGAGTTCAAGTTCTGTTGTGTTGGCAGAAACTACAAGCATAGTAGCATCAACAAATTGAGAAAGTATTTCAGAATCTGAAACTGCAATTATCGGTGGCGAGTCGATAATAACCAGATCATATTTGCCCTTCAGCATTTCCAAAAAATCTCTCATTTTATCTGAGCCCAGAATCTCAGATGGATTCGGCGGAATTGTTCCCGCAGTTATATAATGCAGATCAGGTATTTCAGACTGTCTCAGAATTTCTTCAAACGTTGTCTGACCGAACAAATAATCAACCACCCCGGGGAATCTGTTGGTCTTAAAGAAATTATGCATACGCGGCTTGCGAAGATCGCAATCAACAATAATTGTTTTTTTACCTGCCTGGGCCATACTTCCGGCTAAATTACCGGAAATCATGGTCTTACCTTCTGAAGGAGCAGAAGACGTAATAAGCAGAGTTTTAAAACTATTTGCGTCAACTCTGGTAAATTGAATTCTCGTTCTGAGCGCTCTGAAAGCTTCGCTCGGGATAGAGTCAGGCCGCTTTGCGACAATGAACTCAAATTCATTCTGACCATTAGTGGTTACCGCACTCTCTATTTGAGGTATCCAGGCAAGAACGTTTTCCCCTCTCTTCTGAATATCTTCAGGGGTTTTAACAGTATTATCAAAGTAGTTTTTCATGAATACATACCCGACCGAAACACCAAGCCCCATCACCAAACCGATCATTATGATCAGAATGCGATTTGGCTTGCTATGTGTATCTGAAGGTCTGGCATTTTCAACTACTATTACCTTACCGGCCTGCGACTGTTCATTTATCACCGCTTCCTGATACTTTTCCTCTACAAGAACATACAATTTTTCTAATGATTGCATTTTCCTCTGAAGCCGGGCAAGCTCAATAGCAGTTCCAGGCAGTATATTAAATTTCTTTTCAAGCTCGGCGATAATAATGCCCAGTTGCTGGATCGTTATTCTCAAAGAGGAATTCCGGATATCTTCATCAATAATCTTCTGCATTGCAACTTTAATTTCAGCGGGTGTTGAGGCAAGTGCCCCTGCCTTATATACAGAAATTTTCTCGTTCAGCTTTTCTTTTAGATTTGCGATTTTCTTATTGTAATCGTCAATTAGCTGCTGATTAGAGCCCGTTTTGTTATTCTGTGTAACAAGATCACGGCTCAGTTCAAGTTTCGCGATTTCGTTTTGCAGTGTTTTGAGATAAGATTCTGACGAAAAGCTTTCAATATAAGCTGTTGCTTCAGGGTCCTGTTTCTCTAATTCTTCCTTGAGCTTTTTCAGTGTTTTGTCTGAAGCCATAAGCTCAATTTCGGCCATACCTTTTTGTGACTCAAACTGCGAGAGCTGACCCACTAACTGAGATGCCTGTTCCTCAAGAACAATAATACCACCCTGTTGCTGATATGCTTTGAGTATATCCTCAGATGCATTTAGTTCGTTCAGTTTGTCTTTGCGCTGATCTTCAAGAAAATTACGAATTATGGTTAATTGATTCCTATTGAATTCAAGATCATAAAAGTAATAAACAGAGGCATACGTACTGGCAATCAGAGAAGCCTCCCAAGCAGATGGTGATTCAGCTTTGATAGTTACAATATCAAGTCCCCTCTTTTGTTCAATTGTAACAGCAGCAAGGCGTTCAACTAATCTTGAGAGAGTAATAAGTTGAGGCGGAATCCCGCTCTCGGATGACTGAAGCAGAACAGCAAATCTGTCAGGATCATTATATTTCTTAAAACTGTCAATCAGTGCAACTGCGACTCTTTCTCTAAAGTCATAGTTTTTAAGCACTTCAATTTCGTTGGCAATTACACGATCATTCCCAAAACCGGATGATTCCATAAAAAAGGGAGCTTCAAGAATATTCGACTTCGCCTGAGATATCTTAACAGATGCTGAAGAAGTATATATATTCTTCGCGGTAATTGCATAAATTATGGAAAAAGTAAGAGTCGTGAGGGTGATAAGAAGTATCGGAAAGAGATTCAGTCTGATGATATTCAGATAATCTTTCAGACTAAGCGTATCGTTCTCGTTTACAAAGTTATTTGGTGTCAATTACAAATCCCTTATTTAGTTATCTGATAAATTAAAAGCGTCACAGAAACTAACGCTGATAACGTCGAAAAACCGAGAGAAAGATAATCCCTCAAATACCATCGGGGTTCACCCGGAAAAACCAGTACATCGCCTGGCTCAATCCCCATTACCTTATTTATACTAATATCATCCTGACCCCAGAGAACATTATTGTAATCAAGTGCAATTGTCTGGTATGTTGAGTCTTGCTGCATCCGGTATAACCGAATTTCTTCAAGCCGGGCATCATTTGTTGGTCCGCCAGCCAGCGTTATCAACTCGATAACATTAAGCTTCTGTGGTACAAGATACTGTCCAGGAAATCTCACATTACCCCAAATGTTAACTTTTATATTTATGGCTTCCGGATTAGAATAATCGTAGTAAGCACCCTGACTCTGAATGCGGTTATTTAGGGGGCTGCCAATTATGGTATTTTGATCCTGGGCTATAGTTTGCGCTGAATATAACAACACAAGCAACAGAAAGACGCTTCTATTTCTGCTTGTCATTAAAGAAAAATACTCCTGGAAAATGAATCTGCAAGATAGTTAAAATGCCTTGAACCTCAAAAGAGAGTCCCTTTTTTGTGACCTGCCGGACATTCCTACCGAAGTTTTACCTTAGCGGAGCAAAGAATCCCACTGAGCAGACCAATCCCAACCCCTGAAACCACCCAGATTGATAAAACATCATAAGCTAACAGAAAGCCCGGTGGAAGGAATTCAACCCTCCTTTCTGCAAAACTGCTTGCCAGATAAATGAGCACCCCGGATGAAACCGTCGAAGCAATAGCTATCAAAAGACTATAAAAAATAACCGGAGTCCTTATTTTTCCAGTTGTCGCGCCGACAAGCATCATTATACTGGTTTCGACACGCCTTTTTTCCAGACTCAGTGAAGTTGTGCTATAATTCAGATAAAAAGCAGCTATTAACAGTAAAACGGTCAGGTAGGGCAAAAGCCGGTTTATTCTTTGGATAATAGTAAAAAGCATTAAATAGAGCTCTCCTTCAAAAACTGCCTCCTCTACACCCGGGAATTCTTGCAAAAGCACCTTTATATTTTCAATCTGTGCGGGCTCTGTTCCGGAACGAAGTGTCAGCCGGAAAGAAGCGGGTAAAGGGTTTTCAGAAAGTATTGCCCCAAACTCTTCACCCGTCTTATCCTTAAACAGTTTGGCTGCGTCTGTTTTGCTCAAATATTCAGCATTAGTGACTGAAACCTCATTTGAAATTTTTTCACGCAGTCCTGAAATTTCTCCTTCAGTAAGACCATCCCTTAAAAACAACGTCATCCGAAATGAACGGGAAAGTTTATCAGATAATACTTCCGGAACCTGCATACCAACCAATGTAATGTAGAGCAGTAACAGCCCAAAGATTGAAGTCAGAATCGAAAACACAAATCCTGTGGAAGTATATCTGACCGATTTTATTAATTCTTTTAATAAAAACATAGTTTACAAATTAGATTCATCAATCCATTTAACAATTTTCCAAACCCCCTGCTCATTCTTTGAGAGTGAGAGGTTTACCCTGCCATCAATGCGTACAATATCAGAAGGGTTAAACGTTATTGTCAGATTAAAACCCCTCACTATAAGTGCAGAAACGCTATCCTCGCTCGATGTAATGATGTTATTCCAGATCAAATCGAGCCGTTCGGAATTGCCAAAAAGTCCTGCTGTAGTGCGTATATCTTCCTCACGTCCCCAGCTAACATCAAAACCTAAATCATAGTCACGATAGGTAAATGTAAATCCCTGGTCAAGAAGTGGTCCATAGTAAAGAGTATCCTTTAAACTATAAGCATATTGCAGGTTTCGGAAAACTCCGTCAATCGTTTTCTGGTCCGAAAAGAGGCCAGAACCTGTCTGTTCAAAAGATGAAATACGAGGTGCAAACGGGTTTTCGCAACCGGTAATGAAAAGTAAAAGCACTAACCCGAAAAATACCGCTTTAATACTTTTCCCCCTTCAAATCGCTCCAGCTCGGATTCGAGGTGGTTTTATAATCCTCCCAATGAAAAACTTCCCAAATAAGATTTTTATTAACCTTCATACGCAGCCGCATTTCACCGGAATACGTTAAGAGTGGTTGGTTGAGCGAGGGAGGCACTGTTAAGGAATATTTACAGATAAACAGAGCACTATCACCATACCGGTTTACAACTGAATCTGTCAGGGTAATTGTGACCTTATTCACTGAGTTCAGTTCGGTAATGAAATTTCTGAAATACCGGTTTTCTTCTTCTCTTCCCCAAATACCGGCAAAAACAGGATATATTAAAGAAGCATTTGAAGATGGCGAAAATTGATACGCGAAACCAGAATAAGCTGAATCAGGAAAATTTGCAATATAATTATCTGCATCCATCTCCCTCACGGAAGTAAAAAAATTGTTTAGAAGCATTTCTGAGGATGTCGCAAATTGGGAAGTACTTCTCGGTGTAATGGGCGGTTCAGACTCCCTGACATCAAACAACCCGCAACCACCGCTGACAAATAGTAAAAGGGAAAGCACGAAAATCTTTTTCATGTGTGTATCTTTTGAAAAGAAGCGGATTTCGGATGAGAATGCTGCATCTTAAAATTGCTTTACATCTTTTACTTTACGATTATCCGGCCAGCCATCGCTCGCCCTATTGTCGCGTCATCTGAAAATTCCAGATCCCCTCCGATTGGTATTCCCCGCGCAAGCCGGGTTACTTTAAGCTGGAAACTCTCCAGTTCTTTCATAAGCATGAGGGAAGTAGTATCCCCTTCAGTATCAGGATTAAGCGCCAAAATTATTTCCAGAACACCGCCTGCCTGTACCCTCTCGAGAAGCTCCTTTATCCTGAGTTCATCTTTATAAATACCCTTCAGGGGCATTAATACTCCCCCAAGAACATGATATACTCCCCTGAATTCATTTGCTCTCTCAATATGAAGAATGTCCGCCGCTTCTTCAACTACACATATGACCGATTTGTCCCTTTTTTCACTACTGCAAATAGAGCAGATATTTTTTTCTGTAATGTTATAACAAATCTGACACGAATGCAAATCTCGTTTCAGCGCTATTACTGCATCAACAAATTTTTGGAAATCCAGATCTTTGCTGCGAAAAAGAAACATAGCCAGTCGCTGGGCAGATTTTTTTCCGATACCCGGGAATTTGGAAAATTCCTCGATCATTTTCTGAAGCGGTTCAGCAATCAAAATCAGAACCCCGGTATGTTAAGTCCCGGAGGCAGCATCCCCTTAGTGACTTTTTGCATCTCCTCCTCAGCCAGCCGTGTAGCAGAGGCAATTGCCTTGTTTACCGCTGCCACGACCAGGTCTTCAAGAATCTCCTTCTCATCAGCATTAATAACGCTCGGGTCTATAACCACTGAAATCAGTTCTTTATTGCCGTTTACCGTAGCTTTAATCATGCCACCGCCGGCTTCTTCACTCACAGTAAGATTTCCAAGCTGCTGCTGAGCTTTTGCCATTTCCTCCTGCATTTTTTGAATCTGTTTCATCATATTGGGCATTCCAGGGAATCCGCCTTTCATATCGTCCTTTCAGTCTATCAATAAATAAAAAATCAATTTAAAATATACTCATCTGAATTGTCTTATGCAGACCACAAATATAAGGGAAAACAGATATTGGGAATTTCGGAAACCCTCATTCCGTTCTTCCATTCCTCAGAGGTCGATTTCGTTCGCCGAATAAGCCGGGACTGTGACGAGGGGCTAAGGTTTGGGACTGGAATGGGTATCCGGAACAGAAGAAATCAAAAAGATAATCTAAAATTCCGCGAAAATACCGGGAAGCAATTCCGAAGATATTCATCACGGATGAGTGTCATTGTTTCCCCAAATTCGGGTTATCCGCCATTCCCAAAACAAAATGATAATCCTCAGTTTTGTTCATATTAACAAAAGAGTGCTTTCTGTAGCCAGGATACACTTTTTCGATGTCAATTATCAGACCGCCTGCTTTTTTAACAAGAGCCAGAACCTCGCATTTCCTTTTCTTCTGATTTTCCTCACGGGATAACTCATACTGATAGGAATTAAAAATATCCTCAATAAATGGAAAAACTTTTTTTGAATAAACTCCGCAAAGCTGTTGTATATATCCGTCCGCTCTGGTAATGGTTATCAGTTCATTGGAGGGATAATCTGCAATAAACTGAATAATTCCGGAATCAACAAGAGGCATATCACATGATATAATGAAATTTTTTTCTGTCATTGAATTTGCAAGTCCTGAATGGATACCGCTTAACGGACCTCTCCCTTTTACAATATCTTCAAATTGCGGAATTCCAAGGAAACGATATTCCTCCGGTGAATTTGTTATGAGTATTACTTCTTTGAAGTTGCTTTTCATCAACGAAAGAGCGCGCTCTATTACCGTCTCATTGTTGATCTTGAGCAGAGATTTATTCTGCCCCATCCTAACACTTTTACCGCCTGAGAGAATTATTCCGGTTATATCGTTATACATTCTACAATATCACCTTGTTTCAAACCGGTAGTATTCTCAGGTAATTCTATCAGACAATTGGCTCTGCTCAATTCAGCCAGATTGCCTGAAGATTGGGAAGAGTAGGTACTCACATTCCACATCCTATTTTGATAAACTAATTCTCCCCTTAAAAAATGTCTTTTATTATCATTTTTATTTAAATCATTTAGCAAAACTGCCGGAACTCTGTTCCCCACTTTCTGATGCAAAATTGTTTCTATCGCAGGTTTGATAAAGATTTGAAAATTCACCAGCGAAGAAACCGGGTTACCGGGTAAGCCGAATACAAATGTCTTTTTATCTCCCCTCATGTAAACACCAAAGACAATAGGTTTCCCGGGTTTAATGTTCACTTTCCAAAATCGAATTTCAATATTGAGCTCAGTAAACACCTCATTCATAAAGTCGTATTTACCAACCGAAACACCACCTGTAGTAATAAGAATATCGCAATCTTTTTCCAGAGCGTTGCGGATTAATTCTTTAATTTTCTGTTTATCATCTCTTACCAAACCAAGCAACTGCGCAGATTGATGCAGTTCCGCGCAAGCTGCATGAACAGCGTATAAATTAGATACCCTCAGTTTATCGCCGCTTGGTATTTCAGTGATGGGGATTAATTCATCGCCTGTAGTAAGGATGGATATATTCAGTTTCCGTAACACAGAAACCTGTGCTTTTCCACAGGTAGCAAGTGCGGCAACAACTTGTGGAGTGATTCTGGAAAATTTGTGTACAACTATTTCATTTTTCTTCAGATCGCTGCCGCAAGAACGGACGTTCATTCCCCGTTTGATTTTAGCACTTTCGTTTAAATGTATATAACCGTCTGCAATTTCAATATCTTCCAGCGGAACCACTGAATCAGCCGAATCAGGTAATTTGCTTCCGGTAGTAATCAGTACTGTTTCCTCAGGTGACAAGCTGAAATCTTTATAGTTCCCGGCTGAAACCTCACCAATCAATCTCCAACTTCGAGTGTCAGAATAACGAAACGCATAACCATCCATTGCACTGTTATCAAATGGAGGAAGGTTGCTATCAGAGGAAATATCTTCTGCTAAAATTCTGTTAATGGATTGTTCAATAGGAACATTTTCCACTGAAGTTTGAAAATTTTTTGCTTCATCACACACAATGCTCAGGGCATCAGCATAATCGATCATGCTTAATTGATTATCTCTACTTTATCATCAACTTTTATTTCACCACTATTCAGTACCTTGGCAAAAATCCCCTCTCGCGGCATAACACAATCACCAACCTTCACAAAAATCGCACACTTGTCATGGCACTCTTTACCAATTTGAGTGATTTCGAGTTCAGCTTCTTTCCCTATCCGGATTCTTGTACCTATTTCAAGATTAGGAAGATCCAGAAATTCTGTAGTCAGGTTCTCAGCAAATGCGCCAGGACGCAGATTAGGTAGTCCTTTTTGCCTCATCTTTTCAATGCTTTCTAATGCGAGAAAACTAACCTGACGATGCCAATTTCCCGCGTGAATATCTCCTTCTATCCCATGACTTTCAATCAACTTTGCACTTGCAATATTTGTTTTCGGAATACCCTTCTTCTTACTGATAGAAATAGCAGTAATTCTGCCACAAGTATTTCCCGCTCTCATGGTTACCTGTTCTAAAACGCTTTCTTCCTTCAAGTTCATTTTGTCTCTTCCTTATAATTACTTTACTTTATACCTGTTATACTAAATTTTGTTTAAATAATCACCGCTTTTCCCACCTGTTTTAGAAAGCAGTTTAATTTCCTTGATAACTATTCCTTTATCAATGGCCTTACACATATCATAGATAGTGAGAGCAGCCACTGAAACAGCAGTCAGTGCTTCCATTTCAATTCCCGTCTTGCTTTCAGTTTTACAAAGGGACTTAATTTCAATCTCGCTTGTGCCCTCAATAAGCCGAAAAGTGATTTCAACTTTCGAAACAAAAATATTGTGGCAGAGCGGTATTAGTCCGGAGGTCATTTTTGCCCCTTGTATTCCGGCAATCCTCGCGGTTGAAAGCACATCACCTTTTGATATTTGGTTACTTTTTATCAAGGTCAGAATTTCCTCTGATACTTTTACAGTAGCCAACGCTTCTGCGGTACGCAGGGAAATCTTCTTCTCCGAAACATCAACCATTGATGCATTACCGTTATTATCAATATGCGTAAACTTGTTCATCCTATCCGCCAATCGCAAGCATATTATTCTTTTCTAATTTTAGCAACTCTCCGACATCAGGATGTTGAAAGTTTTTCTTATCTAATGAGTTATTGATAAAACGAACAATTTCGTCATCGGAGAAATCATCACTTCGCAAAAGTTTCCGCAAATCCAATTCCTCGTTAATAGGAGTAAAGAGACAGAGTTTCAATTTTCCGGACGAAGTAATTCTCAGCCGATTGCAGCTTCCGCAAAAGTGATTTGAAATAGAACTAATGAAACTGACAGTAGCTTTATGATTTTTTATTTTAAAATCTTTGGCAACTCTCTGGACTTCATGCTGAATCTGAACCAGATCATACTTTTCGGATATTATATTCTTAATCTCATCATAACTGATAAATGAACTTTCGTTCCAACGGTTATCACTAAAAGGCATAAACTCAATAAAGCGGATATTCATGTCACGGTCTTTGACAAACTCAACAAAGTCAAGTATCTCATCATCATTTATTCCCCTCATTACCACAACATTAATTTTTACCGGTGTAAAGTTGAGTTTTTCAGCAAGGTCAATCGAACGAAGAACCGTTTCAAGACAATCTGCTCCGGTTATTTTTTCAAAACGGTTCCTTTGCAATGAATCAAGAGAGATGTTAATTTTGTCGAGTCCCCAGTATTTTAACATTTCAATTTTATCTTCAAGCAAAGTCCCATTTGTAGTAACACAAAGCTGAAACGGATTCTTCTTCTTAAATTCATAAAGAGATTCAAAAAAACTCAGAATATCCTTCCTGGCAAGAGGTTCACCGCCGGTTAACCGTATTTTTTTTGTGCCAAGCCGGCTGACAAAAATCTTAATCAGCCGGGTAAGTTCATCATAAGTCAGAATCTGTGAGTGAAAAAGTTTTTGAATATCTCCGTCCGGATTACAATAAAGGCATTTCAGATTACATTTATCTGTAAGTGAAATTCTCAGATAATCATGCACGCGTTCAAACTTATCAACTAACTGAATCATAAATTATAATACAAGTAATGCAGCTACCGCGGAAATAATAACCACGTATGCAGGATGCAGATTAAACAAAAATATCAGAGACGCGCCCAGGACAAGGAATAACAAAGACATGAGGTCTAAAGAATTTTTAACCGCGTACTTATACATAATAGCCGCAATCATTCCAACAATCGCAAATTTTACACCTGTAAATGCTTTTTGTACATAAACATTTTTTTCAAATTGTGTGTAAAAATAGGAAGCAAGCATAATAACCACCGCGGGTGCAACCAAATTACCAAGATTCGCGGCAACTACTCCGATGACACCTGCAACTTTATAACCGGTATATGTCGCAAATTTTATGGAAATGGCACCGGGGAAAACCTCAACCATACCCAATACCCTTATAAATTCTTCGTGATTTAACCAGGTATTATTTTCGACTACCTCTCGTTCAATCAGTGGGATAAGCGAATATGCTCCACCAAAAGAGAATGAACCCACTTTCAAAAAAGAAAGGAACAATTCAATCAGGTTTTGAAGCATTACTCTTCTCCGATTATATCGTCAATCCAGCTTAATGCAGCCATCATTGAAGGGAACCCGATAGTTGGCAAAGATAACAACGCAACATGACGAATTTCCTCTTTTGTGCATCCTGCATTCAGCGCTTTTCGGGCATGTGAATGAACCGCGCCTTCAAGACGGGCACCGGCTGAAACTGCAATTTGATAAGTGCTCTTGTTTTTTCGTCAAGCGGACCTGTCTGATGAACAGCTTCACCCATCTTTTCATACGCATCGCCAACAGCCGGATATTTATCCATAAATTCTTTATATCGTTTCGGTATCTTACTCATATCTGTTTTCTTATCTTAAAAACGCATAGTTGTTGCTTTATTAATTTTTTAACTACCCTCTTTTTTCAAATTCATCCATGCGTGTTTTTATTTTAGAAAACTCCTCCGGTGACAAATTTTTCTGCGCGAATGGAAAAACAATTTTATCTTCACGAAAAATGTGAAGTCGAAGCATCTCAGCCAGCATCTTCCCCTGCTCTAATGCAAAATCAAGTACAACCAACCGGGAAGACTGATCAGGCAGTCTGCCGGCAAGCCCAAGCAAAGTGAATGTTATTCCGGCCAATTGCATAAACTTCACATGATCATCTTCAAGCATATCAACCGCTGTTTTTTGAACACTCCCCTGGCTGTGCTCGCCGGTTTCAAAATACCTTTCCTGCAAAAGCGGAAACAATATCTTTTCTTCTTTGATATTGTGCTTAGTAATATTGGTGTCAACGAATTCAAAAAAATCTGACAACGCATTGCTTACTTCTTTATGTGCCCCAAATCCTTCTTCTCTGATTCTGTTTAATGCCTGTTCAAATGAATCAACTTTTTTCAGGCAATTATTGTGTTCTTCAATAAAACGGCGCAGCACTTCATCCATTTCATCAACATTCATGTCTTCAAGTGCCGGAGGCGCGTACGCATCCGGCGGACTCATCGGTGAAAGTTCTTCGTCACTATCTTTTTCAACAAATCTTTTAATAGAATCTGACTGATCTAACTTGTTTATCTCAAACGGCATCACTTTCCCCCCTGCATTTCGTCTTCGATTTCTATCGCGCGCGGAAATAGAATATTATTTTCAAGGTGAATGTGCTGATGCAAATCGTTTTCGAATTCATCAAGTTTCTTAAATGTTACCGTATATGTATTACAAGCACCGGGAGGCAGTGTATAATTATTCGTAATTTCCCTCATCTCTTTAAGCAGACCGCCGGCGTTGTCATGCTCCATTTCCATCATTCTGATCGGATTACGAATACTGCCGAAGGGTGATTCAGCTGCGGGTTCTTTCTTTTTATAAGAGGCATACAATTGTGTAATGTAAGGGAATAATATTCTCTCCTCTTTCATCATGTGATTATTGAGCTCCTGAGCAACTGCTGCGTAGTTTTCAGCTACTTTGTGCAGTTCCGGATGATTTTCTCCGTGCACATAAGCTATTTTTTGGGTGAACTCATACAAAAGCGAAAGGTTATCATTTACGTATTTATGATGCACGTTAACAATATAATTAGCCAGAAAATCCGGTTCCCAGTCCTTAAAGTTCTGTGCATTGCTTCCGCTTTCACGACTTAAGGTTGCCTCAAGCGAACTTATTAATTCATCTTTATTAAGATTGTGTTTTTCACACGCCTCAGCAATGGTAATTTTACCTCCGCAGCAAAAATCTATTCCTGATTTTTTAAAGACTTCAGCAGTCCGAAAGTCATCCTTTACTATTTGTCCAATGGTTTTATTTGAGTCAAGAACTGTACTCATAAGGTATTCCTTTATATATTTATGTTTTCGTTAATTTTATCAATATGTATTGCAGATTCTAACAATCATAACTGTGCAATTTTTGTATTTTTTAATCTCAGAACTCCGGTAAGATCAGTTACCGGCTTTCTTTCGTTCAATTACCTCATCAAATGAGAGCCCTCCGCCGCCGAATAGGAAGAAAATGGTTAACAGAACAAGCACCAAAACTGAGAGTTCAAAGGACTGTTCAACAACCACCAACCCCTGTTTGAGATGGATGAAAAATACTGCCCCGAAGAGCACAGGTATTTGAAGAAAAGCGGCAATTCTTGTTGCCAATCCAATCGCGAGTAATATACCCCCTATGATGTGCAAAATAATAACATAGGAGAATGACCAGTAAAACTGATTTGCTCCCTGAAGCTGCGTCAGCGCCTCCGGATTGATTAAAAGCATTATACCACGTATGAGAAGGGCAATACCCAGAAAAATCCTTATAAAAGGATAGGCCAGATCGGAACGAGAACTCAGCCAGGTGGTAACTTTTTTATATTGGTTCATGATAACCTCTTTATGGATTAGTTAATAATCAAATAAAAACCTGCACGAAGGCAGGTTAAAGAAAGAAATAAAATTCCTTTGTTTCAACTCTCCTTTGCAAAATTTCACATCACTGTGAAGGGCAGGTAAGTTCGTTTCCAACCTTACCCTAACGGCTGGATTCTCTTAGCGTTTCCGCCTTAGAAAATCCTGCTCGGAGAAAGACTATATTTATTTTATGGTCGAATTACATACTGTTTGATTAACTTGTGAAATTTACAACAATATTCTTAATTTGTCATTCCAAATGCATAAAAACAAGCAAAACAAAATAACACTAAGCTCTAAGTTTAGCGAAGGTTTAAAAGAAATTTCGCGGAATTTACATCCGGCTTATTTCGCGATGGTGATGTCAACCGGAATTGTATCAATCTCATGCCACCTTCTGGGAATGAAGACTATCGCTCTTCTGCTTTTCTGGTTAAACATCTGGTTTTATGTCTCACTCTGGATCTTTACACTCGTCAGAATTTATCTCTGCCGGGTTATTTTTTTCAAAGACCTGATTGATCATCAAAAGGGTCCGGCTTTTTTTACAACTGTTGCCGCTTCATGTATCCTTGGAAGTCAATTCATCATTATTAATAATGATTATGATATTGCATTCTTTCTATGGGCTGTCGGTCTCTTTCTCTGGGTAGTGTTAAACTACACCATCTTCACCGGTTTCACTGTCAAAGAAGATAAACCTGCCTTAAATGAAGGAATAACAGGCGCTTGGTTACTGGCAGTTGTTGCCACACAAGCTATTGCAGTCCTGAGTGCTTTACTCGCGGCCGACCTGCAACAACCAGAAAAACTTCAGATGAACTTCCTCGCGCTCTGCATGTGGCTTTGGGGCGGAATGCTTTATATCTGGATGATCTCTCTGATATTTTACCGGTACACTTTTTTTAGATTTTCACCTGGCGATCTCTCTCCGCCATACTGGATCAACATGGGCGCAATGGCCATCTCAACGCTGGCCGGCTCACTGCTTATTTCAGAAATTCATGCACCATTTCTTGAGTCGATGGTCCCCTTCTTAAAGGGATTCACTATTTTCTTCTGGGTGACCGGAACCTGGTGGATACCAATGCTTTTTATCCTGGCTATCTGGAGACACCTTTATAAGAAATTTAAACTCAAGTACGACCCCCTTTACTGGGGTGCCGTTTTTCCACTTGGCATGTACACAGCCGCAACATACAGAATGGCTGATGCGCTTGATATGCACTTCCTGGATAGTGTTCCTGAGTATTTTATCTACATTGCACTAATTGCCTGGGGCGCAGCATTTATCGGCTTTATGAAAACGGTATTAGTACAATTCAATCTGATAAAACCAACTCAGGTATCAGAATAGCATTTGCCGCTTCGTTCAGCAAAAAGCAGCTTTCAAAAATTCAAAGAACTTTATTAATCGGTAGTTTCAAATTTAGTTTGAAGTTCCGGAGATCTTCTATTAAGCATTCTGGTAACTACAAGGTGAAACCAGACCAAACAACCAAGGGATAATATATGCATCATCAACCAGCTTGAAGTCCAGACACCGGATAAACTTAACAAATAACCAAAGAAGATAGGGCAGAAGAATCCGCCTAAGCCACCAAGCACTCCTACCATTCCACCAACTACCCCAACTTCATTCGGAAAATATTCCGGAATAAATTTATATACCGCACCCATACCGATTCCCCACGCTAACCCGATGAGCAATACTAAACCGGTAAAAATCCAAACGTTAGCTTGAAAAAATATGCGGGTTACCCCTCTGGCTAATAATTCCTTTTTCTTTACATCATCACCAACTGCAACTATTGGTTCATGCCATCCTTCAATTACCGGTAAAACTAAAGTATTGTCTTTATCATGAATAGTTGAAGGGTCTCTTTTGGTAAAGGCAACTTTTGTTTCATCAATAAATACGGCGCTTTCTTCAACAGAAGATACCTTACCGCTGACTGGAGCTGTGACTCCTGACCCCGGCGAATAAACTTCCATACGAGGAAAAATTAATAAAAATGAAATAGCAATCGAAACAATGAAAACCCGGTACATTACTTTACGAGGTCCATATTTGTCAGCAAGCCAGCCCCCTATCGCTCTGAATAATCCGGCAGGCAAACTAAACGCGGAAGTTAGAAAACCTGCAGTAACCAATGGCATTGTATATGCGTTAACATAGTAAGGGACGAGCCATTGTGAAAATGCAACGAAACAACCAAAAACGAGAAAGTAATAAAGACCGAACCTCCAAAGTCGAACTTCCTTCAACGGAAGCATCAGCTCCTTAAAGTCTTTCTTTTTCTCCGGTATTTTATTAGTTGCCAAAAACAGGAATAAAAGCCCTGTAATAATCAAAGCAACAGCATAAATCTGTGGAAGTGTTCTCCATCCTTCAGGATTTGCTCCGTCATTAGTGAAAACAACTAATAACGAAGGCGCAAGAAGGGTAGTTAATGCCGTGCCAACTGTTCCGATACCAAAAATACCGAGTGCAGTCCCCTGTTTGTTTTTTGGAAACCAAAGTGAAGTATATGCTACACCGCAGGCAAAACTTGCTCCGGTCAGCCCGAAGATCAGACTTAAAACAGCAAACATCAGATAATCATTTGCATAAGCCAAAAGAAACATCGGTATGGCGCACAAAAACAGTAAAGATGTAAAAATAATCTTTCCCCCGAAACGATCTGTCAGCATCCCAACCGGGAACCTTAATACTGCACCGGAGAGGATAGGAAGTCCGAGCAGCCATCCAACCTCAACATTACTCCATTTGAATATACCACTGTCAACAAGATATGCAACCAGCACGCCATTGATCGTCCATGCGGCAAAACATACCATAAACCCTAATGTGTTAAGCGCAAGTATCAGATATGATTTTCTGGTAACTTCCTGAGCCATATTTATTAATTATTTTTTGGCGGAAAAATTGTCCACGGAGTTTTTGGATTTCTGATTTTATCCTTACTCCAGTACCACATTACGCGCTGATACGGTCTCCATATATAAGCCAATGGATATACTAGCAAATGAACTAATCTTGTAAACGGCACTAAAAGTACAATCACGAACGCAAGAGCAATGTGTAACTGAATTACCAGAGGCGCTGCTGCTACTACATCAATTTGAGGATTGAGATAGAAGATGGATTTCAGGTATGGTGATAATGCTGACGCGAACCACGACGAGCCCCAACGATATCCATACGCAACCCAAAGTCCTAAAAAGATTTGGATAAACAGAAGGCCTTCAAGAATCAAATCCATACTTGTGGTAACAGCACGAACTCTTGATGTGGTTGTTCTTCTGAATATCAGAAAAAACAATCCGACAAAAGCTGTTATACCAAGTATAAAACTGGTGACTTCAAGTATAAGTAAACGGAGGGGATGAGCGTTCCAGACAAGTATAGCATCAGGTACCAGGAACGCAGTTAAGTGCTGGAAAAATAAAATTATGATACTCCAGTGGAAAGGAACTGAACCCCAGAATAATTTCTTTCCTTCAAGGAATTCTGATGACAAAGATGAGAACTTAAACTTCGTACCTCTGTATCTGTAAATCGTTCCAATCAGAAAAACGGTTAGCGCCACATAAGGCAATGCAATAAATAAAAAGTTGTATAACCAGGTCATAACAGTATTTTATCCTTTATTAAAACAATTTTATTTCATTTGCCAGCTGATTTGTAAAATTCACAAGAGTAATATCCTCTTCAATCCATTCGACCTTAAAGTCTCTCTCGATCATTTTCTTTATTACTGTCAGCGGTTTCACATAGATGGTCTTAAACTCCTCGGAGTCTGCAATCATGGTTTTATGATGCTTCAAATAGACCTGATTTTTTTTGTCAATCTTTTTTTCGTCAAACTCAGAAACAATTTTGGCCAGAGATGTGAGAATTATCTTCTTCACAAGTTCCTCTCGCAATACTTCATCTTCCATTTTGGGCAGAAGCCGCAGGACGTTTGGCAGAAAATCTGCCAGTTCAGTTCCGCAGTTATTTTTTGCCGCAAGCTGCTCTCGCGAGAGGTTTGCAAGAAGTTCTCCTCTTTTGTAATCATCGCCAAACAAAACATAGCCGATATCCAGTGTGGTAATGGCTTGTACATCGAATGTACGGGTATAGATTTCCTCTATCTCCGTCCGGGATGATTTTGCTACAAAGTCAGAGAAAAATTGAAACGTCTCAGCCAGGTCAGGGTAATCTGACCGGAGTAACTGAAAAACTTCTCCGACTTTATCTTTATAATCATCTTGCGGATATTCAAAAATTGCCGCAATAGAATTATAATTCGAGGGACTAAGATTCATAAAATCACATTCCTCTTGAAGGAGTTTCTTTGAATCCGAAGCCCGTTGAACCCTTCGTATCAGAAGTGTGTTCGAGCATCTCAAATGCTTGTTCTCTGTGAGCCGGAGGAATTACAAACCTGTCATCAAATTTAGCAAGTGATGTCAGGTAATAGATAGCATCGGCCATATCCGCGTTCATACCGGTATCAGTAAGTACCTTCTCAACTTTTGCCGAATCTATATCTCCGACTGTCTTTCCTCTGCGATGAATTCTGACTGCCATTAATTTCTTTATGACGTTCTTTACTTTTTCTTCATCACCGTTACTGAAAAGATTAGCCATATATTTCATCGGGAAACGAACCTGGTCAACACTGCCCCAAATCTCTTCAGTTGAGGTATCATACAACCACTGATCATCCCAGAATTTTGCAATCGGGTCTAACTGCTCGGCTTGCGATGCATTATTCTTTTCTGAAATGGAGGCCATTACAGGTAAGAGTGGTGGTACGTAGAACAGCATTGGAAGCGTTCTGAATTCCGGATGCAATGGAAGGGCTATGCCCCACTCCTTAACAAATTTATAAACCGGAGAATTTTGTGCAGCTTTGATGGTACTGTCGGCTACACCGTTAGCTTTTGCTGCTTTAATGACTTCTTCATCGAACGGATTAAGAATCATATCCAACTGGTTCTGCACTAAATCGCCATCACTTGAAGCGGTTTCCTGCACTTTGTCAGCATCATAAAGCATAACACCCAGATAGCGGATTCTTCCAACACATGAGTGCATGCAGGCCGGCGCTAATCCTGCTTCAAGACGAGGATAGCATAAGATACATTTCTCTGATTTTCCGGTACTCCAATTGTAATAAGATTTTTTGTAAGGACATGCAGTTACGCACATTCTCCAGGCGCGGCAAACTTTCTGATTGATGAGGACCACACCATCTTCGCCACGCTTATATATAGCACCTGACGGGCAGGAAGCAACGCACGCCGGGTTTAAGCAATGATTACATATTCTTGGCAGATAATAAAAAGCCATTCTCTCCAACTGAAACATTGCTTCTCTTTCGCCGGGTGAAAGATTTTCAAGATTCGGGTCCTGCCTTGCATAATCAGGCGAGCCGCTTAAATCGTCATCCCAGTTCGGTCCGGCTTTAATATCAATCGGCTCACCGGTGATTAATGATACCGGTCTGGCGGTGGGCTGATCATCCCCTTCCGGAGATTCAATCAGGTCTGTGTATTTATAAGTCCATGGCTCATAATAATCATCAAGCACCGGCAAATGAGGATTGTGAAAAATATTAAACAATCCTTTGAATTTACCTGCACCTTTCAAAGAAATTGAGTCGCCGTTTTTTTCCCAGCCGCCTTTATATATATTCTGGTCTTCCCATTTAGTCGGGTAACCGGTGCCGGGTTTGGTTTCAACATTGTTCCACCACATATATTCAGCACCTTTACGGTCTGTCCAAATATTTTTACAGGCAATAGAGCATGTGTGGCAGCCAATGCACTTATCCAGGTGAAATACCATTGATACTTGAGATCTGATGTCCATAATTGCTTTACTATTTAAATTAATTGTCAGAAAATTTATTTAATTCCGTCCTCAGCCCGATTCATCTTAGCAGTAATATATATATTACCGCTAAGACGTCCGGGTAAAGGATTTTCTAAAAAATGACCTTATCCATCTTCTTTACCACAACATGTGTGTCACGGTTTACTGCAGTCGGTCCCCAATAGTTAAAGTGGAAACTAAACTGACCATATCCGCCGGCAAGCAGATTTGGCTTCAGGTGAATCCGGGTAAAGCTATTATGCCCGCCTGCGCGCTTATTACCTCTGACTTGAGATTTTGGAACAGTGACAGTTCTTTCAGGGACGTGATAAACAATACATACGCCCTTAGGAATTCTTGAAGAAACAACTGCTCTGGTACAGAAGACACCATGATCGTTGTAAACTTCAACCCAGTCATTATCATTAATACCGAGTTCTTTTGCATCTACTTCACTTAACCAGCAGGGTTCGCATCCTCTTGAGAGGGTTAACATCCTCAGATTTTCCATGTAAGTAGAATGGATGTGCCATTTACCATGGGGCGTGAGAACATTCAGCATTTTAGCAGTTGTGCCTTTTAAGGTTTCACGAAGATCGCCATAAACCTCAGGGCGCGGTGATGGTTTATAAGTTGGCAGATGCTCACCGAAAGCAATATACATTTCATGGTCAAGATATAAATGCTGCCTTCCGGTTAAAGTTCTAAAAGGCACCAGTCTTTCAATGTTATAAGTGAACGCTGAATAAGCGCGACCATCTGTCATCAGACCAGACCAGACGGGTGAGTTATTATATCTTCTTGGCTGTGCCTGTAAATCAGCATAAGTAATCCGGATATCTTTACTCCCCTCACCTAAATCAGCGAGTATCAGACCGGTTTTCTTTTCCATATTCTTATAGGCACGGACAGTTAATTCACCGTTAGTCAATGAAGAAAGATGGAGTACGGCATTACATGCAGACACATCTTCTTTAAGGGAAGGATATACTTTTCCGTCAACTTTTTCTACCGGAAAATGAGGCGATTCAACCATCTCATCATACATATCTTCGCACATATAATGATTACCGTGAGCGCTCATTCCTTTATTACGAGCATCTTCGCCAAGCGTAATAAACTTTTCATAAAGTTTTGTGTAATCCCTTCTGGTTACAACCAACTTTTGAGTTGTCTTACCGGGGACGGGTTCACAATCACCTTTATACCAGTCTTTGATTGTCGGCTGAGTTATTTCATCAGGACCATCATGCGACAAAGGCGCTGTAATGATATCAATCTGCTCCTCATGCAAATATTTTTTTGCAAGTTTGCTTGTGGTTTCCGCAACCAACTTGAATATATCCCAGTCTGTTTTAGCTTCCCAGACGGGTGCAATTGCTGCTGAAAGCGGATGAATGAATGAGTGCAAATCAGTACTGTTCATATCAGCTTTTTCATACCAAGAGGCAGCCGGCACTACGATGTCAGAATACAACGCGGATGAATCCATTCTGAAGTTTAAATCAACCACAAGGTCCATCTTACCCTGCGGAGCGAATTCATGCCATTTTACTTCTTCAGGTTTTTCATCAACAATATCTTTGCTTATTGTATTTGAATGTGTGCCAAGGTAATGCTTCAGGGCATATTCATGACCTTTCATACTGCCCATAATAGCGTTACCGCGCCATATATACCATACACGAGGGTGGTTTTCTTCGGCATCGGGGTCACCGGCGGCAAACATAATCTCTTTACTCTTTAATTTTTCGAGTACGTATTTCTTTATATCATCATCATTTTGCGCCCCGTTATCTACTGCTTCCTTGCAAAGTTCAAGTGTGTTAACATTGAACTGCGGATAGAAAGGCATCCAGCCCATTCGCACTGATTTGTATATCAGATCAGCATGATGACCCCGGGTCAGATCGTTATCCGGGACTTTGTTATATTTGTTGAAATAGCCGTCATAACGGTACTGGCAGGTATTGATGTAGTGCCAAATAGGCGCCTGCTGCAGTCTTGAAGCGGAATGCCAGTCTTTTGCCATTGCAATAGTGCCCCAGGAGTCAGAAGGAGCCAGTTTTTCCTGACCAACATAGTGATTAAGACCGCCTCCGTTTTTACCAATACAGCCGGTTAACATGAGCGCCATAATTCCTGCACGGTACATAAGATTGTTATGATACCAATGGTTAATACCGGCACCAATAATAATCATACACTTACCGCCTGTTGCATCAGCCGTGTTCGCCCACTCACGTGCAAAGCTGATTACTGTTTTGGAATCAACTCCGGTGAAGATTTCCTGCCAGGCCGGTGTATATGACTGATCTTTATCAGTATAATCCTGCGGGTAGTCTCCTTCCAGACCGCGGCTGATTCCGTATTGCGCAAACATCAAATCATAAACCGTTGTTACGGCAACTTTTTGACCGTCATGTGTAGAAACATATTTTACCGGAACACCCCGGCTGAATTTTCTATCATACGCGAAATCATCTATTACAACTTTTATGACTTCATCTTTTGTATCCAACAGTGTAAGCTGTGGTTCAAAATCAGTGTTATCCTGACCATCTTCATATTTCAGGTTCCACTTTCCGGTTTCTTTATCCCAACGATGACCTACGCTTCCCTTTGGCATGGCAAGATTTCCGGTTTTCTCGTCATAGTTCAGAAATTTCCAGTCGCCATTTTCAGCATCTTTGTATTTAGCAATTCTGTTAGCCCGTAAGTATTTACCCGGACGATATACATCGCCGTCCTTCACTAATTCAACGAGCATCGGACTGTCTGTATAGCGTTTTGCATAATCGAGGAAAAACGGAGTCTTCTTTTCAAAATGGAATTCTTTCAGAATAACATGTGTCACAGCCATCCAATAAGCTCCGTCACTACCGGCATGCAGCGGAATCCACTGATCAGCATATTTGGCAGGCATGTTTAAATCAGGTGAAAGAACGACTGCTTTTGTTCCGTTATGACGCGACTCAGCAAAAAAGTGACAGTCAGGGGTTCGGGTCATATTAAGGTTTGCACCCATGACCGCAGTCATTTTTGCGTTATACCAGTCCGCGCTTTCGCAAACATCTGTCTGCTCTCCCCATATTTCGGGGGAAGCATTTGGAAGATCGCAATACCAATCGTAAAAGCTCAGATTAACACCTCCGAAAAGCTGCAAAAATCTTGAACCCGCTGCATAACTCAACATTGACATTGCCGGAATCGGAGAGAAACCAATAACCCGGTCAGGACCGTATTTTTTTGCAGTATAAAGATTCGCGATTGCCATTAATTCGAGAACTTCATCCCAGGTTGTTCTGCGAAATCCGCCTTTACCTCGTGCCTTTTGATAGCGTTTTCTTTTTTCAGGGTCATTCTGAATATTTTCCCACGCCTTCATCGGGTCACCGGTCAGCTCTTTTTCTTTTCTATAGAGATCAATTAAAGCACCCCGAATCAGAGGGTATTTTATTCTCAAAGGTGAATAAAGATACCAGGAAAAAGAAATTCCTCTCTGGCATCCACGCGGCTCATAAGGTGGTAAATTTCCTTCGAGTAAAGGGTAATCAATCTGCTGAGTCTCCCAAACAACAATTCCGTCTTTAACATGAATCTGCCATGAACAGCCGCCGGTACAGTTAACGCCGTGTGTGCTTCTGACTATTCTGTCATGCTGAAAGCGATTCCTGTAAAACTCTTCCCATTTTCGGGTTTCAGGAGAAATGATATCTTGAATCCAACTCATCTTAGAATACCTTTACTACTTTGATTTAATTTGTCTTTTGAAAATATCGTGATTTACCGTTTTCTTTTTTCTGTTCCACCAGATACCGCCAAATGTTATAAATAAGAAAGCCGATCCCATAACTCCGGCGTTAAGCAAAAATTTGGAAGAATTCGAGACAACGCCGAACTCTGAATCATTATTAGCTTTCATTAAAAATGCAGTTAAATAATATGCTTCTTCAGGGGTAATCGGATTATTCTGGAAGGAGACCTTCATTGCCGGAAAACCCGGATTTGTAATCATTGCATTTACACCAGTCGGTCCTAAGCGCGAAATTGTTAGTGTGAGATCCATCGCGAATAATCCGCCGCTTATCAGGTCAGCATGTTCAACGTTATGACAACTGATGCAGGAAGGACCGCCATTTGAGAATCTGTTCGTTCCGTCAAAGTACTTTCTTCCCTCATCCAGGTCTTCTCTGTTAGCTTCTGCAAGAGTCTTGCCTATTACAGGATGTTTAATTGATTCTCCCTTATCAACCACAGTTGCAGTTCCGGCATTTGCACTTTCCTTTGTAATATAAGCGAGAATGTCTTTGATTTGGGATTCGGTGAGATTTTGGTCGGGCATCGGAACTTTATTGAATTCATTAAAAATCGCGATAGCATCCTTATCACCACTATTAATGAATGTCTGGGAAGATTTAATAAAGGAGAGCAGCCATTGCTCTGTACGTTTGGTGGTCACATCCTTTAAGTCAGGACCTACTAATTTACCGCCTCCGACTGTATGACAGGCGCGGCAGTTGCTTAAAAACAACTGGTCACCAGTCTGCGAATAAAGATTTTGAGGTGTTGTTAAAAATAGTGCCAGAAAAACAGCACAATATTTAATTGAATTCTTCATTTCATTTTGCCTTTAAAGTTCAACCACTGTCAAAATTTCTCTTCTTATTGCTGATTTTCTTCCGCTGAAACTGAAATTAAATCGGACAAAAGACTCTGTTATAAATTAGCGAAAATCACGTAATCAGGCAAGAAAAAAGGGAATATTCCTCCAAGAAAAACTGAAAATTCTTAATTTTTTTTCAAAGCGCCTTCAATCAATATAAAAGACAGTTTCTGAAGGTACTCCGGGATTTCCAAAAGAAACGACCGGTTGGCAGGTGCAATCGTTTCATTCTTACCTGCCGGTTCATTAACTTTCGTATTACTTTTTTTTAATTCAGGAAAGCAGATGACAAAATACGGCTATTCAACCATGGGAGTGGTTTTTGCCCTATGTTTTATCCTGATACTTATCGGTATCTGGGCTGAAAACAACATTCTCAAATATTCCCTTTTTGCGTTCACCGGTCTGCTGACTGTTTTTACTCTCAATTTTTTCAGAGACCCGGAGAGAAATACTCCTTCTGATAAAAACGTGATTGTTTCCCCCGCTGACGGAAAGGTTATTATAATAAAGGAAGTTGAGGAACCCGGTTTTATCCGGGGTAAAGCAACTCAGATTTCCGTTTTTATGTCCCCGCTCAACGTCCATGTAAACCGTATTCCGGTTGATGGTACGGTGAATTACGTAAAATATCACAAGGGGCAGTATATCGCCGCATTTGAGGATAAGGCCTCGGAGGTAAATGAGAGGTCTGAAATAGCCATCGATTCCAAACTTGGGAAAGTCCTCTTTACCCAGGTTGCCGGTTTCGTGGCCCGGCGGATTGTTTATGAGCTGAAGGCCGGCGAGCAGGTTACAATGGGTAACCGGTTTGGTATGATAAAATTCGGCAGCAGGGTTGATGTTTGGGTAGGGGAAGGATTTTCAACCCAGGTTAAAGTTGGCGACATCGTAAGAGCCGGTGAAACCGTTCTTTTTAAATCAGAAAAACCTGCTCAATGAGAAAACAAGCATACCGCAGAATTATCCCCAATTTTTTTACTCTGCTGAGTATGTTTATGGGTTTTTATTCTATGGTTCTTGCCTCTGACGGTCATTTCCGTGATGCTGCATGGGTAATCATCATTGCTGCTATTCTGGATGCTTTGGATGGTCTGAGCGCCCGACTGCTCAGGTCAGGAAGTGAATTTGGAGTTGAGCTTGATTCCCTTGCGGATGTCATTAGTTTCGGCGCAGCGCCTTCTTTCTTAATTTATCATGCAGTTTTTGAAAAATTCGGTATATGGGGTATCATCTTTTCATCCTTTCTGCTTCTTGCAGGGGGGTTCCGGCTTGCCAGATTTAACTCCGAATTAACTGAATATGACAAGAAAAGTTTCAGCGGGCTCCCAATTCCGAGCTCAGCTATCACACTGGCATCCTTTATTTTCCTTAGTGAGGACGCAGGGCTTATAAGAGAAGAATTTATCCTCTGGACTTTTCCCTTGGTAATCGGATTATCTCTGCTGATGATCAGCAGAATTAAATATGAAACTCTGCCAAAGTTTTCGTTTGACGGAGTAAAAGACAAACCATTCCATTTCTTATTTCTTCTGGCCGGGCTGGTTTCTACGGTTTTTTTAGGAGCCGGAATGATTTTTTATTTCTTCATTTTGGTAATACTCTTCGGTATTTTCAGAGAAGCATATTATAAATTATCCGCCCCACACAGTAAATCAGAACTTTTAAAGAGGTAGCAGCGTGTTTTCCGTTCAGGTTTTTGTAAAACGAAGAAAATCTATTTTAGACCCTCAAGGTAAAGCAGTTGAGCAAGGTGCAAAACTACTCGGCTACTCAGGTATTGCGGATGTCAGAGTAAACAAACAGATTGACTTTACCGTTAATACGGACGATGAAAAAGAAGCGATGTTAATGGCTAATGATTTTTGTTCCAGACTGCTCGCGAATCCCGTTATGGAAGAATTTCAAATAAATCTGCAGAAGTTATGAGCAATATTGCTGCCGGAGTAGTAGTTTTCCCTGGCTCGAATTGTGACCATGATGCTTTTGATGCACTCAAAAAGTTTGAACAGGTAACGCCGGAATATATATGGCATAAAAATACGTTCAGCAGTCATTATGACCTGATAATTTTGCCCGGCGGATTTTCATACGGAGATTATTTACGCTCTGGTGCAATAGCCGGGCTCTCCCCTGTTATGCAATCAGTTAAAAAGGCCGCTTCTGAGGGAACAGTTATTATAGGTATTTGTAACGGGTTTCAGATTCTCTGTGAGTCAGGGCTGCTCCCCGGTGCTCTCAATAACAACCGTTCACTCAAATTTATTTGCTCTGACCAGTATCTCCGCATTGAGCAGAGCAATTCAATTTTCACCTCCGGATATACTGCCGGTCAGATTGTTAATTTTCCTATTGCACACGGAGAAGGCAATTTTACTGCCCCGCCGGAAGTTATTTCGCGATTGGAAAGAGAAAAAAGAATATTATTCAGATATGCTGACAAGGTCGGGAATACCGGAGCAGAAGTTAATCCGAACGGCTCTATTAATAATATTGCGGGAATCATCAATGCTGAAGGAAACGTACTTGGTCTTATGCCGCATCCGGAGAGAAATGCAGATTTACTTCTCGGGAATGCTGACGGACTTACGTTATTCCATTCAGTAATTAATTCACTTTTAGAGAAGAAGGTACAACATGCCTAATCTTGGTTTTACAGAAATACTTATCATCGTTGGAATTATCATGCTTTTATTCGGAGCTAAAAAAATTCCGGAACTTGCACAGGGACTCGGCAAAGGTATTAAAGAATTTAAAAAAGCGGTTAAAGAACCTGCCGATAACGATTCAGATGAATCAAAAAAAGAAATCAAAGATAAGTAATTATGTTTTCTAACATCGGAACCGGTGAGATTATTGTCATCGGACTGGTCATATTACTTGTTTTCGGACCTAAGCGGCTGCCAGAGATTCTGCGCAGTTTTGGTAAGGGACTCCGTGAAGTAAAAAAATCCATGTCAGAAGTTGAAACTGAAATTAAAAAATCAATGGATACTGATGACAAACCCAAAGACAATACAAAGAATCAAGGGTAACGGTACTTCATTTGCTCCCTTACAGAACAATTTCTGAAAAACAAGAACTGATTAAAAACGGTAAACTTTCTCTCAAGGAGAATGTTGCCTTTTTTCTCAGACGTAGCGAAGAGCTCTCAGACATCAATGCGTTTACGGATGTGTTTGATTCAGACGCTATTGCAGCGTCTGAAGTAATTGAAAACAAAATAACATCTGGAAGACATGGCAAGCTCGCCGGTGCAGTAATTGCAGTTAAGGATGTTCTTTCAATTAAGGACAAAACACTCACCTGTTGTTCAAATATTCTCAGAAATTTTCAGGCAATCTATACTGCCACTTCAGTGCAAAAGCTGATTGATGAAGACGCTATCATCATCGGCAAAACCGGCTGCGATGAATTTGCGATGGGATCATCTAATGAAAACTCAGCATTTGGTCCGGTAAGAAATCCACACAACACTGACTATGTGCCGGGCGGTTCAAGTGGTGGTTCCGCCGCCTCAGTAGCCGGCTTTATGTGTGATGCAGCACTCGGAACTGACACGGGCGGGTCAATCCGCCAGCCGGCCTCCTTCTGCGGTATATATGGTTTAAAACCAACCTACTCACGCGTGTCCAGATTCGGACTGACTGCATTTGCTTCTTCATTTGATTCCATCGGTCCATTTTGCAGATCAGTTGAAGACAGCGCGCGTATTCTTGACGTGCTATCCGGTTTTGATGAAAAGGATTCAACATCGGTCACACGGTCAATTGCACCTGTATATCCGCGGCTAAGTGAAAAAAGAAAATTTACCATCGGGCTTCCGAAAGAATACTTTACTAATGAACTCAATCCTGAGATCAGAGAAAAAGCCGGTGAAGCAGTATCCAAGTTACAAGAAGCCGGTCATACGATTATTGAAGTATCTCTCCCCCATACTGAGTATGCCATTGCGGTATATTATATATTAGCAACCGCCGAGGCATCTTCAAATCTTGCGCGATTTGACGGTGTTCGGTATGGATTCAGAGATGCTGAAGTAAAAGACCTCAGAGAAATGTACGTTTCCACACGGAGCTCCGGGTTCGGACGCGAAGTTAAAAGAAGAATTATGCTCGGTACGTATGTTTTATCTTCAGGATATTATGACGCATATTACCGCAAAGCACAGCAGGTCAGACAAAAAATTTCCTCCGACTTTAAAACAGTATTTAATGAAGTGGATTTGCTTTTAACACCCACTACGCCGGGTACTGCATTTAAAATCGGAGAAAAGAGCAATAATCCGCTTGAGATGTACCTGAGTGATATATATACTACATCTGCCAACCTTGCGGGCATACCGGCGATGAATATTCCTGCCGGTTGCGCGGCTAACGGACTTCCCGTTGGCATTCAGCTTTTGGCTGATCAGTTCAATGAAGCATATATACTTCAGGCAGCAATGAATTTAAATAAACCATAAGATTCTATTAAACAGAGGACTCAATGAGTATATTAGTTAATAAAAAAACCCGCCTTGTTGTCCAGGGTATAACCGGACAGGAGGGCTCATTTCATACTGAACAAATGGTCGATTACGGAACAAATGTTGTTGCGGGTGTTACCCCAGGTAAAGGGGGAGAGACTTTCAATGGTGTTCCTGTTTATAATACAGTAAAAGACGCTGTAACATTTGCAAAAGCAAATACTTCGGTAATTTTTGTACCACCTCCATTTGCTGCTGATGCCATTATGGAAGCAGCCGGTGCAGGCATTAAAGTTATCATCTGCATTACAGAAGGTATTCCCGCTGCTGATATGATAAGAGCATATCACAGCATAAAAGATAAAGGAGTAGTTCTTATCGGCCCCAATTGTCCGGGCGTTATTTCTCCTGGTCAGGCAAAGGTTGGCATTATGCCCGGCTTTATACACAAAACAGGTAAAATCGGTGTCGTGTCAAGAAGCGGAACATTAACCTATGAAGCAGTTAAGCAGTTAACAGATGTAGGTCTGGGTCAGTCAACCTGTGTGGGTATTGGCGGAGATCCTGTAATCGGTTCTAAGTTTGCTGACATCGTAAAACTTTTTAATGAGGACCCTGATACGCACGGAATCATTATGATAGGTGAAATCGGAGGAAGCGCTGAGGAGGAAGCAGCTGCATATATAAAGAAGCATGTTAGAAAACCCGTTGTCGGATTCATTGCTGGCAGAACTGCTCCCGCGGGCAGAAGAATGGGTCATGCAGGAGCAATAATTTCAGGTGGAAAAGGCACAGCTTCTGAAAAAATGAGTGTTATGAAAAAAGCCGGTATCAAAGTAGTTGAAAGCCCGGCTGACATGGGTGTAACCATGAAAAAAGCAATTGATGCGCTTTCAGTAAAAGCGGCTCCGGCTAAAAAGGCAGTCACGGTAAAAAAAGCCGCGCCGGCTAAAAAAGCAGCCCCCGCTAAAAAAGCTGCACCCAAAAAGAAACCGGCGGCAAAAAAGATTGTAAAAAAAACAAATAAGAAGAAATAGAAGAAAGGAAAAATCACATTGTCAAATAAAACGCTTGCCATTATTAAACCTGATGGCGTCAGAAAAAATGTTGTTGGAAAAATTATAGCTCAGATCACTGAAGCAGGATTCAAAGTTAAAGGAATGAAACTCGTCCGCTTGAGTAAGGAATCAGCTCAGGCATTTTACGAAGTCCACAAGGAAAGACCATTTTACGGTGAATTAGTTGATTTCATGACCTCTGGTCCGGTTGTCCCCATTGCTCTTGAAAAGGAAAATGCAGTAGCTGATTTCAGAAAACTGATTGGCGCAACAGACCCTGCGCAGGCAGATGAAGGCACTATCAGAAAACTGTTTGCAAGTTCAAAAGCTGAAAATGCTATTCATGGCTCAGACTCTGATGAAAACGCTGCACTTGAAATTTCACATTTCTTTTCACGTAATGAATTATTATAATATATACAGGGAGCGCGCATTTCCGCGCTCCCTGTTTTTTATTACTCTTTTTTTAACACTGACCGGTTTTTCAGAAGCCCGGGAGTCTGAAATTCTGACAGGCGCCGATCGCCTTCTTTCAGAAAAAAAGAATCTGCTTCAGGGAAAAAACATCGGTCTGGTTACAAACCATACGGCTGTTTTTAAAAACGGCACACATCTTGCCGACTCACTCTCTAATCTTGCGCCTTTTACCCGCCTGACAACTCTTTATGGTCCAGAGCATGGTATCAGGGGTGATGCATCAGCGGGTGAAAAGATTGATAATTCGACTGACGCAAAAACCGGCGTGCCGGTTTTCTCCCTCTATGGCGCTCATAGAAAACCAACGAAAGAGATGCTAAAAAATGTTAACCTGCTGATTTTTGATATTCAGGATGTTGGAGCCAGGTTTTACACATATATATCCACTCTCTACTATACAATTGAGGCAGGCGCTGAAAACAACATTCCGGTAATTGTACTCGACAGACCAAATCCTATTGCCTTTATGGGAAGTTTCGGACCTGTGAGAGATACCGGTCTAACTTCATTCGTGGGGATAGCTCCGATTCCGGTTGCGCACGGTATGTCAATCGGAGAACTTGCGAAATATTACGCGGGTGAACTGCTGAAGGATAAAAATCCTGACCTTACGGTAATTGAAATGAAAAATTACCGGTATAATGCACCGCTGTCAGTCACAACAAAAAATTTTGTTAAACCTTCACCAAACATCATGACACCCGAAACTATACTGTTGTATCCGGGCACCTGTCTTTTTGAAGGTACAAATCTTTCCGAAGGGCGCGGTACTTACTCCCCTTTCCTGTTATTTGGTGCGCCTTATCTTGATAATCAGACTCTGCTTGCAGAATTGAAGAAGTATGGCTACGAGGATATTTCATTTGAAGCAGTTACCTTCACACCGGTTGAAATAGAAAATACAGTTTCAAAACCGAAACACAAAGACCTTGAGTGTAAGGGTATTAAAATAATTCCAAAACAAAATTTACAGTCAGACCCGATTCTTTTAACTCTCAGAATCCTGCATCATATTAGTAAATTACACCCGGATGAACTTACCTTCAGAGAAAGAAGTTTTGCCATCCTCTCAGGGAAACATGATCTTCAGTCACGGATTACAAAGGGTGAAGACCCGGACCATATATATAACTCCTGGAAGCAGGAATTAGAAAATTTTAATAACCTTAAAAAGGGATACCTCCTCTATGATTAAATTTAAATATTTTATTCTCTCCTTAGCGGTCTTTTCGCTTATCGTTTTGATTTCAGGATGCGACTCAAAGGAGAATGATCCTGCAACCTCAGGTTCTGATATTCTTGCAATTGATACATCCGAAATTAAGGGAACTCCGGTCACGGATAATTCATTCTCGGAATTTGAGCTGAGCTATAATGTTCAAAAAGGTAATACTTTCCTTTACAAGCTGACATCGATAACCGAAGAGACGCAGTCTTTGAAGACTGACACTGTGCAATCAATGAATGCTAAACAGCAGATTTCTTATCTGATTGAAGTAAAAGTTGAAGAGCTTGAAGCTGACAAAACAATGGAGCTGAGTTTCACATTTAAGGAAGTTGCCGTTGAAGGCAGTTTTAATGATGAGAAATACAAGTTTTTATCAAGTACAAAAAATGATACAGCAGTCGAAGAACGCTTTCTTGAGTATCAGGCCTTAATTAACAACCCTTTTAATGCCCGCATTGATAAAAGCGGAAATATTGCTGAACTTTACCGTACTACAAAGATTGCCGATAAAGTTCTCGATCTGCGCAAAATGAAAGATTCAATTAATGCAGAGCAGAAACAGAACTTCATTCAGGATATAACGGACGGAGCGCTCAGACCTGTTGTCATGCAGCTATTCAGAAAACTCCCGGAAGCTAAAGTAGCTAAAGATTCTACCTGGTATTTCCCGCAGCAAAAAGCAAGTTTTCAGATATTCACTATTCAGAATACTCACGGTTTCAAACTTTCATCGTTTGAAAAAGTCGGGGATCAGACTTATGCAGTAATTGATGCTACACTTATTAGCCAGTCTGAACTTGCACCCGATGCAAAAGCAAATGGTATTTCGATGAAGAACACCGGCTACTCAGGAAATGGAAAGCTCTATTATAATGTAGGCAAGGGTGTGTTTGAAAAATCAAAGACTACCACAACACTAACTGTTGAATTGGATATGAAAGCTCCTCCCGGTGCTCCGTTCAGCAGCGCAAAGAGAAAGCAGAGTACTAAAACCACAAATTTTCTGCAGCTATTGAAATAGAATAATATCCTTAAAATGAAAAAGCCCCTTCACTCCGCGCTGGATTGAAGGGGCTTTTCTCTTAGTCGGGATGTTTATTCAATAATCTTTATTACAATTTTTACCCCTTCGGTCCTGATCACCTTTACCGCTTTATTTTTTTCAATAAACTCACCATCCGAAATAGAATCAAATTTATCTTCACCTATTTTAATTGCTCCGGCAGGTCTGTGGTCAGTTACAGTGACCGCCTCCATACCAACCAGGTGTGTGTAATCGCCTCCTGAGGTGAATCCTTTATCAGCATTTTCTTCAATATGATGTACGAATTGATCAAAAGTTTTTGACTTCGGCAGATATTTAAAGAGTAGTATAATAAGGATCAATCCGCCAAAGAGTGCTGCTGCAAGCTGAATAATTGCCATATTAAGTATGTCCCAGTCATAATACCCTTCTCCGTCAAACAATGAGAAGAATATCGAACCGATAATTAAAACAATACCGCCGATTCCGGTGAAACCGAAACCGGGGACCACAAAAATCTCAAGCGCTAATAGAATAACACCTACGATAAATAAAATTATTTCTATACTGCTCGCGAGCTGAAGGATAAATGAGGTACCGAAAAAAACCGCAAGCGCGAGTATCCCGATAGTGCCGGCAATACCCCAGCCGGGCGTTTTTATTTCAGTAAAAAGACCAACAAGACCGAGCATGATAAGCAAAGAAGATATAACCGGGTTATTGATAAATCTGACAACCTCTTCTGCCCAGTTGGCTGAAGCGTAAGTTATCTCCGCGCCTTTTAGATTGAAGGCAGCTAAAACCTCTTTCAAATTATTTGCCACTGTGTCGCAATAACCCCACTCGGTTGCCTCTTCAGTCGTGAGTGTTATTAATTTTGTGCTGTCAATCAGTCCTTCAACAACAACCCTTTCATCAACCATCCCTTCAGCTATATCTGTTCGCCTGCCGTTACGCTCTGCAGTTGCCCGCATTTCACCGCGCATATATGACTGATATTTTTCTGAAACTTTATTTCCCCCCTCATCAACTACAGTTGAAGCGCCGATTGAAGACCCCTTAGCCATAACAATTTTTTTACAGGAAATCGAGATTAAGGCGCCTGCTGAGATTGCTCTTTTATTGATAAACGCAATGGTCAGAACGTTGCTTTCAACAATTGCATCTTTAATCTGTGTTGCAGCGTCAACCCTTCCTCCGAAGGTGTTAATTTCAAATATTACTGCATCATATTTCTTTTCTTCTGCTTCATTAATAACCCTCGAAACAAACGGCGCAAGCCCAAGATCAATCGTGCCATCAATTTTGGCAACCATCACTTTTTTCTTTTGAGGGAATACTGCAACTGAAAACAGAAGCGCAAAAAAGAACACCAATAACTTTTTCATGTTGTTTTATCCTGGAATTCTTCCTGTAATAGTAAATGACCCATCTTATCCCTTTTTGTGCGCAGATAGTTAATATTCACTGAATTAGGCACTATCTCAAGCGGAATTCTCTTATGAAGATTCAAATCAAACTTTTGCAATGCTTTTATCTTATCGGGGTTGTTTGTCAGAAGATCAACACTCTTGACACCGAGTTCTTTAAGTATCTGTGCGGCAGAAGCATAATTCCTTTCATCAGCTTTGAATCCTAATGCAAGATTTGCTTCAACAGTATCTTTACCTTCCTCCTGCAATTTGTAGGCAAGAAGTTTATTAACAAGCCCAATCCCCCTCCCCTCCTGACGCAAATAGATAAGAATACCTCTGCCAGTCTCATTGATAACATCAAATGATTTTTGTAGCTGCTGCTGGCAGTCGCATTTCATCGAATGAAAAACATCGCCGGTAAGACATTCCGAGTGAATGCGTGTGAGAACCGGTTCACTGCCTGATATATTACCCTTTACAAATGCAAGATGCTCACGTTCTTCCAGAAGTGATTTATACAGATGAACCTGAAAAGTACCAAATTCAGTTGGCAGTTTTATATCAAGCAATTTCCTGATGATTGATTCAGTTCTCAGGCGGTATTCAAACAACTGATGAACGGTCACAACTTTTAATTTATGCTTCTCAGCAAGATTCATCAATTCCGGAGTTCTGGCCATTGAGCCATCGGCCTTTAACACTTCACAAAGCGCGCCAACCGGCTGAAGACCGGCAAGCCGGCAAAGATCAACAACGGCCTCTGTATGACCCGCTCTTTTAAGGACTCCGTAACCGGCTGCCCTCAAAGGGAATATATGACCTGGTATGCCAAAATCTTCTCTGGTAGCTGACGGATCAGCAAGCTTTTTTATCGTCAATGCGCGATCAGCCGATGAGATACCGGTTGTCGTATTTTTCTTAACATCAACAGAAACTGTGAACTGAGTACCATGCAGTGCAGAGTTACTTCCGACCATAAGCGGAATGCCAATGCTGTCCAGGACGGTATCTGCAGCCGCCACACAAAGAAGACCCTTCCCCTCGGTTATCATGAAATTTACAATTTCAGGAGTAATTAGTTCAGCAGCACAGACAAAATCTCCCTCATTTTCGCGGTCTTCATCATCAATAATGATAATAGTTTTTCCTGACCGTAAATCTTCAATCGCTTCTTCAATACTGCTGAACATGATATACCGGGATATTATTTGCTAATAACTGTTGTAATAGCTGCTTTTTCAAATTTCAGCTTTACATTATCACTGACCTGCAGAATGATGATGTTGTCTTCCATACCGGCGATGGTTCCGTGAAGCCCGCCGCTGGTAACAACTTTATCACCTTTCTGAACGTTTGAAAGCATCTTTTCTCTTTCTTTTGCTCTTTTCTGCTGCGGTCTCATAACCATGAAATAAAAAATTGCAAATATGGCACCAAACATCACGATGGTGCTGATAAGGTTGCCTGTTGGATCCTGTGCCTGCTGGGCTATAAGTATTTTCATGTAATATATACCTTAATGATTATTGTTATAAAAACCTGATACAATCGTTGCTTTCCGCGTCTTCCATTCTTTATAGGTTCCGGCAAGGATATTTTGCCGTGCTGCGCGGACAAGCGCTAAATAAAAACTTAAATTATGCACTGACGCCAGTTCGTACGCGAGCAGCTCTTTGGCTGTAAAAAGATGCCTGAGATATGCTCTCGAAAAATTTCTGCAGGTGTAACAATGACATTCAGCATCAAGCGGCTCAGGGTCATCCTTAAACCTTGCATTTTTCATCTGTATGATACCCCTGCTCGTAAAAAGATATGCATTTCTTGCGTTGCGCGTTGGCATCACACAATCAAACATATCTACCCCCCTTTCAATTGCTTCAAGGAGATTCTCAGGCCTGCCGACACCCATCAGATATCGGGGTCTGCTTGCAGGCATAAAGTCAGTGGTAAAATCCACCATTTCATACATCTGCCGGGTTGGTTCACCGACGGCCAGCCCTCCAATAGCATATCCGTCAAAAGGGATATCAGTAATTTCTTTTGCACTCTGCTCCCGTAAATCTTTATAAGTACTGCCCTGTATAATACCAAAAAGATGCTGCTTATGACCATAAAGCCCTTCAGTTCTCTGAAACGCATCAAAATTACGCAGCGCCCAGGCCGAAGTTAAATCGGTTGATTTTTTTGCGTAATTATACTCACATGGATAAGGAGTACATTCATCAAGCACCATCATAATATCAGAGCCGATTGCCCTTTGTATGCCAATTACTGATTCGGGAGTGAAAAAATGTTTAGACCCGTCAATATGGGACTTAAACGTTACTCCCTCACGGGTAATCTTCCTGAGAGTAGCAAGACTAAAAACCTGAAAACCACCGCTATCGGTTAGAATCGGTCGTTTCCAGTTCATCAGCCCTCTCATTCCGCCAAACTTTTGCAGAACATCCGTCCCCGGTCTGAGGTACAAATGGTAGGTGTTTCCCAAAATGATTTCAGCGTTTATATCTTCTTCAAGATTCCGGTTGCTGACTGCTTTTACAGTTGCCTGAGTCCCCACCGGCATAAAAATCGGGGTATGTACCTTACCGTGTTCAGTGACAAAGTAACCGGCTCTTGCCTTAGTTGCTTTATCCTCTGCTTCGAGAACAAATTCGAGCAATAATACCTTGAAAAAATTGAATTTTAAAGTTACGCTATTTTACCCTGTAAGACAAGGAAGGAACAGCAGACTTCAGAGGAATTTAGCTCTCTCCTGAGGCGAAGGCAAGCGGCAGGTCTCTGATTTTCCAAATAATTTATAGCGGTTTTTTGCTATCAGATTATAAAAGAAATCCCTTAAAACCGGGGGCAGAATGATAAAAACAGAGAGCAGATTCATCGGAAATCCCAGCTCCCTGGCTACCATGAGGCCGGCTGAAGAACGAGTGTAGAACTTACCGCGTGACTTGAGTATAAATGAATCCGGATCAGAGGCATCAACTCCGGCTTCTTTTGCCAGTTCTGTTCCAATTTCACTTTGCAGCGAGGCAAAACGGAATTTATCAGATTTGTCACGGTCAATCACAAAGTTCACCCAGAAATTGCAAAAATTGCAAACGCCGTCAAAAACAATAATGTTTTTGTCCTCCATCAATCCTCCATGACCCTAAGCCGGACAAATTCAATTCTCACTTTATTTGCCTTTACAATGCTGAACTGATACTGACCGAGACGCAAAATCTCTCCCTGCTCAGGTATGCGTCCGGTTGCGGAAGTTATATATCCTGACAGTGTGGTATAATCTCCTCCCGGAAAGTTTATCCCGAACTTATCAGTTATGTGATCAAGCTCAACATTGCCACTCATCAGGAAAAAATCATCTTTCAGTTTCTTTAAAACTGAATTCTCAGTGTCATACTCATCCTTTATTTCACCAAACATTTCTTCCAACACATCTTCAAAAGTAACCAGACCGGCAGTTCCTCCGAACTCATCAATAACTATCGCCATGCTGTATTTTTCGGACATCATTTCATTCAGAAGCTCAATGCAGGATTTTGTTTCAGGTACAAAAGGTATCTCTCTTATGACCTCTGACAGACTGGACGGATTCGTGAATAAATCAAAAGCATACACAATACCTTTAATATCATCGAGTGTATCCTCAAAAACGGGTAGTTTGGAATATCCGGTCTCCGCAAACATTTTTAATACGATATCAAGATTAGTCTCAATCTCAACACCCGCTATTTCAGTGCGGGGTCTCATCACTTCATATACACGGGTTTCTTTAAGTTCAAATATCCTTTTAATAATTCTCGACTGCTGATCATCCTGGCTCTGCTGTCCGAGCGATTCCCTCACCAGCAGCATAATATCTTCCCTTCCCATTACATTTTGTGAACTGCTCACATCATTTCCGGTGATTTTGCGAGATACTTTTGAAGTAAATGCAACCAATGGAGAAAATGCAATTGATATTACTTTGAGGGGTGCCGCAAACAAAAGATATAGAGTATGAGGAATCTCTCCCGCAATATATTTTGGTATCAGTTCACCAAAAAGCAGGAGCAGTATTGATGAGACAACTAACACCTGCCACTCACTCAAACCAAAAACTGAGGCAAGAACAACCGCGCTTACTGATGCAAATGCAATATTGACAATATTATTACCGATCAGTACAGTAGAAAAAAATATGTCAGGATGATCAAAAAAATATTTTGCACTCCGCAAACCGGGAGATTTGTTACCTGAGCGCAGCTCCAGTTTAATTCTGTTGGATATCAGGTACGACATCTCGGTTGAGGAAAAATATCCGCTCATAAGCGCCAGCGCAACTAATAGAAATATATCCTGTCCCAATTAATATACCTTCTGGATTGATATCCCGGTACGTTTAATAGTCAGACTCCCGAATTTTCCTGTCAGTACGATATGAGCTGTATAGTTTTCATATACATCTTCTCTGAAACCTGAATACCCCTCCTCCGGTGTCAAACGGTAAATAAACCAATTCGATTTGACACTGTCAGGATAGTCATCAGTTATATCAGAAATAATCGTCTTAAAATGTGCTGCTTTCATCCCGCCGTTAAAAAGCGAAACACTCTGGATGCTGACAGAATCAGACATTGCTTCTGCCTTTTTCTCAACTTTTACCACTGATGTAAAAAAGAGAGCAGGATTACCACCCGGCATCAGATTAAGCCAAACCTCAAACGAATCAACTATAATAAGAGGTGGAGCATTATCAGCATCATGCTCTTTTTTTGCGCATCCGCTCAGTAGTATCAGTCCGAGAAAAAGCTGCGTAATATTCCGGTACATAGAAATCAGAAGACTGCCGTTTCCTGATACACGCCAAATACATCGCGCAGTTCTTCAACCATTTCGCCAAGAGTTACGTAATTTCTGGCGGCTTCAACAAAAACCGGCATAAGATTTTTACCATCAACCGCCGCGGTTTTTATTTCCTGTATTGATTGAGCAACTGCCTCCTGATTTCTTGAGGCCTTCAGTGCACGAAGCCGTTCAACCTGCTTTGCTTCTACTTCTTTTGATACAGTCAGAATGGGAATCTCAACTTTTTCGTCCTGTTCAACAAACTCATTAACGCCAACGATTATTTTTTCCTTCTTATCAACTTCCTTCTGATAATGATACGCTGCATCAGCAATTTGCTTTTGGAAATATCCGGCTTCAATTGCCTCGATAACTCCGCCCAGAGCATCTATCTCGTCAAAAATTTCCTCTGCCTGTTTTTCCATTTTATCGGTTAACGACTCAATAAAATAACTTCCGCCCAGAGGGTCAACTGTATTGATAACACCTGTTTCATGAGCAATTAACTGTTGGGTTCGCAATGCAATCTTTACTGCTTTTTCACTTGGCAGCGCGAGTGTTTCATCCATTGAATTAGTATGCAGTGATTGAGTTCCGCCCAGAACTGCTGCTAAGGCCTGATATGCAGTACGGACGATATTATTTTCCGGCTGTTGGGCAGTAAGGGTACACCCCGCGGTCTGCGTGTGAAAACGCATCCACCAAGATCTTGGGTTTTTTGCGCCATATCTGTCCTTCATGCGCTTTGCATATATACGTTTCGCGGCACGGAATTTTGCTATCTCCTCAAAAAAATCAAGATGTGAGTTAAAGAAAAAAGAAATTCTCGGAGCAAAATCATCGACCGGAATTCCCCGTTCAATAGCCGCTTCGATATATGCAAAACCGTCCGCTAAGGTATAGGCAAGCTCCTGAGCTGCTGTTGACCCCGCTTCCCGGATGTGGTATCCGCTTACTGAAACCGGATTCCACTGAGGCACTTCATTCGTGCAGTATTCGATCATATCAATGATAATTCTCATTGAAGGACGCGGAGGGAATATATATTCCTTCTGCGCGATATACTCCTTTAAAATATCATTCTGGAGTGTTCCTCTAAGATTTTTATAATCAACCCCCTGTTTCTGTGCAACTGCAAGATAGAATGCAAAAATCATCGCTGCCGGCGAGTTGATGGTCATTGAGCTTGAAACTTTTTCGAGCGGTATCTTGTCAAACAAAATCTCCATATCCTCTAATGAAGAAATTGAGACGCCGCAAATTCCTACCTCCCCCGAACTTAAAGGTGCATCAGCATCCCAACCCATAAGTGTGGGGAGGTCAAACGCAACTGAGAGCCCGGTTTGACCGTGATTCAGCAGGTAATGAAACCTCTGATTTGTATCCTCCGGTGTTCCGAATCCGGCAAACTGTCGCATCGTCCAGAGTTTGCCTCTGTATCCGTTTGGATGAATGCCGCGCGTGAAGGGAAACTCACCCGGGAACCCCAAATCGCGCATGTAATCAAACCCTTCCAACCGTTCAGGACCGTAAAAGGGCTCTATTTTTTCACCTGAAACTGTTGTCCATTTCTGTCCTATCTCTTTTGATGCTTCAAGCTTTTTGTCAAAAGATTCCTTTTTCTTAAAATACTCAGGGGTACTCATGAATTCCTTCATTTAATTGATGCAAAGTTAACGAGCAGTCGGGGAATAAAAAACTCAGATACAACCGTACTCAGGTTCTGCCAAACCGGCGGTCAAACTCATCCAACGAAATCTTCATTATAATGGGTCTTCCGTGTGGACATACATAGGGCATTTCAGTCGCGAAGAGGCGGTCGATTAGTGCTCTCATTTCTGTTTCGTTCAATCGGTCACCTGTCCGTATCGCAGTATGACAGGAATAAGACTTCGCCAGATTATCTGTCATATCCAGCAGTTTTTTCTCCTGCTGATTACGGTGATACTCATCCAGAATGTTAAGCAGAGTAGTTTCCTCTTCTCCCTCCTTTACGACAGCGGGCACACCCTCAATCACTGCGGTATTACCGCCAAAAAACTTAATCGCAAAACCAAGCCGCTCCAGATACTCAGCTAATTCTTGTGCTAAGCCGAAGTTGCCCGGATTCAATTGAATGGTCTTGTGAAAGACCAGTAACTGAGAAAATGGAGAACTTTCCTTAAACAGATGCAAGGCCTCCTCATAGCGAATCCGTTCATCGGCTGCGTGCTGATCAATAATCATCAGACCTGATTTTACCTGGGCTAATATATACTTGTTGCTCAACTGAACTATAAATCCGCCGCTCAGTTTTTCACCGCTGCCCGGTGACTGAGTCCTCTCCTGCGGTGGCTGTGGTGAACGTACTCCCTGATCGATTTCTCTGAATGACTCTCTGGCAGGCGAACCTTCTAATTCTTTATCAATTTTACCGAAAAGCAGATCGATTTCTTTTTCACTGAGAGGGGGCTGCTGACGGGACTGGCTAAAATCTCTTTCTCTTGGTGATGTAGCAGGTCTGTCGCTGAAATCATTTTTATTGACCGGTGCATAATTGTCAATACCAATCCGCTCTGTTTCGCCAAGTGGTTTGGTAAATCCGGCGCTGGGCACCAGATCAAAATTGCTTAGACTTTTTCTGACAACAGACAGAATAAAAGTATATACATCCTTCTCATTCTCAAAACGGATTTCAAGCTTCGATGGGTGAACATTCACATCAACCTTTGAGTAATCAACTTCCAGAAAAAGTACAAAGAACGGGTATTCACCTTTCTCCATCACATTTTCATACGCAGAAAATACTGCGTGGTTCATCTGTCTTGAAACAACATAACGCCTGTTCAGGAAAAGATACTGATCCCCTCTGTTTTTTTTCAGTAAAAATGGTTTTCCTATATAGCCGGTAAGTGTTATATAATCGGTAACTTCCTTAACAGGGATAACCGCGTCTGAGACTTTATCAATAAATACCTGATCCATTCTCTCAGCAAGCTGACAGGGAGTGAAATCAAGAGCCAGATCATCATCAATATATAACTTAAACCGGATCTCGGGGTATCCGAGCGCCAGACGGTTAAACGTTTCAACGATATGTTTTAATTCTGTGGTGTCGGTTTTAAGAAAATTTCTGCGTGCGGGTACGTTATAAAAAAGATTTTTCACTGAAATGGAAGTCCCTTTCGGGTAAGAACCTTTTTCAAGAAAAATCTCACCCTGTTCATCAATTCTCAGACTCGTCCCGATTTTATCATTTGCAGTCTGGGTTTTAATTTCTACCTGAGCTACTGCACTTACCGCGGATAATGCTTCTCCTCTGAAGCCAAGGGTTTTAATGGCATCAAGATCAAGTTCGGTTTTAAGTTTGCTGGTAGCATGTTTCTGAATACAAAGTATTGCATCCTCTTCACTCATGCCCTCCCCGTCATCAATCACCTGGATAAGCTGTTTTCCGGCTCTTTTAATCAATAATTCGATGGTTGATGCTTTTGCATCAATAGAGTTTTCGATTAATTCTTTAACAACGGATTCCGGTCGCTGGACAACTTCACCCGCTGCAATCTTTTTTGACAGATTTTCCGGCAGTATGGTTATTTTACTCATCTTCAGCTTCTTTTCGCTTGTAATAAGTGATGGTGAATTTTTCCCGTGCATCCGTTTTATAAATAACCCACTCCGTATGATCAAATGTCGGGAAATAGATTTCTCCCGCGGCTTCAAAATTCAGATGAGAGAGAATCAGAATATCTGCCTTGGTAATTGACTGCCTGTATATTTCGCCCCCTCCTATAATGAAGGCCTTATCTGTACCGCTTTCGGCTGCTTTTTGAAAGGCCTCTTCTAATGAATGAACCAGAGATATATCCTCAGATGCAGGAATCAATTCCTTTTTACGGGTTATTACGATGTTTAATCGGTTTTTTAATGGTTTTCCTAATGCAGCATACGTTTTACGCCCCATGATTACCGGATAACCTGATGTGGTTTCCTTAAAATGTTTAAAATCATCCGGCAAGTGCCATGGAAGTTCACCGCTCGCTTTACCGATTACATTATTTCGGGCAACTGCTGCAATGATAATGATCTTCATTTTAAACTGATTCCTTATGCAGATTTAGCCGGATAGTAAACTCAGCGCCGCCTGTGCTGCTCTGAGTTAATGATATATCTCCGCCAAGCGCATTGAGCATTTCTTTCACCAATGCAAGCCCCAAACCGGTTGAGCTTTCGCCTCCGGTTGGTCTGGCTGAGAGCCGCTTAAAGCGTACAAAAAGATTTTTTATATCCGCTGCCGTAAAACCGGGTCCTTCATCAGATACCGTAAGGTATACGGTGTGATTATCTTTCCATGACTTCACATGGATATGCTTGTTGTGCTGGGAGTATTTAACCGCGTTATTAACCAGATTGTCCAATACCCGGCGGAGCCAGTCACGTGAAGAATTAACCGGAAGTTCATCTTTAACTGAAATAATGATTTCCTGATGTTTCTGTTCTGCTCTTGTCCGGTTAGCTTCAGTTACTTCCACGATAACTTCACGTAAATCAAACGTCTCTTTTGTCAGTTCTGCAGATGAAATATCAAATACTGCTGTTTCCAGCAATTCGTTTATTTGCCTGAGCATTTTATTAGCCGCATCGGAAATTACCTGCGAATATTCCTTCGCGGGGTTAATATCTTCTTCCCCCTGAATGAGATGCGATAACCCAAGTATTGACTGCAAGGGGTTCTTCAAGTCATGCGCGGCTATACCAAGCAGTTTTTTTATCTGCTCATTTACAAATTCAACCTCACTCTTGGATTTTATTGCATCATTAAGAAGTTTTTCTACTTCTCTTTTTGCTTCAAGAAGCGCTTTTGTTCTTTCCTCCACTTTTTCTTCAAGAGTAATCCGGTTCTCTTCAAGTCGTTTAAACCGGTAACTTACAAACAGATTTATTCCAAATACAATTACACCGAGAAGTAAGAATGATCCGGCAATAATTGTTAAAGGAGAACTATACCAGGGCAGGACAATCGAAAATGAATATACCAGCGGTTCACTCCACAGCCGGCCTGACTCTTTCGCGGAAATCAGTAGTGTATAGTTGCCCGTAGGTAAATTTGGAAGATAATACACTCCCTGAAACTTTGTATATATCCAACCATCATCCTGGCTTCCGGAAATCTTCACCCGGTATCGTACTTTGTCAGGAGGATATACCGGTGAGCTAAAACTGAACCCAACACTACTCCCGATCAAAAACTCAGGGTCCTGGGCAGCAGCAAATTCATCATCTTCTTTTTGGTAACTTATTCCGATAAGTACAGGCACAACCGATTTCCTCAGAACCATTCTTTGTCCGCTCAAAACGGCAATTCCATTTACATTCGCAGTGAATATATCTCCGCCGGGCAGTTCCAGAATTCCGCCCCGTACCACCGAGGAACTTTGCAGCCCGCTGAAACGGTCAAATCTCAGTGAATCATCCTTAAAAAACACATGAATACCTTGCTCAGTTCCAACCCAAAGCCCCTTACTCGAAGTATTATAAACTGAAGATGGCAGGTATTCACCCGGCGTATCTATTCTTTTTACCGCTGAAAGATTATTTACTGCCTCAAGCAATCCCCTGTCTGTTGCTAATAGTATCCTCTCTTTATCAACATGAATATCAAGCGTCTGTACTGATTTATAATCGTGAAAAAAACCGGCAGTTACAGAAGTTAATGATTCAGTTTTTTCATCAAATCGCAATAAAAAGTTATTTCTGCCATTGCAGGCAATCAGAATATCCCCTTTTTCGGTTTCCGCGAATTCATTGATGTAAACTACATCGGGAAATGTAATTGGATAGCTTTTGAACTCGTTTTTATCAATTACTGCAACCGTCCTGTTTCGTGCCAGATAAGACCATAATCTCCCCTTACTGTCAGTAAATAATGAATAAAAATGATCATCGTTCAACTGCTGAACGAGTGTTTTTTCACCCGACTGTATTGAGTATTTAAGCAATTGCTGCCCTGTTGTTGAAATCCATAACTCATCAGCGTTAGCAGCGGCAGAATAGAGTATTGATACACCAGGTTTGCTGAATATCTTTTCAGCATGATATTTCCTTCCTTCTTTGCCAATGAGGAAGATACTCTCATTATCATAGTAAAAAACCTGACCGGAAGAATTTGAAAAAATTTGTTTTACCCCTCCCCGCTTCTGTGTCTGGGGTCCTGAAATAGTTACATTCTTAAAGAATTTTTCCTGAAGAATAAAAACTCCGTTATCAGTGCATATCCACACATTGTTTTCACCATCAATATAAAAATCCTTTACTGAAATCCCGTTGAGCTCGGCGAACACTTTGCTGAAATCAGTTACTCCTGCCTCATCTATTCTAAATAAACCGTCATTGTAAGTTCCAAACCAGATGCTTCCTGAAGGCGCTGCAAAAACGGAAGAAACGCTGCTCACAGAAGAAAGTTTCCGGTTTGCGGTTATCTGATGCGCGGAATTCATCTTTAACAGATATAGTCCGTCAGATTGACCCAAAAATAGTGAGTCTCCTTTGCAATAGAATGTATGGATAATCTTACCCTGGTTAGACTTTGGCAGAGGGACAGAGATCAAGCTGTCAGTTCTCTGGTCATAATAAAATATATAACCTTGCCACGATGTTATATAGAGAGAGCCATTAATCTCACCAAACCCAAAAGACTTAAAAAAACTGTTCGAGTGATATTTGAAGTTAAAATTATACTTCTTAAAACTTCCGTTTTCCCATTTGGCTACTCCATTGATATCTGAAATCCAGAGTGTGCCCCTGCCGTCCACAAAAAGCTCTTTAGGATAATGAAGTTCATTTTCTGAGAATAACGTTGAGGATTGAACCAGCATAGTAAATTTAGGGTTAAACTGATTCGGGGTTATATAACCTGCACCTTCATCCGAGGCAACAAACATCCCTCCTTTTGTATCCCTTACTAAATCTTTTATATACCTGGTATTAAACTGAAACTGAAAATTGTCAAAGTCTCTTCCGTTAAATCGAATGAGTCCTCCATCGGTCGCAATCCAGATAAGACCCCTTGAGTCTGCCTCGATGGATTTTGTGAGATTACTCGGCAAACCTGATTCATTGTCAATGTGGAAAAGAGTATAATCCTGCGAGAAGCCGTCAGGCGAAAAACTTCCGACAAGAAAACATAACAATGACAAAAAAAGTCTTTTCACTTGTGCCTGTTACACTTAATCAGACTGCTACTTCGAATTTGATACGGTCATGGCTCTGATAACCCGTAAGTTCAAAATCTTCAAAAGTCAATTCATCGATTGGTTTTTTCTTAATATGCAGTTTTGCCAGAGGCAGGGGTTCTCTCTCAAGTTGCTTTCTTAATCCTGCAAGATGATCATACCTTTCGGTTTCACTCCCCTTATCGGCAATATAAATATGTGCATCCACAATCGTGTGGGAGAAATAGCCCGGTTCCAGATTGGTTTCCTGGGCAATTATCTGGGTTAGTATTGAATAGGCAGCCAGATTGAATGGGATTCCGAGTGCAATATCACCGGATCGCTGCGTGAGATGTGTGTTTAGTCTTCCATTCGCCACATTAAAAACAAAAGTATAATGGCAGGGTGGCAGTTTACTTGTTGTGGCATTACCCGGTTCCCAGGCAGAAACCACTAATCTGCGCGAATATGGTCTTTTCTTTATTTCTTCAATCACGTACCGAATCTGATCTACTTCTCTTACTTCCCATTCCCCTTTTTCATTCTTTTTTGCACTGGGGAATTTCCGCCAGTAGTAACCATACGCAGTTTCCAGGTTCCCGTTTTCGTCTGCCCAGGCATCCCAGATTTTTGTATGCTGCCGCAAATTACGTATGTGATTATCCCCGGACAAATACCATAAAACTTCATGAAGGAGAGATTTCCATTCCATCTTCTTTGTCGTCAATAGCGGAAAGCCCTTCGCAAGGTCAACACGGTAATGGGCAGAAAAATAGGAGAGGGTATCTACCCCGGTTCGGGAATATTTTCTTTCGCCCTGTTCCATCACAAGGCGGACTAAATCAAGATATTCTTTCATTTATCACACGGGAATTGGTAAAAATTCAACCTGTAAAAATAGCCAAATTGCCTCTATTTTAGGGCGGATATTATCTCATCCCCGCATTTTTGAAGACCCTCCTCAGCTTTTTGAATGGACTCCTCAACTCCCCCCGAAAAGTAATCACGCAGTTCAAATACTCGCACCCCATTCCGTTCTAACTCACTCCTTACACTCTTTTCTGCCGAACCACAAATTACATAAAGCACCTTCCTGAATTCGCGGCATTTACTGACCAAAACGGAAGTTGCCTTATTTAACAGACTGGTTTGATCAAGCCGCCCCTCTGAGGTAATTACCAGGTCAGCCGAAGGCAGCGAATCTTGTAAATTGAGGTCTCGCCAGATGAAGTCCGATGAATGAGTAATCTTTATAGGGGATATCAGCGAAAAGCCAATAGATAAACCTCCCCCTGCTCCCAATGCCTCATCCGGATGGCTTTTCTTCCCCGACCTGGTCAAGTAATCAATCAACTCAGCTATCAAACTTTTTAATCTTAATGTCTGCTCCGGAGTAACACCCTTTTGTGCTCCAAATTCAGAAACCATATCCCCAATTCCTGTTAGGGGGACAGCCACATCCAGCACTAACTCTATCTGAAGCGGGTTAACTCCTTGATTTATAATAGTTTGTGCTGCCTCTGATAAATCCATATTCAATACAGTATTCGTAAACTTTAACCCCGATAATGCTGCTGATGCTCCCAAACCAAGGTCAATAGTGGCAGTGCCCCCGACTCCAATGACAATTTTTTCAGGAGATTGTGAGGCAGATTTTAACTCATTAAGTAAACCCATTATACATGCTCCCAGAGTATAGGAATCATAGTTAAACACATTCCTATAAGGAGCAGGGATATGCTTAATTCCTATAACAGAGGCAGATTCTACAAATAAAATGTGTTCTGTTTTATCATATAGGTATTCGATATCCCCCATTGACCCATTAATCAGTTTTGTTTGGAAACCCGACTTTGCTAATCCTTTATGATACGCAAGAACATCAACAAAACCATCTCCCCCATCGGAGATTGGGAATTTAAGATATCTATGTTGCGGGGCTAATCTGTAAAAATGATTTTGCAGAATATCGGCAATTTTTACTGCCGGGAGAGACTCCTTAAACGCATTCGGGGCTATCAGAATTTTCACTCAAGAAACTGCCTGAGTGAAGTGATTACTTTACCTGAATCAATTCCTCCTGCCCCGGCAAAAGTACAGATATGAGGGTCACCTGGACAATGTTTACTGCAATACTCTGCTTCCGGCAGGATAAATCTTGCTGAAGGATTTATCGGTCCCCACAGAGCCGGTTCGCAGGCAGGAAGTGGACAAAAAAGTGATAGAGTTTTAACCCCAAGCGCGGCGCAAACATGCATGGGGCCCGTACTTGCGGAGATTAGCCAATCAAGCAGCGCATAATTCAGAATCGATTCTCTTAGCGTTGTTCCCCTGTTAATATAATTCACTTTCGGTAAGTCCTCAGTTCCTGCAATTTTTTCAAGGTCGGTATTTACAATAATAAGATCATCTGCGCCTGAGAGTTTTTCCATCAGAGACTGATACTCCCCTGACGAGAGATTAGGGGCTGAATTACCGCTGGTAACGTGAACCCCGATTATCGCTTTCTTACCCCCAAGTAATTTTGCTCTTTTTTGCGCAACCATCTCCCTTTCCTGCTCACTCAGGTAAATGCGCGGTAGCGGGGTCTCAACGGGAATTCCGATTTTTCGCAAGTGGTCCAGGCAGTAATCTCCCTCATTCCTTTTCTGTTCATATTTTCGTCTGTAAACGCTCTTTGTATTAGTGATGAACTGAAAGAGTTTATTCCCGACTCCAGCCCGGTAAGGAATCCCGGTCAGGAACAACGCATAAGTAATCAATTCATTCGGGATTAACTGGAAGGCATGTGTAATTTTTAATGGTCTTAGCTTTTTTACCAGCGAATAAATGGTGTCCGATTTTTTATTTTTAGATTCAAAATAAATAACTTTATCAACAAAAGGATTATTCTCAAACAGCGCGGCAGTTTGCTCTCTGACCAAATAATATACTGCACTCTCAGGAAATGCGTTTTTTAGAACGGATGCAAACGGAGTTGAAAGAGTTACGTCACCCAGACGGTCTGGTCTGCAAACTAAAAACCTGTTACTGTGTAGTTCAAGATTCATATATGAAAACTATTTGCCTTCTTTCTTCCGGTCACCTGCCGGAAGATGAAAGAATTTTTGAAAAATTTTCTTTATCACTGAAAGATAATGGATTCAAAGTCATTATCATACTTACAACCTCTGATTTAAAGGATATTCGTGAAGGGGTTGAGTTCGACTGTTTTACGTCTGGTTCAGGGCTGAACGCGAAAATAAAAGGTGTAGCTGCCCGGTTAAAGAAGCACAATCCTCAGCTCGTTATTGCCGGCCAGCCCCTGATGATACTGGCGGCTAAACTAACCTTACCCTATACCAAAGTAATTTCCGACATCACTGAGTGGTATCCTGAAAATGTAACCTACCGGAAACCCCGGGTTTTACGCCAAATGTTATACGCCGGGCTTGCGGTGCTCAATTTTGCCGCTTCCTTTCTGGCTGACGGTTTTATTTTTGGAGAGAAAAGAAAAGCACGGCGTTACAGGGGTTTTTCAAAAAAATCAGAAATTGTCAGCTACTACCCTGTTGCAAAATATTTCAGATATTTACATTCAGCGACCGGACCGGGTTACCTTAATCTTCTTTTCGCGGGATATATTTCACCCGAACGAGGCGCAAATAATCTTTTGCGTGTACTGAAATACATTGAGAAACAGGATTTTGGGATTGAGCTTTCATTACGACTTGCGGTTAAGTTTCAGGATGTTGCGTATGAAAACTTTTTCCGGTATGAAATGAGCTGCCTGAAAAAAACAGACGTTACCTTCGTTCCCTGGCAGCCCTACCGTGCAATGGAAAATATTTACAGGGGTATTGACCTTTACATCGACTTGCGTGAGAAGTCATTCATATATGATAATTCGCTCCCCATCAAATTATTTGAATCGTTGGCATTCGGCGTTCCGGTCCTTTATAATGACCTGAAAGTGTTTAGAGAGGATTTTGATCTGCATCCCTTTGGTTATACCGTTAATGCGGAAAATGCTAAAGAGACCGCTGAACTGCTCAGGGCTATTGCATTTGATAAAAAGGACTTAATACAGAAATCTCAAACAACCCGTGAGGAAGTTAAAAATCTGTATAACTGGGAAAAAGAATCAGGTAAGCTAATCAGCTTTGTTACGGAGCTCCTTCAGTAATCCCTGAGGAGAAATAAGTGATAAGCGGATACCTCCGAACCTGATAAGCAAGAGGATTCCAACTGATAACAGTCCCGTCAGTATGAACACATTCTGTACGAGATAAAAGCAGATATATCCGGCAAGAAGCACAAATACAGGTGTTATTATATCAGATAAGGTGATACTTTCCGGAACATTCTTTAGTGAAACTCTGCTGATATACACAAATACTGCAAAAAAAGCAATCAGTGTGGAAAATGCTGCTCCATAAACTCCAATAAGCGGTATCAGCAGAAAATTCAATCCGGCATTTATGACAATCCCGGTCAAATCCATCTTCAGGAAGTAATTACCCTTCTCCAGCGTATAAGGAAAGATTGAAAAGAAAGAAACTAATCCGCTAAATATGTATGCAGTAAGAAGAATCGGTATCAGCCCAATACCGCTGCTGAAATCCCCGGCAAAAAACTGCCCGTATCCCGGAATTGGTGTGAACCCTGCCTTACTGATTATCAGAAATACAAGAGATAACAGCGCCAGTATATAAAGCAGATTTTTAAGTACATGAGGTGATTTTACCTGATATTCTCCACGCTTCATAAGTTCTATTCCGGCCGGAGTCCATGCCGTGCGAAATGCAATAACGAACACATTCAGCCCAAGCGCAATCCGGTACATGAAAGAATAAACTCCGACTTCTGCCTCACTCATATAATAAAGCAGAATAAATCTATCCGAAACATCAAGCAGTGTCGAAAAAAAAGCGCCGGTAACAACAGGCAGTGCAAAAAGAAGTATCGGTCGGAGCGGGATTCCGCCTGTTTTGCGCGAAATCTGCTTTCTGGCTAATAATATAGCAAATGGCAGTATCACTACCGGCGCGGCAAGATGAGCCGCGGAAAATGAAAGAAGATTATCTATGCCGGAAAGCAGCAAAGAAACAAGAACCGCCACATGTACCACTGTTGATGCGAACTGGAGCACTGCTACCGCTTGCGCTCTCTGTTCAGTTCTGGCATATTGTATTATGGTCATGCTTATGGTTTCTGCTACAGCGCCAAGAAACAGCATTCGATAATAAATACCATATTCGGAACTTCCGTGAACGAGCTCTGATATACTATCAGAAAAGAAAAACAGGATTGAGAATAAAACCGCAGTCCAAATTATATATCTAAAGAAGAAAAAAGAAAGTACATTTTTTGCACCATAACTTTCCTTGTACTCTATATAAAATTTCGGGAAAACCGTTTGCATCCCCAATTGAAAAAAAACCGCGGTAATAACTAAAACTCCCATCATCAGTGAGGCAATTCCGAACTCCGCGGCAGTAAAAAAGTGTGAATAAAACGGAAGCAGCAAAAAACTAATCCCCTTTACCGTGAATCCGGTCACGGTATAGAGAAACGTTGACATCCCGAGTGATGTTTTATTTTCCACTCAGATGATGCCTTTAGTTTTATAAAGTTCTTTTAGCGCTTTATTTACAGATTCAAATGAGTGATATTTTTCGACCCAGTCTTTTCCTGCTTTCCCATTTGAAATGCGGTACTCCTCATCATCAATCAGCCGGATAAGCTGTTCAAACAGATCATCAGCATTATTAGCTACAACGAACGGATTTTCAGGCAGCCAGTTTTCATACTCCCTGGTCATGTTTGTTATCGTTGGTATTCCCATTGCAAGTGTTTCAAGCCCTGCTTTTCCATAACCGGTTCCCCCCATCGTACCTCCGACCTGGTCAATAGATATATCACATCCGGCTTTTATCTCCAATAACTCCCCGCGCGGAACTCCCTCACAAAGAATAAATTCAATTTCACGTTCCTTTTTCACCTTCTCAATTACAGAAAGAATAAGTTCAGTGCCTTTGTATTTTCGGTTTGTTGGAGAATGAATGATTTTAATCTTCTGACCTGGCTTCCGATCTGTTCCCGGCAATTCTTTTGTTGAATACGGATAAAAAATATAATGTAAATCATCTTTCATTGAAAGATGATCATACTCTGAAGTTATATTCAAATCAGAGATTTCGTCAAGCTCCTTTATAAGACCTCTGAGCCGCAGGTCACTCCCATAATAACAACAGACGATTTTTTTACCCGCATTTTTCCATTTAATTGCCTGATGAGGATACCGAAAAAAATCAAGTCCCGCGTCATAGTGAATGATATCAAAGGTATCTAATTTATAATCCCGAATCACCTTGTTTATGGCCGGTCGCCTGACTGTATCATTCAGAAAGAAATAAAGTTTCTCTGCAATATTAGCCGGCTTAAAGTAATGAGGATAGGTAACTTTTTTAAGCTCAGTTATTTCAACTTTTCGCTTTCTCCAGAGCTTTGCCGCAGAAAATGCCGGGAGCGGGAGCTCCAGACAAATATCTTCCGAGAACTGTAAGGGATTTTTGTGAAGAGTAATTATACGGGAATAGTCGCCGCAGGCATTATGCATTTCATAAAAGCTGTAAGGAACACCGGCATAGTTCTGCGGAGCAATATGCAGGATGCGATGCATCAGAGCTCTATATAAAATGTATCTCTGAAGATTCCCCTTGCGCCAAAGTTTTCCTTAAATCTTCCCAGTCCCCAATTTGGTTCCATATTTACAGTAAAGATACCGAAATCAAGAAACTTGAATCCTTCATCACGGGAGCGGTTCATTATTTCATAAAATAACAGATTGACCGGGCGGTACATCTGATATTCTTCATCGTGACTTATATAAAATGCTAAAACAACATTGTCATTTGCGGAAAAATTACATACCCCGGCGAGCAACGTCTCATCCTTAAATGCACCCCAAAGCCGGATCTTAGCAGGATACATCTGTTTCAGACGCTTCAGCTCATCTAATGTATGTGTCGGATTAACATTATGTCGCATTCTGAGATTCTTTTTCAGAATTTCATAATACTCATCAAAACGTTCAGTTTCCGCGATTTCGACACCTAAACTCTGCGCTTTCTTTAATGCTGTGCGTGCTTCAGAACGGTACATGGCAAGTACGCTTTCACGGTCCCCGCTCAGTTCAACGACACTTGAAACTTCCCTTTTCAGATAAGTAAACCCGTTTTTGAAAAGTGCAAAATCCAGATAGTTAGAATAACTGGAAGCGTATATAATAGGAGGAAGAGTAAGCTGAATTGCATCAAAACCATTTTGCTTTGCGAATTCAAGTGTTTGCTCTACAACGGTAAATGCTTCCTTTAAGTTAAACGAACCTTTATAAACAAATCCGCCGTAAGAAGCGCCTGAGTGTGAAGATAAAATTCTCTTTCCGGTTCTTTGGATTGCCACCGCAGGTAAAAGAGAAAGGGGTTTGCCATCTTTGAGGAATACCAATGAAGCATCTTCAAATCTATCTGCGGGATGATAGGATAAAAATTTACGTGTATGAAAAATGGTTCCATTGTCAGATTTCTCAACGAACTCATCCCATTCATTTAAGGTGAGCTCAGTATCACTCAGCTTTTTATATGTAAATACCATCAGAAGCGATAATTTAGTGAAATTAAATGTCCTGCACCAAGGTCCTCAGCAAATGGAGTAAAACCATAGTCAACATGAATACCACTGAAGTGAAAGCCCAAGCCTGCGGTCAGATAATTAGCTTCATTCAACGGAAGCGTTCCTGCTCTGAAAGAAACCAGATTATCATAGATAAGCTCGGCACCGGCGTTAATTCCAAAAGTTCCGGAAGTGAGTTGTTGCTGAAGTTCAGCACTTGCTGCAATATCAAACTGCGGGAACACTCCTGCAAATGACTTGTTCACACCCGCTCTGAAAGTAGCAGGGAGTTTTGTAGGATTGTTTTTCAGATTATTCATACTGCCAAGATTACTCAGTGCGGCAGACAAACGTAACCCGGAGAGAGTATATACTGCGCCCAAATCAAATGCAAAACCGTCTGCCTGATCCGCAAGATAATCTTCATAGAGATATTTTATCGTAACCCCGGACTGCCAGTTTTGAGCTGGCGAGAATGCCACACCCATACTCACGGTCATCGCGTGTGAGTTAAATGTTCCTTCCGGTTCCCCCGCTATTTGTCTGATCTCAATATTATTAACAGAACTGATACTTACTCCCGCGGCAGCAGTAAGTCCCCAGAAAGAAGTTTTCGCTGCAAAATATTCTGATGAAACCCCCTGAATCCACTGATTATGAAAGATAAACAATTCATCGGAAGATGATTCATTCAATGCAGCCGGGTTGTAAAACAGAGCTGTTACATCTGAAGAAGATGAAACACCCGTGTTACCAAGTGAAGCATTTCGAGCGCCGACGGGCAGTTTCAGGGTTGCAAAGCCGGTTTTACCGGCATTCTGCCCATAAACACTCAGCGATAAGAGGAGAACAAATAGTATTTTTTTCATTTGTTAAAAATTTATTGAAATTCCAAAATAGTGACGAAGTCCCCCCGAAAACTGTTCCGGGGCAACTGCATAATCAATGCCTGGCTGTAGCCCGGCGAGCTCAAAATTATAACTAAATCCGAATGAGGGCACTGAAGATTCATCTGAGTTCTTTATATGCCATTTATCCAAACCTGCCCGCAGTGTAAGTTCAGGAATCAGAGCATACTCCCCGCCAAATCTGAGCATTTTTCTTTCCATGTTGTTAAACTCATATTCAGCAGTAATACAAAGCGGTATATCAGCAAACTTGTAAGCAGCACCAAACTTCTTTGCAAGCGGAAAACGGTCTGTTGTAGTTGTCCCTGAGTTGCCGTAGAGCTCCGATGTATCCCATTTATAAGAGGCGTTCAAATCCTGTATCACTGCTGCAAAACTCAGGTTATCAGAATAGGTATATACTATCCCAATATCAAAACCAAGAGTATTTGATGTTGCTTTATCATAAAAATCAAAGTAATAAAACTTTACCGCCACACCGGCAGAGATTTTCTCGGAAAACTTATTTGCAAAGGCAAGGAAGAACTGGTTTTCAGAAACGGATAAATCTTTGGTTTTAAGACCCTGATTATCTCTGCCATCAATATTGGAAATACCAAAGTTTATAATACCCGCTGAAATACCCGCGGTTGAACGGGGTTTCCTGTTTTCTGTTGTATCATCCTTTGCAAAAAACTCAAATCGTCTGGTAAAGCCGAGTGAGTTAAGCATTCTGTCATGCGAAAGTGCAGCACCGGAAATTGACGTATGATTATCTTTTTGAAAAACCACAAGAGCAGGGTTATAGTAAGAAGATATATTACCGTTTTTCAGGGCTGAGATTGAATTACCCATCCCAATACCTCTTGCCCCAAAACCATATCGTGAAAACTCACCCGGTGCTGAATTTGTTCTTTCAAACTTCGGCTGCGCAAAAACAGAAGCAGCCAAAAGAATCATACAAATAATAAAATTCCTCATTGCAGCACCATTATCTTTCCGAACAGGGCTTCCCCGCCGTTAATTTCAACAGTGTAAAAATAGACACCATTAGCGGTAGTATTACCCTGGTCATCCTTGCCATCCCAATAATCAATCACACCGGCAGGGTCGTTTTTATCAATCGTGTGAATCACATCACCGCGCTCAGCATTCTGGATGACTGTCCGTATATACTGCATTCCGGAATTATATATCCGTATCGTAACAGAAGCTCTCACGCCGCCGGTTGAGTATTTTATTTTGCAGGTTTCAACCTTTGGTGAGAATGGATTCGGGAATGCATACGTAGCTGAGCGAGACTCCAGCTTCTGTGACGCAAAAAATACTTTCCAGTTATCAGGCCAGAGGTCACCAATACCTGTATTCAAAACAAGCCCATCATCTGAGCCAAGCCAGAGCTCATTACCCGCTGCATTATATCCGGCGGAATAAAATGCAGTGGTCTGCAATTTAACCTTAGTCTCAGAATCAGTTATGTTCACGGGAAGAAGCCAGGACCTGCCGCCATCAAATGAACGGAACGGTCCGTTATCAGCCGCGGCAATAACACGTGAGGAAAAATTGGTGAAGTTGTGAACTTTTTCATCGCGCAGACCGGTGCTCCAGCTTTGACCGCCATCTGTTGATGCACTCACACCATAAAACTCTGTAACTCCTTCTGCTTTCCATGTTGCAGCCCAAATGGTATTTGTTGAGGGAGCATAGTTTATTGCAACAATAAAATTACCGCTAATAGGGTTAGTCTGGTTCTGATGACTGATTTTTTCCCAGCGAAGATTGTTACTTGTTTCAGCAATCAGCGCATCTGTGGTTTTATTTATACCGCCTGCTGTTCCGGCATATACAGTTGAATCATCCACTGCAATAATTGAAAACGCACGATAATTCAGATTATTGTCACTGCAAAATCTTCCTGCTACCGGCGTAATGCAAAAGTTATATACTGAATCCGGATGTATAGCATCCAGTCGGTCGGGTGGCACAATAACTCTCTCCCAGCTTCGGTTCACATTTGCAAGCAGACTGTCAATTCTTGTTTTTCTGATTCCTCCGGCAAATGCGGCAATCCAGATAGTGTTCCTGGTAATTGCAATATCATAGATGATATTTTGCACAGCCACAGTCACAGGCAATGCACGCAGGGTATTTACGCCATATATCTCAACAGTGTCAGATTCACTGTCCATCGGCTGTGGAATGGTTAACCAGGTTGTGCCATTATCAGAACTGACCCTGATGCCGCTTCCCTCAGGCAAACGCTGGCCTGTTATCTCACGTGTATGAGCAGTTGATGCCCAGATTGTGCCGGTCACCTGGTCATAAGCAAGCGCCGTAATGCTCTCTGTACCAAACTCCGGAGTGCCGTAATAATTTTTCCAGCTTGTTCCTTTATCGGTAGTTCTGCTAAGGCCTCTGGTAGTTGCAAGCCAAACCGTATCACCGACAACAAGAAGGTCGTTAATTCCGTTTGAGAGCGGTTTTTCATCGAGGTATATCTTTGAAAACTGCTCATCTGACTGAAGATAAAAATTACCGGGTCCACTCTGAGCCGGCAGAGTGCTATATATAAGTAATAAAAATAAAACTAATCGGTTCATCTGATCGTAATAAAATAATTTACCGGAGTACTGTTAAGCTTTCCTCTGTCGCGCGCTTTAAATTCAAAACGATAGGTACCTTTCTGATTGGTGCTGTCAACCTGAATTCCGCGTGACCAGATACCGTCTCCGGCTGTTGCGTCCCCTTCAAGTCCCCTGTCGTTCATTTCAAATAAAAATCCGTTCGTTGAGCCATCAGGTCTGAACGTCTGGAAATAAACTCGTTCAATATCTTCCGCGCCGTTTGAGTCAACTGCTTCTGCTGCAAGAATGAAAGGGAAAACGCCTGTGACCGTTATGGTATCAGGGGCAATGATCCGGTTTATTAAAGGAGCAACATTGGCAGCCCCATTATTATATATAAAACTTTCCGACCCGGCTTTTCTTGATTCACCTGAATTCAGTGATATATAATACTCAATCCGGTAACTGCCATTGGAATGTGTCTGACTCAGTGTAAGCCGGTTAGTATAAACCCCATCCAAAGCAGTAACATCACCGACCATGGTATTCCCGTCATCATAAAGAGTCATGGGAAACGGGGAAACCCTGTTATTGAGTGGATTATAAATCTCTGCTCTTACTGAGGAAACATTACTAAACCGCGAAAGCTGAAGTTTTACCGTGATTACGCTGTCTTCCGGAGTTCTCGTGAACGTTCCAATTGATGAGAGTGCGGTAACCGAGGGGGAATCTGTAATCGGGTCAAGTGTCCCGGTAAAATCCTTGTCGCACCCGGTAAAATAAGCCGCGGCAAGGAAGAATAATGAGAGTATTCTTTTCATTCTGCTATATAATTAAAATCGGGCTTGGTGTAAAGGTTAAAATGAATATCAGGATTGATAAATACCCCAGCACCATACGGTTCTTGTCAAGCGGTGCTTCATCAGGAACGGGAGGATGGTTCACTTTTATTGCGAAATAAAGTATGCCCGCCCAGACCAGCCAGCCGGCCCAGCCAATGGTGAGTTCAGGCAGCAGAAACTGCCGAACTGCTCCGAGTATTCCCATAACAATAAGAGCAATCATTGCCACCGATGCTATTTTCTTATGATTCCTCAGCCCGAACATACCATAAACAATATGACCGCCGTCTAACTGCCCTACCGGAATCAGATTCATTGAAGTAACAAACATGCCGAACCAGCCGACACAAAGGTATGGGTAATGATAAATCTCTGACATCGGGGGAATGAACACTCCCGGCCGGTCAAATACCGCACGCAGCATTATAGTGATAAGATTATCACCAAAAACAAGTGACAGGGCATTTTTGCCATACTCAGGTGAAAGAAAATCAGGATGAATCGCCAGCAGATACTCAGGACCCGGCAGGGTAATAAAGCCATATATATATACTGCAAGGCAGGCAACAAATCCCGCGATCGGACCATATACACCTATGTCAAAAAGCGCAGTGCGTGTATATATTACTGAGCGAGTGCGTATTACCGCGCCCATCGTTCCGAAACTGAGGAATATCCCTTCAAACGATAAAAATGGGATAAAATAGGGCAGACTTGTTTTCACTTTGTGATGTATAGCCGCAAAGTAGTGACCAAACTCATGAACACCCAGAACAAAAAGTATTGCGATTGAATATGGGAGTCCTTTTGAAAGTTCAGACAGCTCTATGACCGCGGATGACCTGCCAACCCAGTCAACACCTGCAAATGTTGTTGTAATAAATGTCAGAATAAAAAGCAAAACTGAATAGAATATCCCCTGCCGTTGCTTTCTTTTTTCTTCTGCCTCGCGATTATACTCCGGTGACTGATAATCTTCCATTATAAATCTACGTTAAAACCCACTGAGGAGTATGATTCCTGTTTATCGTAAAACATTCCGTGAAGACTGTTACCCGAAGTATAATTATAATAGAGTGAAAGACCGCCTCCGGCTGCTTCTCCTAATTTTACTCCAGCAGTGATATTCTGGTGTGCGTTATATGCAGTGTTTCCGGCGAGCTTGAACCCATACAGCAAGAACGGCGTAACAGAACCCAATGCTAATTCTGTAAAATGCTTTTCAGCTCCCGCCTGCAATATAAACGGTTTTACTTCTTCCGGTATAGTATGGAATATATACGAGAGACCGCCATAGACACGCAATGATTCATTAAGATATACCGCCGGAAAAACTTCAATAAATTCACGACTATAGACAAACGGCAGTTCACCGCCTCTCCAGGTAAATGTTTTATCATCAAACTGACCGTCAACCAGATGCGCGCTGATGTGGCTGAATCTGAAACGGATACCTGCATCTAAATCTGAAATTTTAAACAAATAGGAAGCATTTAAACCAAACAAATAGTCAACTGCCACAACCGGAAACTTGAAGTCATCATTTTTTCTTAATCTGGTCCAGGTAAAAAAATCACCACCGAAGGAAAACTTCTTACCGTCTTTATAATCCACCCGCAGAAAATCAGCCGAAGTGCCGATATCCAGGCGAAGCCGGTTTTCACCAAGCATAAAAGAACTTCCCGCCCTGGCTTCAAGCAAATTACTGTAAAGCGGTTTAAAGGTGAGACCATGTGGGAAATAGGTTGTTTTTTGCTGTGAAAAAGTTCCCTGGTGTAATCCTGTAAAAATGAGAACAATAACAATGAGTATTTTTACCATTAAGTGATGTCTGTAAATTAACGGAAGATTCTGCCTTTCCACGTAATTGCCCTGGAAAACGGGATTATTAGCGGAAAAGCTAATACATAAACTGACAAATATAACTCAAAAGGGAGAAAATATCTCAATCCGCCCCGTTTTTTTACATTCCTGAAAAGCACGCTAACCAAGGCAAAATCAGCAAGAACCTTAACCAGCAACAGAAAAACCCAGTATCCGTTTGCAAAAACCGGCGCCAGAGTTACCCCCAGCACTGAAAGCCAGGCAGCAAGGAAAAGGAAATAAAATATTGGCGGACTTTTTAACCCTCCGGCTGCCCAGCGTTTTTTCTGATTGTAAAGTTCCCGGAAAGTTTTCACCGGTTTTGTCAGCACCAGGGTGCTTTCTGTCGCAATATGAATAACTTTTTCCCCATTTGATAAAAAAGCCCGGGTGAGCTGAAAATCTTCGGTTACCGAAAAACCGAGTTTTTCGAATCCCCCGGTTTTCTGATAGCTCTCCCTGCGATAGGACATATTATTCCCCATTCCTGCAAGGGGCAAACCGACTCCTGAAAATCCTGCTGCCACACCATGCAGAAAAGCAAAATCAAGCTGTTGTATTCCGCTGAACCAGCCGTTGGCTTCGGGAAGCGTTACCCCATTTACCATGGCAATTCTATTCTTATAAAAAGTAACTCCTCCTGAAAGCCATTCTGCTGATACCACACAATCTGCATCAGTGTTGAATACGATCTCTCCCCTTGCGGCACGGATTCCCGATTCAAGCGCACGCGATTTCCCCGGCGGAAGTGAACTCTCCAGGTTACACTCTCGTAATATGATTCTGTTATCCTTCTCCTGATATGCCCGTACAATTTCAGCAGTCTCATCCTCTGAACCATCATTTATGATGATAATTTCATATAAGTGAGCCGGATAATTTTGACTCAGTAATGATTCAATACACGCGCCGATGTTTCCCGCTTCATTGCGAGCGGGGACAACAACTGTAACAAAAGGAGTAGCTCTGCTGCTATTCTCTGCTTTTTTACGCAATCCAAAAATTGCCAAAATGATTAGCAGTAAATAAAGCCAGAATACAGTTATTAGTATTACATCAAACATTCAACCGGCTCACCGATAATAAGATTTTGTTCAGTAATGTGTGCATGAGTGTAGTCAAGAGCTGACGCAATTTTAGTTTCAATTAATGGATTGTTATGAAAAACTAAAATCTTGCCTGCAGATATGTAACTTTTAATTATTGCGTTTATGGTTTGAACATCATATCGGAAGTCCCAGCTCAAAAGTGACCACATGACGGTTTTCATATTAAAGTATTTCATCATCGAACCCATTCCAAAAAACGGAATTCCATACGGCGGACGGAAATATCTGCATTCTGAACCGGATATATCTTCGATGACTTCGTTCGTTCTTCTAATCGAGTCCTTAATCACCTCCCGGCTCAAAAAAAATGCACGTTTATGATGAAAAAGATGATTGCCCAGCGTGTGTCCGCTTTGAACAATTTCTTTCATAGCGCCTCTATCCCCCCCGCCATTCACAAAGAAAAGAGCATGGACTCCGTATGATGCAAGCCGGTGTAAAATTATTTCAGTGCTTTTGGGATAAGGTCCATCATCAAAAGTAAAAAGAACTGAATTATCAGTAGTTTCCCAATGTGTTTCGGTGAACATCTTGCGTATAATAGAAGGCGGAACTATGAGTGATTCAGGCAGCATCATTCTTACTTCCGGTGAGACCTGTTTTTCCAGTTGAACCCGGCAAATACTCCGGCAAGAACTGAATACACAATGTAAAACGGATGCAGCAACTCAGCAAGGAACAAACTGATTGCCGGGAACTTCCCCATATATACAGGGACACTCTGATACAACACTGTAAAATCAGCCGCTGTTTTAATAAGAAGCATCATCAGAAACGGTAATGCATAAAACACAGGCGAACTTATTGCATATATCAACATCACCACAAAAGATGCAAAAAACAAAAAGAGGGGTGTCAGTATCAAAATAGTCTTTGGGCGGTAGTTAAAGCTCTTGCTTGCCCATCTTCTTCTCTGTTGAAGAAAATCCCCCGTCCTTGTTTGGGGTGAGGTGGTAACAAGACATTCTCTGTTATAAATAAACTTAACAGCTTTGCCCTCATCATAAAATATTTTGTGCATTAACTGTTCATCATCGCCTGAAGTCAAAGTGTTTTGTGAATTAAAACCGTTAATCTTTTGAAACAGTGATTTCCTGTATGCTATGTTTGCGCCACTGCAAATAACCGGATGATCATTCGCAATCAGCCCAGCACCAGAAAGTGAAAGCCCGGTATGCTCTAATAATTGCATCTGCTGTAAAATTTTACCATTAGTTTCAAGAGTAACCGGACCGGTTACCAGCCCAGTGGCATTGTCAAATTCCCCTGCCAGTACCTCAAGCCAGCCGGTTGCGTGGGTGCAGTCAGCGTCCGTCCCCGCAATTAATTCACCTGAGGAGTTTTCAACACCGAGTGTGATTGCATTTTTCTTGCCTGATGTACCTGCCGACAGGTTAATCAGTTTTAACTGTAATTTGCCTTTATGAGCAGCAATTACGCTTTCAGAATTATCATCCGAATGATCGTTTATCAGAATTACTTCAAATTTATCGCGAGGGTAGGTTTGACTTTCCATTGACGAAAGCAGTCGGGGGAGATTTTCAGCTTCATTTCTGAATGGAATTACCACAGAGATATCCGGGTAAGTACCTGCCGTCCTGCTATTTTTTCGCTTCTTCAGCAGTCGAACCCCCTGGTATATACGGAGTAAAAATAAACAGTAATAGAAAAGCAGAATACCTGCTGAAAGTATGAGGTAATCCATTTACTTGTTTCTCAGCAGAAACCAGACACCGGGGAGTGAGGGAAGAAATATATTAATAAGAAAAATAAACAACGAAGCATTAAACCCTACTGCTTCCGGTAGCCCGAAAGAACTCATATAAAAAATTGATACCGCTTCCCGCACTCCCAGCTCACCCCAGGTAAAGGCAGGTATAAATGCTTTTGTGTAAAAGAATAACGCGGCACCCCATGCATATTTCAAGAAATCATGTTCCCCGCTGAATGACATCACGAGAAGAGCATATTGCATTACAATTACTATATATATTCCGCCGGAAAACAGCATCAGACGGTTGATGAGCCCCTTATCCAGGTCTTTCAGGATGAGAAAGCGCTCCCGATATTTTTTAAGCAACCGAAAGCGGGAAATATATTTAACCAGTGAATTATTCCACCATATATCGCTGATGAGCAAGTGCATGAATAGAAAAAAAAGCATCGCAATAGTTACAAATAACGCTGTAGCTGCTATGGCAGGAACATCAATTGTGACGTACAAATACAGAGTAAGTGAAAGAGCACCGACTCCGGCAACAAAAAAAAGATTAAAAATTTTATCGAGAAACGTGACAATGGTTATTTCCAGAAGCCCCTCATCTTTCAGAGCCAGTTTCCGTCCCAGATATTCACCGAGCCGGCCGGGGGTAAATGAGCCGAATAATATACCCATGAAGAACGCCTTGCCAACGGCCGCGTCATCCGAGGTCCCGATAACCTGTTTTGCGAGATACTTCCATTTGAGAAACTGCATAAGAATATTTGGAACCATGAGCAGGATTGCCAACGCCATGAATCCCATATCTGCGGAGGTGATGACCTGCAAAAGATTAACTCCACCCACTTTGCCGGTCAGATAGCTGACTAACCAGACCGTTGTGATAAGTTTAACGGCAAGTATCCATTTTCCCTTGTGACGCGGAATACTTTTCACTAATTGCTGCATGAAGGCGATCAAAAAATGCTCACTCTCATCAAAATCCCGGTAGTAGCGGCTGCTCGGTCTCTCATTCTATTTGGTTACATTTACAGGTTAGTTTTTATAAATTTAGAGCTGGAAGATGTCGGTAAAATTCTCTGAAATTGATGGTTTTTCAAAACTTTACACAGATTATATTGAAAATTATCAAAAATTAAGCAATTATTTTGCGGCAGACTACCGCGAGGCGGAAAGTTTTCTTCCATTATTCCAGAAAATTACCGATTCCCCCCGGTTACATACAGCCGCACTAAAGGAAATAATCACTTCCCAATATAAAAAATTTACCCCTTCTCTGAAGACCTTTCATAACCTTAACCTGCTGGACAAAAAAAACACCCTTTTCATTACCACGGGGCAGCAGCTTGGTATGTTTGGCGGTCCGCTCTATACCTTTTACAAAACCGTTACTGCCATTAAACTTGCCGAGCGGCTTTCGGCAGATTACCCTGAGTTCAGCTTCATTCCTCTTTTCTGGCTTGAGGGGGATGACCATGATATTGATGAAGTTGATTTTGTTCAGATATTTGATGAAGCCGGTCAGACCGTTCGGCTTCTCTATCCGTCAGAATTAGCCGGTCCTGACAAACGCCTGACCGTGGGCGAAATTCAGTTTGATGATCAGATATATCAGCTCTTTGATGAATTAGACAAAAATCTGCGAGCAACTGATTTCAAAAACCGCCTGATGGAAATTCTGCGCTCGGCTTACTTCCCCGGCAATAATTTCAAGAATGCGTTCAAAGCACTTATGTTCGAGCTCTTTGATGAGAGAGGACTTATCATCTTTGATCCGATTGAACCTAAAATTAAAAATCTTCTGAAACCGGTATTCAAAAATGAGATTGAAAATTATCGCAACCACATGGAAAAACTCATCCGTGTATCAGCCAAATTGGATGAGGAGTATCATGCACAAGTAAAAATCCGCCCTGTTAACCTTTTTATGAAACAGGAAAACGAACGCTTCGCGCTTGAACCGGATGAGAACGGTGGATTCCGTCTGAGAAGAAAAAAATTCTCAGCAACAAAGGAGGAACTGCTTAACACTATAGAAAACACTCCGGAACTTTTCAGCCCTAATGTTTTACTAAGACCAATTTGCCAGGATTTCCTCTTCCCCACCGCGTTTTATATCGGCGGTCCGGGTGAAGTAAGCTACTTCGCTCAGGTTTCGGTTTTGTATGAAGAGTTTGGTCTGCAGATGCCGGTTATTTATCCTCGTGTTTCGGCAACCATATTTGAAAAAAGCATTGTGCATACTCTCTCGAAATTTGGATTCACCCCGCAGGAAGTTTTCATACTGGGTGATTCACTGATCGAAGCAGGACTCAAGCAGGTATCAGAGTTGAATCTTGCCGCTCACTTTGAGCGGACAAGCGACAGCATTGATGAAGCGATGGCTCAGCTTCGTGCAGCAATTGCCGCAATTGACAAAACCATTGCAGATGCATCAGAGACGACAAAGAAAAAAATGCTCAGCTATCTTGGTGAACTGAAGAATAAAGCCATCGATGCTGAGAAGAGAAAACATGAAACATCGGTAAGGCAGCTTACCAAAGTGCTTTCAGTTGTTTATCCGGAGAAAAGTCTGCAGGAGCGTGAAATCAGCTTTATCTATTTTGCAAATAAATACGGACTTGATTCGCTTAAACTTCTCTTTAACGAATTAGAACACGATACGTTTGAGCATCAGATAATAACGCTGGGGTAAAACTTTGAGCCGGTTAAAACCCCGTGCAAAGGCGGGAAGACGCAAAGGAAATTTAGACTACGTTTGGTCTTTGTCGCAAGTTTAGCAAATTTTTGCGATAAATTTGTTCCGATCCGCTCAAATCCTCGCTGCGAAGCATCCGTAAAATCAGCGTGCCATTGCCGGGGATATATCTTCGCAAAGAAAGAAAGTCGCAAAGAATTACTTACCTATGGTTTGTTAATATATATGTCCATAAAAATATCAGTTCTGTTCTAAGTTGTTAATCTGGTGTTTAACCCCTCGTATTCGTTCTATTAGCTCACTAAACGAAAGTGACTTCCCATATATCATATTCTGCTGCATATCCTCATAATCCTTTTTCCATTCTGGTAAAATATCATCCGGGGGAATCGGATTAATTTTTTCAGGTGCATGATTATTATAATCAATCCCCCTGATAAATGTTACATCCTTACGATGCTTCACCAATTGCCGGTACAATTCAATATCCTGCATTGCATTTTTAGCGTATTCAGTATCCATAAGTCTTTCAAGATCATAAAGATGCCGACTTTTTCTGAACGTGCGGATTTTATCAATGGGCTGCTGAAATTCTTCGTGCAACAAAAAAATCTTTTCCAAAAAGGTTCGCTCCGGAATAACAGTCGGAATAGTAACCGGTTTGTCAGCGAACTCTCTTTCGGTAAAGTTAGCCCCCACAAATGACTGGATTGATCTTGGAGTAAAAGGTTCCAGTAGCGATCGGCTTCCGATTTCGATAAGTACGCGAGAGGTTATGTATTCTGATTTCTCCGTTAGCGAACGATAGTTTACAATAATATTAACAGGATCCTCATCAGATGATTTAACGTCAACCATCTGTAATTTTACATCCTCAAAGCCACTTTCGATGAATGTTTTCTGCAGCTTATGCACGTAACTTTCAGAAAGATACCTGCACGATTCACTGCGAAGTTTGTTAACCTGCTTCTTTGTAAGCTCCCCCGAAAAACCTAAGAAACCTTTATCTAATGCCAGGTCAATATCTTCAGAAAAACGTTCAATTAAATTCCATGCCTTGCTGAGTGATGTACCACCTTTAAAAACTGTATATGCCGCAATCTCTGTCTGAAATACCATCTGCAATGTTCTTACAACCCACCAGTCTTTTTCAATGGCAGAAGCTGGGAGATTCAGTTGCGTAGAAACAGCTCCGAATATATTTCTTTTGCTGGCGTCTGTCAGTTGCAGCCATTCCTTGTGCGATTGCTCAAACATGCACTGACTTCCGCAAAACTGGTTTCATAATTTCCCTTATCCATGCCGGAGCTAATCTAATATCGTGTTCGAGCCGATTCGGTTTTTCTTTAGAAAGCAGCAATTGAATTTTGTGTAATAGTTCATCGTTTAAGTTTTTCTCACCTATTGATCGGAGTGCTTGAATTACAAGTTGGCTTATTTCGCCTACACCTGCCAAATTTTTAGGTGAGGTTTTCTTAAATGTAATTTTACGATTACCGATTCTGATTTTCCTTGCAGAACCATCGGTGAGGTAAACTACATTCAGTGGCACCTGTGTGGAAAGCCCAAGCAGATTTAATGCTTTACTGCCAATTGGGACGATTCGTGTCTTATCTCTCTTTGCAATTGCGAAAGCAATTTCTTCGGTAGTCGGCATTATAGTCCCAACAATACTATCCTTAATTGGTCGGACGTAGATGCCTCTTGTCACACGCACCAATTCACCCTCTGCGGTCAGCCGTTCCAGAGTTTTATTGACCGTTTTTGTACTGCCTATAGATAAAAAGTCTTCAGCAAAAAAAAGCGTTCCCCTTTTCGCTCTTCGAATTTTCAAGAATACCTTATTTTTAATGCTTTCACTCATTTTTTTTCATTACTTTGTCGCAAATATAGCATATTTTTGCGACAATACAAATGATAGAAAACGGCTGGCTTACCTCTCATTTCCAAACTAAGAGAAATTCCGGAACGTTGCATCGTGCGAAGCCGCAAAGATGATTCCGATCCGCTCAAATCCGCGCTGCGAAGCATCCGTAAAATCAGCGTGCCATTGCCGGGGATGGCTTAGCGAAATGAAATATACTTCATTTTAACCCCGGATTGTTTTATAATGCAGAATAACCACACCGCAGGCAAATGTCTTGGTGTCAAGTAGCTCTAAATCAGTTCTGCCGGAGATATCCTTAAAGAATTGCATCCCTTCCCTTAGAATTACCGGATTCATAAAAAAGTAGAACTCATCAATCAGCCCCAGATTAAGCAATGATCGCGATGCCCCCGGACTCCCAAATATCAGAATATTCCTTCCCTCTTTCTGTTTCAATTCATAAATCCGCTCAGAAAGATTTTCATTGATTACAATGGTATCAGTGCGACCTGTTTCTGATAAGGTATTTGAAAGTACCACCTTAGAAACATTCGCATACCACGTCGCGTGTTCAAGGGTAAACTTATCGGCATTTGGGGACTTGCCGGCATTAGGCCAGTAGCTTTCCATAAGCTGATAAGTTGTCCTGCCGTAAAGAGCGGTATCTGCTTTTGCGGTCATTCCCGCAACAAATTCCTGAATTTCAGGATCTAATTTAATCCAGTTTAGTTGACCATTCGGACCGGCAACAAAGCCGTCAAGGGAGATGTGCATAAAGAAGGTTAGTTTGGGCATAGTCTATGATACCATTTATGTAATTATTATAGTAATTATAAATTTTTTTCTTTAGAGCTTCTTAGTGAAGCGTCAGCAATTCACATCCATCACACAATTTTTTGATAATTTTTATTCTGGATAGCGAAACTTGCCGTGTTTTTCTTGAAACAGTTTTTCAAGGTTTATAGATTCTCCTTTCGGATTAATCTTTTTTGTTCGTTATGTATGCCTGATCAGGGTGATTCAGCATTTCCGGATAAAGGTATTTTAGTTTCTTCTCCGAAATCATGCTACTCAGGTATTTTCTCTTAAAATATGATTCCTCTTTTTGAAAATATCCGGCAATTTCAGATGCCTTAAACGGTTTGAGCGCGCACAATTCAAGAATGATTGATTCGACTTTCTTTTTATCATGCTCTCTTTTTTTCAAAGCTGTTATTCGCTCAAAAATCGCGGGGGGTGGTGTGTTTAAATCCGGAGGTGGTGTGTTTAAATCCAGAGGTGGTGTGTTTAAATCAGGAGCTGGTGTGTTTAAATCAGAAAGGGAAGTACTTAATCCTTTACCAGGTACATAGTATGTTGTTTTGCGTTTACCTTTAGGGAGTAATAATTCGTATGATCGTAAAAGCCGTAAATCATTGCCTGCTTGAACGGAGTCACACTCTGCCATTTGACGGTAGGTCAGATTATCAATAGCACCTACTTCCCTTACAAAGATGAGTGCCTGTTTTTGGCTGTCAGTCAGATTAAAACCTTCAAACTGATTGAGCCATTTAAGGTCATATTCATCTAAAAAATGGTGCAGAAGAAGGCGTGAAGTAAATTCATTATTCTCACGGCTCGATTCAAAGGTCGGCGGAACCAGATGAGCTTTTTCCATCATCCTGCGCATAGCACGGATACCTGAACCTTTTGTTTCCGCCAAGTTAGTATCATGAAAAACGGCTGCAATAAAAGGGTTTCGGGTTTCACTTCCTGGAAGCCCTAACTTTTCCTCAGCTTTTAGGGAAAATCCTGGGTTAATAATCTCAATGCGGTTATCATACCGAATAATCTGGGTGGGGCGGTGCTCCCGATAAGAACGGTGCATTAATGCATTAACTATTGCCTCTCGTAGCGCTTTCATGGGAAGTCCTGTTGATTCTGCCTGTAACTCATTTTCCGTTAGCAAAAATCCTTTTGGCAAATCAGCGTTAATTGCCTCTATTAAACGATAAAGTACCAAAATAAGCGGTCCCCGCATATCAATGCTAATGAAACGATCATCAGGGTTTTCAACCCAGGTATTACCTGCAACTCTGATGTAATCAGTCCGGAACATTGGAAAAGTGCTTCGCTGGATCTTTGAATTCCCGAACAATAAAAGTCCAGCAATATTAAGTTCAATCGGGTTCTCTTTATTTACGCAACCTAATGACTGTAACAATTCAATGTCGTTATAGGTCAGCTCTTCTGCTACAGGATTCACTTTTTCGCGCAACACCCGGTAACGCTTAAGCGCATTTTCGTCAACCTCTGAAAGGGTGGCACCGTGGACAGGTGTTTGGTCGTAACTCTTCGTATTCTGATAAAAAATGTGCATATCATCGTCAGTGCAAAACTGGTCGGTGCTCCCAACCCTGCGGAGTGCCCCTTTTGGTAACCCATATTTTTTTATATATAACGGTTTTTGTTTGGCAGGCAGTTCGTCAACACGGATCTTTAATACAGGTAATCCATTAATTTTTTCAAGGGTGATATGAGGACGCACCGGCAGATTAAACATACTTGCACACTGCGTGGCTAAATCTTTCTGAATCTTGTCCGGGTCAGTCAGTAGGTCAATTTTATAAGTTTCGACCGAAGTTTCAGAATTGTTCTCGCTAATACTCATCAGAATATATCCTCCACCAAGACCGGGTTCGTTTGAATAAGAGCATACAGTCTCCATAATTGAAGAAGCAGAGTCACTAATTCCTTTTGCTTCTATCCAGGGACATTCGTCAGTATCATTCAGAATTTCAAACAATTCTTCCGCTGAATATTCTATCATACTAATTCTCAATTTGAATCATTTCTTCATTTGAAATCTTTCATTGTGTGTTGTAGTACCAAGTACAACAAAAGATATTTATCCTATTGTAATGGGTAATATCCACTTTAGTGTCATACCAGTAACAAATCTCTGAATTTCCGGATCTAATTTAATCCAGTTTAGTTGACCATTCGAACCGGCAACAAAGCCGTCAAGGGAGATGTGCATAAAAAAGGTTAGGTTGGGCATGGTGAAATCTTCCAATTTTTTTTTAATATTCTATTTCGTTTGGATGAATGTCATAGTTTGATCAAAACCCTATACAAATTGATATATCACAAAACAAAGTTATTACTGCCAGTGGCATTTTTAATTGTACCGAATTCGGTATAATTAAAATCCGGATTATAAAGTGCCTCTAATCACCAACATACTCAAAAGACAAGAGCCCCAACAGTTAATTCCGATCCGCTCAAATCCGCGCTGCGAAGCATCCGTAAAATCGGCGTGCCATTTTTGGGTATAACCTCGCGCAAAGACAAGAAGCCGCAAAGATGATTCCGATCCGCTCAAATCCGCGCTGCGAAGCATCCGTAAAATCGGCTTGCCATTGTGAAGTTTATACCGGCACAATGCAGCAATCAATTACATCAGTAATGACTTCTCATCCCCCGTAGAAAAAAAGTGCAGTTTACTCAAATCCATATATAAGGTGTGTTTGGTTCGTGGGCTTAAACGTTCTCTTGTCGGTATTCTTGCTGTTATCTGTTCCCCTTCTAAGGTGAAATAAAGAAATACTTCATTCCCCATCGGTTCAACTACTTCAAGCTCTGGTGTTACTTCATAATACTCAATTCCCTCTTTTTTAGTTGATGCATCAAAGAAATCTTCCGGACGGATACCCATCACTACATTCTTTCCGGCATGTCCCTTTAGTTTGTCTGCATACACACCATGCAGTGGGAAATGAAACACTTTATCATTGCTGGTAAACTTCAGATTTCCTTCATTACCCACTTTACCTGGGATAAAGTTCATCGCAGGACTTCCGATAAATCCCGCCACAAATTTATTCACCGGATGATTATATAAATTTAGCGGGGAGTCTATCTGCTGTACAAAGCCATCCTTCATCACAACAATTTTATCTCCCATAGTCATTGCTTCAACCTGATCATGGGTAACATATACCATAGTGGCTTCAAGGCGTTGATGCAGTTTGGAAATTTCTGTCCTCATCTGCACACGCAGTTTAGCGTCAAGGTTGCTCAGCGGTTCATCGAAGAGAAATACTTTAGGTTTTCTTACGATAGCTCTTCCAACCGCCACTCTTTGTCTCTGCCCTCCTGAAAGTGCCTTTGGTTTCCGTTCGAGATACTCTTCAAGTCCCAGTATTTTTGCAGCTTCAGATACTCTGCTGTGAATCTCCTCTTTGCTGAACTTCCGGAGCTTTAACCCAAACGCCATATTGTCATAAACGGTCATGTGGGGATAAAGCGCGTAATTCTGAAAAACCATAGCTATATCACGATCTTTGGGTGAAACCGTGTTCACAACTTTTCCGTCAATGATTAACTCCCCGCCTGAAATTTCTTCCAGGCCGGCTATCATCCTGAGAGTAGTTGACTTGCCGCAGCCGGAGGGACCGACCAGCACCACGAACTCTTTGTCCTTTATCTCAATATTAACATCTTTAACCGCGGTATTTCCGCCTTCATACATTTTGGATACATTTACGAGCCGCACATCAGCCATATTTAACCTGTAATCAGAGACAATTGATGAATAAAATCAGGATTTGATATTTTAACACAGTCAAAATTATCAATTTTACCCCCATCCGCCAAGAGTAAAGAAAAAATCGCGAATGCCATTGCGATACGGTGATCATGGAAACTTTCAAAAACCGGGTCTGTCCTCTTATCACTCCGTTGAAGCCGGAAGCCGTCCTTATATTCGGTTACATGAGCCCCTGCCAGAGTAAAATTATGAATCAGAGCAGCAATCCGGTCAGACTCCTTCACCCGAAGTTCTTCCGCCCCTCTTACCTCAAACTCCCCTTCTGCAAAGTAACCCGCCACTGCCAGAACCGGAATCTCATCAATCAGATTGGGAATCAGTTCCGGGGTTATGGGCACATTTTTTAAGTCACCTGAACGAATAAGAATGTCTCCGTAAGGTTCATTAGCCGAGGTTTGCAGATTTTCAAATGTGATATCGGCTCCCATTTTTTTCAGATGTGTTATATATCCGTTTCGGGTCGGATTTAAGGTAACATTTTTGATAAGCAATTCACTCCCCGGTATTAGAAGTGCTGCAACTACAAAAAAAGCGGCGGATGAAATATCGCCCGGCACAAAATACGCATCCGGCTCAGGGATAAAAGCAGATGATGAGTTTGTAAATCTAATTCCGTTTATTTCAGCAAAAGGAAGATTCAGCATCCGCTCAGTATGGTCTCTGCTCTGAAGATTTTCAATAACCTGGCTGACCTCATCAAGCCCAAGCCCTGCAAGCAGAACTGCACTTTTTATCTGCGCGCTTGCCACCGGAAGTGTATATTTTACAGATGTGAGATTCCTTGCCGGAAGAATCCTCACTGGAAGGCGGTCGCCCTCCGCTGCCTGAAATTTCGTACCGAATAATGAAAGGGGCTGCATGACTCGATTCATTGGTCTGCGCGAAAGTGACTCATCACCGGTTATTGTAGTTTCAAAAGGAAGAATAGCGAGGATACCCGCCAAAAGCCGTGCGGTTGTGCCTGAGTTTCCTGCGTATAACTCCCGCGCAGGTTTTGTGAAACCACGAAGTCCGGGACTGCTGATGCGGTATATACCATCACTTAATTCACACTCAGCCCCGAGAGCACGTATGCAGTTAATGGATGACTGCACATCCTCAGCGCGGGAGAGATTCCTGATTGATGACTCCCCCTTTGCAAGTGCTGAAAAGAGTACCGCGCGGTGTGAAATGGATTTATCCCCCGGAAGCGTCAGTTCACCTTTGATTACTATGGGTCTTTTAAATTCTGCTCTGTTCATATTATCTTTTTGACCATTCTGTTATCAGTGCAGCCAGTTCTTCTTCACGCAAATCAGTTCTTTCAAACATCTGCTTCACCATCCTCTGCCTTGCTGCTTCATAGAGCATAATGGCGGCAGAAACAGAAACATTTAAACTTTGTATCATGCCAAACATCGGTATATATACGGTTGAGTCCGCGAGTTTTTCTGCCTCAGGTGAAATGCCTCTGTGTTCATTGCCAATAACAATGGCTGTTTTTTTTGTTAAATCAAAATCATAAAAGTTTTTAGAAGTATCATTCAGGGAAGATGCAAGTATGGTAAACCCCTGGCTTCTGAGTTTTGTATAACAGGTTTCAACCGCCTCAAACTTTTCACGGTCAACCCACTTAAATGCAGAAGCAGATGATTTCTTACCAATACGGGGGAATTTTTCGTAGTTATAAATGAGTGATACTTTTGGAATTCCCACTGCATCGCAGGAGCGGAGTATGGCGCTTACGTTATGCGGGTCATGTATATTTTCCAGCACCAGATGCAGTGACTGCTGTCTGGTTTTGGCTACGCGGGTAATTTTCTTTAGACGTTCTTCGGTGATGGCGAACTCCGCGTTTCTACAATATCAGACGGTAATGAAGTATATTTCCTTCCCGTTCTTTCAGATCGGTTTTAAATTTTTTTGAAGCGGGCAGTTTCATATAATAACGCGCAAGTTCCGATATCTTTTCAATTACTTCTTCTTCCGTGTGCGCCCATGACTCACACCCCGGCAGAGTCGGAATCTCAGCGTTAAATCCGTCCCCGTCATTGGTGATTATTAAAGGAAGAACCACTGTATCAGTAACCCTTTGATTCTTCTCCGGCGCCGGAGACAATTTTCACGCTTGCGCTCGCGCCAATCCGATCTGCGCCGCTGGCTATCATTGCGTCTGCGTCTTCTCGAGTTCTTATTCCCCCTGAGGCCTTTACACCAACCGCAGAACCAACCACTCTTCGCATCAGAGCAATGTCACCAACCGTTGCTCCGCCTTTTGAAAATCCCGTTGAGGTTTTTACAAAGTCAGCCCCCGCATCTTTGCAGATTACACATGCTTTTACTTTTTCTTCATCAGTGAGAAGTGAAGTTTCAAGAATTACTTTTGTTAAAACTCTTTTGGGTTTTGCGGCAAGAACGACCTGCTGAACATCATTAAATACATACGAGTATTCTCCCTGCTTCAACCTGCCGACATTTATTACCATATCAATTTCAGTCGCGCCATTCTTAATTGCCTGCTCTGCTTCATAGCGTTTTACTTCGGTGGTTGTTGCACCCAGGGGGAAACCAATAACAGTGCAAACTTTTACCCGTGTGCCTCTGAGCATATCTGAGCAAAGAGATACAAAACCCGGATTTATACACACTGAGGCAAATGAAAACTTTTTTGCTTCTTCGCAGAGTTTTATTACCTCTTCAGGGGTTGCATCAGGTTTAAGCAGTGTATGGTCTATATATCCGGCTATTCCCCTGTCCGGTAGTGTTTCACCCACGCCGATACCCGCGGCAATACGTGCAGCACCGGCATCCACAATCTGACGCACGGTTTTTTCTCGGGTCAGGACGTCAACTTCCCATCCCTTGCATGAGCCGTCAGCGCAATAAAAATCACGCAGCGTCTTTTCAAGAAAAACCTGATTGATTACTCTTGATATATCTGATTCATTCATTGTTGTATCTCTTTTGAAAATGCTTTCCAGGTATTGCTTAATAACATCGCTATGGTCATTGGTCCCACTCCTCCCGGCACGGGTGTTATATATGCAGCTTTTTGTGAAACTTCCGCAAAATTAACATCACCTGTCACCCGGTATCCTTTTGGCAGTGAACTATCTTCAACGCGGTTAATACCAACATCTATCACGCAACAGCCCTCTTTAACCATATCACCGGTTATAAAATCGGGCTTCCCGATTGCCGCAATCACAATATCCGCGCTGCGGGTGAACTCAGCAAGATTCTTTACTGCTGAATGCACAACGGTTACCGCACAATTGGCACCTTCCTTTTTCTGCATGAGGATATTTGCAATCGGCTTCCCGACAATGTTGCTTCTGCCTACAACCACTGCATGTTTGCCTGAAGTAGGAATCTTATATCTCAGCAGTAATTCATGAATTCCCGCCGGTGTGCATGGAACAAGAGTATCTTCACCAATTACTAATTTGCCTGTGTTCACCGGATGAAATCCGTCAACATCCTTTTCCGGTGAGATAGCGCTTATTACTTCCTGCTCATTTAATCCTTTCGGCAGTGGCATCTGAACAAGTATTCCGTGAATTGAATCATCCTGGTTATACTTCTCAATCAGCGCGAGCAATTCTTTCTGTGTGATCGATGCATCTTTTTTCTCAACTTCAGATTTCATCCCTATTTCAAGACATGCTTTCGTTTTGCTGTTTACATATATCTCACTTGCCGCGTCACTGCCAACCAGAATAACCGCGAGACCCGGAGCTTTTCCGCTTCTGTGTTTTTCAGCAGCAATTTTTTCAGCAAGTTCTTTCCGGATTTGCTTTGCTGTTTCTTTACCGTCTATAAGTATCATTGTATATATATCACTAACAAATTAATTACCCTGCCTTGATTTCTCAAACTCAGGTAAAAGTATTCTCTCAATATGAACCGACTTCCCTGTATCAGTATCCACTTTACTGAAAAATCCGCAGAGATGCACATCATTCTGTGCGGTTTCATATTTCTGCGGAGTCTGATAGATAAACCGGTTAATAGCGGCAACTGTTTTCATCCCTATTACTGACTCATAAGGACCGGTCATCCCCACATCAGTAATAAAAGCTGTACCGTTTGGCAGAATTCTTTCATCTGCTGTCTGCACGTGTGTATGAGTTCCCACCACCACAGAAACTTTTCCATCAAGAAAATGAGCCAGAGCTGTTTTTTCAGCCGTTGCCTCCGCGTGGAAATCCACAAAAATAATATTGGTCTCCTGCTTTACTTTTGAGATAACCCATTCCGCCGCTCTGAACGGGCAGTCAATCGTAGCCATAAAAGTCCTGCCCTGAAGGTTCATAACCGCCACTTTTTTTCCGCTCTTGGTTTCAACAATGCAGTGCCCGGTTCCATGTGTACCGCGGGGGTAATTTTGAGGCCGGAGTACGTTTGCTTTGGTTTTCAGGTAATCCTGAGACTGGGGTCTGTCCCACGTATGATTTCCGCCGGTTATAACATGAGCCCCAAGCCCAAAGATAACTTCACCTTCTTTGTCCGTGCACCCCTTTCCGTCAGCAGCGTTTTCACCGTTTACAATTACGAGGTCGGGTTTATATTTGTTAAGCAGAGGGGGCATCCAGGTCCTGAGCATATCCAGCCCTGGTTTTCCGATGATATCCCCTATAAACAGGATTCCTAAGGTGTTCATATCTTCAAAAATGTTAAAAATTAATATATTTATTTTAGGGGTAACTAAAAAGAATGAGGATTATGCAATTTTTCATATTTTCCGGCTTATGTTCAATTTGCGTATAAAAGATGTAACTTTTGCCGTTGTGGATGTGGAAACCACCGGTCTGAGACCCACAATGGAGCGAATTATTGAAATCGGGGTTGTCCGCTATCGTAATGGTGAGATACTTGACTCATTTCAGTCATTCATAAATCCGGGTCGTTCAATTTCCCCCTTTATCACTAATTACACCGGAATTTCGGATGACATGGTAGAGGATGCCCCTTATTTTGAGGAAATTTTGCCGCAGCTTCAGGAGCGGTTCGCCGGATGTGTTATGGTCGGTCACAATCTTCAATTTGACATGGGTTTTATCAGGGCGGAGTTTCAGCGGGCAGGTGACCCCGGCTTTAAACCGGTAAAAATCTGTACCCTTAAACTAGCCCGCCGGATGTACCCGTTCCTCCGCAGCAAAAGTCTGAGCAATGTTGCATCTCATCTTAAAGTTCGTTCCGGAGGGGCACACCGCGCCATTTATGATGCTGAAACCACTGCACGGATTTTAGACCGGATGTTAAAAGCCAAGATTTCTGAAAATCCTGATTTCCGCCTGAGTGACCTCATCAATTTTGAAACCAGCGCAAAACCAACTCCGGCACGTCTTCAGGTAAACCAGAACCTGGTCGAAACCATAAGCGGAGTGCCCGATGCCCCGGGTGTTTACTACTTTCTTGACAGTGCAAATAAACCTGTATATATAGGTAAGGCAAAATCGCTGCGTGACCGGCTAAAATCTTATTTCTCAGGTACAGCGCCTTCAAAAAGCAAAAAACTGCTTCGGACTGCCAGGAAGCTGAAAATTGAGCCATGCAATACTGAGCTTACCGCTTTTCTGACTGAAGCAGAAATGATTAAAGCACTCAAACCCAAACATAATGTAATGCTCAAGGAGTATGGTAATAAATACTACCTTCGCATTCGCAGGGATATCCCTTTCCCCCGTCCTGAAATAGTAAGTTCTTTTGATTTTGACGGGAATGATTATTTTGGGTTATTCATCTCCAGAAAAAAAGCAAAACAGGTCTTAGAAATCGTTGACAAGGCCTTTCAGCTTCGTGAGTGTAAGGACTCTGAGCTGAAAAAAGGAAGAAGATGTTATCTTGCAGAAATTGAGAGATGCACTGCTCCCTGCGAAAATAAAAACCAGCCGCTCTATGATCAAGAGCTTAAAGCGGTTTATGACTTTCTTGAAGGTAAAAACAATGACCGCCTTTCGGTTCTTATCAACAAGATGAAGCGTTTGTCAGACGCTCTCCAGTTTGAGCAGGCAGGTGAACTTAAAGAAATTATCGAACTGATGCTTTCTCAGATACACAAATCCTCACTGCTTTCAGAACCGGTTAATGCTGCCAATGCGCTCATGCTGGTCAATGGTCAGAGTGCACAGGATATCATTCTTTTTCTTGAAGGGAAAGTATATATAAAGGACTACCTGCTGAGTGAGAGCAGCCGTTTTTTCACCGCGCTGGATGATTATTTTTCAGAAATCGTGCAAACTTCAAACATACCGGATGATGAAGACCTTGAAAAACTGAAGATCAGTATGAACTGGATGATAAAAAACAAATCACAGATTAAAACTTATTATCTTAAAAATTACCGCTCCAAAGAGGAGTTGTTCGCGGAACTCAGCAGCATGAAAAAAACCCATACTGCTGAAGGGGAATATATATTCGAAATAAAAGATTTAGTAAACGAATTTGATAATTAAACAGGAATCTGATTACATGTTGAGATGGATGCTCAAACTATTAGTAATTGTATTTTTCCCGGCTTTCACTTTTCTCAGCGCACAGGAAAGCGGCGAGTTAAAATCTATTTTGCAATCTGATTACTTCAAGCTCCCGCTGCCGGTAGTCAAAAAACAGAAGGAATTAACGGCCCAGATTTCACTTCTTCTCAAACAGACAGAAATTGCATTTGAGCAGATTGACCCGGTTACCGGCAGCCCCGTTAATAAGATATATAAGTCATGGAAGGAAACCGGTTCAACCGGACAATCAACGTTTTTACTGAAGAACTCCACTGGTGCAATATCTGAGGTCTGGCTGAGTTTTTACATCGTTACGGATGCGTTTTTGCCTGTTACCATTCAGGCAGAGTCAGATGCCGGATTTGTGCTGTTTCTAAACCAAAAATCACTTATCACCTCAAAGGCAGGAGTGCCCGACTCGTCAGCCACCTTTTCTGAAAAAGCATCGCTTCCTGCCGGTACTCATTGGGTGCTCATCAGGTGCATATTGCCCTCAGGAGATACTCAGAAAAGCATTTCAATTTCGCTTAATACTGAGGAAGCATTTGCAGAGGATTTCCGTTTTGAGCTAAAACCGGTTAAACGTCTGACAACGTATCAGCTTCTTGATGATGACAAAGTTTCCGTTGCCACTATTTCAAAATCTGGTAACTATGCAACCGTATCAGTGAGCAGATATAATCAGGTTAATAAGAAAAATGATTATACGCTTAATCTTTATGACGCACAGAGTCAAAAACTTATTACCGTGTTCCCTCAGTCCTCGGTAATGAGCCGTTTGCGGTGGATTTCATCTCAGCCCGAAAGTTTTATCTATACTGAATCAAACGGATCTGAAACCAATATCCGTCAATATTTCCCATCGACCGGAACTAATACCGTACTTTACAAAGGCATAGCTGATTTGGAATCATATCAGGCCTCTGATGACGGCAAAGTGTTGTATATAACAAAATCAATTCGCGCTAAAGATGAATCAAAATCATACAAGCGATACACCAGCCCTAATGACCGATGGCCGTGGGCTAACAGTAAAAATAAACTCATCATGCTCGACCTTAATTCAGAACAAGAGCACCTGCTTGCTGATTTAGACAACTCCCTCCGGCTGCATGATATTTCACCAGGCGGAGAAAAACTTCTGCTCAGCTTTAGTGAAGATCATTTTGATTCCCGGCCGTTTTCAAGAACCTATTCCATTGAACTTTATCCTGCATCAGGTAAAATTGACACCATCAGATCATTTGACTGGTACCGTTCCGCCCAATATCTCTCTGAGGATGAAATCATCTATACAGGCGGCCCCACCATGTTTGGCGATGCAGGTGTGAACGTCCCTGAAGGCATGATTCCAAATGATTATGATACACAGGTATATATTTATAATCGTAAGACAAAAGAAGTTGAGCCGGTAACCAGAAGTTTTAATCCTTCCATAAATAGTTTATATACTGACCGCGCGAAAAGTATTCTTCATCTGACTGTAACCGAAGGGAGCATGCAGTTTTACTATCAGTATGCAATTAAGTCGCGTACTTTTAAGAGAATTCCGCTCGCTATTGAAGTGGCAGGTGATATATCTGTTTCTGAAAGCGGTACTATGGTATATACCGGCTCCGGCGCGACCGTCCCCGGAAAAGCATATTATTACTCAGCAGGTTCTTCAAAAGTGTTGTTGGACCCTGCGCCTCATCTGAGCAGTTTTGCAAAAGGAAAAACCCAGATATATAATTATACAACTCCTGAAGGCAAAACCATTGACGGGCTCCTCTATTATCCAATTGATTTTGACCCGCAGAAAAAATATCCCTGCATAGTAAACTACTATGGCGGAACCTCCCCCGTCTCTCAGGATTTTGAAGGACGCTACCCAAAAAACCTCTGGACGAACAATGGTTATTTTGTTTATGTGGTACAGCCATCAGGCGCAACCGGGTACGGGCAGGAGTTCTCAGCAATTCATGTGAATGACTGGGGTAAAACCACTTCTGATGAAATCATCGGGGCAGTGAATAATCTGACCTCAAACCACGGATATATCGCAAAGGATAAAATCGGCTGCATCGGTGCCTCCTATGGCGGATTTATGACCATGACCCTGCTGACCAGAACAGATATATTCGCCGCGGGTATCTCCCACGCAGGCATCAGTCTTCTCCCCTCCTATTGGGGTGAGGGTTACTGGGGTTATCTCTATTCTGCTGTGGCTACCGCTGAAAGCTATCCCTGGAACCGGAAAGATATTTATGTTGATCAGAGTCCGATTTTTCATGCTGATAAGGTAAATACCCCTCTCCTGCTTCTGCATGGAAATTCAGATACAAATGTGCCTCCGGGTGAAAGCATGCAGTTTTATACTGCATTAAAAATACTGGGTAAGGAAGTTGAACTTATTGAAATTGACAAACAGGACCACCACATCCTTGACCATGACAAAAGAGATTTCTGGACAAAACTGATAATCGCCTGGTTCGACAAACAATTAAAACGACAGCCCGGCTATTGGGAATTTCTGCTAAAGCAAAAATAGTCCATTTACGGGGTGATTTCCTTAATCTCAGTTGGTAAAGTGGCTCTGAAAGCAGTAATTTAATTGTTTGTGTTTCAGATTTTTTGCTCAACCGGCAGACTTTTGCCCGAATTGATAAAAACTTAAGTGAGAAAAGATACCATGTCAAATTTGAGTCTGATCGCCGTTTTCTCAGATAACCGGGAGACAGAAAGCATCTACCTCGGTGTAGCTAACTCCAGCGGAGCAAAAGTGCTTTTTAAAGAAAAAAACCGGACGGCACTGGAGTCAATGTTGGGGCTTCATTTTGATGCCCTGATAGTTGAAATAACCCAGCCGGCGATGTCTGAGATTGATTTTGTTGACCAGCTCAGCGGCCTGGTTCCAGATGCCCCTATTATCGTTGTTTCTCAATTCTTTTATGACACCCGTGATATTGTTTTCGGTGATAAAATTGCTGATTTTATCCTTAAACCTCTCAATCTCGATAAAATTGAGGAGTCACTCGCCAAAATTGCCCCCGGATTCACACCAACCGGGCATGTTGCCGAAATTGTTCATTCAAATCTCCCTGCTGAAACAAAAGTAACAAATGCAGCTTATGAAGGGAAGAAACTTTCCGTTCTTCTGGAAATGTCACGCGACCTTAACTCCGTTAAAGATTTCGATGACCTTCTTCACCGTATCATCGTACTGGCTACAGACGCTCTTAATTCTGAAAGGGCTACCCTTTTTATTGTTGACAAAAAGAAAAAGGAACTCTGGTCAAGAACCGGCATAGGTATTGAAAAACAGGAGATTCGTTTCCCGATGGACAGAGGCATAGCCGGAGAAGTCGCGCTCTCAGGCGAAGCGCAGATTATAGATGAGCCATACTCACATCCAAAGTTTAATAAAGAAATTGATATAAAAACCGGTTTCGTCACGCGTAACATCCTTACCCTGGCTATGAAGAACATCAACGGAGATGTTATAGGGGTGTTCCAAATCCTTAATAAAAAGGAAGGCAGTTTCACAAAAGAAGACCAGAGCTTTCTATCAGCTATGTCTGTCAACACAGGTATTGCATTAGAGAATGCATTGCTGCGTGAAGAACTGAAAAAACAGCTTGATGATGTAAAACACGCTTATGACGAGCTTTACATTGCCCAAAATGCCATTCTCAAAGAAACCAAAATTGTAACCTATTCTGAAATTGAATCAATTGTCCGCGAACTCACTCCGGGGGAGGGTACAGGCGCTGATACAAACAAAATTACCCGCGAAATCAGGCGCATTTACCCTTTTGACCCGCAGTTAAAAAAATATCTCGATCAGATTGACGCTTACAAAGGCGGTGACTATCAGGAGCTTATTGCCATTCTTGAAGATAAAAGGAAATCACTTCTCCGGTGATTTTCTTCACAAGAAGTGTGTTACTTATGATTTTTCTTTCATAAATCCTGATTTTTCGGGAACCAAACCCGCCCGGTCAAGCTATAATAATCATAGAATTTATAAATAATCACTATGGAGAATACAATGTCATTTTCATTCAAATCTAAAGCAGTTCTTCTGTTTCTGATTCTTTTATCCGTATCCCTCTTCCCCCAAAAGAAGGATGAATTCAACTGGAATGACTTAGATAAATATGTTGAACAGGAATTCGGCAAGATCATCAAAGGAACTGCCGAAGATAAAATGATTCAGGATATCGCAAAAAATATCAGCAAATACATTTATTCCAATGAACATAAGCTCACTATTAAACTGATTGATAATGACGAGCCAAACGCTTTTGCATTCGGAAACGGTAATATGTACGTGCTGACGGGTCTTTTTAAGACCACTGAAACAGTAAACGAACTGGCTTTTGTTATTGCCCATGAGTTTTCTCATGTGCTCCTTCAACATTCAAACGAAGCAGAAGAGTTTAAGTCACGCTTTAATATATCAAGCCAGGATGACCAGAAAATGAAAGCATTCACCCGCGAGCAGGAGTATGAAGCTGATAAATATGGTATTCTTTATGCTCTGCGCGCAGGTTACTCCCCTCTTGGCAGTGTTAACTGGTTCAATAAAATGACTAACCTCGGCTATGAATATCCCCCGCTTTATGTTGATTACTCAGATCATCCAAACTTCACACAGCGTGTTGTTCAGGCCTTCATCAACATCGGCACCTATTATGAATATGCAAAGCACTTTGACTATGGACTGCTCTATATCACCATGGGTAACTATTCTGAAGCAGCAGAGGCATTTGGCAAGTTCCTTGAAAAGTATCCGAACTATAAAGAAGCTTACAATAACATAGCCGTTGCTCAGATGATAAATGTTGTAGCCGAAAAGGATGTAACACTTGACCTTTGGGTTTCAGCTTCTCTCAGTAAAGTGTCTCTTTTCGCTGATAATTTTGACAAACCGGTCAGAGGCAATTACACATTCCAGACCAGAGATTTTGCTGATGCCATTGAAAGCATTCAAAAAGCTACCAAACTTGACCCGAAATATGCTCAGCCCTACGTAAATCTTGGATTAATTAATATCTTCACAAAAGATTACGCTAAAGCAAAAACGAATATTGACCTTGCACTTAAATATGACGCAGAACTTTTTGAAGCTCATATTGCAAAAGGATTTCTCCTGGTTGAGCAAAACAATCTGAAAGATGCAATAAAATCATTTGATAACGCAATACAGATAGACAATCAGAATGCTCAGGGCTATTACAATCTTGCATGGGCATATCAGTGGAACAAACAGAATGACCTGGCTATTCAGGCGTGGCAGAGATTCCTGGTGTTAATGCCGGAAGGAACGTATGCAGATATAGCCCGTCAGAATCTTGAAGCACTCAAGACCGGAAACGCGCCTACAATCACAAAAAATGACAATAATCCGAAGGATAAAACGGTTTACTCAACCAATAATCTCGGACTTGCCGGTGTTGACCTGAATGATGATCAGACGGAAGTAAAGAACACGCTTCAGACCCCGGATAATAAAACTGCTGATAAAAGCGGAGATGTGTGGGAGTATCTTACCCCGAATATAACTATCGGTTTTGACAAAGCAGGAAAAGTTGAATATGTGCTGGTTTTTGACAGGATTGATAAAGGACTCGAGTCTGTCGGGAACATAAATGTCGGTTCTTCAGTAGAAGAAGTAATAAACAAATTCGGCAGACCGATACAAGTCCTCACCGAAGGCGGATACCTGGTTTACAATTATCAGAATCTCGGAATCGCATTCTGGATTCTTGACGGTAAAGTAAAAGGTATCGGAATTTACAGAATCTAAAAAAAAGTCAGAAAAATGAAGAAGTTCAGATTTTATCTCATCGCAGGGGCGGCAGTGCTGCTCCTGAATTTTATGATGGTGCTTCAATCATCTACTGTGGCCCTTATAACCGGTGTGGAAGGTGATGTAACTCTTTTCCGCTCCGGCAGTGAGACCAAAGAAACCGTAACATTGGGCACTGAGCTTGGTGAAGATGACCTGCTGATGGCAGGTAAAAACGGAAAAGCTACCATCTATTTTATGGATGGAGTAGTTGTGGTACTTAATGCTTCTGAGCAAATAACCATTGGCAGTAGTTCATCAGACAGTAAAAAGAATGACGGCTCTACAACGCGCTCAGTGACCGATACCGATGTTTCACTTAAAACCAAAAACGGTTTTAATAACCTCAGAAAAAATGAAATCGCTTCTCTCACTCCGGCTAACTTCAGAGGCGAAGGTGTAAATGCAGTGTTCCCTATGGGCTTCATCAGCACAACTAATCCTTATTTCGGATGGGTTGACTCCACCAACGCAGGTGCCGCACCTGAGGAAAGAGATTATGTACTTATTGTGCTTAATGCTGATGAAGAGGTTGTCCTCCGAAAAGAGCTTAAAGGAAGAAGTCTTATTCTGAACATGGTTCAGGTCCCGGAACTCGCTCTCGCCCTGAGTGATGAATTGCAGGAGTTCAACTGGGATATATATCCCAAAGAAAAAGCTCCGGCTAAACCGGATATCAGCCGTGTAAATAATCAGTTCACCCTGTTTGATGCGGGAAGAAGTGAAAAAATTAATACAACGCTTGCTGAGTACGAAAACAGTCTGAAATCCGGCAAGATTGATAAAAGCACCTATCTGATAGTTACCGGTTACTACCTGAAAGACCAGAAACTTTTTTCACAGGCAATTGCAGCATTTGAAGAATTGGCTTTGATGAAACAGGGAGTCAGCTTCACTTTTCAGGAACTTGCGCTTCTATACAGTGCTCAGGGCAACCGTACCGGATTTATGGTTAACTATTATCTGAATAAAATCAAAAATCTTACAGTAAAATAATTCTCCATTATTGCCGGTAAAATTCCGGCAGTACAAATTCTATACAAAACCCCGGCTATGACCGGGGTTTTTATTTTTATTCCTGACTTCTCAGGGTGGCAAAAGGGTATAAAACTTGTTGTTTTAAAGCTCTGCGTAACTTCGCGATAAACTTAGCTTACTTTGAGTTTAGTTTGCTCTGTTTGCCGCCTTTAAACTCACCTCCAAACCCTCTCTCTTTGCGTCATACGATATTCTGATGTTACTGCGGCTTTTTTGAATTATAATACATTTTCTGTAATAGTAGTTTGTTCGGAAAATGATGGGGCTTAAAAAGATTTGGTTTAAAACTCTGCGATACTTCGCGTTATACTTTGCTTCCCTTTGCATTAAAAAATGGAAAACAAAAAGCCCCGGCAGTAATCAGGGCTTTCTTTAGTTAAAAGTTAAAAGTTAAGAGTGAAAAGTGAAAACTCGCAATTCACAATTTACCATTCACAATTCACAATTATTTGAGCAAGGTCATTTTCCTCGTAATACTCTGCCCTTTGCCATAACTGAATTTATAGATATATACTCCGCTTGCGTGGCTTGTGCCGTCAAAAGGAACAGTTTATCTGCCTGCTGAGTAGCTGCCATTGGCAAGTGTTGCAATCTCTTTACCGATGATGTCATATACTTTTAAGGATATATCACTTTGCTCAGGGAGGGCAAACTCTATCATGGTAACAGGGTTAAACGGATTTGGATAATTCTGTGTAAGTGAATAGTCCTTTATCGGTTCTGCTCCATTATAATGTATTCTCTTCAAACTGCCTTTTGCCTGCTCTTCTGAGGATCGCACTCTGGTTATAAGAGAAGGAGTAAGTTCGGCTGATGTGTAAGGTATCAGACGAAGCCGGACAAGTCGTGAGCCGATGCCCGCTGTGTTTACTTCATTACTGATGTTGAATGCACTTCAAATTCAAACAGGACAGGTTCAAACGCTTCATAAAGTTCGTTCAACTTATCGTTAAGCATTTGTGTTGAAATCCCTCCTGTTCCGTCATTCGGTCTTATCACATGGATGGCAAGACGAAGCGGGGGTGTAATGGTAGTCCTGGCAAAACTGCCAAGATTACCCGATTGAACTGCCTCTGCCGTCACCCCTTCGGGCGGGGCGGTAATACAATCAAGGGTCTGTGTAAATGACATACCCGATAACAAAATAGCGAAAAGGGCCAAAAAGAAGTTTTTCAATTTTTTTACTCCTTAAATGAAACAGTTGTGCGGACTGTTTATTAAATTAGGAGTGCAAAAAATGCAGAGTGCTATGGTTACCCATCGCACCTGATGGAACATTTATTTGCACTCCCCGCCCGTCGGGTGCCGCAATCACCTGACGGGTTTTAATTTCTTTTACCGATAACAACCTTCGCTTTCGTTGAAAGATTGATAGATTCATAGCCAACAGCAACTAATATATTCTTCTTAAAGTCTGCCGCAAAAGCAACTGAGGGGGTAGTTCCGAGATAAATTTGTTTCAAATTGATTCCATTGAAGTGAGAGATTTCAAATCTGTGACCAGTAGTGATAAAATCATTGCTTGCAATTGCTTCTGTATCTTCTACAAACCAAGTTGGATATTTTGCAACAAATTTCTCCATATTTTTTGAGAATAATTTTTTTCTCCATATCCCAGCCGTACTTACGATGATTAAGTCTTTATCAACTGTAGTTATCGAGCGCATACTTCCATACGGAGGTTTTTGTTCCATATAATTTGCATCCCAAATAACCTCCGCTTTATCATCTTTTACCTGAACGAGAGCAGAATATGAATAGTCATTACTTAGACCACTGCAATAAAAAGTTTTGTTAAATTCAGAATATGAGATATCTTTTAGGTTTAGTATTGGTGCATGATTTATTAAAGAATTTTCAATTTTTTTCCACTGCACCCCATTATTGACGAAAACTCCAGCATCATAACCCGAGGCATATATGTTATTGTTCTCAAGAATTATCATATCTTCGAATGAACCCCTGATTGAAAGATAAAGGGAGCAGTCAACTTCCAATTTTTCATTCCTATACCAATAAAGGTTGGCTCCGTTAGACAGTAATATTCTTTCTCCATTTATTATTTTAATGATTCTAAAAATCGGATAATCAACTGGGCTGCACCCAGGAACAAATCCGTATAGTTTTTTGAAATTCCACTTCTGGCCATCCCAATGTGCGGCGTTATAGTATATTGGTGCACCTGAGCTATCAGTATCAGGGATATAAATTTGCCCCACTACCCAGATGTTGTTTTCATCAATTATTTCAACATCATATAAGCTGCTGTATAAAATGTCATCTCCAAATGACCAGCTCTGCCAGGTAAAATCGCTTGAAGAAGGTGCCAGAGTTGGAACATCGAGCAGAATTTCTTTTATAAGGGAGTTTTGCCGATTTCTGACCTCAAGGCGATATGAATATAAATTATTTGGGATGAGCAGACTATCGGTAATTAATGTATCAGCAGGTGCATTTGTGAAAGAGGCAAGAAGACTATCCCCCCGACTTAAAGTGTAATAATAGCTCCTATCCTCCTCATCATCAACAGAACTTTTAATTGAAAGCCACACCTCGGTGCAGGAGGCATCTAATGCTTCAAGGGTGATTTCGGTCTGCACAAAGGGGCTGGCTGGCTCAGAGCAGGAGATTGCAGCGAGGGCAATAAGCGAGAAAGCTGCCCAAAGGTGCAGTTTGTGAAGTAGTAATTTGGCGGTCATCTCCGCCTCCCTTATATTGTTTTTAATTGGTTTCCCGGACAGT
>BTUV01000001.1:0-225986 GCA_045863035.1 Ignavibacteriales bacterium | reverse complement strand
AGGGATTCTGCGAAGACTCCTTCAGCCCCCACGAAAAGATTCAGCTCCGAAGAAACCCGGGGCAGTTTTGTTCAATAAGAAAGTATCTATAATAAGATCGCAGTATTTAGGGCGGTTTAGTTTTTAGAGGGGTTCAACAAATTTTGGACGATTTCTGCCTTCCAAAGGGGAGCTATTCAATTGGCATAAAATATGTGTAGCTAATTTGATACCTGTATGCTTCCCAAATGAGAGAATAATGAATTCGGAAGCAGAGGCAGGATTCCCAACATTTACCATTCACAAAATAGTGAGATCGCCATGTCAGAATTGTTCAAAATTTCAGCACAGGGGATAACTCAGGATCTATCAACATTCAACGGAAGCTACGATGAAATTAGTCTCGGGGAAAAATCCATTGTGGAAATTAAAGATCTTTTACACCGCCTGCAGAAAATTTCTATTCCTGAAACAGACGGTGATTTTTGCTATCCGAATCTGATTATAAATTCAGGAGATACTCTTCTGCTTACACTTACGCCCGGCAACGGAAAGGTGTTAGACAATGATATTGATACTGTAATGTCAATTGAAGCGATTGAGAAAATTCTAAAAACAGGGGAAAGATATGATAAACGTGAGCGGCTTCAGCAAAAGATGAAGGAAATTGGCGAAAGAACTGCATTAAAACTTGAAATTCCGCCTACTGACCGAGATGCGGTTAAAAAAGGTAACATTGATATTGGTCTTTCCTCACCTCAGATTTCAAAAATGGTTTGGAAAAGCTCCGGCTGGAAGGAGTTTACCTATTACTTTCCCATTCTTACGGCGGTTTTCTGCTTTCTGATAGGATTGCTCGTAATGGCTGAAGGACGTGAGGGAGATGTTGAAATGGTTCCTGTATTCTTTATAGTAGGTGCTGCACTGCTTCCGCTGATTATTCCATTAAGAAAACTTGGCCGGCATGAATTCCGCATGGGGGTTGACTGGAGAACAAATACCCTCTGGTGCTGGCGGACAAAAAAGGGAATAACCGGCTTTGAACCAGATGCAAACCGTATCCGAGGTTTCGGAGCAGTGGATTCAACAACAAAGCGGTTGAATTATCAGTGGCTCACAGATAAATCACAGGCGATGTACCGGATTGACAAAAGTTTTACTGTAGTAATGCAGAAAATGAAGACTGATAATTACTTACCGGTAAACGGAAGCAAACTGGCAACGGCAAAAGAAGCAGCCGAGATAATTGAAATGATGAATAAGCTGTGGGAGACACAGAAGGGATAATATGGGATAAACAGAGTACTTTTTCACTGATATTGCCTAAATTACCCGGAGATTTATAGAAAAATAATTTTGATTTAAGTTTGCCAAAAAACAGCTATATCATTGTAAAAGAAAACCTTCTGAGAAGGATGGTAAAAGATGCACTGGCGCTCGAACCAAGCCGGTCTCATTTCTATCTCGCTATTGAAGCTGATATCACTTCGGTTTATGCAAAACTGCAAAAACAGAGAAGGCAGGGGAACGCACATTATGGGATGTCTGCTTTTCTTTTGTTTTGTTACATCAAAACCCTTCTGAAGTATCCTATTGCTAATTCAAGAAGAATTGCCTCAGAAAAAATTGCTAAATACAACTCCGTGGATATATTTATGCCTGTTGAAAAGAAAATTGAGGATGAATATATTCTTTTCCCTTCAATGATCAGAAATGCTGATTCGCTTAATCTTGAAGCTTTATCAAAGGAGTTTGCACAGTTAAGTACTAATTCTGTTGTTGAACTTTCAGCGATTGAAATGGGCTTTTTACGGTTGCCAGGTGTGATCAGGAAATTATATTTCAGGTTAGCTAAGAAGCGTCCCTCGCTGTCAAGGGTGCTGTTCGGTACATCAGGTTTTAGCACTATCTCTATGTATGGGAACGGGAGTCTCTGGGGATATGGCATACCTTTCCATACAGTTTCGATTTATATTGGCAATTCCAGAAACACCACTGAATTATCGGGGAGTGAAGTAATTAACAGGAAATACATCGATATTGTATTTGCGTTTGATCACCGGACCCTGGATGGCGCGATGGGAGCAAGGGTTATTAATTATTTCCGGGGTCTGGTTGAGAGGGAGTATTCAGAAATAAGCGATGAGCTTAAAAACCTCTAAAATGGTAAATAATTCCGGGAACTTTCCCGGGTTACGATCGTATAAAAAGCAGGTTCTGCCGAAAATTTCTTCATTTTTATTTGAAAATATGAGAAAATGAGTGTAAATTTCGAATTCAAGTTTTGCGGAAGTGGCGGAACTGGTAGACGCGCACGTTTGAGGGGCGTGTGGGGCAACTCGTACGGGTTCAAGTCCCGTCTTCCGCACCAATTCTTAAATTCATCTGAGGATTCCTGATGCTCAAGAATATTTCTTCCCTTTTCACTGTCTTTGCTGTTTTTTTCACCATCTCACTGTCTGCTCAGCAGATGAATCCGGATGCGGCGCGCCTTTACAATGAAGGTAATGATAAAATGAAAGCGGGTGATTACAACGGTGCCATCACCAGTTTTGATCAGGCGCTCGAAAAAGAAAAAGATTACCGCATTTATTATCAGAAAGGAATTGCACTCCGCCGGGCAAACAAAGTGCAGGATGCAATTGCCTCCCTCAATGAATGTCTCAAACTGAAATCGGATTTTGATCTTGCCTTTAATGCGCTTGGTTCAGCTTATTTTCAGCTTGGCGATTATGAAAAGGCGATTGATAACTTCGAAAAAGTTGAAAGTCTCTCTAAAAATGCTACCTTGAAAGAAAAAGTTAAGGTTTCTCTTTCAAGTTCCTATACCAAACTTGGTTCATCCAACATGAACGACGGCAATTATGATAAAGCTGTTGAGTATCTGACCAAGGCCACTACCCTCAATAATTATGATGCTGCTTATCTTTTTTTAGCTCAGGTTTATAATGAAATGGCTAATTATGATAAAGCCATTGAAGCTGCAGAAAGTGCTATCAAATATAAATCTAAAATCAGCACCGGCGGTCCATACTATTATATGGGTTTAGCATACAAAAATAAAGGTGACAAAACGAAAGCATTGGATGCGTTTAACAAGTCAAAGGCAGATGCAACATACAGGAAAAACGCCGAGTACGAAATATCCCTCTTAAAGTAAGGAATTAAAACCCTCGTCAGCGAGGGTTTTTTTTTAGAAATTAAGTAATACCGTCAGAGATTTATGTTCAGGTTTTCAGGTGTCATCCTTTTTATCATCCTTCTTCTCGGCTCCGTCTTTCCGGCCGGTTCTGCTTATAAGGAAGCAATACTTTTTTATCATAAGGGATTATTCGGACAAACCGTTCAAATTCTTAAAGAGTATATAAAAACCATTCCGCGTGATCATCCGGATAGAGAAACCGCACTTTATTTTCTTGCTAAATCAAACTACTATCTTGGGAGCCAGAGTGAGGCCTCTGATTATTTCGAACAATTTGTCAGAGAGTATCCCCGTTCACCATTAAAAGAACAGGTATATAGCAAACTGGGTCTTCATTATTTTGAAGCGGGTTTGTATTCTGCCTCACGCGAAAACTATAACGCGCTTATAAGTGAGTTTCCTGAAAGCGAATTTACCGGGTCAGCCCAATACTGGATAGGGGAGTCATACGTCCACGAAGGAAAATTCAGTGAAGCTATAAACTACCTGGAAAACGCGATTAGCAGCCGAGCAGGTAATAAATATCTTGATTATGCGATATACTCACTCGCCGGAGTATATGAGAGAAAAGGTGATTATAAATCAGCGGTTACTTATTATGACGAGCTCATTTCGTTTTATCGTAATAGTCCTTTGCTTGCTGCCGCCCAGATACGAATTGGTTATTGTTATTTTAAACTGAAGGACTATGATGCTTCAATTTTAGAGCTGTCAAATCCGAATATCGGAACCATGACCGCGGAAAAACAAGCCGAAGCGTTATACCTGCTGGCTAATGCCATGTATCATACGTCTGATTATGAGGGCGCGTATAAAATATATGCTGATATTCAGAATAAATTTCCTTCCGTATCATTCATCAGAGATTTGCGATATGCATTCGCCTGGACAAATTTCAGGTTAAACAAATTTGCGGATGCATACAAATTTTTTAATTCTGTTTCCGAAACAGAAGACAGTATGGGGATTGAAGCTTTCTTCTGGAAGGGGGAGGCAAAACGTAATACCGGTTTGCTTGATGAAGCGCTAAAGATATATGAGCAGTTTCTTCTGAAGTTTCCTAATTCTGAAAAGGTTCAGGGAGTAAAATATCAGCTTGGTCTTATTTCATACTCAGATAAAAAATATGAACAGGCGGTGAAATTTCTTGTCGGCTCGGTAACTGGTAAGGATAAAATCATTACTCTCAAATCCTACATCTTACTTGGCGAAATTGAACTTTACCGCAAGAAATATCAGCTTGCTGATAATTATTTTGGTTCTGTTATCAGCATGAGTCCGGAAGATGTATCACTCCTTTACCGGGCACGTCTGGGAAAAGCAATTTCATCCTACCATCAGGAGAAGTATAAAGAAGTTTCTGATATTCTGAAAAAGATTGAAGAAGATAATCCTAATTTTGAATTTGAAAAGGTCAGTTTCTTTCTGGCGGAAGCACTTTTTAATCAGAAGCAGTATAAAGAAGCATTATCATATTATAACAGAATAAGCACGGAAGATAAGCAGTTTGGCTCTTTTGCACTATACGGCAAGGCCTACACCTATTATAATCAGGCCGACTATAAAAACGCAACTTTCTATTTCTCTGATTTTTTGAAATTGTTTAAGAATGATGAAAGAACTGATGATGCCTTGCTCCGACTGGGTGACAGTTATTTCGCGGTCAAGGATTATGATGCGGCGGTAAGAACCTATCGTGATATTCTTTCTAAAAAGAGTAAAGGAGTCCGCGCTGATTATGTAAGTTATCAGCTTGCATTAGCATACTATAAAGCCGGAAAGATTAAGGAATCACTTGCTGAGCTTAATTCGGTCTCTGCACTTTACTCAAAAAGTGAGTATGGTGAAAATGCTTTGTATTTAGCCGGCTGGATTCACTTTCAACAGGCGAATTATAATGCAGCGATTGATAAGTATCTCCTTATGATTAACACTATGCCGCGTTCACGTTTAATTCCGATGATACTGTATTCAATTGGAGATTCCTATTTCAATCTGGGGAGCTACGATTCATCTATTGCTTATTATAGCAGGATAGTCACATCACACGCAGGGAGCAGTTATTTGTTCGATGCTATTAATGGTATTCAATATTGTTATATTGCCAAAGGTGACTTAACAGGCGCAGCGCTGATCATAGACCGCTATGCGAGACAATATAAATCCAGCCCCTTTGCGGATGAATTGTTCCTGAAAAAAGGAGAGATATTTTATACAAACGGCGATTACGAAACTGCAATAGCTTATTACAATGAATTCATTGATCTGTTCCCCGGATCAGAGCATACCGCTGATGCATTTTTTTGGATAGCAAAAAGTTACCGGACAACCGGAAAGGTTCTTGAAGCAAAGCAGACATTCAGAGCTTTGGCTGAAAGATTTCCGAACGCGGAAATAACTGTTTCTGCTGTTATTGAACTGGCATCTTTATATCAGGCGGATAACAATAACGGAGAAGCCCTGAAAGTAATAAATTCAGTTTTGGGTAATTTTACAAAGAGCCCAAGATATCCGGAGCTGATGTACACAAAAGGTAAACTGCTTCTGGTAATGAATGATGCCGGGGGAGCGTATGATTTATTTGATGAAACATCGGTTTATTATGCTGATAATTTATTCGGTGATAAGTCAAAAATTGAACTCGGTAAACTTGAATTACAGAATAAACGATACAAAAAAGCCGCTGAAGTGCTGCAAAAAGTTGCGTCCAAGAGAAATGATGACCTTGCCGCTGAAGCACAATATATTCTTGGTCTTGTTTACACCGCTGATGGAAAGAATAACGATGCTATTACTTCGTTTGTCAGAGTGACTAATATTTTTTCATTATATGATGAGTGGGTTACAAAGAGTTATTTACGGCTGGGTGAGCTTTATACAAAGTCCGGTGATAAGAATAAAGCAAGGGAAATGTATAAAAATGTTCTGGCAAAACATCCCGATGACGAGTATGCTAAGGAAGCGCAGACAAAATTGAGGAAACTAAAATGAAAACTATGTTAACGCTCCTGGCCGGTATTTTGTTTTTTTCATCATTTGTAGTTGCACAGGATGATCCGAAATCAAATGTTGAATTGCCGGATTTTGTTATTACCGGTAAAGATCAGATAAATTTTCCGCCGGCTAAAAAAATAAAACCTGATGTGATATCTGCCCTCTCCGAAGAATTTATTTATCCGCCCTATAAAGCGGAGGAGTTCTCTTCCGGAGAGATAAGCACACCCGAATCAATTGTTTCGTTTAAAAAAGACTCGGCTAAGGTTTATCATGGTTTGTTTTCAATGCACTTTGGTAATCTTTCGGTACCGGAGTTTTTTGGCAGCTATACTTTAGTTCTGGGCTCCTTTAAACTCATTCCGTCACTCCGGATGAAGAATATACGCGATTTTGAACCCAACAGCGGAGAAAATACCTATAACTTCAATCTCAATTCTGTTTACACTACTGATATTGAATCAGGATTTTTCAGTAGTATGATCATTGAAGCCGGAGCGGCATTTCATTCTGACAATAGAAAACTCTATAAAGATGCTTTTGCCTATCGGGTACGGGATTTGAATTTATTTTCATTGAATACCGGGGTCAGAAAATCTTTTAACGGAAATGGGGGAATGTATTTTTCCGGAGAAGTTTCATCGGCAGCAATCAAAGAGTTTTCATCAGAATTAAGCAGTACTGAATTGAGTCTTGGCGGATTTATGAAATTCTCCAAATTCATGCTTTCTGCTGATGCTGAGATCTTATCAATTTCTTTGGATAATCTTGACAAAGTATATTACCGGATTACACCCGGTCTGTCATATTCCAATCCGGGTGCGTTTTCACTGAATGTGGCAGGAGGTCCTGTTAAGGCAGGTGAAAATTCCGGGATTTCGCTTGACGGCTCACTTGGGCTGAATCTTTCATCTCCTTTAGGTATCAGCATAAGTTATGAAAGCGGCTGGAAGCCGACAAAGCTGATGCCTCTGCTCATTGAAGTGCCTTATCTAATTCCCGATTCTTCGAGTCAATTGTTTGAAAACCGTAAACATCACCTCAGATTTGAGACAAAATACAGTTTTAAACACTATTTTGAGGGGTTAGTTTTCATTAAAACCGGTAAAACAGAGAATATGAACTATTTCTTGAGAGATACCTCCACAGGAGCTTTCAGAACTTCATCGGCGAATGCCTCGATAATGAGTATGGGGATTGACCTCAAGTTTCATGAAGGACCTATGGGTTATCTCTATGCTCATGCAGAGCTTAACTCCGTTACTGATGATAATAGTAAAACGCTTCCGTTTGTACCTTCCTTAAAAGGAAATCTGGTCTATGGTAAACAGTTGAACAAGTCTTGGGGAATTACAACCGGTGCAGACTTCCTGAGTGCACCTTACACCAATCTTCCAAATCTTAATAAAACAGAATCTTATCTGGATTTAAACTTTACCCTTGAGTACAAGCTTGGTTTCCTTACCGAGGGAAGTTCTGTGACTCTGAAGGCGAATAATCTCCTTGACGCGGGTAATAATTATTGGGATGGCTACCCGGGCAGACCCGCTGATTACCGTATTGGCTTTGAGATGAAATTTTAATGCAATACACATGAATAAATCCGAGTTAATCAGGAATATTGCTCTTAAAGCAGGCATCCCTGTCTATCAGGCGGTTGATTTCATGGAGATTTTTCTTGAATATATACGGGAGCATGTTGAAGGCGGAAAATCTTTTTTTATTAACGAAATCGGCGAATTCAGACCGGTGCATGTTAATATATCAGGTCGTTTAAATGTAAGTAACTACGTTGAAGCAATTCTTTTTGAGGGGAAAGAACCATTCACCTCCTCAAGACATTTGTTTGACCTTCCTGCTGCAGAAACAGCAGTTGAAATAAAAGCTGATAACCTGTTAAATCTCAGTTTTGATAAACCTGTTATACCGTTTGAAACCGCGGGGGATAATGAAGCATTTCTACTTCTGAATGGGAGCCAGAGCAGGGAACTGTTATATCAGAAAGCATCAGAGCTTTTTAGCACCGGTACCATTATTGGTATCAATACAATCGCGTCATATCTTTCAGTTTCTGATCTTAAGGAAATTATTCACAAGAGTGAAACTGAAAAAGATATTTGGAGCGCTATTGAGACACCGGTAACAGAGAGCGAAGAACAAGATGAATCAATGGACTGGGAATTTGGCGGCGAGTGGAAAAAAGAGGTTGAAAGCGAAGATATTCTACAGGATGCAGGTTTTTCTGATTGGAATTTTGGCGGGGAAGAGCCACCGAGGCGGTCAGATGAAATCAGTTTTGATGACTTAGCCCGCACTAATCTGGATGTTATTCAAAACGAAAAAGATTATATTCCTGTTTCCTCCCGCACCAGAGAGCTGCAGATAGACCTCTCTGAACTTGAAGATGAAGAAACATCTAATCATAAGGAGATTTTTCTTCCGCCGGACCCTACTTCCTTTACTCCGCAGAATGATCTTGATTCACTTTTTAAGAAATCAATTGCAGAGAGTTTTCTTTTCGCAATTCCTGATCCAATTGAGAAAAAGGAAGAAGAACGGAGAGAAGAGCGGAGAAAGGCAAGAGAAGCTGAGGAAAAGGCCTATCTTGAAAATGAGTACAGTTTACGGAAACGTCTGGAATCTGAAGGTGAAGGTGACGATAATGGAGCCGGAGAACTTGCTGATATTATCAATCTCAAACCAAAGCAGCATAAAGAAGATAACTATTCAGGGTTTGACCCTCGGTCGCTAATCAAAATCCAGCTTCCTAAGCTCGTAAAAAAGAAAAAGCCGATTATCTGGACGCTTCTTTCACTGATGTTTATAACCGGAGTAGGAATTACATTATATATACATCGTTTCGGAGTTCCTGCATTTGTCGCTGAATATCTTCCGAAAAAAACCGGATTCGAACTTCCGCCTATCGTGGCAACAGTCATTGAAAGAGATTATAACATTCCGGTGACTTATCCCTATAAAAAAGCCCTCAACCCGGCTGATCTTCCGATGCTCGGAGTTGACAGCGCCGGATATACTCCGGTACCTCAGCTTTCGGTTACAAGCATCAAAAGCGATTCAATAGTGACCATCAAAAAAGATTCAAATAAAGTTATTACACCGGTTACAAAACCGGTTGCTTCAGAACAGAAACCACCTGTCTCAACGGAACAGAAAGTGCCTGTTATCAGTCAAAACCCTGAGAAATCTTCCTCCGGCTCAGAATTGGTGAAGGGTAATATTTTCCGTGAAGGGGATATTTATACAGTGCAGGTTTCAAGCTGGAGGGAAAAAAATGTAGCAGATCGTGAGGTGGCAAGATTAACACGGCTTGGGTATCCGGCGTATGTTCAATCTGCGGTAATACCGGGCAGGGGAAAATGGTACCGAGTGAGGGTAGGAGAATTTAAGACACTTCAGGAAGCTGAAGAATATTCAAATAAATTAAAGTAAATAAGGAAAACGAATGAGTTTACTTGACATGTTCTTTCAAGGCGGGTTCATCATGTGGCCAATCCTGATCTCATCTGTGATCGGAGTGGCAATCTCCATTGACCGCTATCTTGTTATCCGCAAAGCGCGGCTGAACGCACCTAAATTTTTGGCCGCAATTCGCTCGATGGTAAAAAAGAAAGATATAGACGGCGCAATTCAGTTTTGTATGGCAGAAAAAACTCCGGCTTCGAATATGATCAGAAAGGGACTGCGTAAGGTGCGCTTTGGTCATGCCCGCGTTAAAGAAGCTATTGAAGCCGCGGGGAAACAGGAAGTTACCAAGCTTGAAAAAGGTCTGAGTGTGCTTGCAACTATTTCCGGTGTTGCGCCTTTGTTAGGATTTCTGGGAACTGTTACGGGAATGATCGGGGCATTTATGAAAATACAGGATTTACAAGGTTCAGCAAGTCCAAGTGATCTTGCTGCCGGAATCTGGGAAGCGCTTCTTACAACTGCTTTTGGTCTTGGAGTAGGTATAATCGCTCTGATAATGTATAACTATTTTCTTGCAAAGATTACCAAACTGGTCAATGATATGGAAGTAATTTCAACAGACGTGCTTGACAGTCTTGAAGAAGCTCTTACGGGAAAAGAACTGCCCCCTGATCAGGATGAACTTGAGATGGAAATATAGTCATGAGGTTCAGCACTGAAAATAAACCACTGGCATCATTTAATTTTTCTTCATTGACGGATATTGTGATGCTGTTGCTGATCTTCTTTTTGCTGTCTTCGCAGTTCGTAATGCAAACCGGGGTTAAAGTAAAACTGCCGGGCTCAAAAAGCAATGAACCGCTGACTACCTCTAACCTTTCGGTTACTATTACCAATGACGGAACTGTATATATAGGGACGGAAGTAACAGCTCTGAGTGAACTGCCGATGAAGTTTTCGATTCTAAAACAGTCTGATAAAGAAAATAATCTGATTATCAGAGCTGATAAAACCGTACCTATTGAAATGGTAATCAAAGTAATTGATGCGGCACGTTCAGCAGGTATTGATAAATTTATTATCGAAACTGAAAAAGACCGTCTTAACTGATTTATGGCTACCCGTGCTGAAGAGCGCCAACGCTCAGTTACCATTTCATTGTTTTTCCACTTTCTCCTGTTTCTTTTTTTATTCTTTTACAGAATAGAACCTCAGACAGAAATTCAGGAATTTATTGAAATTGGCTTTGGGGGCAGTGGTTCTTCAATGTTCAGCGGAGTGCCCGGGCAGCAGAATGAAAATCCCGAAGAAGTGAAACAAAATTCTGAACTGGAAAAAAACGATGATGTAAATCTGCCCAAGGCGGGTGAGAACCCTGAAGATCCGTCGGTTAAAAAAGAAGCCGAAAAAAAACCGGAAGTAAATAAAAATACGAATAATAATCAGAGCAATACTAACCAAACCTCAGACAGCGGCTCAACCGGTTACGATATTGACTGGGGTGGCATGGGGCAAAGGAAGATATACAGCTTTATCCTGCCGGCTTATCCTGAAGGGGTAAACAAAAATATTGATATAAGAATCAGGTTTACCATACTGCCGGATGGGACGGTTGGCAGTGTATTTCTGTTGGTTAAAGCTGATACCCGGCTTGAAAACGCAGCACTCACATCATTACGACAATGGAGATTTGAACCCCTTCCTTCAAAGCAAAATCAGGTTGTACAAACGGCAGTTATTACTTTTCCGTACCGGTTGCAATAGCTTTCTTAAAATACTCCGGGTAGTACATTTTATAAAAAAAGTACTCGGCAACAGTCAGCAGAGTTAACGTAATAGCATCTCTGTCATAATACACACCGAAACCTTCCGGCTTAATAAGATACTTTGTCGGAATTCCTGCCATTGACCAGCCCACAGTAAACAATATAGAAATCAGGCCGGCATTTAAGAATGCGTTCGTTAAATTTTCATCCTGCCATTTCTTCGTAAAGATAATCAGGATAAAAAACAGGTGAGCAAAAAATATGAATGCTGTTATCATTGATTTTGCATATCTCTTTTATACATAAACGCAAATAAAAGACTTCCTGCTATACAGAAGACTGCATTGCTTAAAGAATTGCTGATGAAATAAATAAAAGTATAGACCCCCGAAAACCCATCTTTTTGAATATCCTCCATCAGACTGTTGAGCAGGGCAGCAGACTGATCTGCCTCCGGAAGCCCCAGTCCTCTGATTATCTTCATGGCCTCAGGCATCATTGCCACGAAATTATTTGTTTTAAAGAGCATGGTCACCACTACTTCAATAATCGTCATAAAAAACGCGGCAAAGAGTCCGGCTGCAACTCCGGTTTTTATTGAAGATATAAAGGGACGCTCGCCCCGTTCGGGATGAAGACGGAATTCAAACTTGGAGGCAAGGAATCCGGCAGCGGGTACGAGAATGATAAAAAAGATTTGCATGATCGAGGCGCTCAGCAGCGCTGCCAGACCAAAACCGACCACCATTGCCGGTGTAAGAAGTCTTTGTAAACTATTGCTCATTAAGTATTGTATCTGTTTTAATCATCGTTAACGAATTACCTGCTATATACATCAGGCGCTTATTGATTACAACAGGGGAAAGGAGTAATTCATTCTGCATATCAGGAATTGGATAGCTAAAGTGCACTAATGCTGGTTGTGAGATTTCGCGAAGAATAACGGTGTTTTGTTCAATCATAAAAAGGAAGTTACCGGAAATACCTGCCAGTGATTCAGTTTTTTTTAACTCAATATATGTCCGGTAATTCAAAAACCGGTCAAAAATAAAAAGCCCTGCCGAATCTCTCACTGCAATATGGTCTTTCTCCGAAATAATTTTCAGGGGAAATCTCATCTTTTTACCCGGCATATTCTCAATAAAAAAAACGTCAGTCCGCTCCCTGAAAGACTGATCAGCCGCAAGAATTGTATGGCTCAGCCGGTCTGTAATAAATATCTCACCAAATGAGTTGACCGTCAGGGAAGCCGGGTCGGAGATTTGTGAAGCCGAAAAAACATTTCCCAATTTCTGCTCCCCTCTGAAATTAAGAAGCCGGTCAAATACTTTTACCGATTTTGACCCCCTGTCAAGAATGTAAAGATAATTACCACGCCAGAGAATTTCAGCCGGATCAATAAATTCTGAGGAACCAAACCCGCTGCCACCGGTTCTCTTTTCTTCCGCGCCAAGCGGACTGATCAAGACTATTTCAAATGAATTTTTATCTATCAGGTAAAAATTACCACTCTGATCTTGTGTAAAAATCAGTGGGGTGAAACTCAGACGCAACTGAGCTGCCTGCTCTATCTTCTGCCCCCGGACAATGAAGGAGGAAAAAAACAGTAGAAAAGTGAAAAATAGTCTTAAATAATGCAAAATGAACCGGGTTTAATACCACAAAAATAGCCAAGTTTTAATGCCGAAAAACACCTAAATCGAGTGAAAATTGAGCTTTAAAACAAAGAACCCCGACAAAAGCCGGGGCTGGGAGCTGTCCTGCTAGGGGTCGAACCTAGACTCTTCTGATCCAGAGTCAGACGTGTTGCCAGTTACACCACAGGACAATTTTTTTTAATTTAATATCAAATGTACAAAATTTCACAAAAAAATGAAACAGATAGAACCAGGTTCTTCAGATATTTTTCTCCTTCTGGAGTATATGCAGCCGTTTAGATGACAATGGAAGAATTATACACTATTATATGCAATCCACCCGGAATTCACTATAAAAAGATTTTTTGATCCGGTATTACTTGCAAATATTGTTACAATGTTTTAACTTTTACATTCAATCTATTCATTTATTTCTCGGAGGAAAAATGCACTCACATACGAGTCGTTTCTCAGGAGGCTGGAGTCTGATACTGATATTTCTGATAGCGTTGCTGTCGGTAAATATAAGTTCACAGGTGACACCCTTATGGGAAAAATCACAATTAACCTCAACTCTCCCATCCTATATCGGAACCGCAAATAATGAGCGTGGTATTGGGTATGGAGTAGTTAACAGTAATCCGCGGGTTTACGTGGCAACGGTTACCGACGGTGCTAAAGGAATTATCCTTAATGCGCTCACCGGAGACTCAGTCGGAGTTTTATCCGGTAACGGCATAACCGGCGGAACGCTTACGCTGACCGATCTTGAAGTCTCTTCAGACGGTGTAATCTTCGGAAGCAATCTTGTTACTGCCTCATCGGCAACCACCCCATTTAAAATTTACAAATGGATAAGTGAGTCTGCTGACCCTGTTGTAGCTTTAACTTATGAAACAGGTAGTTATCGCTTAGGTGATAAATTTACTGTAGTCGGTTCCACAGCCGATAACTCAATCGCAATTTATGCGGCTGCAGCATCGAATAACAAAATTGTCAAGTTTACCACAACCGATAACGGAGCAACTTTTTCTGCTCAGGAATTAGTTATTACAGGACTTAGTTCGGGAACAGCCGGCTCAGTTGCACCGATTAATAATGGCTTAGACGGTTATTGGGTAAAAGGAGGCGGTCAAAACCTTCGCAGAATTAAAGCTGACAACTCTCTCTATTCGGTTGTCCATGCTGATTTCGCCCCGACCAACGGTAATGCGGTTCGCTATTTCGAATCAGGCACACGCAAATTTCTGGCTGTCTATCATAATGGCAATGCGACTGCTATTGGCACAACAACTTCATTTTATGAAAGAGTTAGAATACTTGAATTAGTAAATGACTCGGTTGCGGTACCGGTGGCTCAGACCTCACGTTTAGGTACTAATGCTAATACTAATGCGAGTGGAGACGTTTCTGTTCGAGATAACGGAAACGGTACCTTTACTGTAGTAGCTTTTTCTACGAATAACGGAGTTGGCGCTTATACCTTTGATCCCGCATTGGCATCCGTTAATTTTAATTTAACGTCAACCCAGGATTTCGAAGATGCCTGGATACCGGGTGGCTGGTCAAGATTGACAGGATATCTGAATGGGAACCCGATGGCTTTTGTAAGCGCAACATGGGTACCTGATGATTTTGGTAACGTCTTATCGCCTGTTGACCGTGCGGCCAGAGTTAATATCTATGGCACCTCAGTGAGACACTTATTGGTTTCACCTGCTATTGATCTTGGTTCAAACAGTCCGGTAAAGCAGATTGAATATAATCTTGCTTTAACTAATTTCGGAGGCACCAACGCTGTATCGTTAGGGGTGGATGATACACTTGCAGTTGTTATTTCAACTGACAATGGTGTTACATGGTCACCTGCTAATATCATCAAATTATATAATTCATCAAGTGTCATCTCAAATACCGGACAGGCCGAAAAAGTATCACTTGCCGGATATACAGGCGTCATTCGTGTGGGTTTCTATGCCTCATCAACCGTTTCTAACGCTGATAATGACGCGTTTATTGATGATTTTAAGGTATCAGAAGTTCCGCTTAACCCGGTTTATTCTGTAGCGCCTGAATTCAAAGATTTTGGTGCGCTTCAGATTGGCACTACTTCAGCCGCGCAGGTATTCACCGTCACTAACAACGGTGCCGGAGATCTTATCGTAAGCTCAGCTACATTAGGCGGGGCAAACGCTGCATCATTCAGCAAAACCGATAATAACACTTACCCGGCAACTGTGCTTGCTGGTCAGAGCATAAACTTCTCCGTTGCGTTTGCTCCTGCTGATACCGGTGCAAAATCAGCATTCGTTGTTGTGAGCCACAATGCAACCGGAAGTGTTGATACTCTCGAACTTAATGGCTCAGGAGTTGATTTCACTATTACCACATTCCCTTATGTACAGAATTTTGACAGTACCGGTGGCGTTGTACCCCCTCCCGGATGGCTTAATCCTGGAAACTTCTGGGGCAGAGGAACTGAAGCAAATTCGCTTCCTTATGCTGCAAGAGTAGCTTATAATCATAGTGCAGGTACAAACGGCGCAATTCTTCAGACCCCTGCGATTAATCTTCCTGCAAATGCAAAGATTACTTTCTGGTGGAAGGATGATGATATTACAGCAGGACGCCCGGCGCCTGTAGAAAAAATTGATGATGAAGGAAACATTTTCCTTTATGAGGCGCCATTTATTGTCGGTCATGATACAACATTCTTCGAGGTGAGCACTGATAATGGTGCAACATGGACAACCCTTGGTTTCCTTGCTGCTGCATCTGTTCAATCTGCTTATGTTGAGGCAGTTTTTGACTTATCTGGTTTTGCGGGTAACGGAAGACTGTTGCGCTGGCGTGATATGACCAATGCAAGTTTTAGTGCATACGGAACAGGACTTGATGACATCATCATCGAAGAAGTGCCACAGATAACCATGGATTGGCATAACTTACAGTGGCCTGCCACAGCTAACATTGTTGCCGGCAGCACAGAAACAATATATACTCAGGGTTGGGAAAATAATGTAACCCCAAACCCGGGCCCTGATTCTACTATAACAGTATGGATTGGTGTTTCAAATGCAAATACCAACCCGAATACATGGACTACCTGGATACCTGCAGTTTATAATGCTCAGCAAGGTAATAATGATGAGTACAAAGCAGATATCGGATCTGGACTTGCACCCGGAACATATTATTATGCAAGCAGATGGCAGTTACAGAATGGTCCATACACCTATGGTGGTTTTAACTCCGGAGGCGGCGGATTCTGGGACGGAACTACAAATGTTTCCGGTGTTCTGACTGTTACTCCTTTTACGGTAAGTACTCTTCCGTATAGTGAAGGTTTTGAAGGTGACTTCCCGCCGACAGGATGGGCGCTTGTTGACGTTAACGGCGGCACCACCTGGATTAAGAGCAATAGCTCACCAAATTCAGGCGCTAACAGTGCACGTTACAACTACAGCGGAACCCTCCCTGGTAACGACTGGCTCATTGCTCCTTCAACAACACTTCAAGCAGGTAAAACTTACAGAGTTGTTTTTTACTATAAAGCACAAAGTGCTTCCTATGCTGAAAAACTCAAAGTAGCTATCGGATCAGCTCCGATACCTGATAGTTTATATACAGTACTTGCCGATCTTCCAAGTATTATAAATACTACCTATCAAATGAGTTTTGCTACATTCCAGGTACCTATGAGTGGTAATTACTTCATCGGATTCCAGGCATATAGTCTTGCTGATATGTGGTATTTATTCTTGGACGATGTTGCAATCGTTGAAGTACCACCTGTAGATTATGCAGTAGCTGAAGTTAAACAGCTAAATGCAATCCCGACATTCCCTTCAGAGGCAGTAAATGGCTTAGTGAAAGGGGAAGAAGAACTCGCGGTTAATCCTTCATCGATTGGAACCGGAGTTGCTTCAGGTCTTCTGAACAGTACAAACATTATCTATGGTAATAATACTTTTACAGATAACGGTTTACAGGTTGTAGGACAGGGTCCAACTCCGTTTAATGTTCAGGCAAACATTCCAGTTTCACTTGATGCATATATAGTAAATGCTGGTTTATCAACAGTACCTTTCACCTTAAACTACAGCATTGCAGGTGTGCCTGGTGCTCCTGTTGAACGTCCTGGTGTTGCTGCCGGTTACGTTGATACTGTTAATATTGGTGCTTCTGTTCTTAACAGAGGAACCGTTTCAACTGTTGTTGCTATAACAGCAGCCGGTGATACGATCAATTCGTTTAATAACGCCGGTGCAAACCATAAGACCCTCGTTTATCCTGATTCAACTATCAGAAACAGATATGACAATGGTCAGAATCTGCCGAATACCTTTATCGGATTCAGCACGAATAACATTTCACTTTGGGGTGCAGTAAGGTTTACCGCACAGGCAGATGTGAAACTTACAAACGTTGATGCATATTACAGAACCGAAGCCAGCTCTGACTCAGTAATGGTCGGAATCTGGGGTCCTGGTGCAACAACCTCAGCTCCTGGTCCGCTTCTTTATGTAAAGAAATACGGCGGAGATAACTATCTCTCAACCGGCGGTGCTTATGTAACACTTCCATTGGGTGATGATGCTCCGGGCTTCCAGGCAGGAACTGACTACTGGATATCTTTAATGTTTAACTCGGAAATTCAGTTCCCGTTAGGTGCTCATAACTCACCTCTGACTACTCCGGGAAGAAGTTTCCTTTCACAAGATACCGGCAAGACCTGGGTTCCGCTTATTGTTACAACTGAAAGAGCATGGTTTGTTCGCTCTGTTGGTGTGGCTTGGCAGTTACCAGCTCTGACCACTTCCTGGGAGAAGTCAAAATACAAGAATAATCTCCCTTCATGGTTCTCACCAAGTGCCAGCACCGAGCGTGGTCTTGGGTATGGTGTTGTTGGCGGAAACCAGAGACTTTATGTTGTAAGCCGTAACGGCGGACTCAATGTAAGAGTTGTCAATGCAATCACGGGTAATGATGCAGGTATCCTGGATGTTACCGGTATTGCCGGAGGTACTTTCCCTCTGAACGATGCAGGTGTTACCATGGACGGCAAAATAATTGCAGCTAACCTTAAAGTAACTGCTTTGGATACCTTCCGCGTATATATGTGGAATGATGAAGCAACTGCTCCGGTAAAAGTTGTAGATTATGCTCCTGCACAACTGGTAAGACTTGGCGACAAGATTACCGTTGTTGGTGATTTCTCAGCTAACACTGCTGAAATCTGGGCTGCAAGCGCAACCGCAGGTATAGGAAAAGTATATATCTGGAAAATGACCGGCGGAGCATTTAATGCTTTACCTGATTCAATTACACTTTCTGATGGTGCAGCAGGTGGTTCTGCGGCAGTCGGCCCTATCCCCGGCGGTGGCTTCTACTGGAATTCCGGTGGAAACAGTGCTAAGAGATACGCTGCAGATGGTACCTTACTCGGAACAGTGCCTGGAACGGTAGTTGCTACCGGTACTAACGCAATCCGTTATGTTGGTTCAAAAGCAGATGTTGAATACTTTGCTACCTATCAGTATGGCGCTGGAAATGAAAACGGCCGTGTTGTTGGCGTTCCAAATGCTGATTTCGCAAATGCCTTTACCTATGGAATTACTCCTTCAATGGGTAACAATTCAAACACTGGCGGAACCGGTGATCTTGAAGTAAGACGCAATCCTGACGGAACTGTTGATATATTTGTACTTGGTACAAACAACGGTTTCGGTCTCTATCACACAACCGCGGAAGTTCCTGTTGAACTTACCTCATTTGCAGCAGCTATTTCGGGCAGCGATGTTGTTCTGAACTGGTCAACCGCTTCAGAAGTAAACAACAGCGGCTTCAGCATTGAAAGAAAAGCAGCAGGTGAGTCATTCACCTCAGTTTCATTCGTTGAAGGTAAAGGCAATACTGCTGAATTAAGCAGATATACTTATACCGACAAGGATGTAACCCCTGGTGTATATACCTACCGTCTGAAACAGATTGATTTTGACGGAACATTCAGCTATTCAACAGAAGTTGAAGTTAATGTTGAGATTCCGGGTGTATTTGAGCTTGCTCAGAACTATCCGAATCCGTTCAACCCTTCGACCACCATTAAGTTTGCTCTTCCGAAAGATGCAAACGTAACGCTTAGTGTTTATAGCGTACTCGGTGAAAAAGTTGCAACCATTATTAACGGTTCCCTGAAAGCAGGAAACCACGTTGTTAATTTTGATGCTACAAAACTTTCAACCGGTCTGTATATCTATAAACTGGAAGCAGGTGAGTTCTCTGCAACTAAGAAGATGATGTTCCTAAAGTAATCATCTGAATACTTAAAACAAAAAAGGCCGCCTCAGAAATGAGGCGGCCTTTTTTTGTTGTTTAAAAGCGGGGTTATGGAATCTGTAAATGTTTCAGGGCTTCATTCCAGCAGTGCAGTCCCGTCAACAAGATATCCTTCGGCAAGGTCTGGGGTTATTGTATCCAGGAATCGTGACGGTTTTGATAAAGTTGTTCCTGACTCCCTGTCATAGATATTCATCGGATAGGTGAGATAGAGATTATTTTTCGCTCTGGTTACCGCAACATATAATAACCTGCGTTCCTCATCAAGAGCTTCCAGTTTTTCGCCATTTCGTGAAGAGGGGAAATGACCATCAAGCACATGAATTACAAAAACAGAATGCCACTCAAGCCCCTTAGCTGAATGTATGGTTGAAAGGGTAAGATATTCATCATTTTTGTCTTCATCACCCATATCCGTAACACTATCAACAGGGGGTTCTATGGCAAGGTCACTGAGAAAAGATTCGGGGGACTGATATTGTGAAGCCATATTAGTAAGGAACTCAAGGTCCTTTAACCGCTTGTTGTAATCATCGTACTTAGCTTTAAATAAAGGATAGTAGTACTGAAGAATATGGTCAACCTTTTGCTCAGGAGACTTCTGTGTGCGAATAAGTTTGAAGAACATCTGCAGCAGGTTATAGATAGTATCACCATGCCTCATCTGTTGACGTTCAGGTTCACGCTCAATATTTAGTGTACCGCTGTTTAACTCTGCGATTATTTTTTCAGCCGAGCGGGGACCGATTCCTTCATGTAAAAGTAATATGCGGTACCAGCTTACAAAATCTGTGGGGTTAACGCTTATTCTCAGGAATGCGAGTACATCCTTTATATGGGCAGTCTCAACAAATTTCATCCCTCCGAATTTTACATAGGAGATATTGGCTTTGGTAAGCTCAAGCTCAAGGTCAAATGAAAAGTACGATGAGCGGAAAAGCACGGCAATATCATTAAGCGAAACTCCCTGTTCGCGAAGTTCAAGTATCTGGTCAACGATAAAGTGCGACTGCATTTTATCATTAATTGCTGCAACAATTAGCGGAGAGCTTCCTCCGGTTCTGCGGGTGAACAGTTCTTTATCGAATTTTTCTGAAGCTCCTTCGTATATACGATTTGCAAAGTTCAGGATATTTTGTGTGCTGCGGTAGTTTTCTTCAAGTAAAATTAGTTTTGTACCCGGATACTGTTCCGGGAATTCCATAATATTCTGAAAATTTGCGCCGCGGAATGAATATATTGACTGTGCATCGTCACCCACTACCATAATATTTTTTTTAAGGGAAGTAAGCCCGCGCACCAGTTCCGCCTGGAGTTTATTAGTATCCTGATATTCATCAATCATTACAAAGTTCAGAGTATTCAGAAATGCCAATGAGGCAGGGGAGCCGGAAAGAAGAAAATCTTTCGTGAAGATCAGAAGGTCATCATAATCAAACAGATTGTTTTGCCTTTTATATTCCGTGTATTTACCCCCAATGGTCATAATCTTATCAAGCTCGTTTATGAAATGGGGGAACTCTTCAATGATAATCTGATCAACCGATTTATAGGTATTGAGTGCAAGACTTAATATCCTGAAAATTGTTGATTTGTTTGGAAAGCGTTTATCTTTTGAAATTACGCCGGCTTGCGTTCTGAGGAGATTGATAACATCTTCGCTGTCACCCTGATCAAGAATAGTAAAATTGCTTTTTATGCCCATTGCAACGGCGTATTTTCTCATCAGCAGATTAGCAAATGAATGGAACGTTCCGCCATTTACGTGAGAGCATCTATGGTCTAAAAGCTGAGTAGCGCGGGTGAGCATCTCTTTAGCTGATTTTCTGGTGAAAGTGAGCAGGAGAATGCTTTTAGGGTCATAGCCAGACTCAATAAGGCGGGCTAAGCGATAAACTAAAGTCCGGGTTTTACCTGTACCGGCTCCGGCAATAATAAGGTGAGGACCATCAAGAGCAGAAGCGGCTTCAAATTGAGCCGGGTTTAGTAGGTTTTTATAGTTTATAGTAAAACGGGCTTCATCAAGCTTCTGGCTGATGGAGCCCGTCTGACCGGATATCCTTTTAAGGGTATATTTCTTCAACGAAATCTGCGGTGCCTGCCGGGACGGTTTATGATTTCAGAGAAGATGAACATTTCCTGAAGATTTTTTTTCTTCTTCAGGTTCTCCCTTAAATCCTTTGCAAAGTGAAATGGTACACCTGTTTCACCACGATTAGGCAGAACATCATAGTCATAAGTAAGAATTTTATGCACAAAAGGTGCACTTGGGTCATTCTCACGATGACTTGCTGCTTTAACCGGATCTATAACCTGTTCTTTCCTGATAACAAAGTCTTCCTGACGGAAAACTTTTGCGGGAGGTTTAATCAGGGGTTCAGCCGGTTTTTTTCTTATTTCCGGAATTTCACCTCTGGTGGTTTCAGGCCTTGGAGGTAGTCCAAGAATCTTTTCAACCTCTTTAAGAATATCATCTGAACCGGTCTGTGATGATGGGACCGGTTCAGAACGATATTCAATTTCCTGATCACTATTCGAGGTCTGCCGGCGGGGAAGCCCTTGTTCTTCCGGGCGCTTATCAGCGGGCTTCTTTTTCTTACCTCCAAGAAAGAAGTAGTAGAAAATGAGGCCGTAAATCAGGTATTGAATAATGTCATCCATTATTCTTTACCTTTTCTCTCTTCCGGTTTTGCGATGGCTTCTCTCATTTGGGTATCTGCCTGGACGTTACGGAGGTTATAATAGTCCATTATACCAAGATTGCCTGATTTGAAAGCATCAGCAATGGCTCTTGGAATTTCGGCCTCTGCCTCAATAACTTTAGCACGCTGTCTTGAAACTTCAGCCACCATTTCCTGATCAAGGGCAACTGCAGCGGCTCTTCTTTCTTCAGCACGGGCACGGGCTATTTTCAGATCAGCTTCCGCCTGGTCAGTCTGCAGTTTTGCACCGATATTTTCACCGACATCCACATCTGCAATGTCAATTGAAAGAATCTCGAAGGCAGTTCCTGCGTCTAATCCTTTACCAAGGACGACTTTCGAGATTGAATCAGGGTTTTCAAGAACGTGTTTATGGCTGTCGCTCGAACCGATGGTGGATACAATACCTTCACCCACACGGGCAAGGATTGTAGCTTCACCGGCACCGCCCACCAAACGCTCAATATTGGCTCTGAGGGTAATACGGGCAACTGCTTTAAGCTGAATTCCGTCTTTTGCCATAGCTGCAACCAGCGGGGTTTCGACCACCCTCGGAAGAACGGACATTTTAACGGCTTCCAGAACATCTCTTCCCGCAAGGTCAATTGCGGTAGCGCGTTCAAAGGAAAGTGCGATATTGGCTTTATCGGCTGAAATGAGGGCATTTACAACTTTATCCACATTTCCGCCCGCCATATAGTGGGCTTCCAGTTTGCCTATATCGAGGTCAATACCGGCTTTGGTTGCGGTAATTTTTGCCCGGACGATTACGTGAGGCGGAACCTTACGAAAGCGCATTCCGATAAGGTCACGCGCAATTTTTACCTTTACTCCGGAGAAAAATGCCGTGATATACAACCCGACGGGAACGAAATAGAAAAATAATATGATTAGAAATACAAGCAGAACTATCGCGACTAACGAAAATTCGGCTGCAAATTCAGTGATGTCCATAAACAACTCCTTTTGTGAATGGCACAAATTTAATCAAACGGAAGTGGTTTTACTAATAGAATATGTATGGTAATATGCAAATCTTTTGTACATTCAATTTTAGTCACTTGATTGGCAAGAGTTTTTGATATATTTTTACCACAGAATCAAGATTTTATATTAGCAGATTTTACTCTAAGAACAGGAAAAAGAATACATGGAAGGCAATTTCTCTGACAGATTACAGGATGTAATTCGGCTCAGCAGGGAAGAGGCATTACGGCTCGGACACGATTATATTGGAACTGAACACCTCCTTCTCGGGCTCATCCGTGAGGGGCAGGGTGTGGCTATTAGAATCCTTAAAAACCTTGACTGCGATCTTCTCAGACTCAAGAAAGCAGTTGAAGAGTCAGTAAGAACCAGCGGCGGTACACTCACTTTAGGCAATATTCCTCTGACAAAACAAGCGGAAAAAGTCCTCAAAATCACCCAGATTGAGGCAAAAATCTACAAAGCTGATGTTATTGGCACCGAACATCTATTACTCTCACTCCTCAGGGACGAGGATAACCTGGCAACCCAAATACTGGTTCAATTCAGCATCAATTACGATTCTGCCCGTAACGAGCTTAGTAGTTTGCTTTCAGGCAGGGAGCCCAAAGAACCAGGTCGCGGCACTGCTCCTCCTCAAAATCAACCCGATAAGAAGCAAGATAAAACTAAAACCCCTGTCCTGGATAATTTCGGCAGAGATTTGACGAAATTGGCAATAGACGATAAACTCGACCCGGTTGTTGGTCGTGAGAAGGAGATTGAAAGAGTTGCCCAGATACTTAGTCGCAGAAAAAAGAATAATCCTGTACTGATAGGTGAGCCAGGTGTCGGAAAAACCGCGATTGCTGAAGGTTTAGCAATTCGGATTATCCAGAAGAAAGTGCCAAGAATTCTACAGGATAAAAGAGTAGTAACACTCGATTTGGCGGGTCTTGTTGCCGGAACAAAATATCGAGGACAGTTTGAGGAGCGGATGAAAGCTCTGATGAATGAACTTGAAAAGGCGAAGGATATTATTCTTTTTATTGATGAGCTTCATACGATTGTCGGGGCGGGAGGCGCGTCAGGTTCACTTGATGCCTCCAACATGTTTAAACCTGCTCTTGCAAGAGGTGATATACAGTGCATTGGCGCAACCACACTTGATGAATACCGGAAATATATAGAAACCGATGGAGCGCTTGACCGCAGATTCCAGAAAGTAATGGTTGACCCGCCGAGTTATGAAGAAACGATTCAGATTTTAAATAATATAAAATTTAAATATGAAGAGCATCATCATGTTAAGTATTCAGATGACTCAATTGAATCCGCGGTGAAACTCAGTAACCGGTATATAACTGACAGGCATCTTCCTGATAAAGCCATAGATGTGCTGGATGAGGCAGGTTCAAGAGTTCACATGGGCAATTTTAAAGTTCCTGATGATATTATTGTTCTTGAAAACGAGATTGATGCTGTCCGTCTGGAAAAAGCAAGTGTTGTAAAACGTCAAGACTACGAAGAAGCAGCTAAACTCCGTGACAAAGAGCGGAAACTGCAATTTGATTTGGAACTCGCTAAAAAAGAGTGGGATATAAATTCAAAAGACATTGTCTATGATGTAACTGAAGATGATATTGCTACCGTTGTCGCGATGATGACCGGAATTCCCGTTAACAGAGTAGCTCAGACTGAAACCGATAAAATTATTAAGATGGAAGACGCACTAAAAGGTCAGATTATCGGTCAGGATGAAGCAGTCTCAAAACTCACGCGCTCTATACGTCGCGCAAGAGCAGGATTAAAATCACCGAACCGCCCGATAGGAAGTTTCCTCTTTCTCGGACCAACCGGTGTTGGCAAAACCGAACTTTGTAAAGTGTTGGCCAAATATCTCTTTGATTCAGAGAATGCTCTGATCAAAATAGATATGAGTGAATATATGGAAAAATTCGCGGTCAGCCGGCTGGTCGGAGCGCCTCCCGGATATGTTGGATATGAAGAAGGGGGGCAGTTAACTGAGAAAGTAAGAAGGAAGCCATACTCAGTTGTTCTTTTTGATGAAATTGAAAAGGCACATCCTGATATATTTGGAATTCTGCTTCAGGTACTTGATGAAGGTGTGTTAACTGATAGTCTCGGTCGCAAAGTTGATTTCAAGAATACAATCATCATTATGACTTCGAATGTTGGAGCAAGAGACATTAAAAACATTAGTTCATTCGGGTTTAACCAGACCGGCAGTGATGATCAATATACCAGTATGAAAAATACGGTTGAAGATGCAATGCGCCGTTTGTTTAGTCCGGAGTTCCTGAATCGTCTTGATGAGACTATTGTTTTCAGAAGTCTTGAAAAGGATGACATTCTTAAAATTATTGATATTGAAGTAAAAGATCTGATGAACAATATCAAAGAGAATAAGATGAAACTTTCTCTTGAGAGCGAGGCAAAGGAGTTTGTTGCATCCAAAGGATACGACCCCAAATTTGGCGCGCGACCTCTCAGAAGAGCGATACAACAGTATATAGAAGATCCTCTTGCTGAGGAAATTCTTCTCTCGAACTTTAAGGAAGGCAGTAGGATTATTGCAAAATACCTTGAAGGAAGTGACCGGCTGGCATTTGTTGAGTCCGATACTGTTGAGGAAAGCCCGGCTGAAACTGAAGAGAAGTCCTGAGTAATAAAGGACTGATGTAGTTACAATCTTGTTTATTTAATTACACAAAGGCGTATTTACTTTTTTTGAATACGCCTTTTTTATTGAAGAAAAACCGAATACGATTATGACTGATGATGTAAAACCGGCGGAATGGCTTGCCGAAAATAAAGAATGGCAGTCAGATGAGTCTGGCAGATTAGTGAGGGAATATCAATTCGCGGATTTTGTTTCTGCTTTTTCCTTTTTATACAAGGTTTCTGTTGAAGCTGAAAAAATGAATCATCATCCTGATTTTTCGCTCTATAGCTGGAATAGAGTTAGAATTATATTATATACTCATTCAGAAAATGCTGTCACTGCTTCTGATATGAAACTCGCTTCAACTATTGAACAGATTTTCGGGAGGCAGTAATGGCAGTAACGCAGGATCAGGCATTTGATTTTTTCAAGAAGGCAGAAGCTCTCCTCAGTGGTCATTTCCTTTTAACATCCGGCAAACACAGCGCATCCTATTTTCAGTGTGCTAAAGTTTTACAGTATCCTGATTATACAAGAATTATATCTTCAAATATCGCGGATTATTTTCGTAATACCGAAATTGACGGTGTTATAGCTCCTGCAATGGGAGGAATAATAGTGGGGTATGAAGTTGCGCGCCAGCTTAATAAAAAATTCATCTTTACTGAACGGGAAGATAAACTGTTTACGTTAAGGAGGGGATTTGAAATAAAACCCGGAGAAAGATTTCTTGTCTGCGAAGATGTTGTAACAACCGGCGGTTCTGTTAAAGAAGTGATTGAGATTGTTCAGTCTTCCGGCGGCATTGTTGCTGGAGTCGGTTATTTAGTTGACCGAAGTAACGGTAAAGTGCAGTTTGGATTTCCTCAGATAGGGGCGGTTTCAATTGAGGTAACCGCTTATGAAAGTGATGAATGTCCGTTATGTAAAGACGGAATTCCGTTAGTTAAACCAGGTTCACGAAAATTCACAGCATGAAAGAGATGTTAAAAAACTTCCGGTCATTCATCGGGGATGATTTGTTATATCAGATTATCATTTCACTCAGTATAATAATTTTATCGTATGGTATTGCTAAATTAATTAGTTATTTAGTAAAGGTAATTCTCCGCCCGATTGTCAGTAAAACCGAAACAGAGTATGATGATAAAATAGTAGAAGTTATCAGAAAAGGGTCATCACGACTGCTATTTGTTGGCGGTATCTACTTTGCTCTTGCTATGTTCAGGCAGGGTTTTGGGCTGGTTTCTAATTATTCCAAGCGGAAACTTATAGAAGACTATCCTTACCTGTATCAGATAGCGGACTATTTTGAAGTAGCCCTCTATGTTATTCTGGTGATCACAATTCTGATTACTATTTTTCATGTCATATCACTGATATTTGATTGGTACGCTGATTCGATTAAAGCCAGAGAGAATACTAACTTATATGGGAGTATTTTCCCGCTGTTGCAGAAATTAGCAAAACTCTTAATTGCCGCGCTTGCTTTGGTAATTATTCTTGCAAAGTTGGGTATTGATATATCAGCATTCGTAGTTTCTTTAGGTGTCGGCTCGCTGGCTGTAGCACTCGCCGCTCAGGAAACGCTCTCTAATATGATTTCGGGATTTATAATTATGGCTGACCGGCCGTTCAGAATAGGGGACAGAATAAGAATTGGAAGTGACATCAATGGCGATGTTGTAGAAATTGGCATCAGGAGTACAAAGATTCTTGACTTTGACAGAAACCTCATGGTTGTTCCAAACAATGATATAGTGAAATCACGGATAATTAATTTTACCTACCCTGACGAGATGACAAGAGTACTGGTGGAGTTTGGTGTGGTTTATGGTACTGATATAGATAAGCTGAAAGCGGTCGTAATTGAACTCATCAAGGATGAACCTCTTATCGCGGAAACTCCTAAACCAGATTTCATATTTCTGAGATTTGATGACTCATCACTGCTTATGCGACTTGATGTAAAAACACCTGATTACAGAAATGCGTTTGATCTGGGCTGCCGCCTTAGAGAAAAAATTTATAAAGAATTAAATGCACGCGGCTTCGATTTCGCGTTCCCGACCCGGACAGTTTATATTAAAAAGGACCCTGAATGAGATTTATAATTCTCTATCTTCTTGTTATAAATACAATATCTTTTACCCAGACTGAGTTTAACCGTTATTTTGAAGATAAAACGCTGCGCATTGATTATGTCCATGCCGGCAATGCATCTGAAGATACTTATTTTCTGAAGGGACTGCGCGAAGAACCATTTTGGGGTGGTTCGCTGATCAATCTGATTGATATTTTTAATTTGGGGAAATACAAAGTTGAGGTTCGAGACAGAGCTTCAGGCGATATAATTTATACCAGACATTACGCGACCCTTTTCAGCGAATGGCAGACAACAGATGAAGCCAAAAATATTACCAAGGCGTTTGAAGAAAGTGTAGTAATACCGTACCCCAAAAAACCGGTAATAGTAAAGTTTTACACAAGAGACAGAAGAAATGAACTTCATGAAAAGTATTCAGTAGAAATTGATCCTGCCGGTTATTTCATTCAGGAGGATCAACGGATGCCGTTTGATACGATGAGAATTCATTACAGCGGAGACCATCATAAAAAAGTTGACATTGTTATTCTGGCCGAGGGTTATACAACCGATGATATGGGCAAATTTGAATTGGATTGTGAGAGATTTAAGGATTATCTTTTTAATTCTTCTCCGTATAAGGAAAGAAAAAATGATTTTAACATCTGGGCTGTTAAAGTTATCTCCGGGGACGCAGGTACTGATATTCCCAAACCAGGAGTTTACCGTAACACTGCGCTTGGGAGCACATTTTATACCTTCGATGTTGAGCGTTACCTGATGACTGAATCTTTTTGGGCTGTGAGAGATGCTGCTGCAAATGTACCTTATGATCAGATTTTTATACTTGTAAATAACGGTAAATATGGCGGCGGAGCTATATATAATCATTATTCAGTTTGCATTAACAATAATCCATCGGAGGAGTATATTTTTGTCCATGAGTTTGGTCATGGATTTGCCTCACTCGCCGATGAATACTACACAAGTGATGTAGCATACAATGAGTTCTATCCGGTTGATATTGAACCGCTGGAAGCCAATGTGACCACACTGGTTGATTTTGATAAAAAATGGAAAAACATGGTTGCTTCTGGCACCACGATACCTACCCCTGCTGTTGAAGGAAATGAAAACATAGTCGGGGCTTTTGAGGGTGGCGGATATGCTGCTAAGGGAATTTTCAGACCAAGAATGGATTGTACCATGAAATCCATTTCTGTAGATAACTTTTGTCCTGTCTGTTCAAAAGCAATTTCTGATATGATTGATTTTTATGCCCGGTAAATTCTGATTTATGAATCACGAAATTTCTTCTCTCTTGATCAAATACCGGGTTTCATTCCTGATATACCGGAATATACGGAAAGGTTGAGGCGTTGGAAATGATATACAAAAAACTTCATAAGACCATAGAGAATATCACTTCAAAGGTATTTGAGTCTGAAGAAAAAATGATTGCATCGGTGATTGATGAGTTTGTGCATGATCAAATCCAGGAAATAATCGGGGGGCGCTTATGGAAATTGTATCCGGATGAGGGATGCTACAGGATAGTATATCAAACCGGTAAAATGGGGCTCATAAAAAAGAGCTTTCAGATTAATGTTGCAGATTACCCGGTAATGGATTTATTTGTAAACGAAAGAACTGTTTTTGGTCACGAGACCAATCACGAACTCATGAAAAAGGGGATACTAAAATTTGCAGCGTCAGGAGTCGGGAATAAGGTAAAGATAAATGGCAAGTATTATTATGAATATTTAGTTGCCTATAACAGAAAAATACTGAATGAGGAGGTAAAATATCTTCTCAATATCATGGCTTCTGTGCTTACTTCAAAAATCCGACATCGCCGCTCCTCAAAAACTGAAAAAACATTGATGGAGGATCTTGATAAAGCACGTCAGCTTCAGCGTTCGATACTTCCCCAGCATGAATATGCCTTTCATGATTACGATATTTATGGATTAACCATCCCTGCTGAGATGGTAGGCGGTGACTTTTTTGATTATCTGGAATCTAAAAATGAAAAGGACAGAGTCGGTGTGATTTTAGGCGATGCAGCAAGCAAAGGGGTGAGTGCGGCTGCAGAAGCGATGTATATTTCAGGCGCACTTAGAATGGCGAGTACTTTTGAAATAAAAATTGCACCGCTTATGAAAAGGATGAACGCGCTGGTTAATCAGATTTTCTCTGATGATAAGTTTTCCAGTCTGTTTTATGGTGAGCTTTCCAACGATAAAAACGGACTCTTTTTGTTTGCAAACGCAGGTCACAATCCTCCCTTTTTTCTTAAAAAGGGGACAAAAGAAATTGTATTGTTAAATCCGACCGGGCCTGTGTTGGGTCCCTCTCCTAAAGCATCCTATATGGTGGAAAATGTAAACTTTGATAAGGGAGATGTTTTACTTATTTATTCTGACGGAGTGGTAGAGTGTCAGAATGCTGAGGGTGATTTTTATGAGGAGACCCGTCTAAAAAATATCCTTCTCCGCATCAGAAACGGGGGCGCTAAAGAAATAGCGTTGAAGGTTATTGAGGATGTTATTAAATTTTCTAAAAACGGGCAATATAATGATGACAAAACACTCGTGGTAATCAAAAAGAGGGAATAGGGTTAATGATAGTTTACCATAGATACCGCTTTCTTTTGGATGGGGTTGCGATTTCCCGTAATTTTGGAAAGGAGCATTTATGAAAACTATAACTACTATAAATCCTGCTACAGAGAGAAATCTCCACAATTATTCTATTCATTCGCCTGCCGATGCACGTCAAATTATTGATTATTTATACTGGCAGCAAAAGGATTTCAGCCATACCTCGTATGCTGAACGAGCAGGGTTATTAAAGAACCTCGCCAATGAGTTGCGCGCAGAAATAGCACCTTTGGCAGAGCTAATTACCGCAGAAATGGGGAAACCAATAGCCCAGTCAAAGGCAGAAGTTGAAAAATGCGCGTGGGTTTGTGACTATTACGCGGAGAATGGGGCTGAATTTCTCAGGGATGTGGAAATCTCAACAGATGCGTTTAAAAGTTTTGTTTCATTCAGACCACTCGGCGTAACGCTCGGTATTATGCCCTGGAACTTTCCGTTCTGGCAGGTTTTTAGGTATGCTGTTCCATCTCTAATGGCGGGTAATACTGCACTTCTTAAACATGCTTCAAATGTGAGCGGCTCATCATTAGTGATTGAACGACTGTTTGAAGATGCCGGATTTCCCAAAAACACTTTCAGAAGCATTATATATCCGGCTTCAGCTATGGAAGATATTATTGGTAATCCAGCTATTAAAACAGTGAGTATTACCGGAAGTACGGCGGCTGGTAAAAATGTGGCCTCATTGGCAGGTAAATATCTTAAAAAATGTGTTTTAGAGTTGGGCGGGAGTGACCCTTACGTTGTTTTGAAAGATGCAGATCTTATTTCAGCAGTGTCAGCATGCGCAAAGGGACGGCTGATAAATGGAGGACAAAGCTGCATTGCGGCAAAACGCTTCATAGTTGTTAAAGATGTCATTAACCAGTTTACTGAACAACTTGTAACCGAATTCAAGAAATACAAAACCGGCAACCCATCGGATGAAAAATTCTCCGTTGGTCCGCTGGCAAAAAAAGAGTTTGTTGATGAAATTCAGCAAATCTGTGATGCCTCAGAAAAGATGGGTGCTTTCTGCATATATAAAGAAGATATACAGTATAATGAAGGGTATTACTTCGCTCTGCGTATTTATACAAATGTAACAAGCCAAATGCCGCTTTTCAGAGAAGAAACATTTGGTCCAGTGGCAGTCATAATTGAGGCAAAAGATGATAAAGATGCTTTTCGTCTTGCTAATGATTCAGTATTCGGGCTCGGAGGCGCAGTTTTTACTTCTGACAAAGATTATGGAGAGCTGGCTGCAAAGCACTATATAGACGCCGGCTCTGTATTTGTTAATGATTTCGTCCGCTCTGACCCGCGGCTTCCCTTTGGCGGGATCAATGAATCTGGTTACGGTAGGGAATTATCTCCTTTCGGAATCAGAGAATTTACCAATATCAAAACAGTTTATATCAAGTAACAGTATTTTATTTATGACCGATACAGAAATTGCCATAAAAAAAGCTGATAAAATATCAGCAATTAAGTTTAACAGAGGTGATCTTACAAACCAGACACTTACTGATATATATTACAAGTTATTAACACCCCGGCTCATTGAAGAAAAGATGCTTAACCTCCTCAGGCAGGGTAAAATCAGCAAATGGTTTTCAGGCATTGGACAGGAAGCAATCTCAGTTGGCACGGTAACTGCACTTCCGCAGGATGTTATGATCATGCCTCTCATTCGTAATCTTGGTATTTTTACCGGGAGAGGTATTCCACTCGCAAAACTTTTTTCGCAGTTTCAGGGAAAGTTTAACGGATTTACTAAAGGAAGAGACCGTTCATTCCATTTCGGAAGTCTTGAACATCACATCTGCGGAATGATTTCACATCTTGGTCCTCAGTTAGCGCTTGCGGATGGCGCTGCACTGTGGGAAAAACTTAAAGGTACCGGTAAATGCTCTGTGGCTTTTTCAGGCGATGGCGGAACCAGTCAGGGGGATTTTCACGAAGCCCTAAACGTTGCGGCCGTATGGGATTTACCAGTCATCTTTATTGTTGAAAATAACGGATATGGACTCTCAACACCGACCTCTCAACAGTACCGTTGTGAAACCATTGCAGATAAAGGCGCGGGTTATGGTATTGAGTCACTCAGGATTGATGGAAATAACGTTCTTGAAGTATATACTACCATGCAGTCGTTATATAAAAAACAGCAGGAAAACCCTCGTCCATTCTTAGTTGAGGCGCTTACTTTCAGAATGCGGGGGCATGAAGAAGCATCCGGCACGAAATATGTCCCTAAAGAATTGTTTGAAATCTGGGGAAAAAAAGATCCTGTTATAAACTACGAGAACTTTCTCATTGATAATGGCGTAATCACGAGCGAACAAGCTGAAGCAATACGAGAGCGGATAAAAGAACAGATTACTGAAGAATGGGAACGGAGCGAAAAAGAGCCGGAGGTATTACCCGATACCATTTTTGAACTGGGTGATATGTACCCGAAATTTAACAAAGCAGCAACCGCCGCCCCGGTTGAAAATAAGAGAGAATTGCGGTTCATTGATGCAGTTTCTGAGGGGTTAAAGCAGTCACTTCAGCAGAACCCTGAATTAATTGTTATGGGGCAGGATGTGGGTGAGTACGGTGGTGTATTTAAAATTACTGATGGGTTCATAAATGAATTTGGCAAAGAGCGGATTAGAAACACACCTCTCTGTGAATCTGCTATAATTGGTACTTCGCTTGGTTACGCGCTTAAAGGTGGTAAGGCAGTTGTTGAAATGCAATTCGCTGATTTTGTTTCCTGCGGTTTTAATCAAATCGTGAACAACCTCGCTAAAATTAATTACCGGTGGGAAGCACCTGCTAATGTTGTTGTGCGTCTGCCTTGCGGTGGGGGAGTTGGGGCGGGACCTTTCCATTCTCAAACCAATGAGGCATGGTTTTTCCACACCCCAGGTCTGAAAATTGCCTATCCCTCTAACCCGTATGATGCAAAAGGTCTTTTAATAAGAGCGATTGAAGACCCTGCTCCCGTACTGTTTTTTGAACATAAAGCGCTCTATAGATCGCTCTCAGGGTTAGTGCCGGAGCAGCCCTATTCATTGGAATTTGGCAAAGCAGCAATGATTTCAGAAGGGAGCGATATCTCGCTTATAACCTATGGCTATGGCACAATCTGGGCAAAGAATATGCTTGAAAAATTTCCTGCTAACTCGTTGGAAATCATTGACTTGCGCACACTCGTCCCACTTGATTACGAGACAGTTTTATCCAGTGTTAAAAAAACCGGTAAAGCGCTGATTCTGCATGAAGATACTCTCACCGGAGGTATCGGAGCAGAAATTGCGGCCAGGATTACACGTGAGTGTTTTGAATACCTGGATGCTCCCGTTTACAGAACTGCATCGCTTGACACGCCAGTCCCTTTTTCAGTTAAGCTGGAAAATAATTTTCTTCCCACTGCTCGTCTTGAAAGAGATCTGAAGGAATTATTAGCTTATTGATGAAATGGAAAAACCGGCGGGACAGTTAGAAATTATGCCCAAAGTATTTCTCTTTTTATCCCTTACCGGGTTGTTTTACTCGATTTTTCTGGAATTGCCAGGTTTTAGTTACTCACACAGTATGAAGAGTGACCAGAACCAGGATTCATCTGAATACTCACAGTTTGAAAATTGGCAGGATTTATACATCACAGAAAATCAGTATAAAATTGATGTGCTCCACTACGATTTCTCAATAGCACTCGATTATCCATCAAAAACTATAGAAGCAGTCAGTCAGATTTCTATCCTGGTAACAGAACCAATTGAATCGCTTGATTTGAATTTTTTTGGGAATATGAAAATCGGGCATCTTACAATCAATGGTGAATTAACGGAGTATCAAAAATCAGGTACAGTGATTTCCATTGAATGTAAGGCAAAAGCCGGCGACACAATTTATTTTAAGATTAGTTATTCTGGTAAGCCACTAAATTCAGGTGATGGCTCCTTTACCTGGCAGGGGTTTAACGGCGCTAAAGTGATAAGTACACTCGGTGAGCCCAATTTAAATCCTTCCTGGTTTATCTGCAATGACAGACCTGATGACAAAGCCACATTGGAAATGAGAATCACGAACGATTCAACATTTACTTCTGTTTCGAACGGGTCATTGGTTTCAGTTGTCAGTCAGGGGAGTAAAAAAACTTATCATTGGAGAAGCACTTATCCCATCTCAACGTATTTAATTGCATTATACTCCGGACAGTATGAGCGATTCGAGGACAAATACATTTCGGTGACCGGTGATTCAATTCCACTTGAGTATTATGTAGTTCCCTCAAAGAGAAAAGCAGCCGAAAGTGAATTCAGCCGTCACGCTCTCATGTTCGAGTTTATGTACCAAAGTGTGGGAGAGTATCCTTTTAAGAAAGAAAAGTATGGGGTTGCGGGATTCAACTGGCAGGGGGGAGCAATGGAAAACCAGACAATTACAGGTGTAGGACATTCTCTGATTGGGAATTCGGCTGGAATGGAGACTACGTATCTTCATGAATTGGCTCATCATTGGTTCGGTAACTCGGTCGGACCTAAAACCTGGAGAGACATTTGGTTAAATGAGGGCTTTGCCACCTATTTTGAAGGTCTCTATCTGGTTCATACTGGACAGATCAGAGCAATTTCTGAGTATATGAATGGATTAAGGAGAGAGAAATTTCGGGGAAGCATGTATAATCCTGAGTACGATGACATATTCAGCCGTGCCGTTTATGACAAAGGGGCGTGGGTTCTTCATTCACTCAGATACGAAATCGGGGATAGCTTATTCTTCCGGACATTGCGAAACTATTACGAGCGGTTCAAGTATTCAAATGCTTCAACACAGGACTTTCAGTATATTTGTGAAACTGTTTCCGGCAGAGATTTGAGGAAATTCTTCAATCAATACGTCTATTATGGTAATGAAATACCGGTTGTCAGATACAATTATGTCACCGAAAAACATGGAGAAGCTTATCTGACATTAGTCTCGTTTGAACAGGAGAATGTAACTGAACCTTATCAGATAACTTTTGACCTGACGCTTAGAGGAAGAGATTCCTCCCATGTTGAAAGAATCACCCTTAATGAGCGGGCTGAGCTAAAACGATTTAGAACTGACTTTCACCCGGGCAAACTCATACCTGACGAAAATGGCAGTTTTATCGGATTCATTATTCCAATTACAAATTAGTTTTCTGATTTATTGAAATCTTATAACGAAGGCACTTTTTATTTTATCTCAGATATTCATCTGGGTCTGTCTGATTTTGAAACCGAGAGAGAGAAAGAATCTCTCCTCGTTCGCTTTCTTGATAGTCTAACTGATGCTAAGGTGCTCTTCATTATAGGTGATTTGTATGATTACTGGTTTGAATACAGAAGAGTTTATCAAAAAGGTTTTTTCCGGCTTTTAAATTCTTTATATAATCTGCGATCGCGCGGAACTGAGGTTGTTTACCTTATCGGCAATCATGATTTTATGCACCGTGATTTTTTTGAGACTGAAATCGGAGCAACCATGATTGAAAACCAGTTTATTGCCGAACTAAATGGCAAGAAGTTTTTTATGGCGCACGGTGACGGTTTACTCAATGGAGATTACGGATATAAACTATTAAAAAAGGTTCTGCGCAATAAAAAGATTCAGTGGCTCTACTCACTGATTCATCCTGATATTGGAATTAATCTTGCAGGTCACTCAAGCAAGACAAGCCGTCAGCACACTTCATCAAGAACGGGTCTGGAGACAGACGGACTTAAAGACAAAGCAGAAGATATTATCAGCAAAGGATTTGATTATGTTATTTTTGGTCATACCCACCGAAGACTGTTGCAACAGACCTCTGGCGGTTATTATGTAAATCTTGGCACCTGGCTTGATAAACCTTGTTACGGAAAATTTGAAAACACAACATTTATGATTAACGATCTGAGTTAATACTCTAATTTAAGAAATGAACAGACCTATTAAGAAAAAGAAATCCAGCCGGACAAAAATTTATTTGCTGTCAGGTGCAGCACTTCTCTCAATACTATTTATCTGGTATGTGATCAGCGGACTGCCGGGTCTGGAGGAGCTTGAAAACCCTGATCCCCACTTTGCAACCAAAGTATATTCAGTTGATGGTGAACCTGTGGGTCAGTTTTATATAGAGAATAGAATTGAGACTGATATTGACAGTCTCCCTAAATATCTGATTGATGCACTTATTGCAACTGAAGACCGTAAATTCTATGACCATTGGGGGGTTGATCTTGACCGTTTTATTAAAGCGATGATCAAAAATGTTTTTACATTTTCACGAGAGGGAGCCAGCACAATTACTCAGCAGCTTGCAAAAAATCTGTATCAGTTAAAGGGTGCGCGTGAAAATCTGTTTGATACAGGCGTCAGGAAACTGAGAGAATGGTTCACTGCCATTCAAATAGAACGTACATTCACAAAAAAGGAAATATTAGAGCTTTACCTTAATATCTCCTATTTTGGCAAAGGAGCTTTCGGGGTTGAAACAGCGGCTCAGATTTATTTTGATAAGAAAGCTAATGAACTGTCGCTTTCAGAGTCAGCATTGCTTATTGCAATTTTAAAATCATCTGTTTATTATGATCCGGAACGTAAACCTGAGAATGCAAAGCGAAGAAGAAATGTTGTCATGTATAACATGGTGCAGCAGGAGATGCTTTCCGACTTCCAGTACCAAAAACTGAAAGAAGAACCTATTGTTCTTGCCCGCGGTCAGAAGGTGAATATCAAAACAGTTGCGCCGCATTTCCTTGAATATATCCGTCAGGAAATGCAGCAGTTAATTGCAGACAAAAGAATTTCAGCAGATTTGTACCGGGATGGTCTTACTATATATACTACTCTGGACTATCAGATGCAGTTGATAGCAAACAGAGTGTCAAAAGAACACCTCGCTGAATATCAGGAGCTTTTCAACAAAAACTGGAAATGGGATAAAAATAAGTCTTTGTTGAACTCACTTATTGAGCGTGCGATTAAGAACAGCACTCTCTACCGCTCATCTGAGACAGATCAGGATAAACAGAGAATCATGACATTACTCAAAAGCGACCCTGAGTTTATAGACTCTGTTAAGAACGCTGAGGCAACTGTTCAGGTCGGTTTTGTGGTTACTGATCCATCTTCCGGTGAGATTAGAGCAATGGTTGGCGGTCAGAATCAGGAATTCCTTTATGGTCTTAATCATGTTACACAGATAAGAAGACAACCGGGGTCTTCATTTAAACCGATTGTTTATGCAGTTGCAGTTGATAATGGATGTTCACCGGAACAATTGTTTGAAAATGCTCCTTTTGAATATGAAGGATGGTCCCCGCGAAACAGTGACGGCAAATATGGTGATTCACTCACTCTCAGAGAGGCCTTGGCACGCTCGGTAAATATTATCGCCGGTAAACTGACAACTTCTGAATATGCTCCTCCGAAACAGGTTGTTCGCTTAGCAAAAGATATGGGAATAAACTCCGATCTGCGGGCTTTCCCTTCAATTGCACTGGGGACATCCGAAATAACTCCGTTAGAACTTGCAGGAGCGTATGGAACTATTGCAAATGGCGGGGTTTTTATGCGTCCATTTTCCATCCTCAGAGTTGAAGATAGAAACGGAATAATTATTTATGAACCAAAACTGCAAAAGAAAAATGCACTTTCTGCACGTACGGCTGCTATTGTGGTTGATATGATGCAGGATGTGGTTAATTGGGGAACAGGCGCAGGCGCAAGAAGACATTTTCACCGACCGGCAGCAGGTAAAACCGGCACAACACAAGACTATTCAGATGCCTGGTTTGGTGGCTTTACACCACAGCTTTTAGGAGTTGTTTGGGTTGGTTTTGATGATCATAGAGTTAAATTCAGTGGCTGGTATGGGCAGGGTGCAAAAGCCGCTATGCCAATCTGGGCGAAATTTATGGCTGATACGTATAAAACTCTTAATCTGCCATTGAAGTATTTTGACATTCCGACAGGTGTGAGTTACGCCGAGTTTTGCAAATATGCTGTGAGCCAGGGAACACCGGCTCTTGCGAATGAAACTTGTCCGGAAGTTATCTCGGATATTATTGATGATGAGAATCCACCCGGACAATGTGGTTATCATCCAGGTCCGCCTAGAAGGAGCGGGGGGCGAAGTGAGTCCTCTGACAAAAATTCTTCCGGTGGTTCAGGTTGGTAATTATCGAAAAAATCGCTAAATTTGCTGGCTAAAATTTGCCCGGATGGTGGAATTGGTAGACACGCTAGTTTCAGGTGCTAGTGCCGGTTTCGGCATGGGGGTTCGAGTCCCCCTTCGGGCACAATGGTATTTCTTATAATTGCTTAATATATAAGAACTTATGGGGAGAAGATCACCGTGGGGGCACAAACTTAACACAACAAAGGCCGGTTTTTTACAAAATCGGCCTTTATTTATACCTGTATTCCGTCCTCAACTTTATTCATCTTTACCTTTTTCCAATCTAATAGTTCTTCTTTTTACTTCATTCTCGATTGGTATTGAATGTTCAGTATCGGCAGAAATGATGTAATTTTAATTTAAATGTTTTATTTTTTCACATCATTTCTAAGACGGACGACTCTTGAAAGATACCCCGATTCCTGCTGAATCAGGATATGCGGAAGCGCTTGAGCTGGCTGCTGCTCATTATGAGAATTTTCCGGTTGCTTCAATATTACTACCTAAAGATTTAAGAAAGCATATTGCAGTAATTTATTGGTTTGCAAGAACGGCAGACGATATCGCCGATGAAGGAAATAAAACCCAGTTAGAAAGGCAGTCTGAACTGGATTTATTTATTGAAAAATTCAGGGCTGCCCTCAGAGGCGAAATTAATGAGCCAAAATGGCTTGCGTTAGCACATTCCATTTCCAGTCGCTCTCTTACGGCTGTTTATTTCGAAGACCTGGTTTCAGCGTTCAGACAGGATACAATGAAAGTGCGCTATATCAATGACGATGAGTTGTTAGATTACTGCCGTCGATCGGCAAATCCGGTGGGAAGATTACTACTCGAACTTTTTGGTATCAGGAATGCAGAAGCGAACCAATATTCTGACCGGATTTGCACCGCTCTGCAGCTAATTAATTTTTATCAGGATGTGTCAATAGACATCCAAAAGGGGAGAATTTATATTCCTTTAGGAGCCCTGAGGAAATTTCATCTGTCAGAAACAGATTTTATAAGGGAGGAGCAAAAACAGAAATTTGCTCAAATGATGAAGGAAATGCTTCGGGAAGCGGAAAAAATGATGCTTGAGGGGAGGAATTTATTGCCATTTTTGCCTTTTCGGCTGAGGTTTGAAATTGCCGCAACCATTAACGGTGGTTTGGAAATTATCAAAAAAATCCGCAATATTCGGTATCAGGTTTCCACTATTCGACCTGTTCTCAAAAAATCAGATTATTTATCAATCGGTATTAAATCGGTCATTCATGCAATTCACTGAAGCACAGCTAATCTCAAAGGAAAGTAAAAGCAGTTTTTATTATGCTTTTAATCTGCTCCCTGCTGCTAAACGGGAAGCGATGAATATTATCTATGCCTTTTGCAGAAAAACTGATGATATAGTTGATGAAGAATCAATTAAAAACGAGATTAAATACAATAATCTTGTCCGGTGGCGTTCTGAGCTTGAAATGGCCGCAGCGAACAAATCTGAATTTCCTCTCTTAAATAAAACCGCGAATATTATTACGCAATTCAGAATTCAGCCGGAACTTCTCTTTGAACTTATCAAGGGGATGGAGATGGACCTGGTAAAAGACCGGTATGAGAATTTTGAAGAACTGCGGCTTTATTGTTACAGGGTAGCATCAACAGTCGGGCTTATGTGTATTGAAATCTTCGGTTATAAAAATGATTCCGCCAAGGAGTTTGCGGAAAATCTGGGTATCGCTCTGCAACTTACCAATATCATTCGTGATGTGGGTGAGGACGCTTCTAAAGGGCGTATCTATATACCTTTGGATGAGCTTGAGCATTTTGGTTATTCTGAAGATGAACTGCTTTCAAATACCATTAATCGTGCATATATCAATTTAATGACTTTTCAGGCGGAAAGAGCAAAAGAATATTTTCGCAGGGCAACCGATGCTCTTACACTTGAAGATAAGCCGAGTATGTTCGCGGCCAGGGCTATGCAGCATATATACTTCCGGGTCTTAAAAAGAATTGTTCAGGCAGAGTTTGATGTTTTTAATAAGCGAATTAAACTTAATACCTTTGAAAAAGTTGGTATTTCGCTCGGCGTCTGGGCGAAGTATCAGCTTGTGTACCGATGAAAAAAACTATTATTATCGGGGGAGGGATAGCAGGTCTTTCTGCCGCTATTCATCTTCTCCGCGGGGGAATTAAACCTCTTCTTCTTGAATCCACTAAAAAACCCGGTGGAAGAGCTACATCTTTTTTCGATCCCGACTTTAACTCCTCCCTTGACAACGGACAGCATATACTCATGGGGTGTTATAGTGAAACCCTCAACCTTTTTTCGCGGGAGCAGATTAACAAAAACTTTATTCTGCAGAATGCTTTATGTATATCATACTCAGAAGGGGAGAGTTACAAACTTCGCGCGCCGCATCTGTTCTACCCGTTAAATCTTGCATTAGCAATTCTGAAATACAAACCATTATCATTGACGGAGGCGCTCTCCGCCGTTTATTTTATGAAGAGAGTGTTGTTTAACCTCGTTAAAAATCCAAATGGTAAAAATGTCAGGGATTGGTTAAACGAACATGGGCAGAACAAAAGTTTAATCACTTATCTTTGGACGCCATTAATTATCGGCGCGATGAATACTTCGCCTGAAAAAGCTGATGCGGAATTATTCAGAAAGATAATAAAGGAAATATTTTTATCCGGTAATTTTTCATCCACAATAATTTTACCGAAATATGATTTGCAATCATCTTTGGTAACACCGCTTGCTGATACCATCATTTCACTTGGTGGTGAGTTGTCGTTATCTTCCCAGGTAACAAAACTGGCAGTTTTAAAAGACGGATATACAATTCATCTAAAAGATGGAAGGGAGGAGAAAGCGGAAACAGTAATTTTGGCGGTACCCAGACATGCACTTAACAAAATTGAAATGCCGGAGCAGTTTGTTTATAATTCTGATGATGATTTCACTTATTCTAATATACTTTCAGTTCATCTTAAAATTAAAGGAATTAACCTGAAGGAAGAATTTATCGGATTGCACAACTCACCGGTACACTGGGTGTTTAACAAAGGCAGCTTCCTTTCTGTTGTGATAAGTGATGCAGATAAATATAAAGATATGGAAGAACAGAAAATCCTGGATATCATTATTCCAGAACTGCAAAAAAACAGAATTATAACCGACAGGAACATTATTTCATTCAAAATCATCAAAGAGAAGCGGGCAACATTTGTTCCTGATAGCAACTCGCAGAAATACCGGCTTCCGTGTAAAACAAACCTCTCTGGTATATATTTAGCAGGAGACTGGACTGATACCGGTCTTCCGGCTACAATTGAAGGAGCGGCTTTGAGTGGCCGGGTTGCCGCTGAAGCAATATCAAAGAATATTAACTAACCGGTCAAAGTTAACTATTGAGATAAGACCTCTCCGTCCTGGGCGAAGTGGTCCCGGGGAGTAAAACAGACTAATGTGCATCTAACCAGTTATTACCTGTCCCTGCTTCTACCAACATTGGAACAGAAAGCGGCAGTGCGTTTTGCATTATATCAACAACGGCAGCTTTAACTTTTTCTAATTCAGGTTTATAAACATCAAATACTAATTCGTCATGAACCTGAAGAACCATTCTCGATTTTAAATTTTCCTCCTTGAAATGATGATGCAGTCTGACCATTGCAAGTTTTATAATATCAGCGGCTGCACCCTGAATGGGCATGTTAATAGCTACCCGCTCCTCAAATTGACGGACAGTAAAGTTACTGCTGTTTATATTTCTCAGATATCTTCTTCGACCGGTAATGGTTTCTGAATATCCTTTCTCGCGTGCTCTGTTAATACTTTCATCCATGAACGACTTAACGGATTTAAATGTTGCAAAATAACCGTCAATAATTTCTTTTGCCTGCTGCTGACTAATGCCAAGCCGGGTTTTTAGGCCGAATACACCTATTCCATAGAGAATACCAAAATTAACTTCCTTTGCTTTCCTGCGCATGTCAGACGTTACTTCTTTTGCCTTAACTCCAAATACTAAAGACGCGGTGCTTTTATGAATATCCTCACCATTCCGGAATGCGTTTACAAGATATTCATCTCCCGAAAGGTGTGCCATAATTCGTAATTCGATCTGACTGTAATCTGCGCTCAGAAGAATGTGATCTTTATCAGCAGGAATAAATGCTTTTCTAATATCTTTGCCAAGTTCTGTCCTGATCGGTATATTTTGCAGATTCGGGTCAAAACTGGAAAGTCTTCCTGTAGCGGCAACCACCTGATTAAATGAGCTGTGGATTCTTCCTGTCAGGGGATGAATCATTTCAGGCAATGAATCTGTGTAGGTTGATTTTAATTTGGAAACCGTTCGATAATTAAGAATATGTTCAATGATTTCATGCTCATCTCTTATAGACTCAAGCGATTGTGCATCCGTTGAATAACCTGATTTAAGTTTCTTTGTGGGTGTCAGCTTCATTTTCTCAAATAATATTTTTTGAAGCTGGGCAGGGGAGCCAACATTAAAAATTTGTCCTGCCAAATCATAAATAATTCCAGTTTCATTCTCAATCAGCCGCTGAAGTTCTTTACTCTGAAGACGAAGAGCATTGACGTCAACTTTTATGCCGGCACGTTCCATTTCCTGCAATACACTGACAAGCGGAAATTCGATATCGTGCGCTAAACTTTTTTGACCCGTTTCTTCAATTTTCTTAGCGAGTATCGTGTAAAGCTGATAGGTTACATCAGCATCTTCACATGAGTAATCGGAAATTTTATCAACCGGGACATAATAAATCTTTGAAGGGTCTTTTTTTTCTCCGATCAGCGAAGAAAGCGGGATAGGATCATAGTCAAGATATTTTTTTGAAAGGTCATCCATATTATGTTTCTGATCCGGGTCAAGTATATATGAGGCGACCATCGTATCAAAATAAAAACCTTTCACCGCAATTCCGTAGTTTTGCAGTACTGAAATGTCAAATTTACCGTTTTGACAAATCTTCTTAATATCGCCGTTTTCAAATACACTTTTGAATATTTCCGCGAAGGTTTCTGTAGTGCATTCCTCAGGCCAACTTACATCTGATTGCGGATAGCGAAAGGGTATATAGTATGCTTCATGGGCTTTAAAAGAAAAAGCCGCGCCAACCATATTTAACAGAAAGCGGTCGAGTCCGTCCGTCTCAGTATCAAACACAAAGAGCTTCTGTTTACTGAGAGTTTCGGCAAGTGCTTTCATCTCTTTGACGGTCGTTATTAGTGTATATTTTTTTTCAGTGGAGGTAATGTTTGAGTTGTCAAACGGCGTAGGTTCAAAAGTTTTGTTAGTGTCGGAGTCAGAGAGCTTAAATATTTCTACTATTCTGTTAAGAGCGCGTGAAAACTCTAATTCAGTAAAAAGCCGTCTGATAACACTGTAGTCTGGTTTTGTTACGGCTGCATCACTGAATTTAAACTCAAGCGGAATTTCTTTCTTAATGGTAACAAGTTCTTTGGAAATCATTACATTTTTAACAGACGCAATCAGCTTCTGTTTTATTCCATCCGGTGTAACAGAATCAATCCTTCCATATATAGTTTCTATATCCCCAAACTCTTTAATCAGCTTTAAAGCGCCTTTTTCTCCAATGCCTTTTGCTCCGGGGATATTGTCACTTTGGTCGCCCAGCAGGGAGAGATAGTCTATCATTTGTGGAGGTTCGAAATCATAAACTTCCTTTACTTTATCAGGATTCAGAATTGTGTAATCATCGCCTGACCTTCCTGGTTTTACCAGAAATACTCTGTCGGTCACAAGTTGAACATAATCTTTATCAGGGCTGATCATATAGGTAATTAGCCCCTCCTGTTCGGCTTTACGGCTTATCGCGCCAATGATATCATCCGCTTCATATCCGGGAAGAATGAGCAGAGGGATACTTAATGACTGAACAACTTCTTTTATTCTTCCGATTTGAGGAATCATATCTTCCGGCATTTCTGCTCTTGTGCCTTTATATTCCTCGTACATATCATGTCTGAAGGTTTTTTCCTTTGAATCAAACGCTACGGCTACATAGTCAGGTTTTAAGTCTTCATAAATCTTAATAACCTGATTGAGGAATCCGAACACCGCGGAAGTAGGTTCACCTTTCTTAGTGAAGAGTGGTCTGGTCTTAAATGCAAAATATGCCTTATAGGCAAGAGCCATTGCATCAATGATGATAAACTTTTTATCAGTCATTACTGACCTGTTTTAATTTATACTTTCTGTAGAAATATATCGGGAGACCCATCATGATAAGCATCAATCCCATCGCGGCATTTTGGAAATCCGAAATAAGCGAATTTAAAAGGAAAAAGAATGAAAAAGCGACAAAAATAAGAGGTGTATATGGATAGCCCCAGACCTTATATCTTCTCGGTGCATCAGGCATTTTTTTCCGTAAAATTATTACGCCATAAGCACCAAGCATATAAAATAACCAGGCCGCAAAAATCACATAGTCTGAAATTGTATCAAATGAACCGGAGAGAACCAGAACCGCCGACCATACACCCTGAACGAGAAGGGAGATGTGCGGCGTGGCAAATTTTGGATGAATTCTGCCCAGACTTTCAAAAAATAAGTTAGTACGGGCCATTGCAAACTGAACTCTCGCAGTAGCAAGTATGCTACCGTTAAGCGCGCCAAACGTTGAAACAATTACGCTGATTGCAATGATTGAAGCTCCCGTTGCACCGAAGATTTTATTAGCGGCTGATGCAGCTACCAGGGGGGAGTCTTTCATTTCGTTAATCGGCAGCACGTAGAGATACGCCAGGTTAATCAAAATATAAACACCCATGGTAATTAAAGTACCGAGCAGCAAAGCTCGCGGCACGTTCCGTTGAGCGTCTTTGACCTCACCGGCCACATAAGTTACGTTATTCCATCCATCATAAGCCCAGAATGCTCCGGCCAGTGCTAAACCGATTAACGGCAGAAAGTTATTAGTCAGTTCAGGTGCAAGATCAAATCCGGTATAAACATTTGAAAAGCTGCCTTCTGCAAAAAAGAGAATAATAAAAGAGAGCAGAAGGATTGAACCAATTTTGATAAAAGTTACTATGGTCTGAACAATTCCGCCGAAGACCACCCCGACATAGTTAACACCGGTAAGGAAAAGGAGGCAAGAAATGGCGACTAATTTAGTTCCGAATTCCGCGAAAGGCCGTATGTCACCCACAAATGGCATATAAACCGTTATATCCTTCATAAAGGCAGGCGCCTCAGGGAATTTAAAAAAGAACCCAAGATACTCGGCAAAGACGTAGGCAATGGCTGCCTGACTTCCTGTCTGTATAACTGCAAGTACCGACCATCCAAACAGGTAAGCAGTAAAATCACCATACATCTCTTTAAAATAAATGTACTGACCTCCGGTAGATTTAAAGAGGCATGCCACTTCAGCGTTAACCAAAGCCCCGATAAAGGTGATGACTCCTGCAATAATCCAGATTCCAATAAGCAATTCAGGCGAGAGGAGCTGCCCGGCCATTGTGGCTGGCTTTCGGTAGATTCCTGAACCTATCATTGACCCGGCAACAATCATTGTAGCTGCTGTAACCCCAAGTCCTCGTATTAATTCTTTTTTGGGCTGCTCTTCCTTCATCTTAACTTTCTGATAGTGAATTGAATTACTTTAATGAATAAAGTAAGATTTTACTAAGTTTTTTTTGAATTAGCGCATAAAATATCAATTTCAGTAATAAATGAGGGGATTTTTGGTAAAAAAACGCATTTTTTTTTGAGAATTTATCCTTTCCTCTTAACTTTGGGCTTTAATATTAGTTTAAGAGAAATCACCTGAAATTCCCAAAACTGCACACTCAAATACTGATTGCCCTCATACTTGGATTAGTAGGTGGTATTTTGGTAAAGGAGCCGGAAGAAGTTTTTATCATATCCTATTCTGATGACCGGGTTCAGGAAAGAATTGAGGATTGGGGTGCAGTTGCTCTCCAGACCAATTCCGGTGATTCAGCAAGGTTCACTGCCGGAAACACACACTCTCTGGTACAAAAGAGTAAACAAATACGAAAAACCGGAAGTGTTACCTTCCTGCGCGTTACTAAGAGTAACGGCGAAATAAAGGAATACAAGGGACCTTTGAGTATTTCAAAGCCGGAGACATTTGCTCATTCTGTGAAATGGCTTGGTGACATCTTTATCCGGTTGCTTAATATGATTGCAATTCCTTTGGTAATCTCTACACTCATTGTCGGGGTTTCAAGTCTTGGGGATATTAAGAAATTCACAAAAGTCGGGGGTCGAACTCTAATCTTTTATTTGTCAACTACTGCTATCGCAATAATAATTGGATTAACGCTTGCCAATGTTATTAAACCGGGTGAGCAGCTTAATTCCACCGTCCGAGATCAACTGATTGCTGAATATTCAGCAGATGCTGCAGAAAAAGTAACCGTTCAACCAGGCACCGGTTTTGTTAACGACTTTCTTATCCCTCTTATCCCGCGAAATATTTTCAGTGCACTTACCGGCGGAGATATGCTGCAAATAGTATTTTTTGCTGTATTTGTGGGGATTGTGCTTAATATTGTCTCGCGCGAAAAAGGGGAGCCGGTTATTAAATTTTTTGACGGTCTCAGCGATGTTATGATCGTGATGGTTGACCTGGTTATGAAGATTGCACCATTGGCGGTATTTGCACTCATAATGTACACAGTTGCTGACCTTGGATTTGAAATACTTGTCATATTATTTTGGTATGCAGTTACCGTTTTGGCCGGCTTAATAATTCACACTTTAGGTGTTTACGGTCTCATCTTAAAGTTATTTTCGAAAGTCAGATTTTTGCATTTCTTCAAGAGCATACGTGAAGCCCAGACGATAGCTTTTACCACATCTTCTAGCGCTGCAACACTACCGGTTTCTATGCAATGCGCAGAGGAAAACCTTGGTATATCAAAAAGCATTACCGGATTTGTACTTCCGCTTGGCGCAACGGTGAATATGGATGGCACTGCACTTTATCAGGGGGTCGCTACCGTCTTCATTGCTCAGGTATTCGGAATGGATTTGACAATAATGCAGCAACTCAGTATTGTACTCATGGCAACTTTGGCCTCAATTGGAACGGCGCCTGTGCCCGGTGTTGGTATTCTTATGCTTGTTGTGATTTTAAAATCAGTACATATACCTGAGATAGGTATTGCGCTCATACTCGGAATTGACAGAATATTGGATATGTGCAGAACTATTACAAATGTAACAGGTGATTTAGCTATTTCCTGTGTAGTAGCCACATATCAAAATGAAATTAATGAACCTGAACCAGTAAATCCTAATTCAAAGGAGGTTTAATGTCAGAACTACATCAGAGAGAAGAGTGGGGCAGTAAAATAGGGCTTATCCTTGCCGTCGCAGGTAATGCAGTCGGATTGGGTAACTTCCTAAGATTCCCCGTGCAGGCAGCCCAGAACGGCGGCGGAGCATTTATGATACCGTATTTCTTGTTTTTCCTTTTACTCGGAATTCCGCTTATGTGGATTGAGTGGGGAATCGGAAGACATGGCGGAAAATATCGTCATGGAAGCGCACCGGGAATGTTCCAGGTTCTCTGGAAGCACCCGATAGCAAAATATTTTGGTGCACTCGGTCTTGTGATTTCTCTTGTAATAATGATTTATTACACCTTTATTGAATCATGGACTCTTGCGTTTAGCTTCTTTTCTTTAACAAAACTTTATTTTGATCAGACGACGTTTGAAGGAATGACATCTTTTCTGACCAGTTATCAGGGGGTAACTGAAAGTAGTCATTTTAGCTCAATCTGGCCGGCTTACTCTATCCTGCTGGTTACGTTTGTTTTAAATTTCTGGATTCTCTATCGTGGAATTTCACGAGGGATTGAAAAACTTGCCAAGATTGCAATGCCAATGCTTTTAATTTTTGGTATTGTATTGGCTATTCGCGTTATAACATTGGGCACACCTGATCCATCTCTACCTGAGAACTCAGTTTGGAATGGATTTGGATTTATCTGGAATCCTAATTTTGAACTTCTTGCTAATCCCAGTGTGTGGTTAGCGGCTGCAGGTCAGATATTTTTTACCTTATCTGTCGGCATGGGTACTATTCATGCTTATGCAAGTTATCTAAAACCAAAAGATGATATTGCTCTTTCCGGACTTACTACGGCATCAACAAACGAATTTGCTGAGGTTGTTCTCGGCGGTTCAATTGCTATCCCCGCGGCGGTTGCTTTCTTTGGGGTTACCATGACAACGCAGATCGCAATGGGTGGCTCTTTCAATCTTGGTTTTGTATCAATGCCCATCATTTTTACTAAAATACCTTTTGGTGAATTTTTTGGCTTTATATGGTTTCTGCTCCTTTTCTTCGCGGGTATAACCAGTTCTGTGGCGATGGGTCAGCCGGTTATTGCATTCCTTGAAGATGAATTGGGAATGGACCGGAAAAAAGCCACGATGCTCCTGGCGCTGATAGTGTTTATCTGCGTGCAGTTCGTAGTGTTTTTCCTGAAATATGGATTCCTTGATGAGATGGATTATTGGGCAGGTACATTTGGTCTGGTTGTTTTTGCTTTCATGGAAACCGTCATCTTTATGTGGGTGTTTGACAGTAAGAAGGCCTGGGAGGAAATGAATATGGGGGGTGATATCAAGATACCTGTGATATTCCTCTATATTATGAAATATGTAACTCCGGTTATACTGTTTGTTATTATGATATGGTGGGCTGTTGTTGATGCAATTCCAAAATTACTTCTTGCAGGAGTTTCTGAGGAATCGGTTCCATATATATGGGGCGCGCGTCTGCTGATGCTTGCCATAAGTGCTCTTATTCTGTTTCTGGTTAAACTCGCCTGGGACAAAAAGGAAGCCGGAGCAAAAACATAACAATGGCAAAATTCTCCTCGCCAAAAGATATAATTAAAGCAATGGGGCTGGTATTCGGTGATATCGGAACCAGCCCTATATATACTCTTGTTATTATCTTCACGCTTACTCAGCCAACTCTTGACCACATATTAGGGGTAGTATCGCTCATTTTCTGGACTCTGATTGTTATTGTAACGCTTGGGTACTGGTATTTAGCCATGTCGCTGAGTCATAAGGGGGAGGGTGGAATAATTGTTCTGAAAGAATTACTCTCCGGTTATCTAAAAAAGGGGAGACAGTTTAACAGAGTTGCTTTTCTGGGGTATGTAGGTCTCTCACTATTGATGGGCGATGGTGTGATCACACCCGCCATTACTCTCCTTTCTGCTGTTGAAGGTATTCCTCTCATCCCGGGTTTCGAAAATACACCTTATTGGGTTGTTCTTTCATCTGCCATTGCGCTTGCTTTTATTCTGTTTGCGTTTCAATCCCGCGGGACTGATAAGGTCTCAACGTATTTCGGTCCGGTTATGGTAGTCTGGTTTTCATCTCTTTTTGTATTTGGACTCATGAGCATAGTGAGAATGCCTTCCATACTTGAAGCCGTCAATCCTTATTATGCGTACGAGTTCCTTGCCAATAACGGTGTGATTGGATATTTCATCTTATCCGAAGTATTTCTTTGTGCCACAGGTGGTGAAGCATTGTACGCTGACATGGGACATCTTGGCGCTAAACCAATTCGCTCGGCCTGGCTTTTTGTTTTTCTTGCTTTGGTTGTCAACTATTTTGGTCAGGGTGTTTATATACTCGAATCTGGCAAACCGGGACTTTTCCTTTTCGAAATGGTTAAGTTCCATGCTGAGGTGCTTTTTGTTCCATTTCTGATATTGACCATTTTCTCATCATTTGTTGCTTCACAGGCAATGATCAGCGCGGTCTTTTCGCTGGTATTTCAGGGTATAAATACAAGAATTTTTCCGCTCTTGCGTATAAAATATACTTCCACTGAGTTAAAGTCACAGATATATATCGTTTCGGTTAACTGGGGGCTTTTCGTGGCAGTTATTTTGATGATGTTGTTCTTCAGAAAATCAGCTAACATTGCAGCAGCTTATGGTCTTGCCGTTACCTGTACAATGACTATTACAGGTTATTTTATGATTCTTATCTTTAAAAAGAGAAAAGAGCATTTTAAGCTGTTGCTCTCAAGTATTTTTCTGATTGCTATAATTGCCTATCTTGGTGCAATGTTCAGTAAATTTCCTCACGGCGGATATTGGTCTTTGGTGCTGGCTACCATACCGCTTATGACTACGTTACTGTGGCTCTATGGGCAAAAGTCGGCGTATAAAAAATACCGTTCTCTTGATTTGGATACCTTTAAAATCAGCTTTGAACAGCTCTATGGTGAGTTGAGCAAAATTAAAGGCAACGCCATTTTCTTCACCAGAAGTGTTGATTCAATTCCTGCTTATATGGTGCATTGCATTATCAGCTCCAGCATTTTGTACGAAAAAAATATTCTGGTTGCAATTAAGCGAACGGATGAACCACATGGGCAGCAAATTGAAATACACTCCGACTTTACGGAGGGTTTATCAGGTATGACTATTACGGCGGGATATATGGAGATTATTGACCTGCCGGCTATCCTTAAAAGAGAAAAGGTTAATGAGCGAGTAATTTTTTACGGTGTAGAAGATATACAGACTAATAATATCATTCTTAAAATGTATGCTATCTTTAAGAAATTTTCTCCTAACTTCGTGCAGTTCTATGATCTGCCGAGCAGTAAAATTCATGGTGTAGTAACTCGTTTAAAGGTGTAATATGAAAAATAATTTATTGCTCCTCCTGTTTTGGGGATTATTCATTTCAGCAGGGGCTCAAACTTCTAAAACAGATACACTTACCATAGCTTTCTGGAATCTTGAAAATCTATTTGATACGAAGAATGACCCGAAGATCAATGATGAAGAATTTTTACCGGATGCAGAAAAGAAATGGAATAATGAAAAATTTAAGAAAAAACTTCATAATCTTTCTGCAGTTATAAGAGCTATGAATAGTGGCCGCGGACCTGATCTACTCGGAGTCTGCGAAGTTGAAAATGCTTTTGTTGTTAAAAAACTTTCAGAAGAGAAACTTGCTGACTTAAAATTACAATACGTGCATTTTGATTCACCTGATGAAAGAGGAATAGATGTTGCGCTTTTTTTCAAACTCCCAAAGTTCAAATTAATCAGTAAAGAAGTTTTTCCGGTTTTACTCCCTGATGGCTATAAAACCAGGGACATCCTGGTAGTTATATTAGAGGCAAAGAAAAACCCGGAAGAGAGAATAGCGGTGTTAGTTAACCATTGGCCTTCCAGAAGACAAGGGCAGTCAGAATCTGAGATTAACAGGGTGACAGCAGCCACCACGGCGGCCTTGGCAATTGCGAAAATGAGGGAAAAGGATATTGCTACACAGTTCATCATAATGGGGGATTTTAATGACGAGCCGATGAATTCCTCAATAATGAGTGTGCTTGGGGCAAAACCAATTACCTGCGATTCCCTTCCAACTCTGACTGTTGAGATGGTTAAAACTGAGCTTTTAAATTTTTCTTATGAAGCTAAAAACCGGGGGGAGGGAAGTTACAAATACCGTGATGACTGGAATTTACTTGACCAGATAATCATCTCCCGCGGATTAGGGTTTGGTAAGAATTTTCAATATGTCTGCGGCTCATTTGAAGTATTTAAACCCTACTTTCTTGTTCAGAAAGATGGACGATATGCCGGAACTGCTTTACCTACTTTTGGCGGAAGAAATTATCTGGGAGGGTACAGCGACCATTTCCCGGTTATTTTAAAGCTTACGTACAACACAAAATGAAAAAGGTACTCATTTTTGCCGGTCATCAGGGGGCGTTGGGCAGTGGAGTGCATACTGTTTTAAGCAATAAGGGTTTTTCTCAAATTATTCTTTTGTCAGAGCTTTATGACTCTTATTCTCCAGTTGAAGGTACAAGACCTGATTTTGCTGATTCGCTTGTGGTTGCAGAATTGTTTGCCAGGATTTCTTCGGCAAAAGACACGTTTTTTTATCTTTTCAGCACAATCGGCGGGTTTGCAGGGGGAAAATCAATCTGGAATGCAGAACCTGAAGATTCGCACGCCATGATGCAAAAGAACTATGAAACTTCATACAATTTGCTCAGAGAGTTCTCAAAACTTGTCGAAAAAGCCGCAGGTGGCTCTGCAGTTCTGATTTCTGCCTGGTCTGCGGCTCATCCTGAGCCGAACAGGGCAGCATATTCATCCTCAAAAGCAGCGTTAAATCATCTGATTCAGACTGTTGCACTTGAGGGTAGGGAGATAAATCTGAGTGTTTGTGGTCTGGCTCCGTATTTGATTGACACACCCGCTAATAGGGAATGGATGCCTGAAGAGCGATGGGGTACGATGCAGAAACCGGAAGAAATCGGTGAATTTGTCCATCAGGTATTTACTTTTTCCCATATTTTGTCGGGGAATATAATAGAACTTGGGGAAAGGTTACAACTGTTAAATTTTAGTAAAACAGACGGTTAGACCGAAATTTTGCTTTTATTTGAATGTTTAATTTTCTAATTTAGCTATGTTAGTTCGTAATTAAGCAGAGCTTTTATATAATCTAAATATTTTCCTAATCAGGAGGTTGAATAATATGTTATTTGGAGAAATCCTTGTAAATTCTGTAAATCTCATTGCTCAGCAGGGCGGTGCGATGAATTGGCTCACGGAGAAATATGTTGCAGGCGGCGGATTTATGCACCCAATTCTTGCCTGTCTTATTATCGGTTTGGCATTCTCAATTGAAAGATTCTGGACACTTACCAGATCATCAATTAACACAAAAAGTTTTATTGTAAAAGTCAAAGAAGCCCTTAAAACAGGTGGCGTGGAACAGGCAAAAGAACTTTGCATGAATACCCGCGGTCCGGTTGCTTCCGTCTTTTATGCAGGTCTTCTCAGAGCTGACGAAGGTCTGGAATCAGTCGAAAAAGCAGTTATGGCTTATGGGGCAATCGAAATGGGATTCCTCGAGAGAGGTCTTATTTGGATCAATACCTGCATAACCATCGCTCCGATGCTTGGATTCACCGGTACGGTACAGGGAATGATTGAATCATTCGACGCTATCGCTGCTGCCAACCAGATTTCACCGAGCATTGTCGCGACTGGTATTGCGGTCGCATTGCTTACCACCCTGTTTGGTCTGGTAGTCGCTATGATTCTTCAGACAATTTACAATTATTTTGTCTCAAGAATCGACCGTTTGGTTGCAGACATGGAAGAAAGCTCAATCGAACTGATTGATGCTCTCTATGAAATTAAGTCTAAATAAGGCACTATTTTAAAGAGATAAAAAATGCCAATTCTTAATAGAAAACCCAGAACTGAACCGGAAATTCCTACTGCCTCCATGTCGGATATTTCCTTTCTGCTTCTGCTGTTCTTTCTTGTAACAACCACTATTGATATTGATACCGGTATTGGTCTGACTCTTCCTGAATATATACCACCGGAAGAGCAGAAGACGGTTGAAATTTCTAAGGAAAGAATGGCAGCTCTGCTTATCAACGAAAACGGTGACGTGCTTCTGGACGGTGCTGTAATCGCGATTCCACAGATTAAGAATAATCTAAAGCCCCGGATTGAAAGTAAAATTGAACTCCCGTCAAATAAAAAACTGATCGTTTCAGTTAAAACGGACAGGAAGACTTTTTACAATAAATATATTCAGACTCTCGATCAGGTAAAACTTTCTTACTTTGAAGTAAGAGATGAGTACTCGCTTGCCAAATATGGCAAAAAATACAATGAACTGAACGTTGACGATCAGAGCGTTGTAAGAGATAAAGTACCCATTATTATCTCGATTGCTGAACCTGAAAAGATTGGTACCTAAAGGAGCAGCAGATTATGAAATTTCAGAAAAAACGAGCACAGTCAAAAGCTAACATACCGACCGCTTCTATGTCGGATATTGTTTTCATTCTGCTTCTTTTCTTCATGGTTACTACAACCCTTAGGGAACAGGAAGTATTTGTTAAATACTCACTTCCTGAAGCCAAAGCTGTTGAGAAAGTAGAAAATAAACGTCTGATTTCCTACCTTTGGGTCGGTAACGATAAGCGTATTCAGTTAAATGATGCTATCATTAAACTTGAAGAAGTGCAGAGTATCATGTATGGAAAAAGACAACTCTTGCCGAATGTAATTGTTTCGATGCGCGTTGACAAGAATGTTGATATGGGCATGGTTACTGATATCCAGCAGGAGCTCAGAAAGGCATACTGCCTAAGAATTAACTATTCTGCAAGTGTTAAAATCTGACTTGTGAAACATAATAATTTAAGGCAGGTTTGCACTTTGCAGACCTGCCTTTTCTTTTTGTAGGTGAAGTATATATGACATTAAAAGAAAAAATTAACGAAGACCTTAAAAACGCAATGAAATCCGGAGAAAAGCTCCGCTTGGAATCAGTGCGTGCCATCAGAGCAAAAATCCTTGAGTTTGAAAAAAGCGGCATTGGCCGTGAGATGAATTCCGATGATGAAATCAAGCTCCTTTCTTCTGAAGTAAAAAAACGGAAGGATTCAATTGAGCAGTATAATGCAGCCGGAAGAAACGATTTAGCAGAGAAAGAAAAAGCTGAAATGCTGATTATTCAGGAATATCTGCCAAAACAGCTTACTGAAGATGAAATTCGTGATGTAATAAAATCACTTGCCGCCTCTGTCGGTGCTGCAACAAAATCAGATTTTTCAAAACTTATGCCGGCTGCTGCAAAGGAACTTAAAGGAAAAGCTGACGGAAAAATTGTAAGATCCCTTGTCGAAGAATTCCTCGGATCGTAATTGAACTATTTTGATATAGTTCTTATTATTATTCTGATTGTCGCCTTTATCCTTGGGTTTAAGGATGGTATAATCAGAAAACTGATTGGTACTGCCGGTTTTTTTCTTGCTATATTTCTCGGAATACTGCTTGCTAAAACTGCCGGAAGCGCCGTTCATTCAATTACGGGTATTGAAGCATATTTCTCTGAAATACTTGCCGGATTTTTTATCTTTGTTCTGGTTATTGTTATTACTTCTGTTATCAAACGGGTTGTACATCCATTTGATAAAATTAACAATATGGTGAACCGGATTCTCGGAGGCATAACCGGTATGATTCAAATACTTTTTTTCATCAGCGCCGCGCTTTATCTGCTGAATGTTTTCAAAATTCCTGAACAGGAAACACGCGATACTTCTTTCCTTTATTCACCGTTTGCTTCATTTTTGCCGGAAGTGATTGACCAGATTGAGAATTTTAACCCCGACACAAAAAAATCAATTAAGGAATTCCTGATTGAAAAGGACTCATTATAAATGATTCCTGGCTCGGTTACCGGGAAGTTGGAATTCGGTAAAATACTTTCGTATATCCGTAAGTATGCAGTAACTGACAGCGGGAAAAACTACATCGAAGCACTTGAGCCGGTGTATAATTTTGAGTATCTGACCAGGACATTCAGCCGTATTGAAGAAGCAAAATCATTATTTCTTGCTAATATCCAGATACCATTAGAATTTCACCCTGACTTAGCCGAGGATTTAGCTTCAGCAGATGTTTCCGGCATGATTCTGAAACCGGAGAAGATTTTATCAATTCTTAAACTGCTTCAAAATTCACGCATCGTTTCCAGTTTCGTGAAAAATCTTGATAGGGAAATACCGGGTTTAAAAGCACAGGTAAGCGGCATCTCAGTCAACTCTGCTCTTGAGCATCATATACAATCAATTTTAGCTGAAAATGGCGAGGTTAAAGACTCAGCCAGCAGAGTACTGCGGGATATTCGCGAGGATATACGAAAAAGAAGTCGTGATCTTAGGGTACTTTTCGACCGGCTCAGACGCGCATACAGTGAGGAAGAGCTTATTCGTGAAGATTATATTACTTTGCGGGAAGGCAGATTTGTACTTCCTGTTAAGGCAGAATATAAAAGACAAATAAAAGGGTTTATACATTCTGAATCTGCCACAGGTCAGACTGTATATATTGAACCTGAAGAAGCGCTTGCGTTGAATAACGAAATTGTTTCTCTCTCCTATGCTGAAAAAAGGGAAGTAGAGCGAATCCTCATGGAACTCACTGCAAAAATCGGTGAGTTCTCGGCACAGCTTATTTCTAATTTGGCTATACTTGGTGAGCTTGATTCATATATCGCGCGCGCGCAGTATGCTCTCAGGGTCAACGGGGTTACTCCTGTGCTAAAAGAGTATCAGACGCTTTCCTTGATGCAGGCACGAAATCCACTGCTTGTTGAATCAATCGGTTATGAGAAAACAATACCTATATCAGTTGATTTTTCTAAATGCCGAACAATAATTATTTCAGGTCCCAATGCAGGCGGAAAAACTGCTGCACTTAAAACGGTTGGCTTGCTTCTTATAATGTTGAAATCGGGAATTCAAATTCCTGTTTCACCTGATTCGTCTGTTGGCATCTTTGAAAGTCTGTATATAGAAATTGGCGATAATCAGTCTATTGAAGAAAATCTCAGCACGTTCTCTTCACATCTGCTAAATCTGAATCGTATCATCACTGAAGCAGGCAAGGGCGCTATTGTGCTGCTGGATGAGCTTGGTAATGGTACAGAACCAAACGCCGGTTCGGGAATCGCTTCTGCAGTTTTATTGCGGTTGCTTAAAAATGGAGCTTATACACTTGCAACTACTCACCACTCAAAACTGAAAGCTCTGGCTGATTCGAATTCTGAAATTCAAAATGCAGGTTTTGATTTTGATCTTAATACATTGAAGCCGACATACATACTTAAACAGGGGCTGCCTGGTCTTAGTTATGCTTTTGAACTGGCAGGAAAACTTGGCTTTGATGAAGATTTTATCACTCAGGCAAAATCATTCGCGGGTAAGGAAACAATAAATTCTGAAGATGCTTTAATTCAAGTCAGAATACTTCAGGAGAAGCTCAGGGAAAGTGAAAGCAAATTCTCAGTCCAGGAATCAAGAATATCAGGACTGGAGAAATTATATAAGCAGAAACTTGAAGATATTGACAATCGAAAAGAGGAAGTGCTTTCACGGGCTCGAAAACAGGCGGAAAGAATCATTGATTCAAGCAAATCCGAAATGAATAAAGTCCTCAAAGAGCTTAAACAATCAAAAGGGGAAAAATCTGCAATTAAAAAAGTCATCAGCAAAGGTGAGGAGTTACTCGGTAATTTGCGGGAAGAAAGTTCTTTAAAACCCACAGCAAATGTATTGGAAGTTACTGTAGGTGAGTTTGTTAAAATAAGAGGAACTAACACAACCGGGAAAGTTATCGAATTTGATCCTGTTAAAAAGCGGGCAACTGTTTTGTCGGGCAGTCTGCGTTTGGATACAGATTTTGCATCTCTGGAGAAATTGTCATCCTCAGAAAAAAAAGAGTCAGATGTAACTTTGACTTCCGCACACCATGACGCGGCATCGTTAAGTTACCGGCTTGATATAAGAGGCGCCCGCCCTGATGAGATCCGGCTTGAACTTACAAAGTTTATCGATAATTCCTACGCAGGAAGAATGGAACGAATCGAAATTCTTCATGGCAAAGGAACTGGTGCACTCAAGGCGCTTGTAAAAGAAATTCTTAGCACCCATCCTGGAGTTGCAAAATTTTATTTCGCGTCTCCTGATTTCGGGGGAGATGGTATTACCATCGCGGAGTTTACATGATTAAAAAAATTCTTATTGCCAACAGGGGTGAAATAGCACTCAGAGTTATCCGGACTTGTCGCGAAATGGGAATCGCTACAGTTGCGGTATATAACAAGAACGATGAAACCTCAGTGCATGCTATTGCGGCAGATGAAGCATACTTTCTGGGTGACGGTGATATCGCATCTACGTATCTTAATGTTCAAAAAATTATTGAAATTACCAGGAAATCAGGCGCAGACGCAATTCATCCTGGTTATGGGTTCCTGTCTGAAAATGCTGAGTTCATTGACTCAGTCAGGAAATCCGGACTTGGTTTTATAGGTCCATCCGCTGAATCAGTCAGGGCAATGGGAGAGAAGACAAACGCCCGAGAAATTGTTTCAAAAGCAGGAGTTCCGGTCGTACCAGGTTCCGGTGGAATAATCAAGGATATTCACGAACTCCGTAAAATAGCTGATGAAATCGGTTTTCCGGTTCTTATTAAAGCATCTGCGGGCGGCGGCGGCAAGGGGATGAAGAAAGTATATACTTCTGAAGAACTCGAAGATGCGTTTAACTCTGCTTCTCGTGAAGCCGTTAAGTATTTCGGCAATGGTGCTGTGTATATCGAAAAACTGATTGAGCAGCCAAAACATATCGAAATTCAAATTTTAGCTGATAAACATGGTAATACGGTTCATCTTTTTGAAAGAGAGTGTTCTCTGCAGAGAAGACATCAAAAAATCATTGAAGAAGCGCCGTCCCCATCTATCACTCCGGCACTCCGGGACAAAATGACTATCGTTGCTATTAATGCAGCAAAGGCAGCTTCATATTTTGGTGCAGGGACAATTGAAATGCTACTTGATAAGCATGGTAATTTCTACTTTCTGGAAATGAATACCAGAATTCAGGTTGAGCATCCTGTTACTGAAATGATAACCGGGATAGATATCGTTAGAGAACAAATAAGGATTGAGGAAGGAAAAGAACTTTCTTTCAATCAGAAGGATATTTCTTTTAATGGTCATTCGATTGAATGCAGGATTTATGCAGAAGACCCTGATAATGATTTTCTCCCGGCTACAGGTAAATTGACCACTCTTGTTTACCCCGCGGGACCCGGTATAAGGATTGATGAGGGCGTTGATGAAAATGCCTTGATTTCAACTGCTTTTGACCCGATGATTGCTAAACTAACAGTTCATGCAGCAACCAGGGAGTTAGTTATCAGGAGAACATTACGGGCACTGCATGAAATGGTTATTCTTGGCTGCGGTAATAATCTCGAATTTCTCAAAAAATTGATGCAATTCCCTGATTTCGTGGATGGGACTCATACCATAAATACGATTGAGACTTCAATTGAAGAAATAAAACAGATTAGCAGTGCCAAATCAGAATCAGGCAAGATTCTGGCCTCTGCAATCGGGGCGGTCGAGTATTACTCTCTCGAGGAGCAAAGTGAAACACATGAGAAGCCGGCGTCCAACTGGAGGAAACAGCTTCATGATGACTAAGAAGTACTCTAACGGTGTTTACGAGATTTTAGCTGAAGTGGGGGAAAGTAAAATCAGCGTAAATGGGGTTGAGGTGTCCTTCGAACTGCTTGGGGGAGAAGATAACTACATTTTTGTTAAAATTGATGAAAAACCTTACAAAGTTTATCTAAATAAAGATAAAAGTGTATTTGATATTTACACTCAAGGGGTTTATTTTCGCCTACGTTTAAAAAATAAAATAACAGAATATCAGGAGAAGATAGCTGAAGCTGAGAAGAAGGGGGGGCGTGAGCACCATGTTATTTCTCCCATGCCGGGGCTGGTGACCAAAATTGTCAGGCAAAAGGGGGACCAGGTTCAGGCAGGTGAAACAGTTTTATTTCTCGAAGCAATGAAGATGGAAAATGCTATTAAGTGCCATTATTCAGGTGTTATTGAGGAAATTTATGTCGAAGAAAATAAGAACATTGAAAAGGGTGCACCCCTTTTCGCGGTTAAGTAACAATAAACACATAACAATCACTAGAGGAGTCAGTGTGAAGAAAACATCTTTACTTTGTACACTTTTCGTTCTCATGTTGTTTGGAAATACGCTCGCAGGCGGTTTTCAGATCAATGAGCACGGAGCCAGAGCTATGGCAATGGGTGGTGCGTTTACCGCATTGGTAAATGACCCATCATCGCTGTATTTCAACGTTGCCGGAATGGCCGGATTAAGAGGTTGGAATGCCTCAGGTGGCACAACTATTATTGCCCCTGCTGCTTCGTTTAGAGGTCCCAGCCCTTCTATTACTGAAACAGAAATGGAAAAACAGCTCTTCCCCCCTATTCACCTTTATCTCACTTACGAAATTAGCGACGGACTTGTTGCCGGAGTAAGTGTTAATAATCCGTTTGGTTTAGGTACCAAATGGGGAGAAAACTGGGTAGGCAGATTTTCATCAATCGAAGCAGACCTGCAAACTTTTAGCATTCAACCATCTATCGCATACAAAGTAACTGACAATCTTTCTGTTGGCGTTGGACTTCTCTATAATGTTGCTACTGTTACACTTGATCGTGCTATCGGATTTGCCCCTTTCGAAGGTGAGGGAACAATCCTCCTCGAAGGCAGCGAAAGCGGAGCATTCGGTTATCATGTAGGTGTTGCTTATCAGCCATTCTCTGCGCTTTCACTTGGTCTTTCATACAAAAGTGAAGTTGAATACTCATTTGAAGGTACTGCTGCTACAACAGGTGTCCCGACTGCTTTAGCCGGAAGAGTACCTGAAGGCGATATCGAAGCAACATTTGTTTCACCGCAGCAGTTCGTATTTGGTCTTGGATATCAGGTTACAAAGGATCTCCTTTTAACTGCTGATTATCAGTATGTTGGTTGGTCAAGTTATGATTCATTAAAGGTTGACTTTAAGAATGCAGCTTTTACCGACCTTGCCAGTGCACGGCTTTATGAAGATACCTATATTCTTCGCTTTGGCGCAGAATATGGTTATAACGATAAATTAGATCTGAGATGCGGTTTCCTTATTGATAACAATCCGGTTCCTGATGAGATGGTTGACCCAAGTCTTCCTGATTCAGACAGATTGGGTTTCAGTTTTGGTTTTGGATATAAACTTTCCAGCAACCTGTCACTTGATGCATCATATTTATATCTGAGATTTGCCGAGAGAACCATCACAAACAGTGATGTGAACTATGCTTCCAGCGGTTTCGCACCGTTAAACGGAACATATAACTCCACAGGTAATCTCTTTTCAGTAACATTTAATTACAGCTTCTAAGAAGGAGAAATCAATGAAAAGATTATTGCTTTTATTAGCAGCAGGGCTGCTTGTTTTTTCCGGATGCGAGGACAGAAGCGAATTGACTGCTCCTCCGGCGGTTAACACGGGTTCTGCAAATTTTGCAAGATACGTTGCTATCGGAAACAGTCTGACAGCAGGGTATCAGTCTGGCTCTCTTTACGCGAGTGCACAGAAATATAGCTGGGCTGCTCAGCTTGCCGGGCAGGTTGGTACTTCATTTGCTATGCCAACATATTCTGATCCTGGTTCAGCAGGAAGACTCGAAATCCGTTCACTTAGTCCTTTTACTTTAGTGGCTAATACGGCAGCAGGAACTCCAACCAATACTACCTATGCTGCGCCATATAATAACCTTGGTGTACCAGGTGCATTATTATATGATGTAATGAATGCTACGAACGCAACTAACTGTGCGGCTGGGCTTAACGGCTCACCAAATCCGTTTTTTGATTTAGTGCTAAGGAATACTGCTTTCAACCTTGGTTCACAATTCAAGCATGCAAAGGCATTAAGCCCGACTTTCCTTACTCTTTGGATAGGGAATAATGACGTACTTGGTTATGCAACTTCCGGCGGAACAGCTCCTGCTGCTCCGACTCCGTTAGGCACTTTCACTGCATTATATACCCAGTTGGCTGACTCTGTCGCTTCACTCGGAGCTAATGTTGTTGTCGCAAATATCCCAAGTGTAACTGATGTTCCTTTCTTTACAACAGTAGGCGGTCAGTTTGTTCTTAATGGTCTTACAAAAGTTTGGGCTGTTACTTCATCAGGAGATACTGCTTATGTTAGTCTTCTTCCGACTGCTAATGGAGCCCCGAATTTCATTACCTTAAAAGCCAACACCACTCCTCCGACCGGATTCTCAAGAAATACACCGTTCCCTAACAGTGTAGTTCTTGATTCTGGTGAGGTTATTACAGCTCAGACTGCAATTGCACAGTTTAATGGCGTAATCCAGAATCTTGCAACTGCAAAAAGCTTCGGTTATGTTGACATGAACACAGCATTCAAATCATTCGTTTACTTCCCGGGCGTTTCAAACGGTCAGGTGGTTGACGGTATCAGATTTACTAACATATTCGTTACCGGCGGGCTTTTTAGTCTTGATGGTGTGCATCCTTCAAATCAGGGTGCCGCAATCATTGCTAATGAGTTCATTAAAGTAATCAATACAAAGTATGGCGCTGCTATTCCACGCGTGAATGTTGCAACTGTACCTGGTGGTTTGAACTTTGGAAAGAAAATAGAATTTAATTCATTTGGTCTGCCGGTTATACCAGCAGGCACTCTTGACAATCTCTATTTCTGATTAATTTCTGGTTGGGGACGGTCGAAGTACCGTCCCCAGCGTATTTTTTATATCCTTATGAATACCAAAAGACTTTTCATTTCCTTCTCCATATTCAGTTTTTTTGTTGCGGTATTATTAACCGGCTGCAGTGGTATGGATTCAGCCACCCGGGATGAGGAAAAAAAGGAAACCACAGATTCAGTCTATGTGTTTGATGTTCAGGAAGATGAGGTTACAAAAGAGGAGAAAGAAATACAAGATCCGGAAGAAAAGAATGATTCACTCCTGACATATATCAGAAATACTTCTGTCAATGCAAAGACAGTTTATGCAGTGCAGGTGGGAGCGTTTTCTTCAGAACAAAATGCAAAAAAACATATTGAAACTTCTGAAAAACTTTTGAGTAAAAAACTCAGGACTTTTTATTCAACAGAAGTTAAGTTCTGGGTTGTTCAGTTAATGCCGGTGGCGAAAGCCGATGAGGCGCATAAAATTAAGAGAAGCATCCGTAAGAAAAAAGAATTTAAAGATGCATTCGTTGTAAAAGTTATAGAGTAACTAATACACGCCTTAAATACCTGCTGAATAAATCTTTTACCTTCTCAGCAGTCTCCTTTACTTCTGCATGATTTAACTTAACAGGCGAAATACCCGCGCCCATATTGGTTATGCAGGAAATTCCAACCGTTCTTATTCCCATTGCCAATGCATAAAGAATTTCATGAACACTGGACATTCCAACAGCATCTCCTCCTGATTTTTGTATCATTCTTATTTCTGCCGGAGTTTCATAGTTAGGTCCGCTCATATACCAATAAACACCTTCCTGAAGGTGAATCTTCTCATCGAGCGCGATTTCCTTTAATTGTTTATAGAGAAGCGAATCTGGAAACTTGCGGATCGAACTTGATATATCCGCCAGCGGAGTGCCAAAAAATTCGCTTATTGATTTTTTTAGTGCAGCAGAATTTATACCGGTAATAAGCATCAGATTACCGGGTGTGAATGAGGGATTAACTCCTCCGGCAGCATTTGTGATGATGATATTCTTAACTCCGGCTATATGGCTTAGATGGACTGGCAGGAGGCATTGTGAAAGCCGGTATCCTTCGTAAGGATGGATTCTGCCGCTAAAGGTAAGGATAACCTTATCCTGTAAACTTACAAGCTGGATTTTACCTTTGTGCCCTGAAACAGTTGAAACAGGGTAGCCCGGTATGGTACTGGTATCAGCTTCAAAAAGTATTTTATTACCTTCCAATAATTCACCAAGTCCGCTTCCCAAAATGATGGCCGAGTCAGGTGAATGTGACCCGATTAATGATTTAAAATATTTTATCGTTTCGGGATAAATGTCAGAAATAGAAATCATTAATATAATATACCTGCCAGAGTTGCAGTCATTAGAGTAGCCAGAGTTCCGCCTATAACTGCCTTAATGCCTAATGAAGCCAGATCACTTTTACGTTCCGGAGCAAGTGCTCCTATTCCGCCGAGCTGAATTGCAATAGAACTAAAGTTGGCAAATCCGCAAAGTGCATAAGTTGCCATAATGATTGCTTTTTCCGTAACCATTACTTTATTTTGGATGAGCGTGCCGAAATCCATATATGCTACAAATTCATTTAACACCAGTTTAGTGCCGACCAGACCACCAAAGCTCAAAGCATCTGATGAAGGGACGCCTATTCCATAAGCAAGCCATTGCAGAATCCAGCCGAGAATAAATTGAAAATTAAAGTCGGTATTATATGAAGCTCTGACGATGCTGTTCATTCCTGTAATATCGCCGATATACATAATAATTGCATTAACCAATGCAATCAGGGCAATAAAAGCAATGAGCATTGCACCAACATTAAGCGCAAGACCAAGACCGTCTGCTGCTCCTGCTGAAGCTGCTTCCAAAACATTGCCTGCGTTTTTTTCGATCTTTACTTTGACTGTGCCTCTGGTCGCGGGCTCTTCGGTTTCCGGATAGATTATTTTTGAAATAAGAAGTGCAGCCGGTGCAGCCATGACACTGGCACCCAGAAGGTGTGTGGCAAATTCGATTTGTGCCTGCTGAATTGGAATTCCTTTTGCCGCGGCAAGTGATGATGCCAGTATCTGTATATATGCAGCCATAACACCCCCGGCTATGGTAGCCATACCGCCCACCATGACGGTAAGCAATTCACTTTTAGTTAAATCTTTTAAGAAAGGTCTTATCATGAGAGGGGCTTCGGTTTGCCCGACAAAAATATTTGCAGTGCAGCTAAGTGACTCAGCTCCGGAGGTTCCCATAACGCGTGCCATAATCCAAGCCATACCCTGCACAATTTTTTGCATGATGCCCAGATAATAAAGAACTGACATCAATGAAGCGAAAAAGATAATTGTAGGGAGAACCTGAAAAGCAAAAAAGAAACCCATGCTTCCGTCAAATCCGGGTGATACGCCCAGGTTTCCAAATATAAATTTAGCACCCTCAGAGGAAAAATTCATAATCGCAACAAAACCGGAACTGACAGCTTTGAATATATCCTGAGGCCATCCGAATATGAAGAAAAAATGACGAAGTTGCTCACCTTTTATAACAAGAATTGCAAAAATGATCTGCAGAATAAGTCCGCCGGTAATCAGCCGCAAGTTCAGTTTTTTTCTGCTATTCGAAAGAAGATAAGCGATTCCAAGAATAAGCGCAATCCCGATTACTCCGCGAAATAAATTTTCAATGAACATTAGTTATTCTCCGGGGATATAATGACATTTTCTGCATCGTGCTTCATAAAAGTCAGAAGCGCCGACTAATACTTTTTCCTTGCTAACCGATGTCCTTTGGGTTCTGTCCGCGGGATTACCACATACTACACAGATTGCAAGTGTTTTGGTTATATACTCAGCTTCGCAAAGAAACTGGGGCAATGGTTCAAATGGCTTGCCTGTGTAATCCTGATCTAACCCGGCAACGATGACACGTTTGCCATCAGCCGCGAGTTCTTTACAGGTGTTGAGTATATCAGAGTCAAAAAACTGTACCTCATCAATACCAATCACTTGTGCATCACGGGCAAGTTCTATTATTGATTTGCTGTTCTCAAGAACTACGGAAGGGAGCGATTGCGTATTGTGGGAAACGATATTGTTTTGAGAATATCTGTTATCAATTGCCGGTTTTATGATGAGCACTTTTTGCCTGGCAATTTGCGCACGTCTGAGCCGGCGGATAAGCTCTTCTGTTTTACCGCTAAACATACATCCGGTGATTACTTCAATCCAGCCGGTATCTTTTGGCAGGAGATGGGGGATAGAAGATTCCATCATAAGCGCTCCGGTTTGATTTGATCTGCTGTGAATGCCATCGGAAGCAGTTCTGACATGGTTGTGATTTTGATGTTATCGTGCTTATCAATCATTACCACATCAATGTTGCCGCAGAGATCGGCAATAACCTGCCGGCAGGCGCCGCAGGGCGATAAAAACTCCGGGCTGTCTGAAGCAATTGCGATAGCAGCGAAAGAGTTTTCACCCTCCGAAACTGCTTTGAAAACTGCTGTTCTTTCAGCACAGTTAGTGAGTGAATAGCTGCTGATTTCAATATTGCAGCCGGAGTATATTTTATCTGACCGGGTGAGCAGTGCAGCGCCGACATGAAAACCGGAGAACGGAACATGCGCTTTTTTACGGCTTTCGCGTGCGATTAACGCAAGTTCTTTAGCTCTCTCATTTGATATTTTTACCATTTTGATTTTCTGAAAAAAGAGTAGAAAAAATTAACTTCAATAAAAAATTCATAGATAAAAGGAATTACGAATTTATCAATAAAACGGAATTTATAACCGAATTTTCTTCCGAAAAGTGATGCTATTATTACATCAAACAGGATTTTTAGCCCGGTTAACCAGGCAAACCATACCGAAAATGGCCAGAAGAGAATAGCCCACTGCGCAAAGATATTCATTGCATGCCAATAAGTGAGCAGGAATTGGTGAAGAAATAAGTAATGATGCGATGAACCGGTATGGCGTGCTTTCTGCCTCAGATACTCTGAGATATGCTCCTTTTGAAAGTAAAGCACGAAAGAGCCCTTATCCAAAAAATAGTGAATTTTCATCCTGGCTTTGAATGCTTCTCTGATTAAGAGATCATCATCACCACTGGCTGAATCGTTTGTGGCTTTATATCCTCCGATTGCATAAAATGCGTCTTTCCTGAATCCGAAATTTGCGGCTCTGGCGGAGTAGGGGATTTTAAGATAAGCGGCAGCAAGGAGCAGAAGTGTTCCCCGAAAATTTTCGTAGGAACCAATTCTTGAAACATAGTTTTTAGTCATTTTTGAATAAGCCATCCCGAAAATCACATCATACCCCTGTTTAAAATTTCTTTCAAGCGCTGACAACCAGCCATTTTCCGGCTGGCAGTCTGCATCTGTAATTGCAATAAAGGGGAATTGGCTCGCTTCAATCCCCTTATTCAGGGCAAATCTTTTCCCGAAACTTTTTGACATATTGATAACCCTGAGCCAGGGCATTTGAACATTTTTGTTTTCAAGAAATTGGGTTGTTGCATCATCGGATGCATCATTGATTATAATAAGCTCAAAAGGGATTGAAACTGCATTTTGGTTTCTGATTGCTTCAAGCAGTTTCGGAAGGTTATTTTCTTCATTGCGTGCTGCAACTATTATGCTTATTCCGGTACAAATGCGTGAATCTGAAAGGTGTTTTCTCCGGTCACTGTTAAATAGTCTTGAAATAAGAAAAATGAGTCCGGAATTAAAAAGAATAGTACCGGCAAAAACGTAAACTATGAACCAGTCAAGAAATGAGGTCATCAGGTCAGAGGGGATTGAATTAGAGGGGCTTTTCTCGGACAGGAGCCAGAGGCAATAACCAAGATCACAACGCAGAATTTGTCCAAAAAAAACATTTGTTTATTACTCAAGATATCGAAATATTGTCAGCTAAATTTCAAGAAAAAAGAACATAAAAACCCTCGAATTTCCTGAAAAACGCTACTTGTTGTGTCCGAAATTAAAATCATCATTAACTTAAATTAGGAAAACTCATGAATAAAATGCGACTTTTTGTGATCGCTTCTTTTATCCTGTTTTCTGCTTCACTTCTTGCGCAGCAAAATACGCCTGTAAAAGGAGAAGAACTGGATAAAAAGTGGTCAAAAGTTACAACATCTGATGTTTATCAGATTAACCCGGGAGCCGGAAACTACATTTATATTCCGACCCTTTACGGACCCAGATATTATGATTTTGGAAAGTCCGCCGGTACTATATCAGCGAACTATCGACCATACGGCACAACAAATACTACCCAGTCTGAGGTGAGTGTTGATGTGCATCCGACTAATGAAAGCATCGTATTTGTTTCACCGAATACCACCAACTGGCCGGTATCTACTCTTTATGGCACCGGCGGCTACTTTACCTCAAACGGAGGAACCAGTTGGACTGGATTTGATCAGCCACCTTACGGCGCCACCTCAGGTGATCCGGCTGTAAGCATCGGTACAAATGGATTTATTTATACAGGTTACATTGACGCCGGTACAAATGATGGAGGTCAGGGCGTTGCGGTAACTACAAATAACGGAGTGAATTGGAGCAGATATGTTGTAGGTCCAAAACCTCCCGGCGCCTCAGATTTGTTAGACAAGAACCACTTAGTTGTGGATAAAAAGGCAGGAAGTCCTTACGAAAACCGTGTTTATGCCGCCTGGTCTGCATTTGTTGCAACCAGCCCCAACAACGAAGACATTGAGTTTCGTTATTCCTCTAATAACGGACAAAACTGGAGTAATTCAGTTAATATAAGTGCCGCAATTAACGCCGGCTCCCACGACCAGGGCATCAATCTTGCTACAGGTCCAAACGGAGAGGTTTATGCGATCTGGGCTGTTTACGACCAATGGGCAGCCGGTTCATACGGTGAAGATGCAATTGGATTTAACAAATCTACTGATGGAGGCGCTACTTGGGTGACTCCGAGAAGAATTTACTCAGGCGCAAACTTCGGTATCCGTGGAAATCTGACAAGCAAAGGAAGTATCCGTGTATCATCATTCCCTGTTATGGGGGTTGACCGGTCTGGCGGAGCACGCAACGGATATCTTTATGCAGTATGGCCACAGAAGACAATTGCCCCTGCCGGAAGCGATCCTGATATTGTATTCACCCGCTCATCCGATAACGGTGAAACCTGGTCATCTCTTGTGAGAGTAAATAACGATCCGCTTAATAACGGTAAAGATCAATATTATCCATGGATGACTGTTGACCAGGCAACCGGAAATATTTTTGTTATTTTTTATGACAGCCGTGACGTTCCAAACGACAGTGCCAATGTTTATATCGCAAGAAGCACTGACGGCGGTACATCGTTTGAGAATATTAAAGTTTCTGACAGAGCTTTCAAACCAAAAACAATTTCTGGTCTTGCCAGCGGTTATCAGGGTGACTATATCGGTATTGCTGCTTACAGAAATACTGTTTATCCTACATGGGCAGAAGACAGGTCAGGCAGCTATCAGATATGGATGTCAACCGTAACTTTTGGTCCATCTGCTACTCATACACCGTTAACAAATACTGAGAACCTTACGGGTCCCTATGTAGTTAATGTAGGTATAACTTCATCAATTGCACTTGATACCAACAAACTATGGGTGCATTGGGGTAGAGGCGCGAATGGTGAAATCACAGACTCCGTAAAGCTGAATCTGACCGGCTCAGATATGTATTCCGCGTCAATTCCCGGTAATGGTCAGCCGGCGGTTTACAATTATTATGTTGCTACCGCTGATGTGCAGGGAGGTGCAACACTACTCCCGGCAGGAGCTCCGGCCAGTAAATATTCATTCACAGCAAATATTGACTCGATACCTCCGGTAATAGTACATACACCGCTTCCCAATCAGTTCAGGGAAACCTGGCCGAAAGGAGTACAGGCATCAGTTACTGACAATATTGGTGTTGATTCAGTTAAAGTGATGCATAAGAAGGGCTTTAGCGGCTCAGTTTCATCTTTTGCTTTATCCGCTGGTTCGAATAATATTTATAGCGGTCTGTTTAACACCGACTCTTCGCAGTACGCTGTTGGTGACACACTATATTATAAAATTCAGGCAAAAGATGCATCTTCACTGGGCAATTATGGTTTTGCTCCTTCCGCAAACACCTGGTACGCATTCGTCTTTGTTGCCGATCTGACAGCACCTGTTGTCACACATTTACCTCTTCGTGATCAGCCAAAACTTCGCTGGCCTGCAAGAGTTGATGCCGGAATCTACGATACTTTGGGTATTAGTTCCGCATCTGTTGAGTATTTCCGAAATCTTCCGGGCAACACAGGAAACTTTACCCTGAATCCACAGGGAAATGGTTATTCAGGTGTCTTTAATATCGATACCTCTGTTGTTCAGGTTGGTGATACCATCTGGTACAGGATTAAGGCAGTTGATAACTCAACAAGCCGTAACGAAGTATATTATCCGTCTTCAGGTTACTTCAAATTTGCAGTTATCAATACACTTGGTGTCATTCTTGTAGTAAATGATGACAATACCTTGGCTGCTCGCGTATCTTCTTTAAAAGGTGGACCTGGAGATCTTGAGACACCGCTCGGCGCTTCATCTTCATTTATCGCTCAAACTCTTGTAAATGCAGGTTATGTTGTTGATACAGTTGAGTGGGCTGCTCTTAATGTAGCTACCTTAAACAATTATGACATTATCTGCTTAACAGCGGGAACCAGAACTGCTGCAATGTTCGATGATTTGGCGAAGCGGACTGAAATAGTTAATTACACTCTTGCCGGTGGTAAGGTTGTTGTTGAAGGCGGAGAAGTTGGTTATGTTTACCGCATATCAGGTACTACCACTGATAAAGACCCCTATTTCAGAAGAAATGTTCTTAATGACAGTGCCTGGGTGAGCGATGTAACAACTTCAACTTTGTTTAAAAAAGACCCGTTGCATCCGATTTTTAATTTCCCGAATCCAATTCTGGACACCCTTTCCTTCACCAATCCATCCTCATCTTCATGGGGAACCAGAGATGCGGTGAGAATTATCCCGAATAAGCCAGGTGTGTTTAAACTCGGAACATGGAGTGCAATGCAGGACTCTGCAAGTATCATCGCTTATTCACCAAATAACAATCCATACAATATCAAAAACATATTTATGGCTTTTGCTGTTGGCAGAATTAATAATCTTCCTCAGCGCGCTGCTCTTGTAGAAAACGTCTTCAATTTCGTTTCTTCTGGTATAATTCCGGTTGAAATGACCTCATTTACTGCAAGTGCGGTTAATGATCAGGTTACTTTAAACTGGGCTACTGCCACTGAAAAGAATAATAGGGGATTTGAAGTTGAACGTAAATCTACAACCGGAAATTTTGAAAATATCGGATTTGTTGATGGTAACGGAACCTCCCTTATGCAAAACTCATATATCTTTACCGACAGAGGATTGGATGAGGGTAATTATTCATATAGACTGAAACAGATTGATTTTGACGGAACAGCCACCTATAGTAATGTGGTTGAGGTAGAAATCATCAATCCGGTTCAGTTTGCTCTCGAGCAGAATTATCCTAATCCGTTCAATCCATCAACCGTTATTAAGTTCAGTCTGCCGGTTGAGAGTAGAGTTGAACTATCGGTTTTCAATGCACTCGGAGAAAAAGTAAGAGTTTTGGTGAGTGAAGTCAGAAAATCAGGAAACCATGAAGTCGATTTTAACGCTTCAGGTCTCTCTTCAGGAGTATATTTCTATAAACTTGAAGCAGGTGAATTCATTTCAACAAAGAAACTTATGATTCTTAAGTAAAAATCCTTAAAAAGGGAGCTTCGGCTCCCTTTTTTATTTTAAATTTCTGCTTATTTCTTAAAAGAGTTATTGAACAATTTCCGCTTTAGGGTTAATTTTCAAGATTATTTAATTTAATTCTTCACCTGGAAATGCAAACAAAAAACAAGGTCAAATTCATATTTGTAACAGGTGGTGTGGTCTCATCACTCGGCAAGGGGATTACTGCCTCCTCCTTAGGTCTTCTCCTTAAACAGAGAGGGTTCAGGGTTACCATCCAAAAGTTCGATCCATACATCAATATCGACCCCGGCACGATGAGCCCGTTCCAGCATGGAGAGGTTTATGTAACTGATGACGGCGCGGAGACTGATCTGGACCTTGGTCATTATGAGCGTTTTTTGAATGACAATATGACACGATTGAATAACGTTACAACCGGTCAAATTTATTATAACGTAATTCAAAAGGAAAGAAGGGGCGAATATCTTGGGGCAACAGTTCAGGTTATCCCTCATATTACTGATGAGATTAAGGAGAGAATGAACCGGCTGGCGGCAATGGGGCAGTATGACATTGTAATAACTGAGATTGGTGGCACTGTTGGTGATATTGAAAGTTTACCATTTTTAGAGGCCATGAGGCAGTTTATGCTTCAGGTTGGTCGTAAGAATGCGATAGCAATTCACGTGACACTTGTGCCATTTATTGCTTCTGCGGGGGAATTAAAGACCAAACCTACCCAGCACTCTGTTAAAAATTTACTTGAGCTGGGTATTCAGCCCGATATTTTAGTTTGCCGCTCAGAAAAAAAGCTCCCTGCCGATATTCGTGCAAAAATTGGTCTGTTTTGTAACATCGAGGAGCAGGCAGTAATCTCTGCGTATGACTGCAGCTCAATTTATGAAGTTCCCTTGGTACTCCATAAAGAAAAACTTGATCAGATGATCATTAAGCGGTTAAATCTGCTTGATAAAAAGTCTAAACTTGAAGAATGGGAAAAGTTTGTTGATAAAATTCGTAACCCAAAAAAATCAGTTAAGATTGCTATCTGCGGTAAATATACAAATTTGGCTGATTCTTATAAATCAATAGTAGAGTCCTTTGTGCATGCCGGGGCCGCTAATGACGCAAAAGTTGAACTTCTTTTTCTTTCGGCTGAGGAATGTGAACAGCCGGGATACGAAAAAATTCTGAAAGATGCTGACGGTTTACTGGTACCAGGCGGCTTCGGTGAACGGGGGATAGAAGGGAAAATTAACGCAATAAAATATGCCCGCGAAAACAATTTGCCTTTCTTCGGAATTTGTCTTGGAATGCAGTGCGCAGTTATTGAATATGCCCGTAATGTATGTGGTCTGAAGAATGCACACAGTTCAGAATTCAAGAAAAACAGATACAGCGTAATTGACCTGATGCATGAGCAGAAGGGTGTTAAGAATATGGGGGGAACAATGAGATTAGGGACATATCCGGCAATACTGGAGAAAAACTCTGCCGTTTATCATGCCTATGGAAGTGAATATATAAATGAAAGACACAGGCACCGGTATGAGGTGAATAATCTCTTCAGGAAGCAATTGAGCGATGCCGGACTCAGATTTTCGGGGCTTTCACCTGATAAAACCCTGGTTGAGATTATCGAACTTCCCGGTCACAAGTGGTTTCTTGGATGTCAGTTTCATCCGGAACTCAAATCTCGGGCTACCAAACCGCATCCATTATTCCGTGAATTCATCCGTGTTTCACTTGAGAATAAGACCTCTGGAAAGCGTTAATGAAACTACTGCTTCTTCTGTTTTTACTCATAACGGGCTCCGGAAACATATTTGGGGATAATTATTCCCGTATTCTTAATGAAGGCGTAGAACTTTCTTACAATTTTAAACTTACAGAAGCTGCAAAATTGTATGATCAGTTAATCAAAAGCCATCCTGAAACTCCGCATGCTTATCATTATAAATCTGCACTTTACTTCTGGAAACTGATGAGTGTGCCGGATAATGATGATTATAAAAAGTTCATGAAATATTCAGACCTTGCGATTGATAAAATCAATGCATTGCTTGAGAAAAGCGACCCTGAAAACGAAATACTTTTACTGATGGGGAATACCTATACCTTGCGTACAATTGCCTTCGCCAGGAAAGAAAATTATCTGGAATGTATATGGGCAGCTCAGAAAGCTAATAGTTTTCTGGAACGTGTTAAAAAATCTGACCCGGAAATGTACGACGCTTATTTAGGTTTAGGGTTATTCAAAATATTCCTTTCGCAGGTGCCTTCTTCATTCAAATGGGCTTTGGAAGTTATCGGGTTCAGAGCCGATTTGAAACTGGGTTTGGAATATTTGATATTAGCCGCTGATAAATCAAAAAAAAACGAGGTGGAATCTAAATTCTATTACGCTTTCATCTTATCAGAATTGTTACATGATTACAAAAAATCGGAGGATATACTCTCTGCGTTATCCGCGAGATATCCGGGTAATCTCTTATTCAGTTATTTTATAGCGGTCAACAGTATTAAAATGAGGGATTTGAAAGCTGCCGAAAGACATTTGAAAAAAATTCAAATGATAAAGAATAATCCGCTCCCAAAACTTTTTGCTTTTACCAATTTTCTGCTTGGAGATATTTACTTTTATTCGGGAGATTATAACAAGGCAGTAAAATTCTACACTGAATTTCTGACAATTTCACGTGAGAATGACTATAAGGGGATTGCATCGCTCCGCCTTGGCTATGCTTATGAATTTCTTGGCAACCGGAAAAAAGCGGAAGAATACTATGCAAGTACAGGGACAGGGAGCCGCGCTTTAGATGAAGACCGTTATGCAGAAAGAAGGGGGAAAGAGCTCGCCGGACGTATCGTTTATTTTGATGAAGCTATGCTCATGTATGCAGAATCTCTTATCATGAGGGGTAAAACTGATTCTGCGAAAATTGTTCTCAGTAGCGTAATATCCGGCGGTAAAGTGCCTGATATGATAGCTGAGGCAGAATATCAGCTTGCATTAGTCCTTTTAAGCTCAAATGAGCTAAGGGATGTGGACGACCTGGCGAACAGCATTCTGGAGAAGAAAGATTTGAACGAGCGTTGGCTGTATCCTTATAGTCTTTATCTGCTTGCTGAGATTTCGGTAAGGGAAAGGGATTTTGAAACTTTCGCGAGCTTGAAAAACAAGGCAGTCAGTTATAATAATTATGACTTTTCCTCCCGTTTGGAAGGACTCTTCTTTTCGCTGGAATACAGGTTAAATAATAGTGCGGAAATATAGGGATTTTGGCGATTTTTATTGAAAAAAACCCTTAAAATCGCTAATTTTGCATTGAAAAGTTACTTTTCTTGAAAATCGCAGTTTTTGCCTCCGGAAAGGGAAGCAGCTTGGTTTCCTTGTATGAGAAGAGTTTCATTTACGGCTCCTACTCTATTGGTTGTGTAGTGAGTGACAAGGAAGTGTGTGGAGCACTGGAATTCGCAGCCCGGAAAAATATCCCTGTTATAAACTCTTTTTTACGATACCGGACTGATTCTGTTTTTCAAGATCAGATTCTCAATTTATTTTCTGAATATCAAATTGACCTGATTGTTCTCGCCGGATATCTGAAACTTTTCCCGGATTTTCTTCTTAGACGGTTTTCGCAGAAGGTAATTAATATACATCCGGCGCTTTTACCGTTATTTGGCGGAAAAGGTTTTTACGGTAGCAATGTTCATGCAGCGGTTTTTCACGCGGGCATGAAGGTCTCCGGTGCAACGGTTCATTTTGTAAATGAAAAGTATGATGAAGGAAAAATTATCGCTCAGGAAACATGTGATATATCTGATGCGGTAACTCCTGATGAAATTGCGGCAAAAGTTTTAATTACAGAGCACAAATTACTGCCAAAAGTTGTGCATGCTTTTGCAACAAATAATGTTAAAACGACTAATGGCAGAGTAACAGTATTTTAATAGTTTTGGAAATTGAAAAAAACAGCACTCATAAGTGTATCTGATAAAACAAATCTGATTGAACTTGCTCAAGGACTCTGTTCGCGTGAGTATAGCATCATTGCGACAGGGGGAACAGCTTCTTACCTTAAAGAGAATTTATTTGAAGTTACGGAAATCAGTCAGTTGACCGGTTTTCCGGAAGTAATGGAAGGCAGAGTTAAAACACTTAACCCTGTTATTTTTGGCGGGATTTTATATAAAAGGGATAGCGAAGAACATCTGAAACATTTAGAACAAATTGGGGCAGTAGCTATTGATGTAGTTTGCGTTAACCTCTATCCTTTTGAAACTGTTGCAAAAGACCCTGATTCCGACATTACTAAGCTAATCGAAAATGTTGATATTGGTGGTCCGTCACTTATCCGTGCCGCTGCTAAGAATCATAAATTTGTAACTGTCCTTACCAATCCATCCCAGTATAAAAATTTTATATCATTACTTGCTAATAACTCACTGACAGAAGAAGCCAGAAGGAGATTCGCGGTAGATGCTTTTTTATATACGCAGCGTTATGACTCAGTAATTTCGCGCACACTAAATAAAAGATTCTTTGATGAGAATTCGTTCTCAATGGATTTCCGCTCTGGTTCGTCGCTCCGTTACGGTGAGAATCCGCACCAGTCTGCCGGAGTTTATGGAGATTTTCATTCGTATGTTCATGTTCATCACGGAAAAGAGCTTAGTTACAATAATATCATGGACACAATTGCGGCGGTGAATATTACAGAAGAATTCTCCTCACCTGTTTCTGCTATTATTAAGCATGCGAATCCGGCAGGAGTGGCTCAATCAGATTCACTTTATGAAGCATATATAAATGCATTGTCCTGCGATCCGGTTTCTGCGTTCGGCGGCATCGTTAGTTTTAATGGTATTGTTGATGCTCAACTTGCTGAAAAACTAAATGAAATTTTTCTGGAAGTTATCATTGCGGACGGATATACTGACGAGGCATTAAAAGCGCTTCAGAAGAAAAAAGACCGGCGGGTTCTTTCAAAGATTAAAATGTTCAGTGATTCGCAAATTGAATTCCGTTCAATCCCGGGTGGAATTATTTACCAATCTCCTGACCGTGATTCCCGGCCAAAATTTGATTGCGTGACAAAAAAACAGATCAATGAGTCTGAGCGGGGGGATATTGAGTTTAGCTGGAAGATTGTGAAACACATTCGCTCAAACGCTATTCTTTTCACAAAAAATAGAATGACGCTTGGTATCGGAGGCGGGCAAGTTTCAAGAGTTGATGCTGTTAAGCTGGCAGTAATGAAAGCAAAGGACAGGGGGCATGATCTTGGCGGAAGCTGTGTGGCTTCTGATGCTTTTTTCCCCTTCGCTGACGGTCTTGAAGAATGTGTAAGGGCGGGTGCGGATGTTATTGTTCAGCCAGGAGGATCAGTTAGGGATGAAGAAGTTATTTCTGCAGCAGACAGACTGCAGGTTTCAATGTATTTTACAGGCCAAAGGCACTTTAAACACTAAGAGGAAAGATGAGTTTTTTAGATTTTTTTGCTGCAGATATTGCTATCGATCTTGGTACTGCCAACACGCTTATTTATGTTAAGGGAAAAGGCATTGTACTAAATGAACCTTCTATTGTTGCTTATGACGCAAATACAAAAAGAATCCTGGCAATTGGTAAACAGGCAAAAGAGATGTTTGGAAGGGAACACAGGGAAATTAAAGTTACGCGCCCGATGAGAGATGGCGTTATAGCTGATTTTGAAATTGCAGAGGGAATGCTCCGTGCGTTTATTAAGCGAGTTGATGTTGGGATGTTTTCAAGCAGAAGAATTGTTATAGCTGTGCCCAGTGGTGTTACAGAAGTTGAGAAGCGTGCAGTTAGGGATAGTGCTGAGCATGCGGGCGCCAAAGAAGTTCATCTTATTGCCGAGCCGATGGCTTCAGCCATTGGTATAGGTTTAAGCGTGGAAGCATCTGTTGGCAACATGATTATCGATATAGGTGGCGGAACTACCGAAATTGCTGTAATTGCCCTTTCAGGAATTGTTAATGAAGAATCGATCCGCATTGCCGGAGATGAAATGAACAACGCAATTCTGCATTACTTTAAGAAGAATCATAATATGCTTATTGGTGAAAAAACCGCTGAAGCAATTAAGTGCCAGGTCGGGTCTGCCATGCCTCTTAAAGAAGAACTTACTATTCAGGTGAAAGGAAGGGATTTGGTAAATGGTATTCCCAAAACAACGGAAATTTCATCTGTTGAAATTCGTGAAGCGTTAAATGAAAGTGTATCACAAATTGTAGAAGCTGTCCGTCTTTCGCTGGAACGAACTCCGCCTGAATTATCAGCAGATATTCTTGATCAGGGTATAATGCTTTCAGGAGGGGGTGCACTGCTCAAAGGGCTTGATGAAAGAATACGGCTTGAAACTAATCTGCCGGTACACGTCTCTGAAGACCCGCTTACTGCTGTAGTGCGCGGTGCCGGAAAAGTTATTGAGAACCTGAATAAGTATTCCCGTGTTCTGATCCGCAGCAGACGCTATTAATGAAGTTCATTCCGGTAAAATTTTTTAGAAATTTCCGGCAGTATATATTTCTTTCATTGCTGCTAACGGTGAGTCTGTTCTTGATGTCGCAAAGTGATTCCCCTCAGCTTATGAATTTCCGGACTTTTACCTTTGGCATTTTCTCGGTTTCGACTGAGCTGCTAAAAAATATCCTTAATACCACTTCACTCCGTGATGAAAATCTGTTGCTTAGACAAAAAAATGCTGAGCTTCAGATTGAAGTTAACAAACTCAGGCGAGCAGCACTGGAAAATGAGGAGATGAAAAGGTTACTCGGTATAAAGGATACATCCTCTCTGAAACTTACCTTTAGTGAAGTTGTCTATCGTGTTTTCTCTTCAACGCAGGGGACTTTGGTTATCAATTCCGGACGAAACCAGGGTGTTGAAAGAGGAATGCCGGTTATCGCTTATGGCGGTTTTATCGGAATCATTTATTCAGTTGACGCTGATTACGCGGTAATACGCACCTTAAAGGATGTGAATTTCAAAGTGGTCGTTAAAGAACAGGGAAGCCGGTATAATGGAATTTTGAGATGGAATGGGAGCAGTTTAAAGGTAACAAATCTTCCTAAAACCGCGGAGCTGACGGTCGGAGATCGTATTGTTACATCAGAAATCAGCAGTCTGATTCCGGTACCGCTAACGGTTGGAACAGTCTCGAAGATAATTAATCCAGAGCGAGGGTTACTAAGTGATATAGAGATCACGCCATCCGCACACCTCGATGGGGTTGAGTATGTTTTTGTTTTGCAGATGAAATCAGCAAAAAATCCTTTTTATGATCCTGAAACAGGACTATCATCAGATGAATAGGGAATATTATCTTCATTTTTTATTTATTATACCTGTTCTTATTGAACAGATTTATATACTGCCTTTAATTGAAATTTCAGGTGTAACCCCTGACCTTCTTGCTATATATGTTTTGTATGTTGTTTTACGATTTGGACAAATACCAGGAATGTTTTTCGGGTCTTATACTGGATTGATGATGGATATAGTATCATTTCAGTTGCTCGGCGGAGCGATGTTTTCATTGACGCTAACGGGGTTTGTGCTCGGTTATTTTTATTCTGAAATCCGTTCTGAGAGCTTTGTTAAATCCGGTAGATTCATTTATCTGACTGTGCTTTTTGCATTTATTAATAATCTGACTTATACACTGCTCACTGCCTACGATGTAAATCTTACATTTGCTGATCTTACACTTTACATGACATTTCTACCTGCGATTTATACTGCGGTTTTTACATCAATTATCTCTGTATTCTTTCCTAAAAGATATCTGACGGTATGAATAACGAAACAATAACTACTGTAAACCGGAGCGGAATTTTAATTTCGATTATTGTATTTGTTGCTCTGGTTTATTCCGTCAGACTGTTTCAGCTTCAAATTGTGGAACACACTAAGTTTGACAAAGAATCCACCGAGAACTCAGTAAAAGCCATTGACCTGACACCGCTTCGAGGTGTGTTTTATGATCGTAACAGAGAACTTTTGGTAGAAAACACGCCGGCTTACACGATCAGAATTACACCGGCTTATTATGACACATCAAACAATAAGTTTGTTGAAAAAATTGCCGGTCTTGATCCGGGAGCTATCAGAACGATACTCAGGAAAAACAGGGATTACAGCAAATTTACACCAATCAAAGTTAAACGTGGTGTTACTTTTACTTCTGTTGCCTGGCTCGAAGAGAATTCAGAACTGCTTCAGGGGGTTGATTATATTATCGAGCTTCAACGGGGGTATCCGGGCGGGGTAAAAGGATCTCACATTTTTGGTTACTCTAAAGAAGTAAGTAAGAATCAGATAAAAAATGACCCCTATTATATTGCCGGAGATTTAATAGGTTATAATGGAATTGAGCGAAAGTATGAGCCGGTAATAAGAGGCATAAAAGGAAAGACCTTTATTATTGTTGACAGTAAGGGAAGGGAAATTTCAAAATTTAAAGAGGGATATCAGGATATTCCTTCCATCAAAGGTATTGATCTTGTATTAGGGATTGATGCTGAAATTCAGAGAATTGCTGAAGAACATCTGAAAGGAAAAACAGGTGCAGTGGTTGCAGTTGAACCGAAAACGGGACAGATTCTTGCAATGGCCTCAGCGCCTGATTATGATCTGAATGAATTTTCGTATGTAACATCCAGAGACTATCTTCGCCAGCTTGCAACACATCCTGATAAGCCACAGTTTAACCGGGCTACGATGTCCTTACATCCGCCTGGCTCTACATTTAAAGTTCTCTGTGCAGCAATTGCGCTGGATATGGGGGTCATTGATGAGAACACAACACTCTACTGCGCGGGGGGATTCACTTTTGGCAGATTCTTTAAATGTCATGGCGGAGTTCATGGCTCAATCAATGTTACTCGCGCCATTGAGAAATCATGCAATTCATTCTTTTATCAGCTTATCTTTAAAATCGGTCTTGATAATCTGCATGAATATACGAAGCGATTTAAAGTAGGTGTGAAAACCGGAATTGATATCTTTGAGGAAACCGGCGGGTTGATTCCTAACTCCAAATATTATGAAAAAGCATTTGGCAAAAACTGGCCTCAAGGTGTTCTGGTTAGTTTAGGTATTGGACAGGGTGAAATTTCTTTAACACCGCTTCAGTTGGCATACTATACTGCTCTGATTGCAAATGACGGGAAATCGTTTTCGCCACATATCGTTAAAGGATATTTGGATGAAAACAAAAAATTCTCACCGGTTGTGGTTAATGAAGTGAATACCGGAATAAAAAAGAGTGCATTCGAAATTGTAAAAAAAGGAATGTTTCTTGTTGTCAATGGAGCGGGCACTGCTACGCATGTGAGGATACCGGGTATCAATGTTGCGGGCAAAACCGGTACAGCTCAAAATCCACATGGCAAAGATCATGCCTGGTTTATAGGTTTTGCGCCATTTGAAGATCCGAAGATTGCTATTTGTGTACTGGTTGAAAATTCGGGGTTTGGCGGAACTCATGCAGCTCCGATTGCAAAAAAGATGATTGAGAGTTATTTGCTGAGGAATAAAAAGGAGAATGAAGGAAAGAATGAGAAATCCCTTCTCGCGAAGAACTGACAGTTCTCAGGTTTATTATACAGTAAACGACCGGTTTGACCTGTCAATGTTTATTGCAGTTCTTATATTGCTTGCGATGGGATTTCTTGCAATATATAGCAGCACGCAGAACACTGTTATCGAAAAAGGAAATTTTCTCAAACAATCAATAGCGGTTGTCTTTTCCCTGGTTGTTTTTACGATCATTTATAACTTACCCACGCAATTAATAAAGAAATCAAGCGTTCCGTTATATATTTTTTCATTACTGCTTCTGATAGTTGTTCTTGTTGCCGGAAGAAAAGTAGGAGGTGCTAAGGCATGGCTTTATTTTGGTTCTTTTTCATTTCAACCGGCAGAACTCGCGAAAATAGCAACCATTTTATTTCTTGCTAATTTTCTTTCACGAAATCAGACTCAAATCGATTCCATAAAGGATATCTTCTATACTCTTTCTATAAGCGGAGTGCCTGTACTTCTGATACTCATGGAACCTGATCTCGGCAGCTCTTTAGTATTTGCCGGAATGTTAGTTGCAATGGTTTTCTGGAAAGGTATTAGTCTTTTCGGACTGTTTCTCGTTCTCAGCCCAGTTCTGGTGATGGGAGCGGCTCTTTTCGGTGGAATATATTTTTTTCTTTCTCTCATTGTGGTAATAGCCGGTCTTATTTTTTTCAAAAAAGATTTATTTTTTTCAGGGTCAATCTTTGCCGTTAATATAGCAGCAGGTTTTTTTGTTGATTTAGTATATGATTTTTTAAGTCCGCATCAGCAAAAGAGAATTGCGTCTTTTCTTGATCCTTCTTCTGATCCTCTTGGTTCAGGATATAATTCAATCCAGGCAAAGATCGCTATTGGTTCAGGCGGTTTATTTGGTAAGGGGTTTCTTTCAGGTAATCAGACGCAGTTACAGTTTATACCCGAACAGTGGACAGATTTTATCTTCTGCGTGATAGGTGAAGAATTCGGCTTTGCCGGCAGTATTTCAATTATGATTCTTTATATGATTCTTTTTGTAAGAATTCTTCGAATCGCGAACATAAGCAAATATCAATTCCACAGTCTGGTTGCTGTCGGAATCCTTTCAGTCTTCTTTACACATTTTGTAATCAATGTGGGGATGGCAATAGGTATTATTCCTGTAATTGGTATTCCGCTTCCATTTATAAGCTACGGGGGATCATCATTGCTTATTAATATGACGATGCTTGGAATATTATTTAATATTTACAGAACAAGAAAGAATTATTCCTGACATGGTGCAAAAGCTGCTTGATGCTAATTTATCCGGGAAACACATTTGTGTCGGGCTTGACACTGATATAGCAAAAATTCCGCCTCATTTAGCCGGTTTGGAAGATCCTGTTTACGAGTTTAACAGAATTATTATTGACTCAACGGTAAATCTTGCTGCTGCCTATAAATTTAATTTGGCTTTTTATGAGTGCAGGGGAATTAAGGGCATTGAGTCGTTGCTGAAAACTCTGGAATATCTTGGGTCGCAGACTTTTACAATAGGTGATGGCAAGAGGGGTGATATCGGAAATACGTCTGATATGTATGCCAAATCAATGTTTGATTATTTTGGATTTGACAGTTGCACGGTTGCACCGTATATGGGTAAAGATTCAATTTCGCCATTTTTGGAGTATAAAGACCATCTTACCTACATTCTTGCTCTTACTTCTAATCCTGGCTCAAATAATTTGCAGATGCTGAAAACAAATGTCGGCACTTATTTTTTTGAAGAAACCATTGAAATGACCAAGAGTTTAAATTCTGGTAGGAATGCCGGGTTGGTTTTTGGCGCCACACAAAGCCAATTACTGAGTGAATCATTTCCAAAACTCTTCGGATTTGATTTACTGCTTCCCGGTGTTGGTGCACAAGGAGCAAAAATTGAGGATATTGTTCCGGTGTTTACAGCAAATAATTTTAACCGGTATCTTATTAATTTTAGCCGTTCCCTTTTATATTGTGATTCATCAATAAGGTTTTTTGAAACCGTCAGGTTAGAAATAGAAAAAACAGACATACTCATCAGAAGGTATTTATAAGGTCAGGTTAGGATGATACAGAATAATGGCGATATAATGAATCTTTCGGCTGCGGAGTTCCAACCGGTTTTCCCGATTGAGACAAATTATGCTGAACTTTCGGCAAATAGTCGTTTAGCCCCTCTGAAAATTGAAAAATTTTTTTCGGATGGAAAAATTATCTGTATTGTTACCGTTCCTGATGATTTGCACGAAATTAATTTACTTTGTCTTGTCAACAAGAAAAAGTATGATATGTATTTTAATGTTTCAGCCGGAAATTATAAATTCACCGTAACCGATTCTGCTGCTCTCAGGAAGATTTCATTAGTCTATTATAATAGAATTATTCGCTCAGAGGAGCAGATTTTACATTCGGTCTGATTAATGCGATTACCTGAAAATATTCTTTGGGCACTTTGGGAACATGCAAAATTTAAAAATGAGGTTCTTCATAACGATCATACCATTAGAATATTGAAGAGGGGAACTTATACCGGTGATTTTGGAGGACCTGACTATGCAGATGTTTCAGTCAGTTTTAACGGTTCAATTCTGACTGGTTCGCTTGAAATAGATTCGGAGCAGTCTGGTTGGATTTCTCATGGCCATTCATCTGACCCAGCATTCAACTCTTGTATCTTGCACATCCATGGCGGGAATTCTGGTAGCGAATCGGTAACAAATAGCAGAGGGGGGAATATTCTTTCTCTCCCAATTGGCATTTTTTTTAGCGAAAATATTCATTTTGCACTTGCTGAACTTCTGAAAAGTGGAAAACTACCGTCAACTTCGCCTTTAATTTGTTCTGACCGCTTGGAAGAGTTGGATTCAGAGTTTCTCAGAAAATACTTCTATGAATTAGCAATCGAAAGATTTCAAAAGAAGTGTAAAAGGTTTAGCGATCTCTATTATAACTTCCAGCAAAATATAAGTTTCCTTTACTCACTAAATCCGGATGCAGAATTTATTTGGAAATATACAATCTCTGCTATGGTATTTCGCGCAATGGGCTATTCAGCCAATAGCAGTCTGATGGAAGATTTATTTTCGATGATTAATCCTGCTTTTTTAATAGAGTATTCTGGCAGGGAGGATTTTTCTGAATATCTGGAAACCTATGTCTGGGAACTATCTGGCTTACTACCTGAATTGTCCGAGATTGAAGAAGATTCAACTATAAGTTATATCAGAAGCATTAAAGAAAGGTGGGAGGAGATTAGAAAATATCTGAATGCGTCAAGAATATCAAAATATCAGTGGAAAACCCGGATGCTGAGACCAGGCGCAACAGTGCATCTTCGAATCTACACTGCGGTTCAGATAGTCGCAGGACTCTGGAAAAATGGATTCTCTGATATATTCCATCAGAAAAATAATTCTCTGACACAAAAAGAATTTGCCTCCTTGCTCAAGGGTTATTTGCAGGTTGAAGCTGGTAATTACTGGTCGCTGCACAATTCATTTACTAAAAGAATGTCAACTCAGTTTACTGTTCTGCCCGGTGATTCCAGAATTCAGGAAATTCTCATAAATGTTTTTCTTCCCGGTCTATATTCATACTTCTCGGTTATTGGTAACGCGACCATGAAGGAACTTTGCAGACAAGGTTATCTTGAAATGAAACTAAAAAGTAATCCTGGAATAATTTCCAAAATTCTTAAAGAAGTTCTGCCTTCTGAAAAGCCGGATTCAGCAGTTTATTATCAGGGTGCTGTGGAGCTTTCAACAGAATTTTGTAAAAAGGGGAGATGTGATGAATGTAAAATCGGAGAAAGAGTTTTTAGTTAGTTGCTATTTGTCAGCCGGTGTATCTCATCCCGTATCTTGGCAGCTCTTTCGTAATCTTCAGTATCAAGAGCTTCTCTTAATTTTGACTGAAGCGCTGCTAATTTTGATTCTTTACCCTTAGGCAAATCTGTTTCAGCCCCTTCCTGCATCTCCTGTTCAAAACCTGCAGGTTCATCCGTGTCGGATGAGGAGACGAATCCGGCAACTTCAAGAACATGCTCTGCCACATAAATTGGTGCGCCGGTTCTCAGTGCAACTGCAATTGCATCGCTCGGTCTGGCATCAACTTCATTAGAGAGTGAAGATACTTCAAGTATAATTTTTGCATAAAACGTATTATCCCTTAGTTCACTTATCTCAACTTCCATAACCGTCCCCCCAAGATTTTCAATCAGATTTTTAATAAGATCATGAGTGAGCGGGCGCGGTGGATGAATGCCCTCAAGTTCTAATGCAATTGCCTGCGCCTCAAAATGCCCGATGATTATTGGAAGTCTTCTGTTACCGAAGACTTCCTTTAAAACCAAAGCATAAGCTCCGCTCGATGTCGGGTTTGAGGAAAGAGCAAGAATTTCACACTCAATCTTACTCAAGATTACCCTTTAAGTTTTCTAACTTCTTCGGTAAAAACAGGCAGAAGTTCTAAAGCATCACCGGTAATTCCATAATCCGCAGTTTGAAAAATAGGGGCATCTTTGTCCTTATTGATTGCAACGATATATTTAGAAGTTGACATACCTGCCAGATGCTGAATTGCACCTGAGATGCCCACAGCAACATAGAGCGAAGGCGAAACTGTTTTACCTGTCTGCCCGACTTGCTCTCTGTGAGGTCTCCATCCGGCATCTACAACTGCCCGGGATGCTCCTACAGCGCCTCCTAATGCATCTGCAAGTGATTCAATAAGGTGGTAGTTTTCAGGACCTTTCAAGCCCCTTCCACCTGATACAATTATTGCTGCTTCTGAAACATCAAGTTTGCCTTCAGCTTTTTTAACTGCTGTGGTCCTGGTCGAAAAATCAGGAGTGCTTATTTCGCTGGATACTACTTTCGGTTCACCCGAAGCTCCTGCATTTTTAACAGGAAATACATTTGGGCGAAGAGTTATTACTTTGTCCGCAGTTTCAATCTGCAAGTCTTCAAGTGCTTTACCTGCAAAAACCGGTCTGGTAAATATGAAATTTCCGTTATCAAGTTTTATTTCAGTTAAATCCATTGCAAGACCACAGGTAAGTGACGCTGCAACCCTCGGAGCCAAATCCTTACCAAGAGCGGAATTGCTAAAAAAGAAGACTGTCTCCGAACTGTTTCCTTTAAGTGCAGAAAGTTCTTTCTTGAATGTCTGGGGGGAATAAAATGAAAATTCTGCATTTTTGAATACATGAATTAGGTCAGGAAAATTTCCATCTAAAAGGGAAAAGTCAGGGGCTGAATCACAAAAAACTGCCGCATGAACTTCGTTAAAATAATCCCCCTTAAAGGAGAGTGCAGTCGAAAGTGCCTCAAGGGAAGATTTCTTTATTTTTGATTCTCTAAACTCTAAAAATACAATCGCTTTTTTCACCGTTTTCTCCTATATAACCTTTGCTTCTTCGCGTAATAATTTCACTAATTCTTTAACTGCCTCAGCATCGGAGCCGAGTATTCTGCCCGGATTTTTAGGGGGTGGGAGACGTAACCCCAGAGATTTTGTATTAGAATTAGCATCGGCAGCCGGTTTTTCTGTGATTACTTTCTTTTTTGCGGCCATGATTCCTTTGAGGGATGCATAACGAGGTTCGTTTATTCCCTTTTGTGCGGTAATAACTGCCGGGAATGTTGTTTTTACGACTTCTCTGCCGCCTTCAATCTCTCTCTCAGCTTCAATCGAGCCGTCATCAATGGTCAAAGAAACCACATTGCTTACACAGTTGAATCCGAGAAATTCTGAAATCATTTGACCGGTGGCTGAATTATCAAAATCTATAGATTGTTTTCCGGTAAATACCACTTCACAACCTAAACTTTTTATCTCATCAGCCAGCAATTTTGCGACTGTAACAGAATCAAAATCTTTATCTGTTTTGATGAGAATACCTTCATCAGCGCCCATTGCCAGAGCTTTTTTGAGGGACTCTTTATGAGCATCGTTTCCGAGTCCGATAACATACACAGTTCCGGAAGTCTTTTCTTTGAGTTTAAGACCTTCTTCAATTGCGTACTCATCATAAGGATTTACAATGTAGGTAACACCGGTAGTGTCAATTTTCTTTCCGTCCGAAGCAACTTTTATTTTAGTTGCGGTATCAGGTACGTGATTAACGCATACAGCGATTTTCATTAATTCTCCGCTAAAAAACAATATTTTTAAGTACTCAAATATACCTCAGAGGCAAGAAACTTTACAGGATTTTATGAAAAAGTCCCCTACGGTGCTTATTTTTCGACCTGATAATTGAAAGTCTATGGGTACTACACAACAAACTCCAGAACCCGATATAATCGATTCTGAACAAATTGAAACAGAATTACCATATAAAGTAGTTTTGTATAATGATGACTGGCATACCTTTGATGAAGTGATAAATCAGATAATCAAGGCGGTCCAGTGTTCGGTACAGCAGGCAAGAAAATTTACGTTCGAGGTGCATCTGAAAGGGAAAGCCATTGTTTATTATGGCGATATGGCATCGTGCCTGAAAGTATCGTCTGTATTAGAGGAAATTGCGCTCCACACTCAAATTCTTGGCTAAAAAAGTTGATTTATTTTAACCAGAATGCTATATTTGGAGTCTGTTTTCAGGGCAGGTAGCTCAGTCGGTAGAGCAAAGGACTGAAAATCCTTGTGTCGGGGGTTCAATTCCCTCTCTGCCCACAAAAGGCACTCTTAACCGGGTGCCTTTTTTATTTTAAAATTGTTGCTAATCAATGGGTGCTTCTCCATTCTCTCCTGCCAAATTTTTATATTTCGGTTTAATAAATTCTGATTTATGAAAGAATCCGTAATTCTCAATAGTAAAATTGAGGGACTTGAAATACACAGGCAAGGGAAGGTCCGTGATGTCTATGAATCAGGTGATTATTATCTGATCGTGAGTACAGACCGTCTCTCTGCTTTTGACGTGGTTATGAATCAGGGAATTCCTTTTAAGGGAAAAATCTTGAATTCTATGGCGGTTTTTTGGTTTGAAATGACCAAAGATATTACAGAAAATCATCTGATTACTGCTGATGTGGATAAAATCGAGATGATACCACCTCGCCAGAAAGATGAATATCGCGGCAGGGTGATGTTAGTTCGGAAAGCCAGAGTAGTTCCGGTGGAGTGTATTGTCAGGGGATACTTAGCCGGTACCGGATGGAACGATTACAGAAAATCTGGTGAGATATGCGGTCACACACTTCCGGAGGGGCTGGTTGAATCATCAAAACTCCCGGCGCCAATTTTCACTCCTTCAACAAAAGCCGAAATAGGTGAACACGATGAGAACATCAGCATCGGGGAAGCAGTTGACAGATTCGGTAGTCAGTTGATTGATGAGCTGCAGCATAAATCATTAGCAATTTATAATCGTGCTTCTGAATACGCACACAGCCGCGGCATTATTATAGCCGATACGAAATTTGAATTCGGGTTTAATGAAAAAGGAGAACTGCTTCTTATTGATGAAGCTCTTACACCGGATTCTTCAAGATTCTGGCTGGAAAAGGACTATCATCCCGGCAGGATGCAGACTAACTTTGATAAACAGTTCGTCCGTGATTTTCTTTTGTCAATAAATTTTAACAAACAACCCCCAGCGCCGGATTTACCGGATGAGGTTATACAAAAGACCACCCACTTATATAAAGAAGCATACAAACTACTCACGGGCAGCACAATTGACGGCTGAACCGGTTAAAATTCGTATTACTGGCGGGAACGAGCTGGTTGTTGAGTGGAGTGATTCTGCTGTTACCAAAATACCTCTACAGGACCTGCGCAAAAAGTGTCCGTGCGCGACATGTGTGGCGGAAAAAACCAGACAGTCTGCCAAATATATACCTCTTTTTATGAGAGACCAGGTTACCGTTAAAGAGCTCAAACCGGTCGGGTCTTACGCGCTTAATGTGGTATGGCAAGACGGTCACAGTACTGGTATATATGAATATTCAACCTTGCGGTTAATGAATCCGGAATAATTCATGACCCTTCCTAATCAGCTAACTGTTCTGCGCATCATTCTTACACCTGTTTTTGTGTATTTCTTTCTTTCTGAAGGAAATTATTCAGGAGAAATTTCGTTGGCTGTTTTTTTGATTGCCGCGCTCACAGACTGGTACGATGGATGGTTGGCCAGAAAGTTTAATTATATTTCTGCCTGGGGTAAATTCTGGGACCCGATAGCCGATAAGATATTAACAGCAGGTGCCTTTCTTAGTCTTGTGTTTAAGGGTGTTCTTATTGGATGGCCTGTTTATATTATTCTCACTCGTGATTTTCTTGTAACGGGGTTCAGGGCATTCGCTGAGTATAAGGGTTTCACATTTCCCACAAGTTTTTACGCGAAGTTAAAGACACTGCTGCAAATGGTGTTTTTGTATTATGTTTTAATTTTATATATCCTCCGCCATGCCAAATGGATGGAAGAATATTCCGGAATAATAGCGACAATGCTCAACCAGTCTGTATTAACTATCCTATTGCTCGCAATAATGATAATTACCGTACACTCGGGCGCTGATTATTTCTGGCAGGAAAGAAAAGTTCTTTCAAAATTATTCAAAGCAGATAAATGATAATGACTGGAAAAGTAACATGAAAGCCGCGATTCTTAGTATTGGAGATGAACTTCTTATTGGTCAGACGATTAATACAAATGCTTCCTACATAGGAAACTTGCTGGTAGAAAACCAGGCGGAGATTGTAAGAGCTTGTGTAACCGGAGATGAAAAAACTTCTATACTTGATGAACTTTCATATTGCGCCTCACTGGCTGAGGTGGTTATTGTGACCGGCGGATTAGGACCAACCCATGATGATCTTACCCGCGCATCCATTCTTGAATACTTCTCAACTGGCTTAGTAAGAGATGAACAGGTATATCAGGATATTGTTGAACGCTTCACACGTCTTAAAAGAACTCTTAATGCGCTGAATGAAGATCAGGCGATGGTGCCGGAGTCAGCGCAAATAATGAGGAACTCAATGGGAACTGCCCCTGGTTATATTCTGACTAAAGGCAGCACGACATATTTTTTCATGCCGGGTGTTCCTTCTGAAATGAAGGCAATGATGAAGAATTATGTAATACCGGAAGTTTTGAAACTAAAAGGAGAAGAAGGCGGCTACACTCTTATGTCAACTCTTCTCACTACCGGAATTCCTGAGTCAACACTTTTCCAGCGTCTGGGAAATCTCGATGAACTTTTGGACGGAGCTAAACTGGCATTTTTACCAAGTCAGTTTGGAGTTAAAATGCGAATAAGCGTACACAGCGAAAATAAGATTGACGCGCAAAACCGGATTTTGGAAATTGAGCAAAAAATCCGTTCTCTTGCAGGCAGATATATCTACGGGAAGGGGGAGGAGTCTCTTGCTGAAATAGTTGGCCGGATGTTGAAAGAGCGCGGGCAGACCATAGCTGTTGCTGAATCATGCACAGGCGGCGGAATAGCAAATCAGCTTACCAATATCGCAGGTTCTAGTAATTATTTTGAGACTGGCATTGTATGTTATAGCAATGCGGCTAAAGTAGAAATTTTAAACGTAAATGAAGATCTTCTGATGCTCAAAGGTGCAGTCAGTGAATCAGTTGCCATGGAAATGGCTCTTGGTGTTAAAGCAATCAGCGGCGCTGACATTGGTCTTTCTGCTACAGGTATCATGGGTCCTTCGGGCGGTTCAGCAGAAAAACCGGTCGGAACGGTATATATAGCTATCTCATCAAATGAAAGCACAGAAGTTAAACACTTTTTGATGGGGGATAACCGCATTATTAATAAAGACCGGGTAATTCAGGCAGCTCTTGAAATGGTCAGAAGACATCTGCTGGGTATTCCGTTTGACAATTAGAGCATTCCTGGCATTTGAACTTCCTGTGGAATTCAGACGATTATTAATTTTTATTTTCAGGCAGTTCTCTCTTAATTTTTCGGGGACATTTCCTCCTGAAAAGCAGCAAAAACTTCACATAACAGCAAAATTTCTTGGTGATATTTCGGAGCAGACATTAGCTGATTTAATGGCGGGTATGAAGAAAAATCTTGAAGCTCCTAAATTTACTTTAGAAACGAAAAAATTCGGCTGTTTCGGTTCAGAGAGCCACCCCTCTGTTCTTTGGGCAGGAGCTGATTTCACACCACCAGAAAATATGTATCTTAGGCAGGTTGACACAGTGCTTCGGGATTGTCATTTGCCGGAGATTGGTAATGGTTTTACCCCCCATATTACTTTAATGAGGGTAAGGAAAAAACTTCCGGAAGATTTTTTGGACAAATTTCTATCATTGAATGTTACAAATTTGAATTGTGAGATTCGTAGTTTTGTGCTCTATGAAAGCAAATTATTAAAATCAGGTGCAGCTTACAGACCGCTGCTAAAGATACAGTAAAATTTCAAAACAATAAGGTTAATAGAATGAGCAACGAAAGAGATCAAAAGATCAAAATTTTAGAGGATACCATTGGCGTAATTGAAAAGGCCCATGGAAAAGGTTCAATTATGAAAATGGGGGATGGAGTGGTTGCCCCGGTTGATTTTATTCCGACTGGAGCACTTTCCTTAGATTGGGCGCTTGGTATCGGAGGAATTCCCCGTGGACGAATAACTGAGATATATGGTCCTGAATCCTCAGGTAAAACTACACTCTGTCTGCACATCATATCAGAAGCGCAGAAAGCCGGAGGTTTGGCAGCTTTTATTGATGCTGAACACGCTCTTGATGTAAATTATGCTAAGAGAATCGGAGTTGATACCCCAAATCTTTTGCTCTCACAGCCCGATTATGGCGAGCAGGCGTTGGAGATTACTGATACTTTGGTTAGAAGTAACGCTTTGGACGTTATTGTGATTGACTCGGTGGCAGCCCTGGTTCCCAAAAATGAAATTGAGGGAGAAATGGGAGATGCCCACATGGCCTTGCAGGCGCGTCTTATGTCTCAGGCACTCAGAAAACTGACAGGCGCTATCTCAAAATCTAAGACATCTGTCATCTTTACCAACCAGCTTAGAAGCAAAATTGGTATTATGTTTGGCAATCCCGAAACCACAACAGGCGGAAATGCTCTTAAATTCTATGCATCGGTCAGATTAGATATCAGAAGGGTTGCGCAGATAAAAGAGGGGAATGATGTAATTGGTAACAGAACCAAAGTTAAGATTGTTAAGAGTAAAGTAGCACCCCCTTTTAAGGAAGTTGAGTTCGATGTTCTCTACAATGAGGGAATCAGCAAATCAGGTGATGTTCTTGATCTGGCGGTTAATTTTGGTCTCGTGAAGAAAAGCGGAGCATGGTTCACCTACGGAGAAGACCGTTTTCAGGGCAGGGAGCAATTTAGAATGAAATTGCTAGAATTCCCTGATATGTTCAAAAAACTTTCATCGGAAGTAAAAGTCCGGCTTGGCGTGGGCGAAGTAGATTTGGATGAATCAGAAATACCAGCCCCCGAAAAAACTTCCGTGAAAAAGGAGAAAGCTCCTAAAAATTAATGCCTTATGTATCGAAAATTCAACTTGTTTCAAGCGGAATTTATAAGGTAACGATTGATGATGTGAGGTTCTTCTTAGAACCTCACATTTTTTTTGACTGGAAACTGAGTGTCGGTGACAATCTTTCAGATGAACAGTTGAATGAACTGAGCATCGAAGCAAAACGGCTTCAAATTAAGCAAAGGGCAATTTTTCTGCTTTATATGAGGCAGCATTCAAAATCTGAGCTAAAGCGAAAATTAAAATCAAAATTCAGGGAGCACGATCTTATTGATGGCGTACTGGAAAAACTCTCTGAGGGGGGTTTACTAAACGATGCCCGATTTGCGGAGCATTACACAGAGTCATTAGTCCGGAAGCACTCCGGCATTAATAAAATAAAAGCGAAGTTGTTCGAGAAGGGAATTAGCAGAGAAATTTTGACGGAAAATTTGGAAAGAACAAAGGATGATCTGGCTGATGAATATCAGGAAGGTCTGGTTGATGAGTTCAAAAAAAAAATGAAACAACTGAATAAAAAGGATATTGAGCAAAAAGATGTAATTATCAGAATTACCCGGTATCTGCTCTCGAAAGGTTTTACTTTTCAGGAGATTAAAAAATGTATCAATGAAAATATGGACAATCTTTCAGATGACAGCGAGGGCCTTCTTGAGGATGAGGAATAGTTCAGACCCATTGGTCTCTTTTAGCGCTTCTTCTGAAGAAAACCACTTTTTTACTCTTTCGTTTTTTTCCGGATACTGCTCTAATTCCTTCACGATTTCAGCACAATAAACCACAACCACATTTTTTCCGTATTTTTTCTGAATCCACCATTCGCCAATCATTTTTTCACTATTTTTACAAATTAATCCTGCTTCTTCATAGGCCTCTTTTTGTGCGGATTCAAAAGGAGTCAGGGCAGAATCAATATATCCTTTTGGTATGATCCACTTCTTGCTTTTTCTGGAAGTGATCAGAAGGAAATGGATTAGTCCGTTTTCCTTTTTATAGGCCAGAAGACCTGACTGATAGAGCTTAAATGATGGTCTCAATGAATGCAAAGTTTATTTTATTTATCCGGCAATTTTAAAAAGAATTATCTATGAAACAAATTGACCCGAAAACAATTCCAGTGCCCGATGTTCAACGGCTTTTGCAAGGAGCTATAGCTCCGCGTCCGATAGCGTTGGTCTCCAGTCTATCGGCTGATGGGATTCCTAATCTTAGTCCATTTTCATTTTATAACGTTTTTGGCGCAAATCCTCCCATCGTGGTATTTTCACCTGCCCGACGAGGAAGAGATGCCTCGCTGAAGGATACTTATCTCAATTGTCAGACGACAGGTGAATGTGTCATTCAGGCCGTTAGTTTTTCAATGGTTGAGCAGATCAATCTCGCGTCGGCGGAGTTTTCTTCCGAAATTGATGAATTTGTCAAATCTGGCCTGACACCTGTACCCTCTCTGAAAGTAAAACCGTCAAGGGTTAAAGAGTCACCATTCCAGATGGAGTGTAAAGTACTGGAGATTAAAAGTTATGGTAATGGGGGAGCTTCGGCTAATTTGATAATCTGTGAAGTACTGCTTTTTCATGTGGCAGAGGATATTATTGAAGATGGAATGATTTTGCCGGACAGAATTGATCTGGTTTCACGAATGGGTGGTGATTATTATAACAGAGCGGTCTCTCCCAATGTATTTGAGGTAGTAAAACCTCTCAATAAACTTGGCATTGGTTATGAGAATCTTCCTTTTGCTCTGAAACAATCGGACATACTTACTGCTAATGATCTTGCCAAACTCGCAAACTTTGAAAAAATTCCGGAATTTGATGAGGTAATGCAGTTTTTCCAATCGTATATATCTTCGTTAAAGCAGGAGAATTACTATACTATAGAAAGCTTTTTCAGGTCACTTACACCATTCAGACCGGAAGAAACTCTTAGTCATATTGCATTTATGATATCAATGAAAAAAAGCTTTCACAATCAGGATTATATCTTTGCGGCAAAGTCATTCCTGAAAGCAAATATGACCGAAATTGCCTGGTATATTTTAATTGCCGGAAAAACTCTGTAATATGATTAAAAGGGTTTACTATCCTTCAAAAAAATCAATTGTTACTTCACCAATGTTTCGGTTTATGGAAGAGTTGGAGAAGCATTTTGGAAAGAGATTTACTAATTATAGTGAACTGCACAGATGGTCTGTTGAAAATTCAGAAGTATTCTGGAAATTAATTCTTGAAAAAGCCCCGATAAGACTATCTGCGCAGCCGGAAAAAATCCTGACTTCAGATAATATGTTTAATTCAACTTGGTTTACCGGTTCCAAGTTAAACTTCGCTGAAACATTACTCAAAAAAAAATTAAATAAATACGCACTGGTTTCACACCGGGAAAATGCTGAAACAATAAAGATTACCTATAATGATTTAAATGCTTTTGCTGCCTCTGCAGCAAATTATCTGCAAGCCATTGGAGTTAAAAAAGGAGACCGCATTGCCGCGGTAATTTCAAACATACCCGAAGCAGTGGTAATGATGCTGGCAGCAACATCATTGGGGGCTATTTGGTCATCTTCTTCACCGGAATTTGGTGAAGCTGCTATTCTTGACCGTTTTGAACAAATTGAACCGGTTATACTGGTTGGTCAGAGAGAATATTCATATAATGGCAAATATTTTTCTATTCAGGATAAAATCAGGAATATTAAAAGCAAGATACCATCAGTGAAAAAAATTATCTGGGCTGAGCGCTTCTTTAATTTCCGGAATAATGAAAGTTATGAAACTCCTTCGCTTGTTGATGAAGAAGTATTATTTCAAAATTTGATATTTGATAATGTGTTACATCCAGTATATCATCATATAGATTTTAATGATCCGGTATATATTATGTACTCATCCGGCACTACGGGGAAGCCAAAGTGTATCATTCACGGAGCCGGGGGGACATTGCTTCAGCATTATAAAGAACTTCATTTGCATAGCAGCATTACCGATGAGAGTAAAATATTGTTTTTTACTACCTGCGGTTGGATGATGTGGAACTGGTTGGTGAGCAGTTTGATGCTCGGTGCGGAAGTGCATCTTTATGACGGCTCTCCGGTATATCCCAATACAAGCCGGCTTTGGGATATTGCAGATGCTGAATCACTGACACACCTTGGTGTCAGTCCAAAATTTCTTTCATTATGTAAGGATGATAATCTTACCTTAAAGAATAGCCACCGTTTGGAAAACCTCCAGATGATTCTCTCAACAGGCGCACCACTTACCGAAAACTATTATCACTATATTTATGATTCAATAAAAGAAGATATCCACATTTCTTCGATATCAGGGGGGACAGATATAATATCCTGTTTTATGCTCGGTAACCCGCTTTCGCCCGTTTTTCCGGGTGAGATTCAGGGACCGGGCTTAGGGATGGCGGTTGAGGTTTGGAAAGATAACCTGTCCCCGGTTACTCTTGAACAGGGGGAGCTTGTTTGCGTTAAACCTTTTCCATCAATGCCGATCGGATTTTGGGGTGATGAAAAGAGAGAAAAATATGAGGACTCATATTTTTCTCATTTCCCTGGGTTCTGGCGGCATGGTGATTTCATTGAGAAGACCTCGACCGGTGGATTTTTAGTCTTTGGCAGATCGGACACTACACTTAATCCCGGTGGGGTGAGAATTGGAACAGCAGAAATCTATAACACACTTGAGGGATTTGTTGAAATCTCAGATTCCGTCCTTTCTTCTGTCCAGGAGGATGGAGATGCTTCTGTTTGTCTTTTCCTCGTTCTAAAAAACAACGGAACTCTCGATACAGAATTGACAGACAGGATTAAAAAGCGCATAAAAGCCGTACTTTCACCCCGTCACGTTCCTAAATATGTTTTTCAGGTTAATGACGTCCCAAGGACGATTAACGGTAAAAAGGTGGAGATAGCGGTTACCAGAATACTCCAAAATATGGAGGTTACTAATGAAGACTCAATTACTAACAGGGAATGTCTGGCTGAATACCGACTAATTGCCGGACGATTAAAAAAGGCGTAAAACTGTCAACTAAAAACTGATTTAGGCCCATTTTCACCCCCGGCAATAGTGGGGTTTGGTTTCCAATTAGCTCAAGCTTAGCTATATTTGTGACTTGAATTTTCTATAATGTTAAGGAATTTGATGGCTAAGGAATACGATGTAATTGTATTAGGCGGTGGTCCAGGCGGATATGTTGCTGCAATCAGAGCTGGTCAGTTAAAGCTGAAAACTGCGATAATAGACAAAGATAATCTGGGTGGAATTTGCCTGAACTGGGGTTGTATTCCAACTAAATCCCTCCTTAAAAACGCTGAAATGTATGATAATCTGAATCATCATGCATCTGACTTTGGTATTTCTTTCTCGGATCTGAAATTTGACTTCAATAAGATTATTAAAAGATCCCGTGATATTTCTGACCGCATTACCAAGAACGTGGAAATGCTGATGAAAAAAAATAAGGTTGACCGGTTCCGTGGTTTTGGAAAACTCACCTCAAAAAACACCATTGACGTCCTTGATACAAAGGGGAAAGTCGCCGAGACAATAACCGCAAAGCACATTATCGTTTCAACAGGTGCTTCTCCACGAATACTCCCGAACATCCCGGTTGACCATAACCATATTATTACCAGTACGGAAGCAATGAACCTTCCAGAGCAGCCAAAGGAATTAATAATTATTGGCGCGGGGGCAATTGGAATCGAATTCGCATATTTTTATAGCGTGCTGGGTACCAAGGTTACGATTATTGAAATGCTTGATCATATTCTGCCGATTGAAGATCATGAAGTAAGTGAAACGCTTGAGAAGAATTTTAAGAAGCGGGGGATGACTATCCATACGAAAACTTCAGTTGAAAAAGCTGAAGTAAAAGGGGGAAAAGTTGAAGTTACCATAAGTAAAAACGGAGAAAAATCTGTCCTGACTGCAGATAAGGTATTATCTGCAATTGGTGTGACCGGAAACATTAACGGATTTGGTCTCGAAGAATTGGGCGTTGAGATTTTTAAGAATCATATAAAAGTTGACAAACAGAACTATCGCACAAATGTAGATGGTATCTATGCGATTGGTGATGTGATTGGACCACCCTGGCTTGCTCATGTTGCTTCTGCTGAAGGTATTCATTGCGTTGAAGTCATCGCCGGACATCATCCAAAACCGATTGACTATGGAAATATCCCCGGTTGTACCTATTGCCAGCCGCAGGTTGCAAGTATCGGTATGACAGAGCAGAGGGCCCGTGAAGCTGGATATGAACTTAAAATTGGTAAATTCCCCTTTATGGCAAGCGGAAAAGCTTTCGCTATTGGTGAGAGGGAAGGATTTGTTAAACTTATTTTTGATGCGAAATATAATGAGCTTCTTGGCGCTCATATCATCGGTTCTGAAGCAACTGAGCTTATTGCAGAACTTGGTTTAGCAAGAGCTTTAGAAGCAACCGGTGAAACGATCATTAAAACCGTTCACGCGCACCCGACACTTTCTGAGTCTATCATGGAAGCCGCGGCAAATGCCTACGGAGAGTCAATCCATATCTAGAAATTTACAGATACTTGATGCGGGTTTGCTTGAGTATCATTCTGCCTGGGAACTGCAGCGTAATACCTTTAACAATGTGGTAAACGGAAGTTTAAGCGATACATTAATTCTGCTTGAACATCCGCATACATATACACTCGGTAAAACTGCTGACAGAAGCAATCTAATAGCTAATAAGCAGTATCTCACGGAAAATAATATATCTGTGGTTGATATAGACCGGGGGGGAGATATAACATACCATGGTCCTGGTCAGTTGGTTGGTTATCCCATAATTGACCTTAAAAAATGGAAAATGGATTCTCATAAATATCTTCGGGCTCTTGAAGAAGTGCTTATCAGATTTTGTGAAGAATATTTACTTACAGCCGAAAGAATTGACGGGCTAACCGGTGTGTGGATCAATCAGAGGAAAATAGCTGCAATAGGAATAAAGATTAGCCGATGGGTAACCATGCACGGCTTCGCGTTAAATATATATCCTGATCTGAACTATTTCGGAGGGATTATTCCCTGTGGCATTAAAGATAAAGATGTAACCTCACTTGCACTGGAGACCGGGCGCATTGAGGATATGAAACTGGTTAAAGAGAAAATCGTAAATATTTTTTCGGAAGTATTTGAGTACAATATAGTCAGTGACTCAGAGTACATAATTAACCCCGAACAAGAATTAAAAGAGGTAAATTAATGGCAAAAAGTGGAAGCAAAGCAACGTCAGTTTTTGCTGTCCCTGAGAAAAAATTTTCTTCGGGCAATGGCAAAAACGGCAAGCTGGATATTTCCCGTGAAGAACTGCTAAAAAATTATAGGTTGATGTTCACGGCAAGACACATTGACGTAAAAGCAATGAATTATCTTAAACAGGGCAAAACTTTTTTCCACATAGCCGGATCAGGTCACGAGGCAGTTCAGGTTGCGTTTGGTCAGAAGCTGAATCCAAAGGTTGACTGGGCTTTTCCTTATTACCGCGACCTTGCTCTCATCCTTGCGATGGGATATAAGCCAATTGATTTTTTTATGCAGAGCTTTGCTAAAAGAGGAGATTTATCAAGCGGCGGAAGGCAGCTTCCTTGCCATTGGGGATATACACGTGAATTAAATTTACCAACACAGTCCTCACCAACCGGTACACAGTTTTTACAGGCAGTTGGAACTGCATTGGCGGCTGTGAAAAAGGGGATAAAATCTGTGTCTTATGTAAGTTCCGGAGAAGGCACAACCAGTCAGGGTGAGTTTCATGAAGCTATCAACTGGGCGAGCCGCGAAAAACTTCCCGTGGTTTTTGTGATCCAAAATAATAAATATGCAATTTCAGTGCATGTTTCGCAGCAGTCGGGAGGCAAAGGACATTCAATTTCTGAAATGATGGCAGGTTATGACAATCTTCTCCGCATGAAAATTGACGGAACAAGTTTTGTTGATTCAATGAAAGCTGCTGAAACTGCGTATGAATATGCACGGTCAGGAAAAGGTCCGGTTTTAGTTGAAGCTGAATGCGTGCGATTACTTTCACATTCATCATCAGATGATCAGAAAAAATACCGAGATATACAAGATCTTGAAGAAGACCTGAAAAATGATCCGATTGAGAAATTTGCCAACTATGTTCTTTCAAATAATCTTCTCACTCAGAAAGAACTTGATGAAATACAGCAGCAGGTAAAAGAAGAAGTTGATCGGGCTGCAACAGAAGCACTTAATTCAGAAGATGCGAAGGCAGAAGAAGCCGCGAAATATGTTTTTGACGAGAGTGGTTTTAAGGAATCCTTGCAATATGAAATCGAAAAACCGTCCGGAACGCCCATTGTGATGGTTGATGCTATCAATCACGCGCTCCACGAGGAGATGGAAAAAAATCCGGATATTTACGTTTTTGGTGAAGATATTGCTGACGGTAAAGGAGGAGTGTTCACCGCCACCAAAGGTCTCACCACCAAATTTGGTGTTGAAAGAGTTTTTAATTCACCGTTGGCCGAGGCAAGCATCATGGGTGTAGCCACGGGAATGGCATTTGCAGGGCTGAGACCGGTTGTTGAAATTCAATTCGGCGACTATATATGGCCTGCATTCATGCAAATGAAGGATGAACTTGCTACAATCCGTTATCGCTCGTTTAACTATTGGTCTGCTCCTGTTGTAACAAGAGTTGCAGTGGGTGGATATATTCATGGCGGTCTCTACCACAGCCAGAATATAGAATCAATATTCGCCCATGTGCCGGGTATATATATTGCTTATCCTTCAAACTCGGCTGATGCAAAAGGTTTGTTAAAGACTGCAATGAGGTTAAACGATCCGGTACTCTTCTGTGAGCATAAGGGACTTTATCGTCAGAGCTTTGCCATTGCTCCGGAGCCGAATGCAGATTATCTGCTTCCGTTCGGCAAAGGGAAGATAGTTATGGAAGGAAGTGATGTAACTTTAGTTACCTATGGCGCATCGGTCTGGGATTCAGTATTTGCGGCAAAAAAACTGATTGAAGACGGGCACACTGTCGAGATTATTGATCTCAGGACAATAATTCCTCTTGATGAAGAGATTATTTATAACTCAGTTAAGAAAACCGGTAAAGTAATTATCGTCCACGAAGATACACTTACCGCGGGTTTTGGGGCTGAAATATCCGCAAGAATTACTGAAAACTGTTTTCAGTATTTAGATGCTCCGGTAAAAAGAGTAGCAGCTAAGGATGCTCATATTCCATACAGCCCGATATTAGAAAATGCAATTCTCCCTACAAGGGAAGGTATATATAAATCAATTAAAGAACTTATTCTTTATTAATAAAGGTTTTCTCATGCGTTCAGAAATTATCATGCCCAAGATGGGTGAAAGCGTTACCGAAGGAACAATTATAAAATGGCATAAAAAGCCGGGAGACTTTGTCAAGCGTGATGAAATTATCTTTGAGATAAGCACGGATAAAGTTGATACTGAAATCCCCTCGCAGGATGAAGGATATATAACGCAGATTTTCTTTGGCGAAGGGGAGACCATTGAAGTCGGGAAAGTTGTTGCGATACTTGAATCAGAACCAGGCAGTGCATCTTCTGTGCCGGCTCCAAAAGTTGAAGAGGTAAAGCCCCCCGTACAGGAAGAAAAACGGCCCGCTCCGGCGCCTGTGGCTGAACCGGCTCAAGTACCTGTTCCGGAAGTGGCAGTGTCTTCTTCCTCAGTTGCAATTGATATTACCATGCCAAAGATGGGTGAGTCGGTAATGGAAGGAACCATTATCAAATGGCATAAAAAGGTTGGCGATTCAGTAAAGAAGGATGAGATTATTTTTGAGATCAGCACAGATAAGGTTGATACCGAAGTGCCATCGCCGGAGGCAGGAGTAGTATCGGAAATCTTAGTTTCTGAGCAGACTACGGTACCTGTTGGTACAGTAGTTGCACGTTTAGGTGGCAGCGGCACAGCCGTCAGTTCTCCAGCCCCTGTCGTGCATACTTCAGCACCGGCTTCATCAATGCATGAGATGATTGCTCAAAATTCCGCTTCTGAGGCGCAGCCGGTTACTGCTTCAGTAAACGCATCTTCTAACATTCAAAGCAATAGATTTTATTCTCCACTCGTGCTGAATATTGCAAGAACAGAGAATATATCAATGGGTGAGCTCGAAAACATTCCGGGCACAGGGCTTGGAGGCAGAGTATCAAAAAATGATGTGTTAACATATTTAAAAAACAGAGCCGCCGGAATTGTATCAAAACCGGCCGCTGCGCCTCCTGTACAACAATTTACTGCACCTGTTCAGTCATCAGTATCACAACCCGCTGCTGCTGCAGCGTTTGCAGGTTTTAGTACTTCACTACCGGCAGATGCTTATGAAACAATTCCAATGGATAATATCCGGCAGAAGATTATGCAACACATGGTACATAGCCGTGATACAAGTGTTCACGTAACCGGTCTTGTTGAAGTTGACATGACAAAAGTGGCTCATTTCCTTTCTGTTGAAAAAGAGAGTGTTATAAAACAGTTTGGTGTTAAACTGACTTATATGTCATTCATTTCTCAGGCGGTTGTTAAGGCAATTCAACAATTTCCTTTAATCAATGCCTCCATTGATAATAACACAATTGTAAGGAAAAGAGATATTAATCTTGGAATCGCGGTTGCTCTTGAACCGAACGGTCTTATTGTCCCTAATATTAAACGCACTGGCGAGAAAAATCTTATTGGTATAGCAAAGAGCATTGCAGAAATGGCGGAGAAAGCCCGTACCAGAAAACTTACTCCGGATGATATCTCAGGCGGTACGTTTACTATTACCAATTATGGTGTTTTCGGCACCCTCTTCGGAACCCCCATTATTAACCAGCCGGAACTTGCGATTCTTGGTGTTGGTGCTGTTGTTAAAAAACCTGTAGTTATTGAACATGAGGGAAATGAAATGATCGCAATCAGGAGCATGATGTATCTTACTCTTTCGCATGACCACAGATTAATTGACGGAATGTTAGGCGGACGATTCCTGAAAGCGGTTAAAGATCATTTGGAAAACTTTAATGGTAACTTAACCGCATAACTAAGATATATTTAGATATTTTGCATTTAGAAAAGAAAATGATTAACAGGCATCAGAGAGCATTTAAAGAAACTGCAGAAAAAAGCAAGGAAGAAAAACTTAAACGGCCGGACTGGCTGAAAGTTAAACTGCCTTCAGGAAAGAATTATGCAGAGTTAAAAGAGCTGATGCATTCACATAAACTTAATACAGTTTGTGAGGAAGCAAGATGCCCCAATATAGCTGAATGTTGGAATCATCGCACGGCAACTTTTATGATTCTCGGCGATACCTGCACAAGAAGCTGCGGCTTTTGTAATGTAAAAGTCGGAATGCCGAATGAACTTGATCTGTTTGAACCGGCCAGAGTAGCATCTGCGGTTGAAAAACTTCAGCTCAAACACGTTGTTATTACTTCGGTTAACAGGGATGAGCTAAAGAACGGCGGTGCTGAAATTTTTGCGGAAACAACCCTCAGAATCAGACAAAAACTGTCTGAATGTACTATTGAAATTCTTATACCGGATTTTAAGGGAGAGGAACCGGCATTCGAGATTATTCTGAATAATCCGCCTGATATACTGAATCATAACTTAGAAACTGTAAAGCGGCTGTATCATGCAGTAAGACCACAGGCAAAATATGAAAGAAGTCTTGAACTGATACAGTGGTTTAAAAAACGTGGTCTTAAAACAAAAAGCGGAATAATGGTGGGTATCGGTGAGCAACCTGATGAAGTTCTTGAACTACTGAACGACCTTCACGCCTATGGATGCGATATAGTGACGATTGGTCAGTATATGCAGCCATCAAAACAGCATTTACCCGTTGACCGTTTTGTTTCACCTGAAGAATTTCAATTCTATAAAGAAGAAGGATTGAAAATGGGTTTTAAAATAGTTGAATCTGCCCCGCTTGTAAGAAGTTCTTACCATGCAGATAAGCAGGCCAGACAGATATTTATTGAATCTTCCAAAACTAACTGATATGATTTTTAAAAGAGCAATACTCCTTACAGTTTTACTTTCTCTCTTAACTTTTGCGCAGCAGGGAGAGGGTTTACGCAAACCGCAGGATGATGATAATACGAAATATACTAACATTGGCAGTATTGGTTTAACCATTACAAATTTCGGGACTTATGGACACGGCTTTGCTAAATGGCCAGCTCAGCCCTCTGCCGAGTATCCGCTTGGCAGTGGTATCGAACATATTTTTGACGGGGGACTTTGGTTTGGCGGTTTTATTTCAACTGATTCTCTTGGTTCAAACAGAACAGGTCCATTTGTGACCACAGGTGCTGTTGATGCAGCTTCGGTTTCGCAAAGAGGAGGCGGGTTTGAATTCACTAATCAAAAAGGTACTTTCGTAAGAGAAATATCTTCCCTCATTACTTCAAAATTTTATTCTCCACAGGCAGTTTCTCACCAGGATTTTATCTCTGTTTTTAGCGATACGGCTACCGTTCTTGATAATGGCGAAATTATAACAGACCATTCTCCATTAGGGATCGTTATTACTCAATCATCTTATGCATGGAATTTTCCTTTTGCTGATTTCTTTGTTATCATGAATTATTGGGTAAAGAATGTTAGTAATAAATATATTGACAGCGTCTATGCAGGTCTTTGGACTGACGCAGTTGTGCGTAATACTAAAGTTACCTCACCGGGAGGAACTGCATTCTTTAATAAAGGGGGAAACGGATATAAAGATTCACTTCACCTTGCCTATGAATTTGACTCAAACGGTGATGTTGGGTTTACAGACAGTTACCTTGGAGTTATGGTTCTCGGGTCTGACAGAGATTATGATAGCGTGAACTATGTATCATGGCAGTTTAGAAATACCTCAGACCCTAACTTTTTTGCGCCGGTTACAGACGCTGACAAGTATAATAAGATGCAGGGTTATTTTGGCGGTACAAACCGTTATGGTTCAGGCATAAATCCATCTACATTGCAGCAGCCCGCTAACCGTTCCTTTATGATTTCGGCAGGTCCGTTCAATAGAATAGCACCGGGGGATTCAATGAATGTTGTTTTTGCAATTCTTGCAGCTAAGAAATTTGGTACTCAGGCAGCTTCATTTGACACAGATGAGCAGAAGAAAAATTTATATGACAATGCTGATTGGGCGCTTCGTGCATTCTTTGGTGAGGACAGAAACAGAAACGGCATTCTTGACCCGGGTGAGGATACTGACCGTGACGGAAAAATTACCAGATATATATTACCTTCACCGCCAAATTCTCCTTTCGTAAAGGTTGTGCCTTCATCACAAAAGGTAGATATTTATTGGGACAGGAACAGTGAAGAATCAGTTGATCCTATCTCTGCGAAGAAAGATTTTGAAGGTTACAGATTATATCGCTCATCAGCAGGATTTGACCTGACTGCATCGCAGAATGATTTAAACGCACTTACGCTTATGGCTGCTTTTGACAGTACGGGTAACTCAACCGGATTTAACACAGGTTTTAGCGCCGTCAGATTAAGCGCTCCGGTGACATTCCCCGGTGATACTGTTTCATATTGGTACAAATATACGGTTGATAATCTTCTTAACGGATGGCAGTATCTTTTTACAGTAACTGCATTTGATAAAAGCGATGAAGAGATCAATACAGAAAGTCTTGAGTCTTCATTGCTTGCTAATCTTAACCGAATTGTACCGGGAACTCCCCATGTTGAAGATGAGAATACTGAGATCGGCGTATATCCAAATCCCTATTATGGAAATGCGTACTGGGACGGCGGCTCAGAACGGCTTAGAAAAATTTATTTTTATAATCTTCCGGAGAACTGTGAAATTACGATTTACACAATCTCTGGTGATGTCGTAAAAACTATCAATCATGAACCGGGTCAGGGGGGAAGTGAAATCCGATGGTTTGGGAATTTTTCATCAAAGCAGGATCAGGTATTCAGCGGCGGGGAACACGCATGGGATTTAATTACAAATGATGATCAGGCAGTAGCAACAGGGCTTTACCTGTTTACGGTAAAAAACAAAAAGACCGGAACGATCAAAACCGGCAAATTTTTAATCATAAAATAATCGGAAGCTCAAAATGAGATCTATATTAGCAACATTTTTTATATTATCAGTAATGATGACTGAGCTCTTTGCGCAGACATCATACCCGCTGGTTACACTCCAGGATATTCAGCGAGTACCTGATTCACTTTTCGGTGTTTCAGATCCTCCATCTGTAATGCAGGGAGATACAGTTCGTGTTCGCGGAGTGATAATGGTCAGTCCGTTGGTCAATCCGGCAACTGACAGAAGAAGAATAATAGCCGCCGGTGCTAGATGGCACACTTATCTGATGGACGAAAACAGAAATGTTTTTGGCGGTATAGCATTACTTCAACATGATACAACACTTGCTAATCACAATACCTTTTTTGATTTAGTTGACACAGCTCAGGTTGTTGAGTTTACCGGTGTTGTTAATGAGTTCTCTACTACTACGCAGTTTGATATCCTTGTTAATCCGGCGGTTCCGGTTAATGTAATAAGCCAGCTCCCGCAGAGACCGGCGCCATTAGAACTTCAGATTACAGATTTCATGGCAAATGGCCAGTTAAAACTTACTGCTGAACAATATGAAGGCATGTATGTAGTTGTACGCAATGTAATCAGCAGTGACAGAAATACATCTAACGGCACATTCAGAATAAATGATGGCCAGGGTAACTATATGACTATGTATGACCAGTCTGGCTACTTCACCACCAGAGCGCACCGCCTGACCGGTTTAACAACATATCAGGCGCCAAATGATGGTTCTGCAATTGAATATATTCGTGGTGTTATTCAGACCAGAGCAGACGGATTTTATATTACTCCGATGTATCCCGGTGATATCATGATTTCAGCTACACCGCCTAACGTTACTAATATCAGACGTGATGCGCCAACTGTCGGTCCGAATCAGCCGGTTGTAATTACTTCCAGGGTGATTGACCTTGATGGTTTTGTTGCTTCAGCAAAGCTCCACTACAGTACCTCATCAAATCAACAATATGTTCTCAATATGACCAGAACTGTTGCTGATACAAATATTTTCCAGGCAACTATACCTGGTGTTAATTCTGACTCTGCTATAGTAAGTTATTATGTTGTAGCTACTGATAACGAAAACAGAATTGCTGTTAATCCGACTGATACTGTCAGAAGTAAATATTTTTACCTGGTACTCAATCGTCCACTCACCATCAAAGATATACAATACAGTCCATTTGGCGGAAACTTCGGCGGATATACAACCTATAAGGTTTCCGTTTCAGGTGTAGTAACATCTGATACTTCTGACATTCCGGGATTCGGCTCAACCGCTTTACGGGTTCACATTCAGGATGGATCAGGACCTTGGTCAGGTATTCAGATTAACGGAGCAACCGCGCTCAATCTCAGGAGAGGGGATAATGTTACTGTATCCGGTACAGTCATTGAAGACTTCAGCTATACACGAATTGATACGATTACACAAATTATCGTGAACAGTTCAAACAATCCGCTTCCCGCACCTGTAGAAGTCACGACAAGAACCATCGGAACGCTTCCAAGTGGTACTGTTGGCGCAGAGCAATATGAAGGTGTACTGATAAAATATAAAAATGTTTCGGTAACAGATGAAAATGCTGACGGCAACCCCGGAACAGTGAACAATTTTGGCGAGATCATGGTCGCTGATACCTCTGGTATAAACACCCGTGTTGAACTTCAGGATGGAAACCACAAGTATCACAATCTTTGGGATTCAACCTTTACTAATAATCCGAATTTAGTCAGAGTTCTGCTTGGCAGTACAACTACCGAGCTTGCCGGTGTGCTTTATTTCTCATTTAGTAATTATAAACTTACTCCGAGAAAAGATGATGATTTCACCGGATTTGTGACTGACGTTAATGAGAGCTTCACTGTTTCTGATTATTCACTTTATCAGAACTATCCGAATCCCTTTAACCCGGCTACTACGATTGCGTACAGTCTGAAATCTGCCGGTCATGTTAAAATCAACATCTACAATGCACTTGGTCAGCTTGTAACAACACTTGTTGATTTTGAACAGACTCCGGGTGATTACAAAGTAATCTTCGATGCTTCAAAACTGGCATCAGGGTTATATATGTACCAGATGACTGTTGACAATTTTGTCAGCACAAAGAAAATGATTCTTATTAAGTAATTGTATTTATCATGAACAGACCGGTTTTAATGAAACTCTTTCAAAAAAGATACTTGTATTTGTCATTCGTATTTCTCCTTTTTATAGGGGGATGTACGGAAGATGTTACAGAAGTACCTTATGTTAACAAACCTCCTAAAACCGGTCTGTTTCTGACTCCGGATTCGGTAATAAGCCAGCAGGCCAGCCGTTTAAAAGTAAACTGGTGGGGTGATGATTCTGATGGCTTAGTTGTCGGGTTTTATTTTTCCTGGGACAATACCACTTGGTCATTTACCACAAGAAAAGACAGTACTTTTTCATTGCAGATTGGCGCGGCTGACACCATATATACATTCCGCGTGGCTGCTGTTGATGATGCAGGAAATGGTATTTTTGATGCATCAATTATAAGAAATGGAATTAATCTCGGCTCAGAACCATTTACTGATGCAAACGGTAATGGCCTCTATGATGCAGGAGAGATATTTGTTGATATTGGTGATATAGACCCGAATCCTGTTTCACTTCCGTTTCCGATAAAGAATTCTGCACCTGTTATTTCGCTCAATACGCTCACTGTTCTGCCTGATTCATCATTCCCGGTAATGACTTTTGGTTGGAATGCAACTGACATTGACGGAGATCAGACAATTGCCACAATAGAATTGGTATTAAATGATACGAGTGCTTCAGCTAATACTGTTTCAATTCCGGGGAATATCCGGTTCATTACGTTACGGGCACAAAATTTTACTTCAAGTTCAAGCTCTGCTGAAATTTTACTAAACGGTCTTGAAACCACAGTTCACCCGGTTAATCTGCCCGGATTGCAGTTTGACGCTAACAATCGGCTTTTTATCAGAGCAAAGGATATATCCGGTGCGGTAAGTCAATATCTGAGCATTCCGGAAACAGGCATTAACTGGTTCGTAAAAAAACCTAAAGGTCAGTTTCTTCTTTTTGATGATTATACTTTGATTGATGATGCCGCTGATTTTTACTCAAGAACCCTGCACACCATAAACGGGGGACTGCTTAGTGGAAAATTTGACTCATGGGATTACAATCGTTCTAAAGTTCCTTTTTCAAGTGTGACTTTTCCGCTAACACTTAAACTATTTAAGTATGTTCTCTGGTATTCAGATACTAATCCATCATTAGATTTAGCTGCCGGGGCAGTTAAGAAATTTAATGATGCAGGTGGTAAAATTCTTTTCTCAATGTCATTTCCCTCTAATCTTGATGTGAGTATTCTTCAAGGATTTCTTCCAATAGACAGTACTACAAATTTTATAAATTTCCTTTTCCCGAATTCACAATTGAATCCTGATTCAACAAGGTTTGCTGATTTTCCGTTACTTACCACAGTCGGTAGTATTCCGAGGGTGAGAAGTTTTTTCCCTTCAACTGAATTTGCGAGACCGTTTTACAAGTTTGATTCCGGCATTCTGCCCGGCTTTATAGGATTTACTGATACGGCTGACCGCCTCTATTTTATTGGTCTTCCTCTCAGTAAATGCAATGGTACTTCAGGTACAGCGGAGCAATTAATCTCAAAAGTATTATTCGATAAATTTGGTCTGGTTCCATGACAAGAATATTACAGTTTCTCATAGCTTTTTCCATTCTTATTTTTCCTGTTGAGAAAGGTTCCATTCAGGGACAGATTCAGGATGCCAAGACGAAAGAAGCGCTCCCCGGAGTAAATATTATTGCAAAGGGTACCTATTATGGTGCTGCGACCGATTTTAACGGTAAATTTAAGATTGAAAACGTTACACCGGGCACTTATACAATTGAAGTTTCTTTGATTGGATATAAAACCACTCAATATACCGGAATTAAAGTGGCCGAAGGTAAACCAACAGTTTTAGATGTGCTTCTTGAGGAAACCGTTTTAACACTTGATCAGGATATCGTTGTAGTCGGTGACAAACCTCTCATCAATATTGAGGAGACGCAGAGTAAAAAATCAATATCACGTGAAGATATCGAACTTTCAATCGTTGAGAATGTAAATGATATTGTTGTTCAGCAGGCGGGGGTCGTTAAGTCCGACAATTCAATTCATATCCGCGGCGGAAGATCTTATGAAAACGCATTCATGCTTGATGGTGTTTCGGTACAGGACCCTTTGGCTGGAACAGGATTCGGTCTTCAGTTAAGCGCTAACTCAATTGAAGAAGTTGAAGTAATAACCGGAGGGTTTAATGCTGAATTCGGGCAAGCCACTTCCGGTATTGTGAATGTCAGAACCAGGGAAGGAAGCATTAATAAATATGCCGGCTCCGTTACATATAAGAAGGATAACTTCGGAGACAGAACTTCTCCCCATGTATTTAATATTGATATTATTGAAGCAAACCTGAGCGGACCTGAACCATTTACTAATTTTATTCTTCCCGCCTTAGGGTTACATGTGCCCGGTGAACTTTCATTTTTTGTGAATGGATATGCCGGACTTTCTGACGGCATCACTCAAGGTTACTATAAACCTAAATCAAGAATTATTTATTCCTCAATTTTTGAAGGGGATAAATTTGCCTATAGAGCCGAAAATAGCTGGTTTGCTCTCGGCAAACTGACTTATAAACCTTCTCCTACATTTAAGATCGGTTATTCATATAACCAGTCGGTCAGTATCAATCAGAATTCCCAGTCATTACAATCAAATCTGGAATATGTTGAACCCTCACCTGGTTATCAGTACGAGTTTCAGAATATTCTTGAAGATGCAAATACTTTCACCCATAATAATAAGTATAATACCTTAACAGTAACCCATACGCTTAATAGCCGGACTTTTTATGAGGTAAAGCTCGGGCACTTTTTTACTCATTTACGGGCTGACGCCAACGGAAAACACTGGAGTGAATATACAGAACCGAAAGATATTCCGAGTTTTCCTGTTGAATATTATAATCCGGACCGTGATACTATCGGTATTATTCCCGGTGATGGGTTTTGGGATGTAGGCAACCCTTCAACCTGGAGAGATCACCATGTTGAGGAGTTTTCATTAAAAGGAGATATCACTTCATTTTTTGATGAAAAAAATAAATTCAAAGCGGGTTTTAATATTCAGTTTCAGGAAATGCAGGTTGTTGACATCTTCCGTCCGTGGGTAGGTGAACTTGGCTTAAATAATGATATATATAAGGTATATCCCGCAATTGGCAGTATGTATGCGCAGGATAATATCAACTTCGGCGGAATGATTCTTAATTTCGGACTGAGATATGATTTCTGGTTCCCGGGTAAGTTTGTTGATGATGCGGTTGATAATCCCGATGTGATAACCATCCCGGATGAGATTAGAAAAAAATATAAGGAAGAAAGTTTTAATCTTTTCGGAAACCGTTATTATAAAGGACGGCTGAGTCCTCGTCTTGGTATCTCGCATCCGATTTCTGAGTTTCAGACATTGTTTTTTTCTTATGGTCATTTTAGTAAATGGCCGCGCCCGCAGTTTGTTTACGCAAAACTAAGCCCTTATAGTGCTAAGTCTTCCTTCCAGAGATTTGGTAATCCGAACCTTAAACCGGAGACCACCGTTGCTTATGAACTCGGTCTTAAAACCCAGATTAGTGACGATGATGTATTAACTGCAACAGCTTATTATAAAGATATCTTTGATTACGTAAACACACGCACATCACTGATTTCATCGGCCAGATTTGCAACACAGAGATTTATAACTTATGTAAATCAGGATTATGCCCGTTCACGCGGTCTTGAATTAGAATATAAAAAGAGAATTGGAAAATGGTTTACCGGTGCGGCAAACTTTTCCTATTCTATTGTAACCGGTAAGGCATCTTCAGCAGATGATGGTGTTCTTGTGCTAAGCGGACTTCTTGAGGAGTCAATTAAAGAAGAATATGTTGGATGGGATCGTCCATTTACGGGTAGCATAAATACAAGTTTTTATATTGAGAAAGACAAGGCGCTCTTTGGCTTTGGTAATGGCTATCTTGATGATATAAGTGTGCTGCTACGGCTCTTTTATCAGTCAGGTAAAAGATACACTCCTGCGGTATTTTCGGGAAGTTATGCACAGGATGGCAGACCTGAATATGAATTTATCAGAAACAGCCGTTACAACCAGATTGGTGATGATTGGTTCTGGGTTGATCTGAATCTCGAAAAGAATATTAAAGTTGGCGGAATGAGATTTATTCTCTTTATGGAAGTCAGCAATTTGTTTGACCATAAGAACAGTGCTATTATTAATCCTGTTACAGGACGCGCTTATGAGCTCGGCGATGCTACACCAAATAGCTGGAATGATCCTTTGTATCCTGATCTTCAGGCCCCTCTTAATCCGTATCCGTTTAATCCGGCAAGATATTTAACCAGAAGGAATATTAAATTCGGTGTTACAGTCAGATTTTAAAAAAATAATACTCCTGCTGGTCATTTTTCTGACCGGCACAGTCAATGCTCAGTTGTTCCCGAATCTGGGAGGGCAGAGAAGCGGTATATCAACAGCGCAATTCCTTAAACTCGGAATCGGAAGCCGTGCGTCATCTTTAGGAGATGCGTTTGTGGCAATTTCTGATGATGCATCTTCGCTTTATTGGAACCCCGCAGGAATTACTCAGTTCAATACAAATGAAGTGATGTTCTCGCATAATCAGTGGGTTGTTGACATAAATCATGATTTCCTCGGTGCAGTTTGGCATCTTACTCCGAGCGATGCAGTCGGGCTTTCTTTTACATCGGTAACCATGGACAAAATGAAAGTCACAACGGAATTCGCACCGTTCGGGACAGGTGAATTTTTCGCTTTTTCAGATATTGCTATCGGTGTTACGTATGCAAAGAAAATGACCGACCAATTCAGTTTCGGCGCAACCATTCGTTACATGGAAGAAACGCTTGATAAACTTAAAATGAGAGGGGTGCTCATTGACCTCGGAACTTTTTACTGGACCGGACTTGGCACATCAAGATTCGCAGTTTCAGTAACAAACTTTGGTAACCAGTTAGCGCCTGACGGTGAAATAACACTTGTTGGCAAGAGAAAAAAATCCGATTGGCAGAGCTTTTCACCGCCGACTATGTTTAGATTTGGTATTGCTTTCGAACCATATCAGGATGAACATCAGATGGTTACCACCAGTTTTCAGTTAAATCATCCTAATGACAATAGTGAAAACCTTTCATTTGGTACGGAGTATGTATTTAATTCCTTTCAGGGTCTTTCTCTTGCACTTAGAGGGGGATACAAATTCAACGTCATTGAACAGGATTTTACTTTTGGAGCAGGTATAAAATATAATGCAGGTTTTTCTTTACTTACCTTCGATTATGCCTATGCCGGTTTTGAACGTCTTGGATCTTCACACAGAATTTCAGTAAGTATTGGTATCTTATGAAAAAAGTTTTAATAGCCGGTCTTTTTGCAGGGATTCTCTTTATCCTGAATGGATGCAGTGATAAATTAGACCTGACTGAATTCGGAAGCGCGGTGAGAGATACAACACCTCCGGGCGATACAACATATATACAGCTTAATCCTGTCTGGGGTGGTTTTAACAATCCGCAGGATATACTTGTCGGCAGAGAGCCGTTTATTTATGTAGCTGATACGGATAATGACCGCATAGTTATGATGCGTCTTGACGGCACAATCACAGGTGTTCTTCCCATTAAGCGTCCGGTTGCCATCGCTCAGGATTACGAGTTTAATCTTATTGTATGCGGTCAGTTTGATACAGTGCTTTCGACCGGTGTTTCGCAGACGTATGACGCAGTTTATAAGATAGATCTTTTTTCGGCTAATCATAATATCGCTTCAGCACCTGTAAACAGACTACTGCCAAGAGTAGGTGTGTCTGATGATTTTAATACTGCGCTTAAATATACCGGTGTGGCAGTGATGTATGACAATAGAATTTTTGTCACACGAAAGGGTCCCATCAATAATAATATCTTTAAGCTTCCGGACAATTCCATATTGTTTTTTGAAAGACGAATGATTGGCGGAGTTAAAAAGGATACTCTTATCGGAAGAGTTCCGTTAATTGAGCCGCTTGGTACAGGTTTGCTCAGCGCTAATGGCTTATCATCGATTGCTACTTTTAACAGACGCAATCAGGACCTTCTCGTAACGCTCGCGGGTGAAAATTCATTTAAAACACAGTGGTTTACTTTCGTTGAAACTGCTGAATTTTCCGGATATGTGAGTAAACTTCAGCCGGGGAATGCTGATATTATGCGTGTAGGCAGATTCGGACTACCGGAAGATATTACAGTTGACAATTCCGGCAATATGTTTATTGTTGATGCACAGAAGGATAGCATTTTTGTATTTAATCCGCAGGGAGATGAGGCGCAGTCATTCGGGGGTTCTGCCATGTTCAATGCTCCAATGGGAATTGCATTCTATGACAGAACACTGTATGTAGCCGATACAAAAAATAACCGGATTCTTCGCTTTATTTTATCAACGAATATATAATGAAAAATATTTTAATTTTAATCATTCTGCTGTCCGGGTTTTTGAGTGCCCAGGATATTACACCAATTGTAAATCTGCGTGTTAACGACGGCTCCGGCATCCCGACAACAATGGGACAATACTTTAAGGTACGCGGAGTTGTAACTGCTTCTAATCATTTTGGAACATCCGGACCTGGTGCAATACAGGATGAAACAGGTGCGATAAGCGTTTATGGCTCTACATTCGCAGGACCGCTGGTGCCGGGTGATACCGTTGAAGTTTATTCATCTGTTACACACTTTAACGGACTTACTCAGTTTGATCTTGCGGCTTCCGGTTCATCTGTGGTTAAAATAGCATCAGGCATAGTTCCTGAACCCGAAATTTTGACCATAGCACAGGTTCTTGCTCAGCAATGGAATGGTTATGAGGAACACGAAAGCAAACTTATTCGTATAGATAATTGCACTATTTCAGGGAGCGGTAATTTTTCATCCGGAACAAATTACAATATCACCGATGGTACCGGCTCGATTTCTGTACGAATTGATAATAATGTAACTTCTGTTATTGGTACTGCTATTCCATCAGGAGCGGTTGATATAGTTGGTATTCTTGCTCAGTATAAATTTGCTGCGCCTTTCAATAGCGGTTATCAAATCATGCCGCGTTTTATAGCTGACTTTCTCTATGATGGCGCGCCTCAGATACTTACTCCGGTTTTAGCATCTGATATTACAACTTCTTCATTTAAGGTTTATTTTAACACAGTTCGTAACGGAGATTCAAGAGTTGCCTATGGTCTGACAGAAAATCTTGAACTTGATACGCTTCTTGTCCCGGGTGATACTACCGTACACACTGTCCAGATTAGCGGACTGCTTTCCGGAACCAGATATTATTTCAAAGCAATATCTGTTAATTCTGCCGGGACCAGTATATCAGGTATTCAGACTGTAATTACTGCTTCAGATGATCCTGAGTCAGGCAAGATTTCTGTATATTTTAATTATCCTGTTGATACTACCGTTGCACTTCCAGGTAATGCAGCACAGGGGAATGTTAATTTTCAGCAAAAATTAGTTGAAAGAATTAACAGGGCTAATTATTCAATCGATATGGCGGTTTATAGTTTTACCGGACTGAACGATGCAATTGCCGCGCTCCTGACTGCAAAGAACAGAGGTGTGAAAATCAGAGTTGTTTATGATAGCAGAACTAATCAGCCGGGGATGACAACACTGCTGAATGCAGGAATTAAAATGAGTAAGCGACAGTCAACCAGCGGTATCATGCATAATAAATTCCTGATATTTGATGCACGGGATACATTATCGTCAAACGATTGGATTTGGACAGGATCGTACAACCTTACTACCACTGAACAAAATTGGAAAAACAACGTTATTGAAATCAATGACCCTTCACTTGCTCAGGCCTATCAAATTGAGTTTGAAGAGATGTGGGGGAGCAATAATGATGAACCAAATGCGGCAAATGCCCGGTTCGGTTCTCAAAAACTGGATAATACTCCTCATGCCTTTACTGTTGGCGGCAGGGATGTTCAGTTATATTTCAGTCCATCTGACCAAACTACCGGTAAAATTATGAACACCATTAACACCGCAAATTTTAATGTGTTCTATGCTCTGTACTCCTTTACGCGGGGAGAAATAGCAACTACTCTGCGAAACAGACATGATATCGGTGTGAATCTTAGAGGAATTATTGATCAGACTGGTGATGCAAGTTCGCAGTTTACTTACCTCCAAAGTTTTTCAGAGGTTTTTGATAATGCCTCAACCGGAACACTACATCACAAATATGCCTTGGTTGATCCGTCTCATTCAGAGAGTTTTCCAACAGTTCTCACAGGTTCCCATAACTGGTCAACCAATGCTGAAACTAATAATGATGAAAACACACTCATTATAAAGGACCTCCTGATCGCGAACCAGTATATGCAGGAATTCAAAAAAAGATACAATGACGAAGGCGGAACAGGGGTATTTATAATTCCGACTGATATTAATGAGTATTCGGAAGGCACATTTTCAGGATTTGAATTATATCAGAATTACCCTAATCCATTTAATCCAATGACCACCATTAAACTGACGGTCAATAAGCGACAGAATATCCGGGTTTCGCTTACCGATATACTCGGAAGGGAATTGGCGCTTCTCTTTGCCGGGGATGTCGAGCCGGGTGTTGTAGCCATTGATTTTAACCCGGCCAATCATGGGCTTGACCTTGCTTCAGGGGTCTATCTGTACAGGTTAACAGGTGAAAATCAGTTGGCGGTTAAGAAAATGGTCTATTTGAAATAAACCTTATCGGGTTGTCAAAAAAATGTGTTCATTTGAAATGAGCAAAAAATTCAGTAAATTTCTAAACTGTTTTAAAATTCAGGAGTAACTGCATCTTGCAAAAAGGACAAATTATCCAGGTTATCGGACCTGTTGTTGATATTCACTTTGAGAATAATCACCTCCCAAAGATTTATAATGCTATTAAAATCCCAAGAACCAATGCAGATGGTGAAAAGGAAGAGCTGATTGTAGAAGTACAGCAGCACCTCGGTGAAGACCGGGTCAGAACCGTCGCAATGGACTCAACCGATGGACTGGTTCGCGGAATGGATGCATTTGATACTGAGGAGCCGATAACCGTTCCGGTGGGTCCCCAGACTCTCGGAAGACTCATAAACGTAGTCGGTAATACGATTGACGGCAAAGAACCTATAACTTCGGGCAAAAGATATCCGATTCACAGACCCGCTCCTGATTTTGCAAGTCTTTCAACTAAAACCGAAATGTTTGAAACCGGTATTAAGGTAATTGACCTCCTTGAGCCCTACTCTAAGGGTGGTAAAACCGGTCTCTTTGGTGGTGCCGGTGTAGGAAAGACTGTAGTTATCCTCGAGCTTATCAACAATATTGCACAGCATCACGGCGGATATTCAGTTTTTGCCGGCGTTGGTGAAAGAACCAGAGAGGGTAATGACCTTTACCTGGAAATGACCGAGTCCGGTGTTATTAACAAAACAGCACTGGTGTTTGGACAGATGAATGAACCTCCCGGAGCAAGACTTCGTGTGGCGCTTACCGGTTTGACAATAGCTGAATATTTCAGAGATGAAGAAGGCAAAGACGTACTTCTCTTCATTGACAACATTTTCCGTTTTACGCAGGCAGGTTCAGAAGTGAGTGCGCTGCTCGGAAGAATGCCTTCAGCAGTAGGATACCAGCCAACTTTGGCGACCGAAATGGGTGCGCTTCAGGAAAGAATTACCTCAACTGATCGTGGTTCAATTACCTCAGTTCAGGCAATTTATGTTCCTGCGGATGACCTTACCGATCCGGCTCCTGCAACTGCATTCTCCCACCTTGATGCTACGACAGTATTAAGCCGTGCGATTACTGAGCTTGGTATTTATCCGGCAGTTGATCCTCTTGATTCAACTTCCAGAATACTTGAACCCGGCATTATTGGCATTGAACATTATTCTGTAGCTAAGAGAACCAAAGAGGTTCTTCAGTCATACAAAGATTTGCAGGATATTATCTCAATTCTCGGTATGGATGAGTTATCTGATGATGACAAACTGACGGTTAACAGAGCAAGAAAGATACAAAGATTCTTCAGTCAGCCATTTAGTGTTGCAGAGCAGTTTACCGGGTACCAGGGAAGGTACGTAAAACTCGCTGATACCATTTCTGGCTTCAAATCCATCCTTGAGGGTGCATGTGATGAGTGGCCTGAACAAGCATTTATGTATGTCGGTACTTTAGATGAAGCAGAAGAAAAAGCTAAAAAGATGATGGCGGCTGTCTAAAATGAAAAATCTTGACCTAGAAATTATTACTCCTTCTAAGCCGGTTTACCATGGTGAGGTTATATCCATCACCATTCCCGGTACAGGTGGTTCGTTTCAGGTTTTGAAAAATCACGCACCGCTGATGAGTACTTTTGAAGTAGGCAGTATTAAAATTACTGAGGTAAATAGTAATCAGATATTATTTGCAACTTCTGGCGGTACAGTAGAAGTTTTACACAATAAGGTGCTTTTACTAGCTGACTCATTGGAGCGGGCTGATGAAATAAACCTTCTCCGTGCTGAAAACTCAGCCAAAAGAGCTCAGGAAAGATTATCAAATAAAGGTAATGGCGAAGTGGACGTCCCCAGGGCAGAAGCTGCATTAAACCGCGCTCTTAACCGGTTACGAATAGCCAAAGGGTTATAAAACAAAAAGGCCTCAGAATTTCTGAGGCCTTTTCACTTTTAATCGGTGTTGTGCTTACGCTTTATCAAAACGTGCAGCTACTTCATTCCAGTTCACAACATTCCACCAGCCATCGATATATTCATTCCGTTTATTCTGATACTTCAGGTAATAAGCATGCTCCCATACATCCAGTCCAAGGATTGGTGTGCCTTTAACTTCGGCAACATCCATAAGGGGATTGTCCTGATTTGGGGTGCTGGAAACAATTAATTTTCCGTCAGAGACTGAAAGCCATGCCCAACCAGAACCAAATCTTGTCATTGCTGCATTGGCAAAAAGTTTCTTGAACTCATCAACCGATGTAAATGCAGCATTAATTGCTTCTAACAGTTTTCCACTTGGCGCTGAGCCACCTGGTTTCATCACCTGCCAAAAGAGTGAGTGATTATAGTGTCCGCCACCATTGTTACGCACCGCTGCCGAAAGTTTTGAAATTCCCTTCATAAGCCCTTCAAGAGGTGTACCGAGAAGTTCGTTACCTTCCAAGGCCTTATTTAGATTTGTTACATAGGCGTTATGATGACGTCCATGATGGATTTCCATAGTCGTCTTGTCAATGAATGGCTCTAACGCATCATGTGCGTAGGGGAGAGCCGGTAATTCGTAATTTGCCATAAAAGAAGTCCTTCCGTTACTGTTTGATAAAAGTTCTAATTTATTCATACCTAAAGTTAATCCTGCACCGAATAATGAAAATGCAGAGATAAAATGACGTCTTCTCACACTCAGACTCCGAACGAGCTGCCGCAGCCACAGGTTTTGGATGCATTTGGGTTATCGAATACAAACCCCCTCCCGTTCAATCCGTCTGAAAAATCAAGAGTTAAACCGGAAATGTAAAAAAGACTCTTTCCGTCAATAAACAACTTGACACCATCTTCTTCTATTATAGTGTCTCCATCCTTGGGTTTTTCGTCAAAACCCAGTGTGTAGGAAAGACCACTACAGCCGCCGCCTTTTACGCCTACTCTTAGACCATAATTCACAGGGATGTTGCTTTCCGTCATTGTTTTCTTTATCTGACTTATAGCTTTCGGGGTGATGTTTATCTCTTTTTCGAGTTGTGTTATTTCCATGTATTATCCTGTTTACTTAAACTGCTACTGTTTCCTGTTTTGGCTGATATTTTGTATCAATAACTCTGTAAGCATGATCTGAAATGGGGCTAAGAACCCCTGCTCCAATCATATTAGCAACTAATTCTTTTGCTTTCTCTTCTGTGTCGGACAGGAACAAATTCTGCCCTTTGGGCTGGGTATCGTGCACCAGAGTGTAATGAATATCCCTGAAAAAGATATTTGAGTTATAAAAGAACTTGAATCTTTTTCTGAATTTATCAATAAAAGCGTCGATGTTTTCCATAATTTACTCTGATTTTTAAGAGGTTAAAATTTGTAATAATTACTTTACTTTTTAGATGCAATTAGTAGAATTCCGTTTCGGGAATCTGGAGAATTATTAAAATCTCCTCCTTCAAAATAGGGGATTGGTAAAAGGTCTGCAATCATAATCAGAATAACCCTTCTGCTCTGTCAGAAGTTCCTTTAATATAAGGGGTTAGGTATCCCCATAAAAAAACCGCAGCCATCAGAACGACTGCGGTTTTTGATAAATCCAATCCTGAGCTATCAGGGGAGGTAAAATTTAAGTGCGGCTTCCGCGAATTTTAAAATGGGAGTGAAAAAGATTCCAAAGATGAGTGTTGGAACTGCCAAAACTAAAGTTAAAACACCTCCATAAACGCTTTGTTTTGCCTCACGATAATCCTTTTCGGGCTTTGAGATAAATAGATGCTTCATTACTCTTACATAGTAATAAAGAGATATTACACTGTTTAAGAAAAGGAAGAATGCCAAAAGTACCATATCTGCGTTAATGAGTGCCATCAGGATGTAAAACTTTCCGATGAAACCTGCTGTAGGGGGTAGTCCGGTCAGTGAAACCAGAAAAATACTCAAAGCAATAGCATAAAGCGGCATCTTAGAGCCAATACCATTATAATCCTCGAGCATTTCGCTTTTAATTTCATTCTTGATGAGAATCACTACAAGGAAAGCACCCATATTCATTAACAAGTAAAATGCAAAATAAACAAGGACGGCAACCATTCCGGTTGAGTTTAAAGCTGCAATTCCGGCCAAAAGGTATCCGGCGTGGGCAATGCTTGAATATGCCAAAAGCCGCTTAATGTTTTTCTGCCAAAGCGCCACGAGATTACCTATGGTCATTGAACCAATACTGATGAAAATAAGAATATCATCCCATGGCAAACTGCTGACCGGTTGTAAAATATCGGAATTAAATCCTTTTCTAAAAAACAAATCGAGAATCAAACGAAGCAGAAGAATGAATCCGCCAATTTTACTTGCAACTGAAAGATATGCAGTAAAATGGGTTGGGGCTCCTTCATATACGTCGGGTGTCCAGAAATGAAAGGGGAATGCTGAAATTTTAAATGCGATACCGGCCAGAATTAAAACAACTGCCATGATCAGCAGTGCCCCGCTATAAGCGCCAGTACCAAGGAGTGCCTGAATGATAAATATATTTGTTGTACCTGTAAGACCATACAGAATTGAAATTCCGTAAATCATAATTGCTGAAGAAGCTGCACCGTAAACCAGATATTTGAGTGAAGCTTCACTGCTTTGAATAGACCTTTTGTAATACCCTGCCAAAGCGTAGGAGGAAATTGACAGCAGCTCGAATCCGGTATAAAGCAGAATTAAATCATACGAAGAGGAAAGAAAGAAAACACCGAGCACGGTGCAAAGCAACAGAACCACAAATTCACCTTCACGCTTGCTCATTGTTGCATCTTCACGGTTGATACCCATGAAAAGGATGGTGAATAATGCTGATATAGCTGCAATGATCTTAGCAAATGTTCCAAGTGGTTCAATGATCATCAGTGGAACGCCGTTAGAAGCGGTGAATAATTTCTGAGTTGTACTGCTTTCTCCGAATAGAAGTACAAGCACCAGACCGACACCCGTTAAGGCGACTGCACTGAGCAGAGTTTTATTTCCTTTACTGAAGAGTTCAATCGTAAGCAAAAGCAGTATGACAGCCGTCAGTACCAGTTCCGCACGTAAACTCAGTAAATCATGGAGATTCTGAGAGAGTTCCATTTATTTCATTCCTGACATAATGGAGTGAAAATCAGTTTTGGTAACCTGATTCACCAGTTCGTTTATTGATGTATTCATCAGATCAAGCATGATAGAAGGGAAGATCCCAAGCAGAAGAACAATTAATGCAAGCGGAACAAGCATCGTATATTCTCTGAAGTCTAAATCCTTCAGTTCAGCCCATTTTTCATTAAGCTTACCCAGATATACTCTTTGCATTGTCCAAAGCATATATCCGGCACCCAGAATAATTCCCGCGGCTGAGATAATGGTTAACAGACGGATTGACTCAACTTTGAAAGCTCCGAGAAAAACAAAGCTCTCAGAAATAAATCCGCTCAGACCTGGTAAACCGATTGCGGCGAAGAAAGCAACAATAGCAAAACCGGTATATACAGGAAGATTTACCGCTAATCCGCCAAAATCATTTAGCCCTCTGGTATGGGTTCTGTCATAAACAACACCAACCAAAAGGAAGAGCATTGCAGTGATAGTTCCATGATTGAACATTTGCAGCACTGCACCGCCAAGACCGACTTCATTAAGTGAGGCCATTCCGAGGAGCACATAACCCATGTGTGAAACAGATGAATATGCAATCAGTTTCTTGAAATCTTTTTGAGCCATTGCGCAGAAAGCGCCGTAAATAATATTTATCATTCCAAAGAGTGCAATCCACCAGACTAATTCGCGTGTTATTTCAGGAAAGATCGAATAATTGAAACGGATAATACCATACGCTCCTAATTTTAATAAAACACCTGCAAGAATTACACTTATTGGCGTTGGTGCTTCAACATGCGCATCCGGAAGCCAGGTGTGGAAAGGGAACATTGGTATCTTTATGGCGAATCCGACGAAAAGCCCTATAAATGCAATAAACCTCAGATTATTGGGATTAAAAGGAGAAAGTATTCCGTCCGGAGTATAATTTGACGGATTCATCATCGCGAGAATATTGAATGTGTGGAACGTTGCCCCTTCACCGGTAACTTCATTGACTGAGAGATAAAGACCAATCATAACCAAGAGAATAAATACACTTCCGAAAAGTGTGTAGATAAAAAACTTAATTGCCGCATATTCCTTTCTTGGACCACCCCATATACCAATAAGAAAATACATCGGAAGGAGCATGATTTCCCAGAACACATAGAAAAGGAAGAAATCCAATGCAAGGAAAGTGCCCATCATTCCTGTATCAAGCAGCAAGAAGAGAGCAAAATATCCTTTTGCAGACTTTTCTATATTCCAGGATGAAATTGCTGCGATAAAGGAAATTAGCGCGGTTAAAAGCACCATCGGAGCTGAAAGTCCGTCAACACCAAGGAAGTATTCAATCTTAATCATTCCTAACCAGGAACCGGAATCGAAAGTAATCCAGGGAATTCTTTCAACAAACTGGAAAGAAGCCGGATTATTTATTCCTGCCTGCGAATAATTAAAACCAGCCCACATAAATCCGGCAAGCACAACCTGAAGTCCGGTTGCCACAAGCGTTGTGATTTTAATGAGTGACCGTTTTTCTTTTGGTAACATCATTACTATTACCATCCCGATGATGGGTAAAAACGTCAAAAGTGTTAGCATAGGGAAACTTGACATAATTTATTCCGATTATCTACTGTCTTGCGTAAAAGAAAAATAATAAAACTATTGATACCACTATAAAAGCCACATAGGTTTGTATCTTGCCTGTCTGTAGCTTTCGCATAAATAAACCAATAAGACCGGTAAACATTGCTGTGAAGTTAACCAACCCGTCAACTACATACTTATCAAACAAGCCGCCGAAATCAGATACCTTGCGGGTGATATATGCTGAGAGGTTTACCAATCCGTCAACAATGGTGGAATCGAACCAAAAGAGAAATCTGCTTATTAACAGTGTGAACTTAATTACAATCACTTCATAGAGTTCATCAAAATACCATTTGTTATAAAGAAAATTATAAATTGTACGGTATTTTTCTTTATATGTTTCGGTGTTTACTTTTTCTTTGAAATACACAGAATAAGACAACATGAAACCGCCAAATGCACAAAGAAGTGAAAGCGCCATAGCGATATAGTGATAATGATGTGAGGCCTCAAAATATGCTTCAGTATATCCGGTTAATGATGTGTCGGCTAACGTCATAAATGAATATCTGAGCCCATCAGGAACTGCCGATGAAGCAAAATTCATTCCCTGCATCAACCATCCATTCTCACCTGAAAGAGGATTGAAGGAGAAGAACGGAAATAAGGAAAGTGCAGCAAGAACCAGAAGGGGAATTACCATTACGTTAGGGGACTCATGCACTTTATGACCATGCGCGATGTGGTGTTCAACCCCGTTGATATTTCCTTTAATGAACACTCTGAAAAGCAGTCTGAACATATAAAACGCCGTCAGGAATGTTACACCGAAACCCACCACTGCAAAGAGCCAGTTACCTGTCAGAGAACCATAAATCATGGTTGCGTTCAAAATAGCATCCTTGCTCATAAATCCTGAAGTAAAAGGAACACCGGAGATTGCTAAGGTATATATTGCAAAGGCAAGGAATGTTTTTGGCATATACTTTTTTAACCCGCCCATGTGTCTGATATCCTGCTCATGGTGCATACCGTAAATAACAGAACCGGCTGCAAGAAATAATCCCGCCTTAAAAAATGCATGCGTCATCAGATGAAAGAATGCATTACCAAACGCGCCAAGTCCGATTGCCATAACCATAAGTCCAAGCTGGCTTAGCGTTGAATAGGCAAGAACCTTCTTAATGTCATACTGCGTAAACGCAATAGTTGCGGGAATCAGTGCAGAAAGCGCCCCGATAATTGCAATTACAAGCAGTGCATCGGCTGAAAGCAGGAAGTATATCTTAATTACCATATAAACACCTGCGGCTACCATGGTTGCAGCGTGGATAAGTGCACTAACAGGAGTCGGACCTTCCATTGCATCGGGTAACCAGACATGCAGAGGGAACTGAGCGGATTTACCAATTGCTCCGCAGAAAAGCAGAACACCCATAGCTGAGAGCCAGAATCCGCTGTTGAATGGTAAGACCCCGCTGAGCAGTCCTTCTTTAATACCGTCAAATGAAAAAGTTCCGAAAGTAACAAAGACCAACAGAATACCCGCGAGCATTCCGAAATCACCAAACCTGTTTGCAATAAATGCTTTTTTTGCGGCATCTGATGCAGAGGTTTTTTCAAACCAGAAACCAATGAGGAGATATGATGAAAGACCGACTAATTCCCAGAAGATATACATCATCAGCAGGTTATTTGTGATAACGATACCGTTCATTGAGAAGGTGAAGATGCCAAGATATGCAAAATAACGTGAGTATCTTTTATCTCCGTGCATATACTGGAGTGAAAACGTATGCACCAGAAAACTAATAAGTGCAACGCCGAAAAGCAGGATAACAGAAAGACTGTCAAACTGAAACCCAAGTTCAATTGTAATACCAGGGAACTCAATCCAGTTGAAGCTTGAAATTTTATGCAGAGCATGAAGGTCTCCGGAAGTCATTACGAGCAGCGTTCCGGCTGCAATTACATTCACTCCGATAAAAAACATCTCTGCATAATGAGCATTCTTCATCCATTTGTTAAGCAGGAGCGTGGTAACGAACCCTGCCAGCGGAGCAAAGAGTGCAATTATTGCAATAATTGAGAGAAACTCAGAATTCATAATTACTCTTTTAGTTTATCTGCTTCGTCAGCGTTTACTGTATTAAAATTTCTGTAGATGTTAAGCACAATAGCCAGCGCAATTGCAGCTTCGGCAGCAGCAAGAACAATAATGACTAAAGCGTTTAAATGACCAGAAGCGCCGAATCTGCCAAAATGAGAAAAAGCTACAAAATTGATATTTGCTGCATTCAGCATTAGTTCAACGCCCATTAAAATGAGAATTGCATTTCTTCTGGTGATCATTGCATAAAGCCCCAGACTGAAAAGCAGAGAGCTTATGACAAGAAAATGGTTTAGGGTAATCTCAGTCATTATACTTTTTCCTTTCTTCCAATAGCAGCAGCCCCGATAAGAGCAGCAAGAAGAAGAACGCCAAGCAGTTCAAAAAGGACTAAATAATCAACGATGAAAAGCCGCGAAATTTCTTTAAGTGGTACAGGTGTCAGAGAATCAGTTACCGGATAGAAATTGCGGTCAGTAAAAAGCAGTATTAACAAACCTGCTAACGCACCTGTTGCAACTGAACCAAGTAAGAGATTTGTCACATTTGTTTTTAATCCTTCGGTAAGAACCGAACTGGTGAGCATCACTCCGAAAATGAGTACAATAAGAATGCCTCCGACATAAACGATTAACTGAACAATTGCGATGAAATCAGCACTCAGTAAAACATAAAGTCCGGCAACCCCAAAAAAAGTGAGCAGCAGTGAAAAAACTGAATAAATAAGATTCTTGCTCATTACTACAATGAAGGCAGAACCAACGGTGATCAAGGCGAATAGCCAGAAAATAAGGGAGTAATAAGTCATGTTATTTTTGCTCTCCTTCTTTAGCTTTTGCCTCAGCAGCTTCTTTAGCTGCTTTGGCCTTTGCTTCGGCTGCTGCAGCATCCGCAGCGGCTTTTGCTGCTTTTTTCTCTTCTTCAAACTTCTGGAAGTTTATAACCTTTTCCTCAGCTTCGCCTGATGAAAGTGTTGAGAAATTATAAATAAGGTTTTTACGATCATACTCAGAAAATTCGTAAGTATCCGTCATGTAAATACATTCAGTTGGACATGGAAAGACGCAAAGCTGACAATAGCAGCATTTCGCGATGTCGATATCAAACTTTGTTACCCACAGCGCCTTTTTCTTACCGTTAGAAGTTTTTCCAAGATCTTCACCGGGGAGTGATTTGACAGTTTCAATAGAAATACAATTAACAGGACATGCGCGTGCACATTGATCGCACCCGATGCAGTCATCCATATTAACATAGAGCCGGTTTCTTACTCTGTCAACCATCGGAACTTTTACATCAGGGTACTGTATCGTTACGGATTTAGTAAATACATGTTTTAATGTAATCTTCATACCTATGAAGACTGTCATCAGACCGGTATAGATATTTGATAAATATACTCTCATAAGACCATCAGAAGTGCTACTATAACAAAATTTAGAATCGAAATGGGAATAAGATATTTCCAGCACAGAGCCATGAGCTGATCGACTCTTAAACGGGGGAGTGTCCATCTCAACCACATCTGTACAGTAACAAGCAACAGACCCTTAAAGGAAAACCAGAAAAACTGCTCTATTCCCTTCAGCAATGGCGAGCCAACTAAATCTCCCAGATAGCCGAAAGGAGAATGATAACCTCCAAGAAATAAACTTGCCACTAATACTGACACTGCAAACATATTAGCATATTCAGAAAGGAAGAACATCGCAAATTTCATTCCGCTGTATTCCGTGTGATATCCGCCAACCAACTCAGATTCTGCCTCCGGAATATCAAACGGAGTTCTATTTACTTCGGCAAGCGAACTGATATATATAATAATAAATGCTATAAACATTAGCGGAATTAATGCAATCTTTGTCATAATCGGGTATGACCCGCCGAAAATGAACCAGTTGAACATGTTGGCTGACTGGGTTTCAGAAAGCTCCCTCAGATTGAATGATCCTCCGACTATTACCATAGTCAGTATTACCACAACTGTCGGAATTTCATAGCTGATAATCTGAGCCGTAGATCTCATTGCTCCGAGCAATGAATACTTATTATTTGATGCCCATCCTGCCATCAGAATGCCGGCGACTACCAGACCTGAAACCGCAACAATATATAAGAGTCCAAGATCAATATCGGAACCGATATATACACCGGCAAATGGAATAGCCGCAAACACTGCATAACTTCCCATAAAGGCAAGCACAGGGGCAATATTAAAAAGTGTTCTGTCTGCAACTTTGGGAACAATATCCTCCTTTTGGATCAGCTTTAAAATATCTGCCACTGTCTGAAGCCATCCATGTTTGCCGACTCTCATTGGGCCAAGACGATCCTGCATGTGTGCTGAAACTTTTCTTTCCCACCACACCGCAAAAAGAGCGAAAGGAATGATGAATATTAAAGGCAGAGCCGCATTAATAGTTAACGATAAAAATAGATTATCGGTCAACTCAACTAAGGAATCGAAAATCATCTGTCCACCTCACCGAGTACAATATCAATACTTCCTAAAATTGCTACAACATCAGCTACAAGATGACCTTTGCAAAGCTCACCCATTACACCAAGACTGATGAATGACGGGGGACGGACCTTTACGCGCGCCGGTTGCTGTCCGCCATTACTTACTATAAAATAACCCAGCTCGCCGCGCGGATTTTCAATACGTGCGTATATGTGACCGATAGGGGGCTTATATCTCTTCGGTATTGCAGACGATACATCACCTTCAGGTATCTGGTCAATTGCCTGTTCTATAATTCTGATACTTTGTTCGATTTCCAAGACACGGACATAATACCTGTCCCAACAATCGCCAACTTTACCATGCCAGCCATTGCCTACCGGGATATCAAAGTCGAATTTGTCATAAATTGAGTATGGGTCATCCCGTCTTAAATCCCATTTGAACCCTGATGCTCTGAGATTTGGACCTGTCATACCATAGTTTATGGCTGCATCAAGAGGTAGTACACCTACATTTGCTGTCCGTTCGATAAATATCTTATTATAAGAAAGCAGGTTATTCAATTCATTAACTACCGGCTTAAACTCAGCTAAAAATTCCTTTGTCAGCCGTGCAAAGTCAGGGGGTATATCATGCGAAAGCCCGCCAGGCCACATATAATTGTAAAGAAGTCTGGCTCCGCAGGTTATTTCAAATAAATTAAGGATTTTTTCACGGTCACGGAAACAATAGAGAAACGGTGTAAAAGCTCCGATATCAAGCCCGTATGTTCCAACCGCCACCAGATGTGAGGCAATTCTTTGAAGTTCTGCCATAATAACTCTGATATATTCAACGCGCTGGGGGACTTCAATTCCCATCAGGCGTTCACATGCAATAGCCCAGCCCATCTCATTTCCCATTGCAGCAAGGTAGTCCATTCGGTCAACATAGGGGACAATCTGCTGGTAGGTAAGCGCTTCACAGTGTTTTTCAAAACATCTGTGAAGATAACCCACATGCGGCTTTACATCAACAATAACCTCTCCATCCAGGACGAGTTCGAGACGAAGAACGCCATGTGTAGATGGATGCTGCGGTCCCATATTCAGGACCATTTCTTCAGTTTTTATTTTCTGAGGGGGTAAAGTTAGAAAATCGCTCATATCAGTATGGTACCTTCATTCCCTGATAAAATTCAGGATTCTTATAATCTTTTCTGAGGGGATACCCGGCTTCCCAATCATACGGCATCAGGATTCTTGTTAAGTTAGGATGATTCAAAAAGTTAATGCCAATCATATCATAAGCTTCACGCTCATTGAAGTTTGCCCCCTGCCAGATAAATGTAACGGACGGCACTTCCGGAGTCTCCCTTGGTACGTGAACCACAACGTTAAATTTATGGCGTAGTGATAATGACTCAAGATGATAATAGACCGAAAGAGTGCCACCAGTCATCTCCGTGCTCCCGTCATCCAAAGTTTTTTTCTCCCCGTTAAAGTCATCAACGGCGGAAAGAAGAATAAGATTATCCATTGAAAGCGCAGAATCACCATAAAGAACTGACATGAGGTCCAATAGCTTATCTGACGGTATTTCAAGGGCTTTATCAGAGCCGGATTTATCAAATTCGAGACCCGATAAAGAAGGATAATTCTCGGTTATATGGATTTTGATTTCATCAAAAGTCATGATGCACTCCTCACGAGAGATTCGTTACGTATCTTTTCCTGGAGTTTGAGCAAACCTTCAAGCAATGCTTCGGGTCTGGGAGGGCACCCTGGTACGTAAACATCCACCGGTATAATTCTGTCCACACCCTTTAGAACATGATAGCCGTGCTCCCAATAAGGACCGCCGCAGTTTGCACAGCTTCCCATTGAAATAACATATTTGGGGTCAGGAATTTGTTCGTACAATCTTTTAACTCTGGTAGCCATTTTCAAGGTGACAGTGCCTGAGATAATGATAATATCTGATTGTCTTGGTGAAGGGCGGGGAATTACACCGAAGCGGTCAAAATCGTAATGTGAAGCGGAGGTAGCCATCATTTCTATGGCGCAGCAAGCCAACCCAAAGCCAACCTGCCAGAGTGAGGAAAGACGCGACCAATTGAGGAGGTCCTCAAGGTTCGTTATTACAATATTTTCATTTTCGAATTTCTGATCAAGAAGTCCCATTAATTTGTAACCTCTTCTTTAACTTTTTTTGAAGGGAGTGTAAGTTTTGGTAGTTTGAACGTATTTTGCATGAATTTTTCACTTTCCGGTCTGTCCCATTCCAAATCGCCTTTCCTCCATTCATAGATCATACCTGCGACCAGGAGGGAGATAAACACGAATCCGGTCAGGAATCCAAGAATACCGTATTCCTGATAAATCAGTACCCAGGGCACCAAGAGCACAATTTCCACATCAAAAATCAGAAAAATAAGGGCAACTATGTAAAAGCGGAAATTGAATCTCACCCAGGGTGATCCTTCGGCATTTTCTCCGCATTCGTAAGTTAATAGCTTTTCATCGGTGGGGCGGTGTGGTCTGATTAGGTAGGCGGTAAAAATTCCAACTATAACGAAAACTATAGCCAGAATCATGAACGCCAGTATTTTACCGAACTCAGTCATGATAAGAATTCCGGATTAAAAAGTTCAAATATCAATAAAAGTATGTAATTTTTCAACATTCTTATTTAAATCGATTAGTTTTGTGCAAATCTCATGCCAAGAACATCTGCTCAGGAAAACTGCCATTTTCTTTGTAATCCTGCCTTTATTCGGATATATTTCCATTCAAAATTACGATTATTATTTTCCATGCGTCCCACTAAAGCAGTCATCAACCTTTCTAATCTCAGAGAAAATTATCTCAACATTAGGAAACACAGTATTCCTGCAAGGGTTATCCCCGTGATTAAAGCAGACGGGTATGGTCATGGGGCGATTGAGGTGGCAAATGCGCTTTTGAAAACCGATTTTCCCCCTGAGCTTTTTGCGGTTGCAATGGCTGAGGAAGCCGTAATTTTAAGAAACTCCGGTATTAAAACCCCTATACTTGTCTTTGAAAACCTTTCCTACAATAACCTGACCGAGCATCTTGATTACTCTCTTATCCCGACCGTAGCTGATGCAGAAGGAATTCAGGTATTTGGTGAGTTGACTGATGAACAACGGCGTATTCTTTCGCCAGCCATAAAAGTTGATACCGGAATGGGTAGGATAGGTCTTACACCAAAAGAAACCCCGGATGCTTTACGTTTATTGTCTTCAAATGGCATACAGTCTATCCATTCGGTCTATACACATCTTGCAACATCAGATGAGGAAGACCTCACATACGCTGAAGCTCAATCGGCTAAATACTTTTCACTGATTAAAGAACTGAAAAATATGGGGTTGCCTTTTGGGAGCGCTCATTTCTCGAACAGTGGAGGAATTCATAATTTAGAGCAGCGGGGGGCTGATTTTGTAAGAGCCGGAATTTCGCTCTATGGCTACTATCCATCGGAATTTTGCAGGACAAAAATTCCTTTAAAACCGGTCATGTCTTTAGTTTCGGAAGTCGCTACGATTCGTTATTTTAAGACCGGTGAATCAGTCTCTTACGGAAGAAAGTTTATTGTATCGGCTCCAACACAAATTGCATCTATTCCAGTCGGTTACGCGGATGGAATTCCTCGCTGCCTTTCGGGTAAAATTTCCGTGCTGATTGGTGGCAAGAGGTATGCTCAGATTGGCACTATCACCATGGACAGAATAATGGTTGATTGCGGAAATGACCCTATCGACCAACATGATGAAGTTTCTCTTTTTGGTGAGGAAGGGGTAACTGCGGATACATGGGCACGGCTCGCTAACACAATTTCTTATGAGATAACCTGCGGTATTTCGAAGCGGGTTCCCAGAGAGTATATCTGAACGAATGAATTTCATTAAAGATTATCTGATTCAGGTTCTTACGGACTGCTCTAATAAAATGCGGCTTGACAGCAGCAAACTTGAGGTAATTACTCTATTAAAAGAGCAGATATACAAAGCAGAATCACCGGATGTGCTTTTTAGAAACATGAAAAAAGTAACAGAGTTCGCGAAACTTGCTATCCGGCTGAATGATATATATGTCTATTTAAATACTTCAAAAATAGATTTCAAATCTATTTCCAAGAAATTTGAAGAGCACTCAGAACTTCTCTTTAAGGATCTTACCCCGTTTCTTGATATTCTTACAGCCGTAAGATTTCAGAAGGCGATGGAAAAAGTATTGTTTTTTACCGGGTCACCTGTTTCAAGCCCTGGTCAGATATCAGCAGTGATTGATTTTTCCGCACCTAAAGGAAGCAGAATTTCTACTGAGTCCGAATCACCGCAATTAGAAGAAGCAGAATCACCCGAAATACCTGAGGCAAACTCGGTTGAGCCCGAACCGGAATTTGAAGAATTAAGTTATCAGCAGTATGAATCCAGAATTTTACAGCCGGTAAAAGGATTAGATGAAATTCTCAAATCACTGAGTAATGGCGATGGAGCTGCGAATAATGATGACCTTACGCATTATTCAAAACTTCTCTTGTGGAATTCACAAATCGCGTTAAAATTCGGGACGGAGATTGTTGCTAAGATGCATTCAATTATTGCAAAAGCGCTTCCAATGATACGTGACGGTGAATTAAAACCGACAAAGGAAACAATAGAGTCGATCAGGGCATGCCTCATTGTAATTGTTGCGCTTGTAAGGGGTAAAGAAGTTGATATAACACTATATATTGAACGTGCTGAGGAATTCGGCAAAAGGATTTTAAGAAAATAGCAAAAGGAGCTTTATGAAAATATATGCAGTAATTATGGCGGGGGGAGTTGGCTCCCGTTTCTGGCCAAGAAGCCGCGAAAGAAAACCGAAGCAGTTAATAAATATTTTTGGTGAAAACTCGTTAATCCGGAATACCGTGAACCGATTAAAAGGTCTTGTTCCCGATGAGAATATTTTTATTATCACGAATAAATTTCATAAGGAAGAAATTCTTAATCAGCTTGAGAATATCAATCCGGATAATGTAATTGCGGAACCGGTCGGTAGGAATACTGCACCGTGTATATTGCTCGCTTCTAAAGTTATTTATCAGTTGGATAAAGATTCGGTCTGCTTAGTATTGCCTGCTGATCATCTGATAAAAGAAGAGGAACATTTCAGAGAAACTTTGCAAAAAGCCGCGGAGTATGCTTACTCATCTGAAAATCTGCTCACTATCGGAATTGCCCCAACCCGGCCTGAAACAGGATATGGTTATATACAAATTGAAAGTAAAGAAAACAGTCCGCGCATTCATCCTGTAAAGACATTTGCGGAAAAACCAAATTATGCTACTGCGGTCAGGTTTCTTGAATCGGGTGATTTTTATTGGAACAGCGGAATGTTCATCTGGAAAACAGAAGTTATTCTTCAGGAACTTGAGAAACATTTGGCCGAGCTTTATAGAGAATTCAAGGATCTGGTTCTCCCTGCATCCGACCCGGGTTTTGAAACTTCGGTTGAAAGTATCTATAGCAGTATCAGGGGGATTTCGATTGATTATGGTGTGATGGAAAAATCAGAAAAAGTTAGTCTTATAAAATCAAATTTTATCTGGAGTGATGTCGGAAGCTGGGAAGAAGTGTATCAGCTTTCAGAAAAAAATGATTCGGGTAACGTATTTGAGGGCACTGTATATGCGGATTCAACGCTGGACTCTTTTGTGTATTCGCCGGAAAAGTTTACCGCAATTATCGGAGCCGAAAATCTGCTGGTTATTAATACTAAAGATAGTCTGCTTATCTGCCGGAGAGATAAAGCACAGGATGTGAAGAAAGTAGTTGAATATCTTAAAGAACATAAATTGAACGACCTGGTCTGATGAAAAAGCTGATTACTGAAAATGATATATTGAACCTTTTTAAGAAGGGGCAAAACTCAATTATCATTCCTAAGGATTCGTTAATAACACCTGCTGCTAAAGATAAAATAAAAGAATTAGGCATCTTAATTTCATCAGAAGTTAACCTTAAAAAGAGTTTTGAAAAGGAATTGCTTTCACCTTCTCAGACAGTAATCGCGCTTGGAAATGACCACAACGGATATGCCTATAAAACATTTTTACTTGATTATCTCTACAAGCGTGGATATAAATTAGTTGACGTTGGCAGTTATGATACAAAACCTGCTGATTTCCCCGAAATAGCCCGGAGGGCATGTCAAAAAATTCAATGCAAGGAAGCTCATTATGCTATTCTTACTGATGCAACAGGAAATGCATCCGCTATGGTTTGCAATAAATTCAGGGGAATCAGAGCTGCAACAGGGTATAATGAGTTCACTGCCAAAAGCTCCCGTGAACATAATAATGCTAATGTTTTATGCCTTGGGGCTAAAGCATTAGGTGAAAATTCTCTTACTTCAATCGTTGATGCATGGCTGACAACAAATTTTGGCGGCGAAAGGCATCAGAAGCGTCTCGACATTGTATCAGAAATTGAAAAAGCAAATTTTAAATAAAAAGGGCATTTCACAATGAAGAAGGTTTGGTTACTCATTCTAAGCATGTTTTTTTCACTTTCAGCCCAGGAAAGTGAATTCTTTTTTGAAGAAGCATCTGTTCAATATCAGATTCCGGTCAGGATATTAAAGGCGATTGCCTTTTCTGAGACAAGAGGGGAGCATATCATCAATGATGAGGCCTCACATCAGTCCTGCATTGGTATTCCGCATGTTTACGGTATTATGGGATTACGCGATGATAATTGGTTCGGGAGGTCAATTGTAAAAGCATCGGAATTAACCGGTTTTTCTGTTGACCTTATTAAAACAGATGTAAGGACAAATATCCTTGCAGCCGCAGCAGTATTGAATTATTTAGCAGCAGAATCCGGTATAGACCGCGATAACATATACGAGTGGAAGGAAGTTACAGAATTATATTCCGGAATACGCCAGCAAAAAATTAAACCACTCTACTCGTATGAAATCTTCCGGGTTATGAGGGAGGGTTATGTTTCTGATAATTTAAATGTTCCGGCAGACGGAAACATTGCACTTGATATTTTCCCTGAATATGTAAAACCTGGCAATGAACCGGTTTATATTGAATCAGATGATTACGGTCCTGCGGTTTGGGATCCCAGTCCTAATTTTACTCCCGGCAGTATATCCCATCAGTTTTCAGTTGTTCATACGACTCAAGGAGGATTTGCAGGGTCATTATCATGGCTTAAAAATCCGGATGCAGATGCAGCTACGCATTATATAATCCGAAGTTCAGACGGATATATAGTGCAGATGGTTAGAGAAATGAACAAGGCGTGGCACGTAGTCTGCTGGAACGGCTATAGTCTGGGTGTTGAGCATGAGGGATTTGTTGATAATCCGGCTTGGTACACTGATGCGATGTATATTGCTTCCGCCAAACTTTTTAATCATTTCTCAGTCCGCTATAACATACCATTTAATCTTAACAGAATCATTGGTCATAATCAGTGGCAGAATAGTGCCTGGCGCACATGGATGCAATCTAATTATCCAAATATTGATCCTACCTGTAACTCTCACACTGACCCCGGCATTTATTGGGATTGGTCTTTTTACATGCAGTTAGTTTCAAAAGATACTACATCTCCTTATATAACATCGTTCATCCCGGCAGTTTCTGGTGACAGCGTTTGGGCTAACCAGAGCATCAAGATTTCATTTTCGCAGAGAATGAAGAAATCTGTTGCTCAATCAGCATTTTCCATTTCGCCTTCGGTAACAGGTGCTTTTTCCTGGGAAAACAATGGTCGTACTTTAGTCTTTAAGCCAACATCTCTTTATCAGTTAGGTCAGGTATATCAGGTTGCTTTTGATACATCAGCAGTAAATTACAATGACCGAAAAATACTTGGCGGAATTGAATTTAGCTTTGTTACGAGGAGTACAGCCCCTCTTAATGTTCTTCAGACTTATCCCGGTTTAAATCAACATGGTATAAGCAATACAGTAAAAGTAAGTCTTAATTTTGATACGCCGCTCCTCACATCCAGCATTGCAGATAATATCGTTTTACAGGATTTTAACGGTCAGAATGTGCAAATAAAAAATATCACTTATACTGAATTAGATGGCAGAGGCACAGTTACATTTTCGCCATTGACCGCTCTGAAGTATTCTTCTGATTATTCAATAATTGTTGGTTCTGAAATTAAAAATATACTTGGTACTACTCTTGGCACTGCTCAGTCGATACCTTTCAAAACTGCTGACAGCATTTTTGTTGCCGGAGTTCTGTTGGATGATTTTGAACTTATAAAGAATTGGAAAGATCCAAATTACAGCGGAAGTACAATTGGTACGGACCCCAATGCTACAACATTCACCATTGTAAGTGAGGAAAAATATGCCGGTTCATCAAGCGGTAAAATTAATTATCTTTTTACCGGTATAGGCGGTGTCTGCCGCACTTTCAATTCTGACAAACCTAATGTTGGGTCAAACACTTCTGAAACTTTTGGTCTCTGGATATACGGCGACCTGAGTTATAATTATCTTGAATATTGGTTTTACTTTAATTCTTCAAGCAATGTAATTGTGAAGGTTGATACACTTGACTGGACTGGTTGGAAATGGGTGGAAGTACCTATTTCAGCAATAACCGGTACCGGAGATAAACTCTTTCATAGTATTGTAATAAAACAAAGTCCTTCCGGTTCTGTTTCTGGGGCGATTTATGTTGACAATGCAATCAAGAGAAATCCGGCGCTTACGGATGTAAATCTTTCAAATGGTAATTCAGTTCCGTTAGAATATACGCTTTATCAGAATTTTCCAAATCCATTTAATCCGGAAACAGTTATCAGTTTTTCTCTTCCGGAGAATTCTTCTGTTGATTTAACCGTTTTTGATATACTTGGAAATAAAGTTGCAACATTGATTGAGAATCAGGTTTTGGAGAGTGGAAATCACTCAATAAGAATGAGTCTTTCTGATTTTCCGCTCTCATCAGGGGTGTATTTTTACCGGTTGAAGTCAGATAAGTTTGCCTTACATAAAAAAATGACGATTCTTAAATAATTCAGATATTTTTATAATCAGGTAAAAATTTAACGTGTATCAGGTTCTTGCCCGTGTAACGGATAATAAAAAAATTGCAGAGAATATTCATCTTCTGGAATTTGAAGCGCCCGTCATTGCGGGTGTGATTAAACCCGGACAGTTCCTCAATTTGCGGGTTAATGATAACTTGTTTCCTTTACTTCGAAGACCTTTTAGCATCTGTGAGGTAAAAGGTGACCGGATATCTGTTATGTTTAACGTGACAGGTGAGGGCACAAAGATTCTTGCTCAAAAAAAACAAAGTGATGTTGTTGATATCCTTGGTCCGTTGGGTAAAGGATTCACCCTTAATTTTGAAGAGAAAACTGTTATAATTATTGCAGGTGGTCTTGGCGCAGCTCCTTTTCCTTATCTGACAAAGGAATTGCAGAATAGCGGAAAAGAAATTTTTACTGTTATTGGCGGAAGATCATCGCGTGATATCATCAAATATGGTTTAACAAATCTTTATATCGTTACTGAAGATGGATCTGAAGGGATGAGAGGGAATGTAATAGATTGTTACAATAATACTTTGTCGAATATATTATCTGGTACAAAGTTTAGGGTACTTACCTGTGGTCCTAACGGAATGCTCAGAGCGTTAAAGAATTATTTTTCTCAAGAAGGAATGATAATTGAAGCATCAGTGGAAAGTGCTATGGCCTGCGGATTTGGTATTTGTCAGGGATGTCCTATTGAGCACGCGGAAAGTCCAGATGCCTATAAATTAATATGTAAAGATGGTCCGGTATTTAATCTGCATGAGATTACAATATGAGCTTACCTGATATTTCGGTTCATCTTCCCAGACTTTCCCTTAAAAATCCCATCCTGCTGGCCTCCGGCACAGTTGGCTATGGTCAGGAGATAGCCGAGTTCACAGATCTTAATCTGATTGGTGGCGTGGTCACGAAGTCATTATCCTTAAAACCCAGAAAAGGGAATCCTCCTCAAAGAATTGTTGAAACTCCCTCCGGGATGCTCAATGCTATCGGACTGGCTAATGTTGGAGTTGAAGAGTACCTCAAATCAAAAGTCGGGTTTTTTAAGAATTATGACACTGCGCTTATTTGTAATATAGCAGCTTCAACACCTGAAGAATATCTGGAATGTGTCAGATTGCTTGATTCCGAAGACCGTATTGACGGATTTGAGATTAATGTTTCATGTCCGAACGTTAAGGATGGGGGATTAGAATTTGGTAATAATCCGGCGATGGTTTCAAAAATTACCAATCTTACGAGGGGAGCAACAAAGAAATTCTTATCCATCAAACTATCGCCAAACGTGGCACGTATATCTGATTTTGCGCGTATTGCAAAAGAAGAAGGGGCAGATGCAATCTCAGCAATTAATACGTTAGTCGGAACCGGATTTGACATTTATAGCAGGAAACCTAAAATAAAAAATGTGACAGGCGGTCTCTCTGGTCCGGCTATTAAACCTGTTGCTTTAGCTAAGGTGCTCGAGATAAGAAGAAATGTTGATATACCTATTTTGGGTATCGGAGGTATATCCGTCTGGCAGGATGTCATAGAATTTATGATAGCCGGAGCAGCCGCAGTTCAATTAGGGACGATAAATTTTGTTAACCCAAATTCAGCAGTCAATTTTATTGATAACCTGAATGACTTCTGCATTAGTCAGAATATAACTTCGATTTCAGAATTAACAGGCAGTTTTACTCTTTGATCTCTCCAGATTCCGGTTTTAATCCGGATGAACTTTTTAATCTCAGGAACAGGGGTATAAAGCTCTCACTTGATGCGACCAGAGAATTTCTTGAGCTGACCGGCAATCCGCAAAACAGCTTCAAATCATTTCATGTAGCAGGATCTGTGGGTAAGGGGAGTACAACCTCGTTTCTCGCCAGCATTCTTATGGAAGCGGGTTATAAAACGGGTCTTTATACCTCACCCCATTTTGTCCGGTTTAATGAAAGAATAAGAGTAAACGGTGCGGAAATTGATGATGCTTACATTGCACTGTTCTGGAGGAAATACAAAGATTATATACTAAAATCCGGATTGACATTTTTTGAGGTTTCTACAGTCCTGGGGTTTTGTTATTTCAGGGATTCAGGGGTGGAAATCGCGGCAGTTGAAACTGGGTTAGGTGGACGCCTTGATTCGACCAACCTTCTTAACCCGCTGGCTGTGATTATTACCGCTATTTCCCTTGAACATACTGCCATCCTGGGGAATTCAGTCGCTGAAATAGCACGCGAAAAAGGAGGGGTAATAAAGCCCGGTATTCCGGTTTTCGCGGGAAATATTCCTGAGGAGGGTCTTTTTGAGCTAAAAAAGATAGCAGGGAAAAAAAAAGCTGATTTTCATGAAATTAAAAGAAATCTTGCAATTTATCCGGAAAAGTATCATTTTTACGATGACAGTTTAATTTTGTCAGATATTGTTCCTCCCGTTAAGGGTCAACATCAGTTTATTAATTCAGCTTTAGCCATTATAAGCATCCGGAAGGTTTTACTACTTCAGGATGAGTCAGTTTTTAAACGCGGAATACAAAATGTAATTAACAACACGGGTTTAGAAGGCAGGTTTGAAGTGCTTTCAAATTCACCCCTTCTGATACTGGATTCTGCCCATAATCCCGCCGGTATAACCGCATTTGTAAACCAGATTAAATCACTATTAACGATTAAAAATAATCTTACCATTGTCTTCACTGCTCTGTCAGATAAGAATACAGACGATATGCTTACTCAGCTAAGAGAAGTATGCCGCAGACTTTTTCTCTATGAACTTGATTTCGAGAGAGGAATGACCATCGACCAGATGAGAAGTATAGCTCTATCAAAGGGATTTGAGGTTTCATCGCTGCGTTCACCGGAAGATTTTTTTACCAATGTATATGCACATGCTGACAATGAAGATGCATTTGCCGTGACCGGCAGTATGTATCTTATTGGTTCTTTCAAATCCTATTTACAGAAACAAAAACAGATTTTTATTTAATAATCACATAAACAACCGAAAGAGGAAAAGGTAAACAAAATGCCAATGGATATTGCAGAACTGCAATCAAAAAAAATCGTCGAACTTTATCAGATATCAAAAGATTTAGCCATCACAGGGTATAGTGATTTAAGGAAACAGGAATTAATCCTTAAAATACTCGAAGCCCAGACTTCTAAAGACGGCTTAACTTTTTCAAGGGGAGTTCTTGAAGTTTTAGGAGACGGTTACGGCTTTCTTCGCTCTAAAGATTATAATTACCTCCCTTCGCCAGATGATATATATGTTTCTCCTTCGCAGATAAAAAAATTCATGCTGCGCACGGGAGACTTTGTGAGTGGTCAGGTGCGGCCGCCAAAAGAGGGTGAAAGATTTTTTGCTCTGCTCAGAGTTGAAGCGGTAAACGGAAAAGACCCTTCTGAAGTAAGAGAAAGAACACTTTTTGACAACCTCATTCCCGTATATCCCACAAACAAACTTACCCTCGAAACCGTACCCGGCGAATACTCTATGCGGGTAATGGACCTGCTTGCACCGATAGGTAAAGGTCAGAGAGGTCTGATTGTTGCTCCACCAAAGAGCGGTAAAACTATCCTTCTCCAGAAAATTGCAAACTCCATCACGAGAAATCACCCTGAAGCAAAACTTATCATCCTCCTAATTGACGAACGTCCGGAAGAAGTAACTGATATGGAACGCAGTGTAAAAGCTGAGGTTATCAGTTCAACCTTTGATGAACCGGCTGACCGTCACGTGCAGGTGGCTGACATGGTTATTGAAAAAGCAAAAAGAATGGTTGAGTCAAATGAAGATGTAATCATTCTTCTTGACAGTATTACCAGGTTAGCCCGCGCAAATAACGTTGTGATGCCACATTCAGGCAGAATACTTTCTGGCGGCGTTGACTCAAACGCTCTTCAGAAACCGAAAAGATTTTTTGGTGCAGCAAGAAATACTGAGGATGGCGGAAGTCTTACCATTATTGCCACTGCTCTGATTGAAACCGGTAGCAGAATGGATGATGTTATCTTTGAAGAATTCAAAGGTACCGGTAATATGGAATTGGTTCTTGACAGAGATCTTTCCGACAGAAGGATTTTTCCTGCTATTGATGTTAATAAGTCTGGAACAAGAAAAGAAGAATTACTGATGACAGAAGAAGACCTGGCAAAAGTATGGATTCTTCGCAAAATTCTTAGTGAACTGAGTTCAATCGAAGCTATGGAATTCCTTCTTGACCGCATGAAAGGGACAAGAAATAATAAAGAATTTCTGCTCAATATGAATAGCTGATTATGAAACTTCTGCTCCCGGCTATTATCGTTGTTTTCTTTCAGTATATATTGATAGGCCAGGATACAACCAGGTATCCCTGGCCGATTAATCCAAATAATGTACAAAAGCAGGTTGGCGGTTCCTTTGGTGAATACAGAAGCACGAGTGCGGACGGACATTATCATAATGGAACTGATATATCGGGAAGTGCCGGTACACCCGTCTATGCGGTAATTGGTGGTCAGGTCGGTGCATCGTTTGATGACGGTAATACGGGGTACGATTCGTATGTGAGAATAAATTCAACTATAAACGGTCAGACAAAAATGCTGACTTATTATCACACAAGGCCAATTGCCAATCTGGCTGTAGGTCAGATGATCACAGCAGGGCAGCAGATTTCAACAATTGCCATAGATCATGTTCATCTTATTGAGTATCGGTTTGGAATAACACAAACCGCCGCACAAATTAACTCTTTGCGTCCGAATGGTGGATTGATACCTTATAACGATCCATGGAAACCTTATATCAGGTACGTGAAATTTCTTCGTGATAATAGCGATTTACAATTACCGGCAGGGAATCTTGGTGGTAAAATTGATATTATTGCTCATGTTGAGGAAACCAACGGAACCACAAGCGCAACGTTTAACAACGGGACTTATGAAATTGGATATAAAGTACTCTCTGAAGATGGTCAGACGGTAATTCATAATCCGCCGGATAACGGGCTTCGCTTTAAATATTATGGTCTGCCCCGCGACCAGTATGTGAACGTTAATTATTACCGTCCCGAGTCAAATACCAGCAAACATGTTTATATAGTTACAAACGGAAGCGGTGCTGCTAATGTAGCATCAACGCAGGTTGTATCGAATAATTATTTTGATGCAGATGCCTACCCGTACGGAAACTATAAGGTTATGGTGTTCACGTATGACACTCGGGGTCACGGGGACACGGTTTATATTCCAGTTACCACTGCTCCTGCTGATCTCAATCCGCCGGCCGCACCTCTGTTTAAGTCAATCCTGAGAGACTCAACAAATTATTTTACACTCAGGTGGACTGCCCCTGCTGATGGTGATTTGAAGGGATTTAGAATTCATTATAGCAACGATGGAACAACCTTTCAGGTAAGAGAATCTGAGAACACTCTCACTTCACTGATTACTAACAGGACGTATTCTTATGGTTTGCCTAACCCGCTTTATCTGAAGGTATTTGCAGTTGATACTGCCAACCCGGCAAATCTTTCAGTTCAGTCGGATGTTTATGGTATTCGCAGCATTAATGACGGAAAAAAGATACTTATAGTTGATGGATTTAACCGCTTTTTGAATGGCGGAAGCTATAATCTTTCCTACCATGATTTTATTATTCGTTTCGCTGAATCTGCATCTTTCAGTTTTGAAACGGTGCATCACTCTGCTATAAAAAATGGCGAAGTTGACCTATCTGGTTTTCAGACAGTCTTTTGGATGAGCGGAGATGAAAATCCGGCTGAACCGGTTTTTACTCCGGCAGAAATGAACTCACTCAAACTATTTCTGGAAGGGGGAGGGAATTTATTCCTCTCTGGTTCAGAAATTGCACAGAATCTTTATCAGTTTGGTGCTCAGGATAGTACTCTTCTCCGGTATATGAAAGACTATTTGAAGATTCAATACGCATATGGCGATGCAAATTTGAATTACGCAATAGTTTCTGATTCGACGGCTGTTTTTAGCAATGCACTAATACCATTCGGGTTGACTGCTCAGGGTTCACCTTATTTGGAAGATGCCCCGGATGTTATCACCGGAGAGCCGGGTACAACAGAGTTTATAAAATATAATGTTACTAAACCTGCCGGCATTTATTATTCGGGAACCTTTGGTCAATCATCTAATCAGGCAAAATTAGTTTTTCTTGGTTTTCCCTTTGAAACTATCGGCTCAATTGCTTTACGGACTCAGTTTATGACTGACTTACTTAAATTTTTCTATCCGGTTTCATCGATTCACATTTCTGATGAAACTAATGTACCGGAACAGTTTGAAGTATATCAGAATTATCCCAATCCTTTTAATCCGTCCACCAGATTGAAATTTTATAATCCTTCATCTGGCAAAGTAAAAATTGTGCTGTATAATATTATTGGCGAACATGTTTATACTGTTGCTGACAAAATATTTGCAGAGGGATATCACGAATTCACAATGAATTTCAGTGATGAGATTCCTGCTCTTGTAAGTGGTACATATATTGCAAGATTTGAAACCGTTTCCGGATTCAAATCAGTGAAAATACTTTATCTAAAATAATTTTTCATGAAAAAAGTAGTTTTTTCCTGCGGGGATATTGCCGGTATCGGACCAGAAATAATTGTGAAAACAATCGCAAATGAAAAGCTGTCGCTGAAGTATCAGGTGATTATAACAGGCCCCGCAGTAATTTTTATACCTCTCATAAAACAATATTGCAGTTCCGCAAAGATATATATATCAGAATCCTATGACCCGTCTTTTAAATTGCATGATACCATAATTATCAATGATATTGCATCAGGCAGTGTGAAAGCCGGAGTTTCAAATGGAGAAACCGGCAGAGTTGCCTTACAGTCTATATATGCAGCCCATGATATTGTCTGCACGGATATTTCAAACTCGGTCTTAGTTACCGCGCCAATTTCTAAAGAAGCAATCAATGCAGCCGGTTCTGATTTCCCCGGACACACGGAAATGCTTGCTTTTCTTTCAGGCGTTCAGAATTTTTCAATGATGTTTCTCTCCTCAAAAATGCTCGGAGCTTTATTAACTATTCATGAACCTCTTTCAATTGTAGCTGATATGATAACCCCGGAGCTTCTTGAGAGCAAATTTGTTTTACTTAACGATGAATTGCATAATAAGTTTGGGAAAAAAAATCCGAGAATTGCTCTTCTCGCGCTTAATCCCCATGCAGGAGAAAGCGGCACAATAGGTAAGGAAGAGCAGGAAATTCTTATTCCATTTATACAAAAATACCCTTATGTAGAGGGACCATTTCCGGCGGATGGATTCTTTGGCAGCGGAAGTTATAAAAATTATGATTTGGTGATTTCACCATATCATGATCAGCTTCTCATTCCATTCAAACTGCTAGCGTTCAGTGAAGGAGTTAATTATACAGCCGGACTGCCATATATCCGTACTTCGCCTGATCATGGAACTGCCTTCTCAATTGCCGGGCGGGGTATTGCGGATCCTTCATCAATGATTTCAGCAGTACGGTGGGCATTAAATCTTTTGGAGAATAAATAATGTTGCTGCAGTTTAGTAACGTCTCATTTTTGTATCCGCCTGACAGAGTTATTCTTAATGACATTAATTTTGAGATAAAAGAAGGGGAGTTTGTTGTGCTTACAGGTAAAAGCGGAGTTGGCAAAAGTACTCTTCTCAAGCTGATTTATTTTAGAGAAGCACCAACTGAGGGCTATATCCAATTTGCAGAATATAACTCGTTAAGTTTTAAGAAATCTGATTTGCCGTATTTACGAAGAAAAATAGGAGTTGTATTTCAGTCATTTGAATTGTTAAAGGACAGAAGCGTTCAGGATAATATTGCTTTTATACTTGAAGTTACCGGTAAATCTTCAGCAGAGATTAAACAGAAAGTAACTTCCGTACTTAAATTAGTTGGGTTGACTCACAGAAGGTTAAGCATGCCTGATGAATTATCCGGAGGAGAGCAGCAAAGAGTTGCGATTGCCAGAGCAATTGTTAATGACCCCAAGTTAATAATTGCCGATGAACCCACGGGTAATCTTGACCCTGAAACTTCATCGGAGATTCTTGAACTATTTAAAAAAATTAATACTTTCGGTACTGCAGTAATTTTTGCGACACATAACTATGAGTTATTCAAAACCTATAAAGGTCGCGTAATAAAACTGACTGAAAAGGGGATTACAGAAACTACTACTGTTAGTTAACCTTTAATTCTTCCAGACGCTTTAGAATTGTGGAAGTAACATTATCTATAGTCTCTAACGCATCAATTCTGATAACATACTGCTTGTCTGAAAAATATTCTAATACCGGCTTTGTTGTGGACTGAAATACCGCCAGACGCTTCCTGATAACATCTTCACGGTCATCATCTCTGTGATAAAAGCTATTTACTGCGCCGCAGGAGGGACAAGTTTCACTTCCTTCAATATCGTGGTAATTGAAAATATTGTTACAAACCTTGCATGCGCGTCTGTTGGTAAGCCGTCTGATAATTTCTTCCTCGATAACTTCTAAGGAAATCAGGAAAAAGTGGTTTATGGAAAGTTCGATGAACAGTTTGTTAAGCGCTTCTGCTTGCTTTATTGTTCTCGGGAAACCATCCAAAATGAACCCTTTATGACAATCGGCATTACTGAGGCGATCTTTTATAATTCCCACCATTACCTCATCAGGCACTAATTCACCGGCGTCCATAATTTCTTTGGCCTTCAATCCAAGCGAGGTTTTCTTAGTAACTGCCTCACGGAGGATGTCGCCTGTTGAAATATGGGGAACAGAGAGCTGTTGGCTCAGAATTTTTGCCTGCGTTCCCTTGCCAACGCCCGGGGAACCAAATAAGATTATTCGCATGAAAGCTCCATTTTCAAACTCAAAATTACATGTTTCACGGATAGATTACCATGATAATTTTCTAATTCCTCTTATCAGCAAAGAATTTTTTTAACATTTCTGCCGATTCTTTCTCATAAATACCAGAAAAAACCTCTGGAATGAAATTCATCTTTCCTTCACTTGCAACGTTGTAGAGTGAACCCATTGCACCGAATTTGGGGTCGAAGGCCGCAAAATACACTGTTGGAATTCGAGAAAGGAGAATGGCCCCTGTGCACATAATGCATGGTTCAAGTGACACGTAGAGCGTACATTCATCAAGAAATTGTGAGCCAAGCGTTGATGAAGCCGCGGTAATGGCAATCATTTCAGCATGTGCGGTTGCGTCAGACAAGGATTTCATCTGATTATAACCGGTTCCTAATATCCTGTTACCCTGTACAATAATGGCACCGACAGGAACTTCGCCTGCATCTGATGCTTTTTCAGCTTCCTGAAGAGCTCTAAACATGTACCGATAATGAACTTCCTCAAAAAGCAAGGAAGGATTTCGCCTTTCCAATAAAAAATACTGTGTTTTGCATCATGTTACTAAAAGCAAAAGCCCCTTATAATGGTTTAAGTCTTATAAGGGGCCGATGGTACACCCGCAGGGAGTCGAACCCCGAACCTTCTGATCCGTAGTCAGATGCTCTATCCAATTAAGCTACGGGTGCAATTGTAACCCACAAAAATAACTAAATTATGCCTTTTTTACAACGGTTAAGGAGAAAAAGGAGGAGAATTTAGCTGTTACTACCCAATAATGACTCGGGATTCAGGTTAGAAGATTCTATATCCTTAAAGTAATTGACCGTACCTACCTTTAATTCAGCCGTTGACGCATCATCACAGACGATTATGCTCTTAGGGTGAAGCTGCAGAGCACTGACTGTCCACATGTGATTTACGCCTTCTTCTACAACTTTTGCCAGAGCTCTTGCCTTGGAATGCCCACTGATAAGAACCATTATTTCTTCAGAGTCCAGGACAGTTTTAACACCAACAGTTAGGGCAGTTTTGGGGACTTGCAGCTCGTCATTTTCAAAAAATCTGGAGTTGGCAATTATCGTATCACGTGTCAGAGTTTTAACCCGTGTAACCGAGCCAAGTGAAGAACCGGGTTCATTAAAGGCGATATGACCGTCTGCACCAATACCCCCTGCAAAAAGATTGATGCCGCCTGCCTCCTTTATCCTGGTTTCATAATTCCTGCATTCTTCATTTAAGTCGGAAGCGTTTCCATTCAGGATATTGACGAATTTCGGGTCAATATCGATGTGGTTAAAAAAGTTATTGTACATGAAATAGTGATAGCTTTGAGGATGGGATTCAGACAGACCGACATACTCATCCATGTTAAAAGTTGTTACATATTTAAATGAGATTGCTCCAGATTTATAAAGCTCAATAAGGCGCTTATACATACCCAGTGGTGAGGAACCTGTTGGAAGCCCTAAAACAAACCTTCTGGTCTGGCTTGGGTTAAACTCTTTTATTCTCATGGCTACATAGTGGGCAGCCCAATCAGATACATTTTGATAATCTTGTTGAATTATTAATCTCATAACTCATCTCCTTTGGAATTTAATTCATCTTTTGGAAGCGCCGGCTCAGCCATCACTATTGATTCCCTCATCATCTGAACTTTACCCGGTTCCATACCTTTTCGTTTTACAACATATTTTTTTTCAGTATATGCAACCGGCACGTATTTAGCGTTTCTGGCCTTACTGAAATAAGCCGCGATTGAAGCTGCTGCTTTTATTACATCTTTGCCGAATGTGTTCTTTCCGGAGGTATCCCTTAATACTGTATGAGAACCGGGACAACCTCTTGCATGCATCCAGATATCATTTGGCTTCGCAAAGTGGAGCGTTAACTCATCATTTTGCCTGCTGTCCTTACCAACGTAAACGATAAAATTTGGTTCAATTCTGAAAGCCCGGAATTTTACCGCATCATCAGCGGTTTTCGGCTTTTTATTCTTTTGTTCCTTCTCCTCAAAGGAAGACAGTTCTAACAAACTCTTACAATTCTCAATTAATTTTAAATCCGATTCAAATTTACTGATTTTGTCTCTTATTTCGGGAAGTTTCGCAACCGATGCCTCGTAACTCTGGTGTTCTTCTTTTGCCCTGTCAAAATACTTTCGTGTATTTTGGTTTATATCCAGCTTTTCATCGAGTGGAATTCTGACAATTTCACCCTGGCTCATATAGTCTGGCAGTTTAAGCTCTGTTATCCCTTTTTCCTTCTTATCGTTGTACATCAGTAGAATTTGGGCGTATTTTTCAAATAAGGCCGACCTGTTACCCAGTTTTATTCTGTTTTCAATATCTTCTTTTCTTTTGTTAAATAATTTTATTTGAGCGGTAAATTCTTTCACGAGCTGTGACTTTTTTTGGCGGAAACGTGTTTCCCTGAAGTTGCTTTTGATCAGAATGGAGACTGCTTCCAGCGCACTTTCGCAAAATGAATCAGCAGGATTTTGCTCAAGAAAACATTCCGGACGAATTCTATACCCTGATTTGTCAGCAGAAATCCTGAATCTGCCATGTAATATCCCGGATATAATTTTCCGGAGCTCAGAATCGGTGTCATCAGAGCCCTGTATTCTTTGCGCAAGTTCAGCCGCTATTTCTTTTCCCAATCGCGGGTCTTGAATAGTTATCAGCTCATAAGCTGGTAAATCCTCGACATTTTGTAGTAGATGGGAGAATTTATCCGTAAGGAGTAAATCCCTTATTTCTTCCAGCAATTCGCTGTCAGATTTACGAAAAGGGGAAACAAGGTTACCATCGAAAAAAAAGGCATTCGTTCGTGCCCCCCGAAAGTATAGGAGAATTGAATAATTCGGCTCGAAATCCAGCACAATAATTCTATCACTTACATGGAATCGGATTCCTGAAAACTTTGCCCCGGAAGGAATGATGGTAAAACTAAGGGTGTTTTTCCTGGCACGGGAAAAATTCTCCCTGAGCATCAGGTGGGAGCCGGGGAATTTTGTTGCGAATTCAAGCGAATTTTCGGAAAAATTCATTGAAAAACTGATAATCAAGGAATCTTTTTCTTGGGAAAAACAGTCTAAAAGTACTGAATTACTGAGTTTTTTGTTTAGTTCTTTTGCACTCCTGAGCAGAAAAAAATAATTTGTGATCATCTAATCCCTGCGGACACTGTATCTTTGTTTAACATGCCTTCAATTTATATATTACTATGATGAAAATGAAGATTAATAGTCAGTTTTTGTTAAAACTTCTCTATTTTTTAGGGGCTTTTGGTATAATTACTCTCTTTCTGAATTTCCTCTTTTTCCCATGGTATGTGAGCTCAGAAGTCAGAACTGTGCCGAAAGTAGAAGGTCTTAACATCTCAAAAGCGATGCAGATTTTGTCTGATGCCGGGCTTACCCCTGTTATCAGCGATACTATGCCTCAGCCGAGAAAGGAAGCCGGTCTTGTGTTAAATCAGCGCCCAAAGTCTGGTGAGCAGGTTAAAGATGGTCGTAGGGTACATTTGGTAATTAGTGGCGGTGCACAGAAAGTTGTAGTGCCTGATTTACTTGGGAAAACCATAAATGAAGCAAAATTAGCATTAGAGAGAATGAATCTTGAGCTGGGTTCAATTGAAATTATTGAAATCAAAGAAAATAAAGATAAAATTCTTTCTCAGCAGTTTCCGGCCGGAACATTCCTGAAAGAGGGGACTAAGGTGGGGATTTCCGTTAGCAAAGGTGAGTTGCCAGGAACAATTGAAGTTCCGGTTTTGGCTGGTAAACTACTCTCAGAAGCCGAGGTTATCCTCAGCCAAATTAGTCTAAAGGTTGGCAAAATCAATTTTCAACCTTCTTTTCAACTGGCACCGAATACCATTATAGATCAGTACCCTCCGGCAGGCACTAAACTTAATCCGGGGGATCAGGTTGAACTTTTTGTAACTAAAGAGTCCCGGCTACCAGATGAAACCGGGGAGGGATTTTAAATTGTCCAAGTATCAGATTGCCCCCTCAATTTTATCAGCAGATTTCTCTAATCTTGAAAAATCTATCAGGCAGGTTGAACTGGCCGGTGCTGACCTAATTCATTGTGATGTAATGGATGGTAGATTTGTGCCAAACATCAGCTTTGGTCCTTTGATTGTCAGTTCGGCTCAAAAATGCACAAAGCTTCCTATGGATGTTCATCTGATGATTCTTCATCCGGAAGATCATCTTGACTCATTCTTAAAACTCAAACCTGAATATCTTACATTTCATATTGAAGCGTCTCTTCACGCAGACAGAACAATCCAAAGAATCCAGGAATCAGGTGTAAAAGCCGGGTTGTCGTTAAACCCGGCCACGCATGAGTCCACTCTTGAGTACTTATTGGAAAAAATTGACCTGGTTCTTGTGATGTCAGTAAACCCTGGATTCGGTGGTCAGAGGTTCATAGATTATACAAAGAAAAAAACTGAACGTCTTGCGGATTTCCGCGAAAAACATGGACTGAAATTCAAACTTGAGATGGATGGCGGCATAGGGGAAAATAACATCAAAGAATTGCAGTCGGCGGGATGCGATATTTTTGTAGCAGGGTCATCTATTTTTAGTGATGACAATCCAACTGCCGCAACCATGAGATTAAAAAAATTATTGAATAATTAAGGACAGAATCTATTTATGAGCATCGCATTAGTTGGCGGAAGAATTGTAACACCTTTCAGAATAGTAAAAAACGGTACTATCATTTTTGAAGATGGTCAGATAACCGAACTGGGGAAAGTATCTGATGTTGACATTCCCGACAACAGTCAGGTGATTGATGTCAGCGGATATACTATTGCTCCAGGATTTGTTGATTTGCTTGTTCATGGCGGCGGCGGGTATGGTTTTGCAGATCAGTCAATTGAGAGTATCAAAAGTGCATCCGAATATTTTCTGAGACATGGGTCAACTACGCTCTTGGCATCATTGTATGCAAAGCCAACTGAGCAGCTTTTAGGAGATTTAAGGAGGGTTGCACAGTTCATCAGGGAAAACCCTGATTCAAATGTTTATGGTATTCACATGGAAGGTCCCTATCTTAATCCTGAACTTAAAGGTGCAATGAATGAGGGATATTTATGGAAGCCAAGTGTTGAATCTTGGGAAGCTATGTGGGAAGCATCTGAAGGAAATATCAAAATAATGACTATTGCACCTGAATTACCAGGTGCGTTTGAAGTTATGAGAGCCGCAGCAATGAAAGGCGTAGTGCTTTCAATCGGTCACTCAACAGCAAGTTATGAGCAAATTGAACTTGCGATTGACAACGGTGCTGCTCATGTTACGCATATTTTTAATGCAATGAGGCCATTTCATCATCGCAATCCGGGTGTTGTGCTGGGTTCTTTACTAAGGAATGAACTGAAGATTGAGCTCATTGCTGATACGCTTCATGTCCACCCGGCTGTAATGGAACTTTTGCTTAAACTTAAAGGAGCAAATGGAATTATTCTCATAACTGATTCTATCAGGGCAGGCGGTATGCACGAAGGTGAGTATGAATTTGCAGACCAAAAAGTTTACATGAAAGATAAAAAAGCATTTCTTGAAGATGGAACACTTGCGGGCAGCACTCTTACCCTCAATCTTGCAATTAAAAATTTAATGGAAACTGCGGGAGCACGATTAACTGACGCTTTGAGAATGGCGTCATTGAATGGAGCAAAAGTACTGAATATTGAAAATAAAAAGGGGATTCTTGCCGTGGGGAAAACGGCTGACATTGTTGTTTTGAATGATCATTATGAGGTTGTAATGACCGTCTTAAACGGAAAGATAAAACACCATAAAAGGTCTAATTAAAAGTCGATTAACTTATTTATAGAGAATAGTTTATCATCAAATAAGTAGAATGTTTCTTTAAATATATTATGAATTTCCCGCTTACTAATAGGATTGAGATTATGGGTATCCTGAACTGTACCCCTGATTCATTTAGTGACGGTGGCAGGTATGTTTATACAGACTCGCTCAAGAAAAGAATTGATGAAATAGCTCAAGATGAAACTGATATTGTAGATATTGGCGGTGAATCTACCCGTCCGGGAGCACAGCCGGTATCGGTTGATGAAGAGTGGAATAGAGTAAAGCCAGCTATTCTTTACGCAAAAAAAAATTATCCCGGACTAAAATTATCGATTGATACTTATAAGTCAGAAATTGCTCTCAGGGCAATAAGTGAAGGAGCAGATATTGTTAATGACATCTCCGGGGGTGTTTTAGATACCAATATGTTACCCGCACTTTCAGGTAAAGGAATATCCATAATTTTAATGCACATTAAGGGAACTCCGCAAACAATGCAGGATTCCCCACATTATTTGGATGTTCTCTCCGATGTTAAAGAATATCTGGGCAAACAAATTTCAGAATGCAATAATCTGAATGTACCTGTATATGCAATAGATCCGGGTATCGGGTTTGGTAAGACAGTACAGCATAACCAGTTGATTTTAAGTAAATTATATTCATTTACTTCATTTAATTTACCGGTAATGATCGGAGTTTCACGAAAATCTCTTTTTAAGAGTGTCCTTGATATGGATGTTTCAGAACGTGATACTGCGTCAGGTTTTTTGGAAAGTATGCTGATTTATAAAGGGGCATCAATAATTCGCACTCATAACACTTCAAATGGAAAAAATATAAAGAAACTTTTTAACTTTCTGCGGAGCATGGATGTTTGATCTCTTCAGAATAGGTTTTCTTAATGTTTCGGTTCTTGATTTATTCGATATCGGAATCGTAACATTTATCATTTATAAACTCTATACGCTATTACGTGGAACCATAGCTGCTCAAATATTTTTGGGACTCCTGGTGGTATTATTTCTCTCATTCGGAGCTCAGCTTATTAACTTAAAGGCATTAAGCTGGCTGCTGAAGTTTATCACAGATATCTGGATTATTGCTTTTATCATCCTTTTTCAACCTGAAATCAGAAGATTATTGGTCTTTGTTGCAAAAAGTCCGTTTTTACGATTCGGGCTTAAATCTGAACATTCTGACGTACCTGATATCATTACAGACGCAGCTTTTGAGATGGCTCAGTTGCAACACGGAGCGCTTATTGTGGTTAACAAATCCAGCGGGATACGAGGTTTCAGCGAAACCGGTGAACTTATTAATGCAAAGGTCACAAAAAATCTATTGCGGTCAATATTTTACCCGCGTTCACCGATGCATGATGGAGCAGTTATAATAAAAAATGACATTGTGGAAGCCGCAAGAGCTACACTGCCACTTACCGGTATTACTCAGTTTAGCGGTGAAACTCTTGGAATGAGACACCGGGCCGGGCTTGGGATATCAGAGGTTGCGGATGTCATAAGCGTTATTGTTTCTGAGGAAACCGGCAGTATTTCTGTGGCGGATGATGGAAAACTGTATCGTGGTCTTTCTCGGGAAGCGCTCAAAAATCGACTAATAGCCGTTTATAAGGTGAAGGGGAAAAATTCAATCTTTAACAAAGAGCAGATTAACTGACCAATCATACAGTCGTAATTGTTCCGTGTTATAATGAGGAGAGTTCAATCTATGAACTTCTTCTTAGGACTCTACCTTTTGCTGACCGGATAATCGTAGTTAATGATGGCTCAAATGATCAAACTCTTAGTAAAATCCCGGATGATCCTAAAATCACAATAATTGACAGGAATGTTAACCGGGGAAAGGGGTTTAGTTTAAACGAGGGATTTAGGCAAGCTAATGAGCAGAAGGCCGGAATTGTAATTACGCTGGATGGCGATCTGCAGCATCCGCCCGAACATATCCCAAATCTCATAAAAGCCATAGAACAAGCCGATATTGTAATCGGGAGAAGAAAAAAAGCGGGCAGTGATATGCCTTTACACCGGAGATTAAGTAATTTTCTTACTTCTTTTATGATAAATCTAAGAACCGGGTACAAACTCAATGACAGTCAATCGGGCTTTCGGGTATATCGACTGGAAAAAATACTTCCTATCCTCCCCAAATCTGATGGATATGAATCTGAGACAGAAATCTTAATATCTGCATCGAAGCGGGGTTTAGTTGTCACCGAAGTAGAAATTCCAACAATTTATACAGGACAACCGAGTAAAATGAATTATTCCAATGCCATTTTAGGTTTTTTGAGGGTTCTGTTCAAATCCTATAAATGAGACTCATTTTCATCTATTGGGTTTATTCCTTCATTCTGGGGTCGGATTTTTTTATTTTAGCGGGTTAAGTTTCAGTAATTGTGAGAAAAATGGGCAAAATTATTGCCATAGCTAATCAAAAGGGCGGTGTAGGAAAAACTTCCACTTCCATCAATCTGGCGGCTTCCTTAGCGGCGGCTGAGAAGAAAATTCTTCTTATTGATATTGACCCTCAGGCAAACACATCTTCCGGTATCGGTATCCACGAGTCAGATTCAACGATATACGAAGTTCTGATTGGGAAGAAGTCAGCAGAGAAAACCGTAATCCGCTCCATCATGCCATTTTTGGATTTAATCCCGTCGTCTATTGACCTGGTTGGAGCCGAAATTGAACTTGTTGATATGAGAGAAAGGGAAAGACGCTTATCGGAAGCTCTTAAAGATTTGGTACCACACTATGATTTTCTGCTGATCGACTGTCCTCCTTCATTATCGCTTCTGACGCTTAATGCTCTTACCGCTGCAAATAGTGTTCTCATACCAGTACAGTGTGAGTATTTTGCTTTAGAGGGTTTGGGCGCACTGCTAAATACCATAAATATTGTAAAACAAAATCTTAATAAGCAACTTACTATTGAAGGAGTTCTTCTGACCATGTTTGATCAGAGGTTGCGGCTTTCAACACAGGTTTCAGAGGAAGTGAAGCGATATTTTGGTGACAAAGTTTTTAAAGCAATAATTCATCGAAACGTACGAATTTCAGAGGCCCCCAGTCATGGTAAGCCGATTATAATGTATGACGCTCTGTCAATCGGTGCAAGAGACTATCTTAGTCTTGCTGATGAAATTCTAACCAGAAATAATATGAAGTAATTTCAGATATGAGTAAGAACAAATTAGTTCTGGGCAGGGGATTAGATGCACTGATAAAAGTGCAACGTGATATTGAATCGCAGCATGAGTCTGAACCTGCAAAAGTTTTTGAATCAGACACATCTGTTAATTTCAGGAATCTTGATGTTGAGTTAATTGACCCGAATCCATTCCAACCGAGAACAGTTTTTGATCAGAAACCTCTTGATGAATTAAAACACTCTATACTGAAAAATGGATTAATTACACCGGTTACAGTCCGCAGTTATCAGAATCGGTACCAGCTCATATCAGGTGAAAGACGACTAAGAGCATTTAAGGAAATCGGATATCCGGAAATTCCGGCATATATAATAACTGTCGATTCTGATGATGTGATGCTGGCGATGGCACTCATCGAAAATATTCAGAGGGAAAAACTTAATCCGGTCGAAATTGGTATTGCATACAGGCGGCTGATGGAGGATTGTGGTCTTAATCAGGATGATATAGCAGAGCGGGTTGGTAAAGACAGGTCAACTATTGCAAATTCTTTGCGAATCCTTAAACTCCCTGATGAGATAAAGGAAAAACTTATCGCTGAAGAAATTTCAATGGGACAGGCAAGAGCATTGATTAATCTCCCTGATAAAGAAAAACAGCTTTTTGCACTGGGTAAAATTCTTCAGGATAATTTATCAGTACGAAAAGTTGAATCACTCGTAAGGGAATTACTTTCAACAGATGCGCCAATTCATAAAACAAAAAGAGTGAAAAAAGTTGATGGGGGGACTTTGAAATCTTATGAACTTCGAGATATAGAAGATCGTCTAAAACAGTTATTGGGAACCAAAGTAAGTTGCAAGTTAAAAAAAGATGGTTCCGGTGAAATTATTATTGAATACTACTCATCGCTGGAGTTTGAAGGAATTGTTGAACAACTTTTCACGATTACCAGATAATTTACTTCTTCTTTTTGTGTTGCTCAGTTTTTCGGCTGTTGGTCAGAGCACCGATACCGTAATTACTGATACCACCGAAGCAGCTTTTAAGAAGTCGCCCACAGGAGCTCTTTTCAGAAGCGCGGTACTGCCTGGCTGGGGACAATTTTATAACGAATCCTATATTAAAGTTCCAATTATTGCCGGTCTTGCCGCATGGTTCGGATATAATTACCTGAACAATGACGGTCTTTACAAGGATTACCAATCGCTTTACGAGACAACGGGTAATCGTTTATACTATTTAAACCGCGAGTTTTATCGTGACCAGCGTGATAATTTCGCTATATATCTTGGTATCCTTTATATCGCTAATCTGGTTGATGCTTATGTAGATGCCCATTTATTCGATTTTAATGTTGAAGAAGATTTTTACCGTGCAGGCAATTTTTATTCAATCAGAATGAGAATACATTTTTAGTGGACAGAAACCTTCCTCACTATTTTTTACAATGCAGCACCTGCAATACTCAAAATGAACTTTTCAGGTTAAACTGCTCCAAGTGCGGTTCTGTACTTGATAACAGATATCCTAATCTTGATTTATGGACAACTATTGCCCGTCTGATTGATAGTCCGACCATTGCATTTAAGGGGATCATCAGGGCGGAACACAAAAATTTTGTTGTTTTTCTTCTGTTGTTTCTGGCTGTCAGGTTTATTTCATACGGTGAGTTTTGGTCAGCTTTTGTAATCGGGAACTCTATACCACTTCTGCACGGGTTATTTGTAATTCCGCTGTATTTGGCAGCAGTATTCGCCGTGTATTTAATTCTGAAAAAATTGTTAAGCCGTTCTCAGTCGGAGGTCCGTTATACAGATGTTTTGGCGGGGTCTGTTTACTCCGCTCTGCCGATATATTTTTCCGGTACATTTCTCTTTCTGCTTGAATATATTTTTTTTGGCAAATATATGTTCATGTCAAATCCTAATGCATTTATGATAAATGATATCATTGCATGGATGTTTGTAGGTATGGAGACATTGCTATTTCTTTACTATTTGATTCTGTTAAATACATTTTTCAGGATTTTTCTCAAAAACATAATTATTACGGGATTGCTTTCTCTTTTTCTCGCTGGTTTAACCATATTTCTTTATACATTGACATTAAGTTTCTATGGCTGAAGATACTGACATTCTGATTATTGGTTCGGGAATTGCAGGTCTATATACGGCACTGAAATGTGCTGAATTTGCTAATGTTATACTTGTTACAAAAAAGGGCTCATCCGACTCGAATACGAATTATGCGCAGGGTGGAATTGCGTCGGTTTTCAGTACAGAAGATACGTTTGAACATCATATTAACGATACATTGATCGCGGGCGCGGGGCTCTGTAACAGACAATCAGTTGAAATGATGGTGAAAGAAGGACCCGACCGCATCAGAGAACTTATTGAGATTGGCACTCAGTTTACCTATAAAGATGGGAATTTGCATCTGGCAAAGGAAGGAGGGCACTCTGCTTCCCGAATTGTCCACGCAAAGGATTTAACCGGTAAAGAAGTAGAACGGTCACTGATTGCAAAAATTGCACAGACGCATTCCATCCGGATGATTGAAAATGCTTTTGCAATTGATTTGATAACCGAACATCATCTGAATACTAACGATAAAAACTCACTTAACTGTTACGGCGCTTATGTCCATCATCAATCAACTGACAGAATTTCGATTATTAAAGCACGATATACAGTGATTGCAACCGGAGGACTTGGTCAGATCTATTTGCATACAACTAATCCTGAAATAGCAACCGGAGATGGATACGCAATGGCATACAGAGCCGGAGCGCAGCTTGCTAATATGGAGTTTATTCAATTTCATCCAACATCCTTATTTGAACCGGAGGGCACAAGGAAGAAAAACTATGCATTTCTGATTTCAGAAGCGGTGAGGGGACATGGAGCGCTTCTTAGAAATAAGAGCGGTAAACTTTTTATGGCGGATTATGATAATAGGAAGGAACTGGCTCCAAGAGATATTGTTGCAAGGGCAATTGATGCAGAACTTAAAAAGCATGGTGAGGATTACGTATATATTGATATGACGCATCTTCCAAAAGACGATATTATTGATAATTTTCCGAACATTTATAATAAATGTATGGCACTGGGAATTGATGCAAGTTGTGATTATATACCGGTTGTGCCTGCGGCTCACTATTCCTGCGGCGGTATTGTAGTTGATAAAAATTCAAGAACTACCTTAAACCGGCTTTATGCTGTAGGTGAAGTTACGATGACCGGGGTACATGGAGCAAACAGGTTGGCCAGCAATTCATTGCTTGAAGCGCTGATTTTTGGTAAACATGCTGCTGTTGATATACAAAAGCGCATTGATGAAAGATATAACAATGTGTTAATACCTGAATGGGATGACAGTGATACCATTACGGCAGATGAAAAGGTGATGATTTCACATGCTGCAAAAGAGATAAAACTTCTGATGTGGAATTATGTAGGTATTGTTCGCTCTGACCTTCGTTTGCAATATGCTGAACGAAGGATAAACAATCTTCTTAATGAAGTAAAGGAAATATATAAACGTACAAAAGTCTTTTCCGGACTACTTGAATTAAGGAACCTGATACAAACTGCTTCATTAATTATTAACGGAGCAAAAATGAGAAAAGAGAGCAGGGGATTACATTATAATATAAATTATCCGGACCTTCTCAGGCCAGAAGGAGAAAATACCCTTCAATCAAAATCGTGGGAAATCTTCAAATAGTCAAATAACATTCCATATCTCAATCCCCGTGTGCTAACCGTAATTTGATTAATTCCAAGAAACTCGCAAATAAATGTCAGTATAAAGTTACCGGCAGTTATTACGTCCTCTCTGCCTTTGACAATAGGGTATTTTTGTAAAATTTCATCTGCATTGAGTGTATTGAGCAATTTTGAGAATTGTTGCAGTTCATTAATTCTCAGAATCATTCCTTCAATTTTATTTTCATCATAGATTCTAAGTCCGGCTTTTATAGCCGCCAGAGTGGTAGGGGTTCCTGCAACTGCGATAACAGTCTCATCGCCGCCGAGAGTAAAAGGTATTTTTCGGAATGATTCAAAAAGTTCTTCTTTCAGTACGGATATATTCGTAAATAATGGAGGTTCTATATTCCCTCTGGATTCTGTTAGTGCTACTACACCAACAGGAAGACTAATCGCATACTCAGGGTTATTTTTAGTTCCTCTGACTACTTCCGTACTCCCTCCACCAATATCAATGACCAGGAAGTCTTTGGCTCTCACCAGACCGGTTGCCCCAAGATATGAAAGGTGTGCTTCTTCCTTACCGCTTATTACCCTCAGGTCTAAACCTAATTTCTGTTTAATTTCACTAACAATTTCCTGACCGTTTGAAGCAATGCGAAAAGCATTTGTCCCCGCCAAAATAAAGTGGTTTACTCCTTTCGCCAGAGCAATTTCTTTGAATTTAGCCAGAACCGTAATAAGCAGATTTCGCTTTTCGTCAGAAATCATTCCGTTTTTTCCTAAATCCTTACCTATTCGAGGTATATCGTAAAAATCATGGAATTCTGAAAGCGAGGAGCCATTCCAGGTTGAAATAAGCATTAGTACTGTATTAGTACCAATATCTATCGAGGCAATCTTGGTCATTTTTCTTATTTTTGAACCTTATTATATAAGATTTTTAATGAAACTTTACTCAAAAATACTAATTTCCCTGACGTCCATCACCGGCATACTATGGCTTGGAGCTTATGTTGCCCGCCTTTTTGTGACATACAGCTTTTTTGTACCTCCTACTTTAGATTTGCGTCCGGAATTCCAGAATACTGACCTTGCAGCAGTGTTTTTGATCTTAATTCCATTGGTTAATCTTACAACTACTACTTTTTTGAGCTTTTTAGGTTTGTTTTTTTTGACGCTGATTATTACTCGTCCCTCACTGAGGAAGAATGGTTGGTTGTTCATTAGTTTGGCAACAATTATAATTACAGCGCCTTTTGAAATTTACAGTATATTTACTTATGACTGGGTTTATGTTACCGCAGGATCGAGCGGCAGTTTTGATTCTGGATTACTGCTCCAAAGTCTTATTACCCGACTGGACAAACTTAGCGGGTTTCCCATCATTCAGATTTGTTCTTATGCAGCTTTGATTTTTTTAGCTATTTTCAAACCTTTGATAAAAACAGAATTCACTGATGAAAATTAAAGAGAAAGAGTTTGAGCAGATTATTGAAGAACTCAGGGCGCTGGCCTCTGAACTTGGGGCTACCGTCAGATTTGAAAAAGGCGATTTTAAGGGGGGGTACTGTTTGCTCAAGGAGAGTAAGATAATCGTAATCAATAAACTGGCTAATACGCAAAGAAAAGCTATAATACTCTCAAAAGCACTAAAAGACATAGGAATTGATAATATGTTCCTGACACCAAGACTTCGGGAAGTAATTGATGAAATGGTTGAGGTAGATGAAAAACAAGCTTAAAATCGGGGTTATCAGTGGTCCAAATTTGAATTTGATTCAGGAACGGGATTCGCTTCACTACGGCGAAATGTCGCTTGACTCTATCCGCAGGGGGCTGGAATCAGAGTTTCCGGAGCTTTCATTCCATTTTTACCATTCCAATATTGAGGGCGAATTGGTTCAACATTTACAGGACTATAGGAATGAGTTTGACGGTTTTATCGTTAATTTTGGCGGATTTAGCCATACTTCTGTTGCGATAATGGATGCCCTATCCCTGGTTTTGGTTCCTAAAATTGAAGTTCATCTTTCACATCTGGCAATGAGGGAAGATTTCAGACAAGTTATGCTGACCGCAAGAGCATGTGACGGTTATATTTCGGGATTTAAGGCAAACGGTTATTCTGCTGCATGCTATTTACTACTCAAACTGATTAGAGGAAAACAAATTGATTAAAGCGATAGTATTCGATCTCGATAACACACTTGTTGATTTTATGAGGATGAAAAGCCGTGCCATTGAAGCTGCAATGATAGCAATGATTGATGCCGGTCTTAATCTGACTATAAATGAAGCAACTGACCAGATTAATAAAATTTATAAAGAGCAGGGGATTGAGTATCAGCAGGTTTTTGACCTGTTTTTACAGCAGACTCTGGGTAGAATTGACCATAAAATCCTTGCTGCTGGAATAGTAGCTTATCGCAGGGAGCGGGAAGCAGCACTAATCCCTTATCCCCATGTTTATTCGACCCTGAATAAGCTCATCCGGAGCGGTCTGAAGCTGGGTATAGTTTCAGATGCTCCACGCCGTGAGGCATGGCTGCGGCTGGCGTATTTGAATTTTCACCACTATTTTGATGAAGTGGTTACATTCGAAGAAACAGGCCAAAGAAAGCCGAATGCAGCGCCTTTTCTTGAAATATTGCGCCGCTTAAATGTTGAACCAAAGGATGCCCTTATGGTTGGTGACTGGGCTGAGCGGGATATACTCGGCGCTTCAGGGGTTGGCATGAAAACAGCTTTTGCGCGCTATGGTGATACTTTTAACACACAAACCCACAATGCAGACTACGAATTAACGGATATTTCCCAGATTCTGGAGATTATTAACAATTAGGGAAAGAGGAGTTACTTTTATTTAAGCCCCTGTTTCACTATATTTCGGCAATAAAATTGCTGAGAATTTTGCCGGATTTTTGTGGTAAAAGACTATAATATTCAAAAATTGTACTATTCCATAAGCGAGGTAAGTAAAATTACCGAGGTTGAGGATTATGTCCTGCGGTACTGGGAGACAGAATTTGATGGTCTGAAACCTCAAAAAAACAGATCCGGCAACCGGGCATATACCAATCAGGACATTCAGCTTATTCTGGTCATTAAAGAGCTCATTAGAGAAAAAAAGTACACTATTGAAGGCGCAAAGCAAATTCTCACTGAAGTTGCCACCCTCGAAGAGCTGAAAAAATTTGAATCTAAGAATCCGCCTGATAAGCCGTTGGAACCGCTCAAGAATTATCAGAAAACCAGTATTCAGTCAGATCTAATTGAATTACGGAAGATACTGGAAGACATCCTCAAAAAATTGTAACGGAACGTGGCGCAGCCCGGTAGCGCACTACCTTGGGGTGGTAGGGGTCGCGGGTTCAAATCCCGCCGTTCCGACTCTGAAAAGGTACTAACCATTAGTACCTTTTTTTATTTTATCCATTTTTAAATTGCAGACCTTAATGATAAATACAGATAGTTACCAGGAAGATAAACCGAAATCCTTTTGCGGAATTTTCGGCGTTTACGGCACTCCCTTTGCTTCAATTGATACCTATTATGGATTACATGCGTTGCAGCACAGGGGACAAGAAGCATCCGGTATTATTACAAAACACAACGTCAGCGAAGATAAGGTTACTTTTAATATACAAAAAGGTGACGGTCTTGTTTCAGAAGTGTTTCCGGATCAGTCAACTCTTACCTCCCAACTCTGTGGTGACGCTGCAATCGGACATAATCGTTATTCAACCACAGGTTCATCTCTTCATGGAAAGAATATCCAGCCGCTACATGTGAATTACAGAGACGGGAACCTTGCGGTTGCGCACAATGGTAATCTTACAAATGAAACACAAATCAGAGCCCAATTAGTGCATGAAGGTTCAATCTTTCAGACCACAACCGACACTGAAGTTATTCTTCATTTAATTGCAAAAAGCCGGCTGGATAATCAGATTGATCAGATAAAAGAAGCGCTTAGTAAAATTGAAGGGGCTTATTGTCTGCTTTTACTAACTGATGACAAACTGATTGCTGCAAGAGACCCTCAAGGTTTCCGGCCGCTTTGTCTCGGTAAAAAAGACGGCGCTTTTGTGATTGCCTCTGAAACTTGTGCCTTTGATATGATTTCCGCTGAATATATACGCGATGTTGAACCCGGTGAAATTGTAGTAATTGATGATGAGGTTATTAAGACCGGAATAATAAAAACACACCGGCTTACACAACCAGTTGCTGAAAAAAAACATTGCATTTTTGAGTTTGTCTATTTTTCACGACCTGACAGTAAGATATTCGGTCACAGCGTTGATAAAGTAAGAAGAAGATTAGGTAAAATACTCGCCGACTATCATCCGGTTGAAGACCCTGATGGAGAGAAAGTTATTGTTATTAGTGTGCCTGACAGTTCAAATACTGCTGCGTTAGGTTATGCTTCACGGCTTCAGGACAAAGGTATAAATGCCAAACTGGAAATAGGTTTAATTCGAAGTCATTATATCGGGAGAACATTTATTCAGCCAGGGCAGACAAAGAGAGAGATGGATGTAAGAATTAAATTTAATGTAGTGAAGGGAGTAATTGAGGGTAAAACCGTTGTTGTTATTGATGATTCAATTGTCAGAGGAACTACCTCTAAGCTGCTTATTAACCTTATCCGGTCCGCGAAACCAAAGCAAATACACATGAGGATTTCTTCACCACCGATAACTCATCCGTGTTATTATGGTATGGATTTCCCCCGAAAAGATGAGTTAATCGCAAATAAAATGCATGGTAGTATCGAAGAAATAAGAGAATACCTTGGCGTTGAATCTTTGGAATATCTGACGACTGAAGAACTCTTAAAATCAGTATATGAATCTGCCCCGGAGCATTTTTGCACTGCATGTTTTACCGGAAATTATCCTACCGTGGTAAACAGTCAGTTTAATAAAGAGATGCATGAATCCTAAAGTTCTTATTCTATTTACGCTGATTTCATTTCAGATTTTTTCTCAGCAGGTCTGGTTTGTTAAGTTTTCTGAAAATACTGATAAAGAGACTATTTATGATGCTGTTGAGAAGAATTCGATATTCAGCAGAAATAAATCTCTAAGTACTGAATCTTATAAGGTTTCCTTTCTGGCTCAGGGTCTGGCAAAATCCTTACCCGGTCTTGACAGAATAATTAAAATCAGTAGTAACGCACCGCTCGCTGTTTCAGAGTCATGGTTTGACGAAAAGTTGGCAAATCAAATTGAGTATCTTCAGCCGGCAGCTACTTACCGGATTAGTTCCGCGCCAAATGACAGTTTGTATAATACTCAGTGGGCTTTAACAAAAATTCAGGCGCCTGCTGCATGGCAATTAACAGGTTCTGAAGATTCAATAATTGTCGCAATAATAGATACCGGAATTGACTATCTGCACCCTGACTTATCTGGTAAAATACATTTTAATTCTGGTGAAACAGGTAATGATCTGCTTGGTAATGATAAAAGATACAATAATATTGATGATGATGGAAATGGATTTATAGATGATTATAGGGGGTGGGATTTTACTGACAGAAAAGGTTTTCCATACGATTCGACCGGAGGAGATTATTTAGATTGGGATAATGATCCTTTGGATGATAATATTTTTTCTCATGGGACTGCCGTAGCAGGTATTATTGGCGCTCAGACAAATAATCTGACTGGTATAGCCGGAACTGCGCCGGGTGTTCGTTTAATGAATCTGCGCACTTTTGATCCGGATGGATTCGGAGAAGAAGACGATGTGGCTTCTGCTTTGTTGTATGCTGTTCTTAACGGAGCAAAAGTAGTGAATATGAGTTTTGGAGATAACTCATTTTCGTATGTACTAAGAGATGTGATAAGATATGCTTACAGTAGAAACATAGTACTTGTTGCAAGCTCAGGTAATTCAACATCGACCGCACCACACTATCCGAGTGGGTATTCAGAAGTAATCTGCGTGGGTAATTCCACTATTGATGACTATGTTGCTTCCTCATCAAACTATGGTTCAACGTTGGATTTAGTTGCCCCGGGAACATCAATAATGACCACTGTAAGAAAAAGTAAATACTCGGAATTTAATGGCACCAGCGCGGCAGCGCCATTCGTTTCTGCCGCCGCTGCTTTAATTCTTTCAAAAGGAAATTTTTCAAACGAAGAGGTAAAACAGATCATTAAATCATCAGCAGATGATTTGGGAGAGCCCGGTTGGGATTTAAGAAGCGGTTCGGGAAGATTAAATCTGCTCAAAGCATTGACTCAGCTTGGGGCGAGTGTAGTAAAATTTGACTTCCCGTTACAGGACCATTCGGTCATAAATGATACGCTAATTATTACTGCCACAGTTTTGTCTCCAAATTTCAGAAATTATACATTGTCTTTCGGAACCGGTCTTAATCCGGTTAGCTGGACTGAATTAATTCCTTCTTCTAATGCCCAGGTTTTGAGAGAAAACGTTTATACTTTAATTATGGGGGGTATGGCTGATACTGTTTATACACTCCGGCTGAGAATGCTTCAGTCTAATGGTCTATTTTTAGAAGAGAGAGTAAATTTCAGAAAGAGCAGCACTTTGCCTGCCGGAGATCTGGTTTCAATTCTTCCGGCATACTACGGTAACAGTTCTTCGATTGTAAGTGCGTTTTATACACCAGAACCAACAATAGTAAAAATGTATTACCGTGAGGAGGGGACAACGGTATTTTCATCAGTATCGCTTGATGCCTTTACTCAAAATAATTTTTTTGTTAAACGACTTCATTATGGGTTTACTCCTCAAGGTTTTACTGAGTTTAATAGAACTTACGAAATATATTATGAGATAATAAATGTTGCCGGGCTTTCTTCAACTTTGAAAGATTCATCAGGTAATTTTTTCAGAATCAGAACTTTGCCTGCTTTCAACCTGAAAGAATATACTCAGCTAAGTTATTCATTGCCAACAGGGGCACTGTATGAAGAACCGGTTTCTGTCAGCAACTCAAATCAGGTGTTTTATTCGGATTTACGGAATTTATCAAAAACATTCTTATATACTTTAACTTCTTCCGGTCTTAATCTGACAGACTCTCTCAGTGAAAGAATAATTAAAGATTTTGGAGATTTTAATAACAACGGTAAAAAAAATATTCTGGCAAACTGGGGTCGCGATGGTTATGTACTTGAACAGGAAACAACTGCATCTTCGGTTTTTAAGGATATTGTAAAGCGGGAAAATTCAAAATCCTGGCCGGTTTTTGCAAAGGATATTGATTTTGACAGCAAGTCCGAAATCTTTTTTGTCGCTGATGACTCAACAGGATTTATAACCAGATTTAATTCATCGGGCAGGCTTGACTCACTTTCACAGTTTAAGAATTTCAGTCCATTTGGTTTTGGAGGAAACGTTTTTGACTATCCGGCGGCAGTTACCGGAGATGTAACCGGAGATGGGATTGAAGAATTTATAATGACTGACAGTGATGGTGATGTGATGGTGTATCAGATTATTAACGGCACTGCAGTTCCTAAACCTGAATATTCTTTTTCTACCGGTTTTCTTTCATCTTCTGCTTACCTGGCTGCAGGGGATTACAACGGAGATGGGATTAAGGATTTTGCTCTGTTACTTCAGTCAGTGCCAGAGCTTGATATCGCAAAATTTCACCGTCTTATTGTTTTTTCTTATATGCCTGGGAGTCTGTTAGTTCATCTTGACCAGGCATTTGTTGATCCATCAGGAGAATTTAATTTATTCTCAAGAAAAGCTTACAACACACTCAGGTTCACAGATTTCAATGTTGATGGACGTGACGAACTGGTTCTCTTTGCTTTCCCTTATGCTTACATTATGCAATATCATAGTACGGGCAATGAGGTAATCTTTTATAAAGAAGGCATAAATACAAATTCAGTATTTTCAGGCGACCTTAATCAGAATGGCCTAATAGAATTTGCGGTACCTGAAAGTGACAGTCTGCGATTTTACGAATTATTCTCTGCTGAATCATTACCCTTTGCACTTAAAGGCAACAGCACACTTGATTCAACTGTTTCACTCTCCTGGAAAAATACTTCGGGGATAGTGTACATTTTTCGAGGAGAAGAGGGGAGTCAATTAACGATTATTGACACGGTTAATGGAAACACCTACCGGGATACGGATGTAATTGCAGGTAAGACTTATTTCTACGCAGTATCGCGAAATGTTACTTTACTACCTGGAAATAATTCTGGCAAAATCAGGGTTTATCATCATTTACCAGCCAAAGTAGCGTCATATCAGGTTGTGACAGCAAATAGTATTAAGGTTATATTCACACAGCGAATTAACACAACAATACCAGACCCCGAAGTATTTACTCTTCTTTCAAACGGAACTGTTAACAGATTGTCATCAATCACGCCTTACGATCAATTTAGTTATCTTTTTAGTTTTTCCGAAGCTTTTCGTGATTCTAATGAACTTAGGTGGCAGGCATTTGCAGATTATTTCGGTGCGCCTATCATTCCTGACCTTATAAGATTTAATTATATTCCGGTCACTCAACCGGGTGGATTATACATAATCGCCTCAAAAATTCTTGATCCTTATACAATCGAGTTAGAGTTTAATCACTCTGTGGATAGCGCTCAGGCGTTCAGAACTGAAAATTATATATTCTCACCGCAAAATGGAATTTCTTCAATACGCTTTTCCGATGGATTACATAAGAAATTATTGTTATCTACTAAAGGATATAAACCAGTTGGTAGTCTGGGAATTGAGTACCGGCTTCAGGTAAAGAATCTGATTTCTGATGCAGTATCTGGAAATCTGCCGGTGTTGAGCGAAGCAGGAAGTATTGTAATATTATCTTCTTTTGCTGAAGATTTATCAAAGGTTTATGTTTATCCTTCTCCAGCATCTTTACAAAAGTCAAGTGTTATCACTTTTGCTAATCTGCCTCAAAGAGCAAGAATTCTAATTTACTCTATAAATGGAATCTCAATCAATGAGCTCAATGAGAAAGATGGGAATGGCGGAATAAGCTGGAATTTTCGAGACAGGAATAATAAAATTATTCCGAGTGGTGTGTATTTTTACAAAATAGTTCAAACAGATGCACAGGGGAGTGAGATTTCTTCAAAAATTGAAAAATTTACCGTTGTCAGATAAATTATGATAAAAGAGCTGTTTCAAATATCAAATCTATTAAGTTTACTGAGGATCTTTCTTGCAGTACCATTCTGGCTGCTTATGGAGGAATCGGTTTATGATCAGAACAGAATGATACTTATAGGACTTTGCCTTTTCGCCGGAGTAACCGATATTCTTGACGGCTACTTTGCAAGAAAACTGAATCAAATTACAGAGTTAGGAAAGATTCTTGATCCATTAGCTGATAAAATATGTGTTGCAGCAATATTTCTAAAACTCTATCTTCTGGGAGAAATACCTCTTGCATTAGCTGCAATAGTACTCGGACGCGATTTGCTTATTCTTATTGCCGCACTTGCAGTTTCTAAAAGAATAAAGAAAGTCCTGCCTTCCAATATGCTTGGCAAGATTACTGTCCTGATTATTTGTTTTTATATTTTAATTGTTCTTTACGGGGTACCCAAAGACCATCTGTTGAATGTATCTTTTCTTTACGGGAGTATCGGAATGATTTTTGTTTCTTTAGCAGGTTATGGCATACGGGCAAAAGAATTTATGGAGAAAGATTAGATGGGATTCTTTGGCAATTTCAGTCTGTCAAAAATTAAAGATGGACTTAGCAAAACCCGGGACAAAATTGTTAATTCTATTACCGAAGCGGTAACGGGTAAGGCAGTTCTTGACAGCACTACTTTGGAATCTCTTGAGGAGAAACTTATACAAAGTGATTTTGGTGCTGAGACAACTGATAGAATTATCACTGCTGTGAGAGAGAAAATTGTACAGTCTAAAACCAGGACCTCTGACGAACTGATAAGTGCTATTAAGGAGGTATGTACAAATATACTCAATGAAACAGGTGCAGATCCATCCTACGACCTTAGGACCGTTAAGCATAAACCTGCTATTATTCTGGTAATGGGAGTAAACGGTGCGGGTAAGACAACTACAATCGGAAAACTTGCAAACAATTTAAAAAAGGAAGGGTTACAAGTTGTTGTAGGTGCAGCAGATACCTTCCGTGCTGCTGCAAATAATCAGCTTGAAGTTTGGGCTGATCGAGCCGGAGTTAAAATTATTCAAAAGGAGAAAGCTGATCCTTCATCCGTTGTTTATGAAACCGTTGACTTTGCAATAAAGAATAGTTATGATGCGGTACTTCTGGATACCGCAGGGCGTCTTCATACAAAAACTGAACTGATGGAGGAGTTAAAGAAAATAGAAAGAGTAATAAAGAAGTTAATACCTGATGCACCGCATGAAGTTTTTCTGGTGCTTGACGGTAACTCTGGTCAGAATACAAATGTACAAATGGAAGAGTTCAACAAGGCGATTAAAGTATCAGGACTAATTATCACGAAACTTGACGGAACTGCAAAAGGAGGGTCATTGATTCATATTTCATCAAAATATAAAATCCCGGTTCGATTTATCGGAGTAGGTGAGGGGATAGATGATCTTCAGAATTTTGATACTGTTTCATATCTAAATGCCATTTTCGGTAACTAAATATACCAGACATGAAGACGCTACTGCTTGTAAATCCCGTTTCCGGAAAAGGATATACAAAAAAGATACTTCCGGAAATTCAGCAAAAATTAATTTCCCTGGGGGTTCAATATGAAATTCTTTTTTCAGAAAGACCAAAACACTTTTTTGAAGATTTTCCGATTACTGATCATTCAGAATATGATTTCCTGACTGTAATCGGCGGGGATGGATTTATGAATGAAATCGTTAACGGATTTTCGGGCAGAGAAAAAATTCCCTTTTTATTAATTCCCGCAGGTTCAGGTAATGATATCGGCCGTTCGCTTGATATTAGCGTTAAAAAATTCAAGGGTATAAAAAATATAAAGATTTTCACCAGAAAATTTGATATTCTCGAAATTACATACCTTTCCGGACCAGAAAGAAATTCTGTTTCAAGGAAATTTCTCAGTAGCTGCGGCGCCGGATTTGATGCGGAGGTCAGTAAGCTAAGTTCTGAGAATAGGGTATTACGAGGTTTGACACTTTATCTTTATTCAACCCTGAAAGCCCTGATAAAATTACATCAATATGAGGGAACGGTATCATATCAAGGTGGTGAATCCTTTGGTCTTTTTACTCTTATTACGACCGGCAACACAGCAACTGCCGGCGGTGGTTTTAAGTTAACCCCACAGGCGATAATAGATGACGGTCTTGCAGATATAATGATTGCCGGACCTTGTACGAGATCCAGACTTCTTCAGATACTGCCTTTAGCGATTGTTGGAAAGCATATACAACGCAAAGAGATAACCTACATCAAATCAGAGTATTTAAATATCTCAACCAAGGAAAACGTGCCAATTCATTCAGACGGGGAGTTTTTAACCGCTGAAGGAAATGACATAAGGATAAGTGTATCTCAGCAGAAACTAAATTTTATTGTGTACTGACTTTATGTTCATGAAGAAACCCAGAATAAAACCATACAGCTATACACCGAGATTTTACGATCCGGCTAAGGACCCAGAAGAACGAAAAAAGCGAAAATTAAGCATCAACAGGGGAAGGAAATTTGTGGTACGCAAATCAAACATTTTTAGAAATATTCTAATCTTAATAGTAATAGTTCTACTGTATTTGAGAATAATAAAGGTTATTTGAAGGGTAAGGTTAAGTTTACATAATATACATTATACGACACTTATGGATTAAGAGAGCCGGGATTCCTCCCGGCTATCCAACTTTACTAATACTTAAAAAACCCTTCTCCTGTCTTTCTGCCGAGTTTACCAGAAGCGACCATCTGTTTTAACAACGGACATGGTCTGTATTTGGAATCAGCAAAGCCATTATAAAGCACTTCCATAATTGCAAGACAAACATCCAATCCGATAAAATCTGCCAACGTAAGTGGTCCCATTGGATGTGCCATACCCAGTTTCATCACCGTGTCAATATCCTCTTTATTCGCGACTCCTTCCATCAAACAGAAAATCGCCTCATTGATCATTGGCATGAGTATCCGGTTTGAAATAAAACCAGGATAATCTTTCACTTCTACAGGTACTTTGTCAAGCTGAAGTGAAACCTCTTTTATTGCGCTATATGTAGCGTCACTGGTGGCATATCCTCGTATTATTTCAACGAGCTTCATAATTGGTACGGGATTCATAAAATGCATACCAATAAATCGATCCTGGCGGCAAACAGATCCAATTTCGGTAATAGAGATTGAACTTGTGTTTGATGCAAATATACATGCCGGATTAACGAAGGACTCTAAGGACTTAAATATTTCCTGCTTGACTGCCTTATTTTCAAATACAGCTTCGATAATTAAGTCTGAATCAGGAGCAATATTATGTAAACTTGAGTTTAACGTTATATTGCCAAGAGTTTTACTTTTTTGTTCTTCTGTTAAATTTCCTTTTTTGATCAATCTGTCAAGACTTCCCGAAATATTCGTATAACCTTTTTCGAGAAGTTTTTCGTTTTGATCGATTAACTGAACAGAAAAATCTTTGCTCGCAAAAACCTGAGCAATTCCATTTCCCATGGTGCCTGCCCCTATAACCGCAACTTTCTTAATCATAATCTTTTTCCCTTTACTGAATATTTTTGATAATTAAAGCAGATGCCTCTCCCCCGCCGATGCAAAGTGATGCAAGACCAAATTCAGTGTTTCTTCGTTTCATTTCATATCCAAGTGTTGCTAATATTCTCGCGCCGCTTGCTCCAATGGGATGTCCTAGTGCAATCGCTCCGCCGTTTACATTAACATTATCAGGGTTAAGTCCTGTTAACTTATTCACTGCAATCGAAACAACTGCGAATGCTTCGTTAATTTCAAATAAGCCGATATCTTTTGCAGTAAGTTTAGCTTTTTTCAAAACCTTTAGAATTGCATCTGCAGGCGCTGTAGTGAAATCAACCGGAGCTTTTGCTGCTGAGGCCTGAGCAACAATTTCGAACTGTGGTTTCAGACCTAATTCTTTTGCTTTTCCTTCAGAAGTGACAATTAGAGCAGCGGCACCATCATTTAGATTAGAAGCATTTGCGGCAGTAACAACTCCATCCTTTTCAAATACCGGTCTAAGGGATGGAATTTTTTCAAAATTAACCTTTGTAACATCTTCATCGGTATCAAAACTGGTTACACCTTCTTTTGTTTTTATTTCAACCGGTGTAATCTCATCCTTAAACTTTCCGGCTTTTTGTGCATCTTGCGCGCGCCTGTATGACTGAATGGCAAAATCATCTACATCTTTCCGGCTCATGCCGAAGTCCTTAGCGCATTTTTCAGCACAGCTACCCATGTGTATATTGTTATATACATCCCATAACCCGTCAGTAATCATCGAGTCAAGAATCTGACCGTGACCTAATTTATAGCCGCCACGAGCTTTTGCAAGTAAATAAGGAGCATTTGACATACTCTCTTGTCCGCCAGCAATTATAACCTCTGCATCGCCTGATTGAATTGCCTGGGCAGCAAGCATTACCGCCTTTAATCCGCTGCCACACATTTTGTTAATTGTTAAAGTTTCAGTTTTTTCCGGCAATCCGGCGAACAATGCTGCCTGACGAGCCGGTGCTTGTCCGATTCCGGCAGTTAGTACATTACCCATAATCACTTCATCAATTAATTCTGTATTTAAACCGCTTTCAGAAAGAAGTTTTTTAATAACAACACTACCCAACTGCGGAGAAGTAAAACCTGCCAGTGAACCGTTAAATGACCCTATTGCTGTTCTTGTTAAATGTGTAATAACTGCTTTATTCATTATTGATTAACCTTTTCTTTGGTATTTTGCATGATGGAAGGATTGATAACTGATGCCAGTTCAAAAAACAAACGGTATTGTATTCCGTTTTTGTTCATATAACTGTCATTCATCACTTTTTGAAGAATTTCTATTTTATATACAACACCGTTAAAATCAACATCGGGAAATCTGGCAATAAATTTTTCATATCGTTCTCTGTATTGAGGCATAACTAATACAGGGTTTCCGTTCTTATATCTGAATACGTCCTTAAACCAGCTTAACACAAAACGAATAAAAAGCAATAAACTCTGCTCGCCTGCTTCTTTTGCTAACTCATCCATTTTTACCGATGCAGTATGCATATTACCTGCTGTGGCGTGCGTAAGAATATCCATTCCTTTTTCTGAAATGAAATTCATATTCGATTCAATTAAATGCACCGCCTCTGAAACACTTCCCTCCGCGAATGGAATTACACTGGAAACATCTTCCAGACTGTAGGAATATTCTTCTGTGAGAATCGAACTTATATCCTCATCAGTCAGCATTGGTAATTTGACCTCCCAGCATCTTGATCTGATTGTCGGGAGTAATGCAGAAGCACTGTTTGTTGTAAGAAGAAAAATTACTTTTTCAGGCGGCTCCTCAAGAGATTTAAGCAGCGCATTTTGTGCTTCGTCACCCATTTCTTCAGCTCTGGAAATAAGCACAGCCCTGTAGGGTAGATCATCATAATTGATACTGAGATATGATCTGATACTCCTGATTGAATTAATCCTTATGACATTTGCTTTCGGGAGATCAAACTGATAGTATGGGTTTTTATTCTTCAGATCAATTTCTGATTTTATCCTGTCAAGATTGTCTTTGGTAAGTTTTGCATAAGGGTTATCACTTTTGCTGTCTTCCCCGCTTCCCGACATCAACGGAAATATATACTTTATATATGGCTCTTCAAATCGGATTGGGAGTGAGTCAGTTTCTGGTAAGGTACCGGATGAAGATAACTGCAGGAGATGTGAAAATTTAAGGGCAAGATAATCAGAACCATTACCGTGCTCCCCAATCAGAATGATACCAGAGGGAATCTTTTGATTAAGGACAAGGGTTTCAAATAGCTGTTTGGCTGCCTGGTATCCCCTGACACCATTCCAGAAAACGCTACTCATAAAAAGAAAAAGGCACTTAACAGTGCCTTATAATTCGTCTTCATTGTAGAAGAAATCTTCATCAGTCGGATAATCCGGCCAGATATCCTCAATTGTTTCATACGGTTCTTCAGAATCTTCAAGCTCTTTAAGATTTTCAATTACTTCAAGCGGAGCACCGATTCTTTCCGCAAAATCGATGAGTTCCTCTTTAGTTGCCGGCCAAGGAGCATCATCCAGGTAATTGGCCAATTCAATAGTCCAAATCATTTATTATTCCTGGCGGATGTGTTTTCGGTGATAAATAATTCTGAACTTTCAAACATAAACTCTTCCGGATTCAATTTAACCCCTTTGTGAATTATCTCGTAATGCAAATGAGGGCCGGAAGAAAGACCGGTATTTCCTGTCTTTGCAATCATTGCGCCTCGTTTAATTTTTGTGCCTTCTTTAATCTGTGAGCTTGAAAGATGTGCATAAATGGTTCTGTAACCAAATCCATGATCAATTTCAACCATCAGACCATATCCGTTATTGCGTCCGACAAAAACAACCTCCCCATCTGCTGAAGCATATACAGGAGTACCTACCTGTGTAATAATATCAATTCCCTCATGCATTCTTTTGATATTTAATATCGGGTGCATGCGCATACCAAAACCATGAAGAGCAAGAGTTCCCTCACATGGTTTTATTGCAGGAATAGACCTGTAAAGCGCCTGATTATTTTTGAGGGTATTGGCAATATCAACAAAATTGTTTTTTTCAAAATCAAACTTCTTTTCAACTTCATCAATAAAGCCGAGAGATGCCTGAATTTCTTTTTTATTGTTGCTGCTAAGGAAGTCAAAGAGACCACCAGAGATGCTTCCTCCCTTTCCGAGAGTACGGTCATCTTTTTCAAGCGGGGGTAGATTAGCGGCAATACGAAGTTCATTGTTGACGGAGATTAAGCTATCAAGTTCAGTGTTAAGAACCTGATATTTTGAAGTTACTTCCTTTAGTTTGGAAACAAGCAGGGCGTTTTCATTCTTAATAGATGAAACGCTCTCCTCAGTGTTCAGAACACCAAAGTAACTCAGCCCGGCAATCAGAAGTGAACCAGTCAAAAACAGGCTAAAAAGCGCTAAAAATGCGTTTTTTAGCTTATTCTTTTTAAGTTCAACGATCTTGAGCTTATTTTCAGAAAAGTAATAAATTTTTGGCATAGACAGGTGCGAAGATAAGGAAAAGTGTGATGTGAGTCAAGTTTCTGATTGAAGTAAATCAATCAAAAACTACTCAAAATCATGCTCAAAATAATCGACCCCCCTGCCAATCTCCCCTTTTTTGACCTTTAGACGGTCATTAATCTTTTGCTGCAGTATCCGGGCGGCATCATATCCATAATGCTTTAAAAGATAGTTCAGACTGATTACCTCAGAAATTACGGTAATATTTTTGCCTGGGATGATAGGGAGCTTAATATGAGGAATGTTGACCCCCAGAATAGACATAGTTTTCTCATCCAGACCGGTGCGGTCATAATCGGCCTCAGGATCCCAATTTTCGAGTTCTACAATGACCTCAGCCCGCTTTTGATACCTTATTGCCCTGATACCGAACATTTTTTCGATATTAATCAGCCCCAACCCTCTGATTTCCATGAAATGTTTGACGATATCAGTACCTGAGCCCATAAGAATTCCCTCCCCCTTTTTTGTCAGGATGACTAAGTCATCGGCCACCAGGCGGTGACCCCTCTCAATCAGATCAAGGGCTACTTCACTCTTGCCAATACCTGATTTCCCGATAAAAAGAATTCCTACACCATAAACATCCACAAATGAGCCATGAATTGAAATTCTTGGAGCAAATTGGTCGTCTAAAAAATCACTGATAAAATACACCAGTTTTGTAGTGGAGAATGGAGAAACAAAAACCGGTACTTTGTACTTTTCAGCCAGTTCAGACATTTCCTCAAATATCATGTTTTGGTTCGTTATAACCAGACAAGGGATATCATAAGAAAAGAATTTCTCTAACGATGCGCGTCTTACCTCAACCGTAAGACTTTTTAAGTATTTCATTTCAGTATTTCCGAAGATTTGTATCCTGTGATATGAAAAAATATCAAGATACCCGGCCAGGGCTAAACCTGGCCGGTGAACATTCGGATCCTGAATTTTTCTGTCAAATCCTGATTCGGATGTGAGCAGTTCAAGACTGAAACGGTTTTTTACGTTCTCGTAGAAAAATCGTACATCAATTGAATTTTTAACCGTAACGGATTTTTCATTAATCAGAGACATATTAGTGGTTCTGTTTCTTTCCTTTTAATTTGATTATCTGGCGTTCGGCTTTTTCAACTGCTCCCCTCACTGCTTTTTCGAATTCATCTGAAGTGTCATTTGCTGTGATAAGGTGACCGGGAATTTTTATTATAAGTTCTGCTGTCTTTTGGCTGTTATTATTGCTTTCAAAGCTTAGAATCATCTCAGCATCCAATATATCATCGGCGATTTTCTCCAAAGATTTTACTTCAGCATCAATAAAATCCTTCAAGGTCTCTCTGGCCGTGAATTTTCTTGCTGTTATATGTACTTTCATAAATCCTCCTGCGGAATTAAGATTTTGGATGTGATTGTTTATGGACTTTTTTCAGTCTGTCTATACTCACCTGAGTATAAATTTGAGTTGTTTTAAGATCAGAATGACCTAAAATTTCCTTTATTGCCGTTAATGCTGCCCCGTTATCCAGCATGTGAGTAGCTGAACTGTGCCGCAGAATATGCGGACTTTTCTTACTAATACCGGTAATCATCCCCAAATACTTCTCCGTCCATCTCTGAATCTTCTTTGGATAGAGCGGATTATTTTTTTCGTCTGTAATGAGTAAATCTGATGCGACCAAACGGTGTTGTAAATAACTGTCAAGTATATCCCTGCTTTTTTCACCTATAGGCACAATACGTGTTTTATTGCCCTTGCCCGTAATTCTAAGGGTCCCCTCTTTTCCATTATAGTCATGAACTTTGGCAGAACAAACTTCAGAAACTCTCAATGAACATCCGTATAATAATTCAAAAACTGATGCTACCATAAACTTAACATAATTTGACTCAGAGTCAAGTGAAAATGACATTTTTTTTTCAAGATCTACATATTCTGACTGAGAAATTGTATCGGGAAGTAGTTTTTGCAGTTTCGGGTTTGAAATTCCTTTAGCAGGAGAATGTAACAAAATGCCCTGTTGAAGACAATAACTATAGAATTTCCTGACAGAAGAAAGATAGCGCGAAACCGAAGTTTTTGAAAGGTCTTCACGGTTAAGTTCCGCCATAAATCCCATAATTGTCCGGTTTGAATGGAGAGCAATATCACTTTTACCGGAATTTTCACAAAATACGGCAAATTTTTCTAAATCCTTACGATAAGCGATTATCGTATTTTCTGAATACCGTAAAACAGTTTCAGCATAAATCAGAAAACTATTAATTAGTGTCCTGACGTCATTCAAGACTCTTCCTCAACAGGTTCAAGTATTATCTCCTCCTTACAAGATGGGCATTGCAGATATTTTCCTTTTTTCTTTGAGTATTTTTCTTCCATATAGGGCGAGCCGCAGGAGTTACATTTTGTCATAGAGGGTTTATTCCATGCTACAAAATCACAATCAGGATAACGGGAACAGCCGTAAAATATTTTGCCTCGTTTTGATCGTCTTTCAAGAACTTCTCCATCCTTACATTTCGGACAGGAAATATTGAGAGTAATATTTTTTATAAAATCACATTCCGGATACTTTTCGCACCCGATAAATTTACCGAATCTTCCATTTCTGAAAAGTGTCCTTGAACCGCATTTCTCACAGGTATCACCGGTATATTCCGGTTCTTGATTAGCTGCGGCAAGTTCTCTCAGTGATTTTATATTTTTACAATCAGGATAGTTATTACAGGAAAGAAACTTACCAAATCTGCCGTAGCGAATAACCATCTCACCTCCGCAAAGCTCACAGATAATTTTTTCAATTTTATCTTCAACCACTGAAAGCGCTGATGAAAATGGATTGTAAAAATCATTTAAAACACCTGAGTAAGTATATTCTCCCTGAGCAATCTGATCAAGCTCTAATTCCATTTTTGCTGTAAAGCCCGTATCAATTATTCCGGGAAAGTTTTCAATGAGAATTCCGTTAATCTTCTTACCGAGCTCGGTTGCATAGATCTTTCGTTCACGTGATTCAACATATTTTCGGTCAACAATGGTGCTTACTATCATTGAATAAGTACTCGGTCTTCCAATACCCAGACTTTCAAGTTCTTTAATTAAAGAACTCTCAGTATATCGACCGGGAGGTTTTGTAAAATGCTGATGTGGAGTGACAACTTTTAATTTAAGCTGATCATGTTTATTTAATCCGGCCGGTATTTTGTCATTCTTTGCTTCCTCTCTCTCTTCTTCTTTTGAAGATTCCTCCTGCTCAACATATAATTTTGTGAAGCCATCAAAAAGCAGAACCTGACCATAAGCTTTAAACAGAAATTCGTTACCGGTTATTTCTACAACAGTAGTTTCAAACTCAGCCGGTTTCATTTGAGAGGCTAAAAAACGCTTCCAGATGAGACTGTAAAGTTTAAATGAATGATCATCAAGAAATGGTTTAACATATTCAGGAGTGTATTTTAAAGATGTCGGTCTGATTGCTTCGTGTGCATCCTGTACGTTTGACCCCTTCTTTTTGCCATATACCGGAATAGTTTCCGGTGCATATTGTGGTCCATACGTGTTCTTGAGGAATTCGGATGCTTCTTTGCAAATATCATCGCTCAACCGGGTTGAATCAGTTCTCATATAGGTAATAAGACCGACCAATCCTTCACTCCCAAGAGTAACTCCTTCATAAAGCCGCTGAGCATACATCATAGTCTGTTTTGCTCTCATGCGCAACATTTTTGATGCCTCTGCCTGCATTGTGCTGGTTATAAAGGGTGGAGGAGCATTGCGCTTAGTATGCTTTCTTGCAATATTACTTATTTCAAAATCTTTTACCTTTTTTATTCTGGCAATGATATTTTCAGCTTCCCCGGCGTTCTGAATTATCATTGATTTTGTATGCTTAATCTCGGATGTATCTGATTCGTTTTTTTCATCAGCTTTTTTATCTTTTGCCGGAGTTTTAATTTGTACTCCGTCAATACTGTGAAGTTTTGAATGAATTTCTTCCTTTTTATCGGTAAGAAAAATTGAACCAACTGACCAGTACTCTTGTTCAATGAAAGCATCTATTTCAGCATCACGTTCACAAATCAACCGCAATGCAACCGACTGAACCCTGCCGGCGGAAAGCGAATTTGCCGCTTCAGAAACAACAGAACGCCAGAGGAAAGGACTAATTTTGTAACCGATGATTCTGTCCATAACCCGGCGTGCACGCTGTGAGGCAACAAGATCAGTATTTATCGGGCGTGGCTCATCCATCCCTTTTTTTACGCCATTTTTTGTTATTTCATTAAACAACACCCGCGAAATTTTTTCAGAATGTTTTTCATCAATTACATCCGCAATATCCTGAGCGATGGCTTCTCCCTCGCGGTCAGGGTCAGTCGCAATAAATATATGAGAGCTTTTATTGGCTAAGTCTTTAATTTTTTTTACGGTATCCCCTTTTCCTCGTATTGTTACAAATTGAGGGACAAAACCATTATCTACATCTATTCCTAACTTTGATTTAGGAAGATTTTTTATATGCCCAATGGTTGCTTCAACAATATAGTCTTTACCAAGATATTTATTAATTGTTTTAGCTTTTGAGGGTGACTCTACCAGTACTAATTTTTTCGCCATTGAATAATTTTAAAACTTATTTTCAGAATCAAGAATCTGCTTTAATAAAGCGTTCTCTTTGTTTTTCATAACTCTTTTTTTTGAAGGAGTAGTGTCATCAAAACCTAATAGATGAAGGACTCCGTGAATTATCAGTCGGGTAATTTCATTTTCTAAGGTAACATCATATTTTTTTGCGTTTAACAGGGCGGTTTCATAAGAAATCAAAACTTCACCGTCAATGAATATCTGATTTTTTTCTGAATAATTAAAGGTAATGATGTCTGTTGGATAATCGTGTTTCAGATACTCACGATTTATCTCATAGATAGTATTATCGTCAACCAGGGAGAACGTTAATTCATCAATATCAAAACCCATCAGAGACTGCATTTTTCTGACTACCAAACGAATTTCAGGCGCCTTCAAATTCAGCTTCTTTTGCATTGAAATATGAATCCGCCCTTTTTTCATTATTTCTCTCTCATATAATCGGCTGCATAAGCAGCATAATTTTCTGCGGACTTCTGAAAATACTCCATCTCATCCTGTGTTAACTCTCTGATATACTTAGCCGGAATTCCGCCGTAAAGTTTACCAGATTCAATTTTTGAATGTGGTCTTACCATTGCACCGGCTGCAATCATTGAAAAATTTTCAATAATGGTATTGTCTAATACAATTGCGCCCATACCAATCAAAACGTTACTTCCAACAACACAACTATGCAATATCGCATTGTGACCAACTGTAACATTATCACCGATAATGAGTGGTGTCGAATCATGAGAAACATGTAATGTAGCATTGTCCTGCACATTAGTATTGTTTCCTATCCGGACTTTATTTACATCTCCCCGTATCACGGTATTATACCAAATACTGCTTTTTTCACCAATAATGACATTGCCTGTAATTCTCACGCCATCAGCAATAAACACGCTCTTATCTATTATCGGCGAGATACCTTTGTACGGAATAATAGTTTTCATTGTTAACTCTCTGCCTTAGGCGGATTCCAGCCAGGTCTTTTCCATTTTATAAGTTCAACAGTAACCTTACCAATAATTACGTTAAGTTTTGCGACAATAGGAATACACGCCTCATCCTGCGAAAACCAACCTTCAAAATGACCGGTCAGACCAAATACGCTTACAAAATCAGTATGTCCATCTAATCGCCATACTGGTATCTCGTAATCAACTGCATCTATTTCCATCTTTTCAGGTTTACTGTAGTAATTTACTAAAGTAAAAACTTTTTCTTCATTAACAAAGCACGGAACTTTCACTGTTTTTTTCTGACCAAGATTCATTCTTGCCCAGTAAAAGATTGAAAGCCCGTCATGGTACTCTGTTTCAGCCACTCCGGTAGAATCCGTCCACAATTCGTAAGGATGAACTTTCCCTTTCTTTACTTTGAGTGATTTATTCGGATAATCAAAGTAGTACTCAGTGAAAGTTGTATATTCTTCTTTTTTAACTGTTCCTCTGAAAAAATTGCTAAAATAGTTTTTGTTAATTTTGCTTTCATAAATCTGATGCAAATCCACGAATGGTAATCCCGGGTATGAATCTATATACCCGATCGTATTATAAAGAATCTCCCCCTTCTCAGTTTTCTGATTTATGACTTTTAGCCGTATTTCACCAAGTTTTATAAATCCATATCGCACCAGATAAGTTATCTCTTCACCTGGTCGCAGCCCGGCTTCAGCCGCTGGAATTTGCAACTTAACAGGGACAGAACCTTTTGCTGATGCCGGATATAATATATAACCGGAAACTAACAGCAGTGTAGTAATTCCGCAATACAGCAGAATCTTATTCATGATATTAGATACCTGCCATACTTTTTGCGCGGTCAAAAAGCGTCATTGCCTTGCTCACATAACTATCCTGAGTCAGAAGCACTGAATACCAGCCCTCATTCTTCCAATAGCTTCTGGCAATTTGTGCTTTGAGGCGGGCTTCAATATACTTTTTATCATTTTTCAGATCATCATCCGAAACGGTAACATCTCTTTCTTTTGCAAAAGTGAGAAATTGATTAAAAAGATCAGTAGTAATTAAAAATTCGCTTTTGAACTTTTCAAGATCACCGTTGAACTTATTTTTGATAGCACTGCCGTTTTTATCAAGATATTGTAATGCGAAAAGATAGAACACATTTTTTCTCAGCAGTGATGTTGTAAGGTCCGTAATCTTGTCATTTTTGATCAAATAATCAGGAGTAATACCGCCACCTCCATACACAACTCTTCCTTTATTGGTTTTAAACACCGGTCGCGTTGTATCCTTTTCGGTTGAATGGTCAATATTATCGCCTTCAGGTTCTTCTTCCCTATCGGCAATATCTTCATAATACTCTTTTTTATCTTTGTACTTCCTTTGAATAAGACGACCGGAAGGAGTAAAGTACTCAGAAATTGTTAATCTGATTGCACTTCCATCCGGCAGAGGAAACTGTCTTTGCACTAATCCTTTGCCGAATGAAGTTTCTCCAACGACTAAACCTCTGTCCCAGTCCTGAACTGCACCTGAAACAATTTCACTTGCTGATGCACTGCCCCTGTTGATAAGAACAATAATCGGCAACTTTTCATAAGGATATGTACGGCTTGAGAAATAATCTTCGTTAAACTCAGGTCTCCTTCCGCGCGTATATACAATTTTCTTATTTCCTTCAATAAAAAGGTCAGCAATCTGGAATGCCTGGTTTAAGTATCCGCCGGGATTATTTCTTAAATCAAGCACTAACTGTGTCATTCCTTTTTTATCTAAATCCACAAGTGCTTCCATCAGTTCATCCGTGGTTTTTTCAGCAAAGCGAGAAATGCTTACGTAACCGGTTTTATCATCAAGCATCAGATGAGTATCAACAGAATACAGGGGAATTTTGTCTCTTGTTATTTCATATTCAATCGGGTCTTTCACCCCGGCTCGCACGATTAGTACTTTTACTTTTGTACCTGCAGGACCTCTCAGCCGCTTTCTTACATCATCATTGGTAAAACCAACTGCATTTGTACTATCGATTTTAATAATTCTGTCACCTGCCATGATGCCGAGCGCCTCACTTGGACCGCCTGTAATCGGGGTTACGACAGTCAACGTATCATTTACTATCTGAAACTCAATTCCTATACCCTCAAAATCACCTCGAAACTCTTCTTCAACTGACTGCATCTGCTTGGCCGGAATATAGACCGAATGAGGGTCAAGCTCATTGAGCATCCCTTTTATGGCAGATTCAACAAGTTTCTGGGTATCAACATCTTCAACGTAATATCTCTCAGTAAATGTAAGAACATCATTAAATTTTTTGATATTCTCCAGCAGGTTATCTCCTGAGATAACTTTTTGAATTTGAGTCCCTAACAAAATACCGGCAGTAAGAACTAAGACTAATAGTGGTATCCGGAACTTTTTAAAATTCATTTTGGCCCTTTTCAGATTTTAATTGTTATGTAAAATGAAGCAAAGTTAATAGTTCTGACATCAGAATCAGAAAATTTATAATACAGTTTCAGAAAATAGTTATTTGCCGGCTGATAAATCACCTCAGCTTCCAACGTATGCATTTCATCTCGGATTCCATCCAAAAATCCGATCGATTCCGAATCAAATGAACGGTGTCCTTCATTGATATTTGCACCAAAATTTTTAATCAGATTTCCGGCCGAATCATATTCGTTCAATCCCCTCAGGGTAAACATATAGCTCAATTTTGTTTGCAATTTATCAGAAAGCCATACCCCTGAAGATAGCAAATAGTTCATCGAATTTGGCGAAAACTCCCCCCAAACCGGTACTGACAAATTAGCAAAATTATTTCTTTTTATCCTGTGAGAGAAAACATAGGGCTGAATTTGTAAAATTTCAAGACTAAATTCAATGGGTATAGACGTAATTACCGGAAAAACCGTTAATCCGGTATGTAACAGGGTCTGATTCCCCCACCAACCACTCCCCAATTTGGCGTAATCAATATCATCCATGAGAAGAGTTAAAAAGAATTTTGAGGAATATGGCAAAACTGCCTCAAAAGCACTAAAAAGAGCAGTATTGTCCCGGTCAATTCTAGAATGTTCCACAGTTTTGTAAAAATTAAAGGGATTAAGATAACCTAAATCCATTCCCCTGCCTGAATAAACGACCATCTCGCCAAAATGGAGTTTAATCTTATCGCCGATATTAAACGCAGCTTTGTGAAATACAACAAATTTCTCCGGAATCTCCCTAATGCCACCGGTTATACTGTCTGAGAGATAGGACGGATCAGCGAGAAGCGTACCATGGGCAAAAGTATAATTTAATATCCCATAGGACAAATTAAGGGAGAAATAATCACTTCGGGGGTACAAATCCCTGATCATAGGCGTAAATCTGCCCATCCCAGCGGACAAATCACCCCGCGCCAGTGTAAAACTCACACCGGGATATGTCAGTGAAACATTCCCCTCAGTCTCATCATAGAACGCTGAATTAGGGTCATCCATCAGTTTATAATTAGAGTTGTACCGTCTCTGATTAGTAATAGATGCCTTAGCGCCCGAAAATATTCCATTTAATCCTCTGAGATTGAAGGTAAGATGTTTTCCCAGTCTTGCAGAAAGATCTCCGCCAAGGAGCACTGTTCTGGATGAATTGCCTGATTCAAAATTTGAATGAAATCCAATTTCAGCAATTAGATTTATACCAACACTAAAAGAGTCATTGCTCTGGCTGTAATAAAAATAACTTTCCTTAGGAGAAAAGAACTGATAATTATCGAAATTGGTAAAATACTGTATGTTGCTGTCAGATTGTTGTCCGAACTCAGACAGATATTGCTGAAGCAGGTTTTTGTCAATTTCACTTAGAGAGTTACCGGATGATTCTATTTCCTTTAAAGCTGAAAAAATAATGTCACGGTGCAAAGGATACAAAAAACTCTCAAAAGTTTTACCAGACAAAGTAAAATGTCGTTCAACGAAACTGCTGACGGGATGATTTCTACTAACAAGAAATTCCTGCGGAAAGATGTTACATAAAAAAAAGGTAATCAAAAGTAAAGCACGAAAAATCACTATCTCACCTGCTCCCAAACTTTGGAAATGGATTTATTCTTCAGCAGTATGGAAACTGCATTTTTAGTCCACAAAGAAGCCACACCAAAATATCCTAATTTGCGGTAACGTCTGGGAGATTCAAATACAGTATAATTTTTATTAAAAAATATTTTATGACCGGCGTTTTTTATTCTTCTGAACAAATCAAAATCCTCACCGGCAGCTAAAAGTGTATTATAACCATTAACTGAGTTAAAGACATCTCTTTTTACTACCTGACATTCTCCCCTGCCCATTCCAATACCAATAATATTTAAGAAAATAAAATAGGCGTTGTAAAATGAATGAAAAACATCATCCGCCAGCCGAGACTCCTCCGGGAACGTTCTGACGTAACATGTCATCGCGGCAAATCCACTGCTTGAAAATTTATTATAGGTATAATCAAAAAAAGCCAAAGGATTCTGAAAACGTATATCAGCATTAATAAAAAGCAGCACATCACCTGATGAATGAGAGGCGCCAAAATTTCTGCCGGATGCAATATTTCCTTTTGCAGTATCATCAGTGACTATTGTACAGCCAAATTCTTCAGCTATCAAAAGAGTTTTATCCTTACTACCACCGTCTGATATAATGATCTCAGTTTCAGTATATTCTTTTTTAATATCCTGAAGTTGATTTAACAGAAACGGAAGAAGTTTTTCTTCATTTAATGTAGGAATAATAATACTTAATTTCAAAACACTCTAATAACAAAGACCGAAAAAAGCCACATTATTTGTCACCCTAACACCGGGCATCGGGAAATGTGCATAATTTAACGTATTTTTTATAAAACCCCAGGTTTTTCCATGAAGAGGTAATGCTTCAACATCAAGGTCGAGAGCTATATATACATCTTTCTGACCACCTCCTGAGCCATCCAGGTTTTTAACACCATAGCCAACCGCGAGCGCTAACCATGATGGCCATATTTTTGCTATGTCGTATGGTAAAAGATTTTTCATTCTGAACGAAAGCCAGAATTTTTGTCCTGAATAATCATCAATCAATATATGCTTTTGACCTGATTTAGGGCTAACCTTATTAAGATCAACTGGATAATAGCTGAATTTCATCTGATAATTTTTCAGATGCGGATAATAATATTGCAAAACAGGATAGGATGCACCTAAAACATCAAATAAAGCATCACCGGGGCTAAAACCCCACTGAGGACCAAATCCGTCTTCTATTTCAACAAACAATTGAAAACTAAGCGCCAGACCGGCACCAATCCAAGCTGCATTCTCCAAATTAAATTGAGCACCTTCTAAAGCAGCCGAAAAAACATGCTGCATTAATCCGGTTCCGTAAAAATGCCCAACTTTATCTATCCAGAGAGCGTATTCCCAGTCATTGGTAAATTTAAATCCTGTTCTCTGATCTTTCCACCAGGCATTTGCCTGATAAAAGTGTACACCTAATCCGGTACCAATAGTTGCCGAACCAAGCAATCCAAACATTAGGTAGTCTATCTTTTGTGCATTTACATCAACCGGCGGATAGGTGTCAGTCAGATTCATCTCGTATGAGATACCCGGTTTGAATCTTGCGAGATTCATCAACTCATGTTTACTGATATATAAAGATGAATCACTTCCGCTCGCATGAAGCACCGGACTGTTTAAGAGACCAGTGAGAAAAATAAGCAAAAAAGAAAACTGCTTCATTTATGTGAGCGGTTTCATTGTCGGAAATAGAATGACATCCCGGATTGATGGCTGATTGGTTAAAAGCATTACCAGTCGGTCAATTCCAATGCCGAGACCGGCAGTAGGTGGCATACCGTATTGAAGCGCATTAATAAAGTCTTCATCCAGAACCTGCGCTTCATCATCACCTGAATCACGGTCAGCAAGCTGTTGTTTAAACCTGTCATGCTGATCAAACGGATCATTCAGTTCACTAAAAGCATTACAAATTTCCCTGCCACATATATATCCTTCAAAACGTTCAACCAGCCCCGGAGTTTCTCTGTGCTTTTTTGCAAGAGGAGAAATTTCAACCGGATAATCAATAACGAATGACGGCTGAATTAACTCCGGTTGAACAGTTACACTGAACAGTTCATCAATAAGTTTACCTCTGGTGCGAACCTCACCGGTCTCCCCGCCATATTTTTTAACTGCAACTGCTAATTCATCTGCTGAAGCGGTTAGTATATCCAGCCCGGTTTTCTTTTTAATTTCTTCAACCATACTTACTCTGTTCCAACTACCGCCAAAATTGATAGTAACACCATCAACATCAAAAGAAGTATTTTTGAACACGGTTGAGACTATGTAATTAACCATTTCCTCAACAAAATTCATCATCCAGTTATAGTCTTTATAGGCGACGTAACATTCCATCATCGTAAATTCAGGATTATGAGTTTTATCCATACCTTCATTTCTGAAGTCCTTGGAAATCTCATATACTCCTTCAAAACCGCCTACGATAAGTCTTTTGAGATAAAGCTCATCAGCTATTCTTAAATAGAGCGGAATACCTAAAGCATTATGATTAGTAACAAAAGGTCTGGCAGATGCTCCGCCATATTGTGGTTGAAGCACAGGCGTTTCTACTTCAAGAAGACCGTTATCATCTAAAAACCTTCTCATTGCAGTGATGATTTTGCTTCTTTTAATAAACACATCCCGGACTTCGGGATTCACAATCAGGTCAACATATCTTTGCCGGTAACGGAGTTCCTTATCAGCAAACTGGTCAAAAACCGTCTTATCACCCTGCTCATCAGTAACTTCCTTAGCTATGGGGATAGGTCTTACTGCTTTAGCCAACAAAACCAGTTCTTTACAGTGGACAGAAATTTCACCGGTCTTAGTTCTGAAGGTATAACCCCTTATTCCGATGATATCACCAATATCCATAAGTTTAAAATTCTCATAGACTTCGCCCACGTCATCTTTTTTAATATATATCTGGATTTTCCCTGTCTGATCCTGAATTGAAGCAAAACTGGCTTTTCCCATACGGCGGATAGCCATAATCCTTCCGGCAATTGCAACATCAGCAGATGAGTCATCTGCAAATTCCTGTTTTATTTTTGCCGCATTCGAATCTGTATCGAATGAATAAGCAAATACATTTACCCCGCGTTCCTGCAGCAGTTTAATTTCTTCAATTCTTCTTTCAATAAGACTATTAGCATCTTCTACAATTAAATGTTCCAAGTATTCTCCTATTTTCTTCTAAGTGTTGAAAGCCGCAGACAAATCATATCCTGTAAATTTTCAGCAAGCACGAGTGGAACTGTAAAATTATTTACAATCATTGAAAAAGCGACCGTTTCGCCGTCAGCAGTCATCGCATAACCTGAGAGACTTCTCACCCCGCCGATATATCCGGTCTTAGCACGAATCTTTTCAAATGCAGCCGATTTTCTCATCCGGTCTGCCAGTGTACCATCTTTACCTGCAATAGGCAGTGAATTATAAAAATCATTAAAATTATCAGACTGATACATATAGCGCAGCAATGAAACCAATTGCTGAGCAGATACGAGATTTAAGCGCGAAAGACCAGAACCATCAGCCATAGTAAAATTGTCTGAATTAATTCCCATTCGCGGAGATATCTGCTTAATCTGACGAATTCCACCGGATGAAGTTCCCAATCCTGTTCTTTCATAGGCAATTGCCTTGAGTAATTGTTCCGCGAAAAAGTTCTGACTATTCTTGTTTATAACCTTTATAATTTCTGTAAGCGCCGGCGACTCATGCGTGAATAATAGTCTGAAATCTGATTCAGCATCACTCTGCTGATCATCAATATCTATTGCAAATCCCCGAACATTTATTCCTTTTTCCCGCAGAACATCTTTAAGCACTACAACAAAATATTGAGTGGGGTTATTTACGGTAGCGAAAAGTTTAACCGGTTTACCGGTCTCTCTTATTTTACCGGAAACTGTTATAACGTTTGTGCCTCTTTCACGGTAAATTTCTATTCCTGCTGAAGAATCAAACGGTACCGTTATTACTCGGTTTACAATTACGCTATATTTATTATCCGGAATAATTTTTATATCTGCCTTATCCCCTCTTTTGGCAGGCGTCACAATAATATCTACGCAATTATCATTAAGTGAAAGCGCTCCAGACGGGGCAGAGTACCAGTAACTTTCATAATCCCATGACCATCCATTGCCTAAACCTACATCATCAAAGGCATTATCATCACCAATAATATTACCGGTAATTTCTTCAATTCCGAAATTAAGGAGACTGTCAGCCCAGTCATTAAAATATTTAAGAACATCATCCTTTGTATATCTTCCACTGATCGTAGGGTCTCCGAAACCCTTTACTATTAAATCACCCTTGAGAGATGAACCTTCAATTTTACCGGAATAACCGATTTCCGTCCGGAACTTATATCCCGCACCAAGCAATTGAAGCGCTGAGGCAGTTGTCACTAATTTAAGATTTGACGCCGGCATAAGCAGTTTATTCTCATTTCGGCGGTATAGGAATTCACCGGTCTCCAATGATTGAACACATACGCCCCACTGTGCATTATAAAAATCCGGATCATCAAATAATTGATCGAACTCATTCCGCAGTTCTTCCAGTGTTGTGGATGATTTTGCGGAAAATGATTCATTTTGCGCGAATACCGCGCCAGAGACAATACAAAATGTAAATAAGATTATAAAAAATTTATTCAGATACATAATTCTTATAAAAAGACTTTATTTCACTTTTGGTTATAAATCTGTATGCACCGGAAGGCAAATCTTTATCATTGAAATTCGCATAAGCTTTTCTGTGTAATTCATTAACAAAGTAGCCAAGTTTTTTGAAAAGATTTTTAACGAAATGATTCCTTCCTTCAGTAACAGTTACCTCAACTACTTCTCCTCTTTTTTGAACCTTAATCTTTTCAAACTTTGAGAATTTACCTTCAAAAACAAATCCTTTTTCCAGTTTTTGCTGATCTTCTTCCGAAAGGGGTTTGTGAATTTCAGCGATATAAGTTCTTGGAACTTTGTTACCAGGATGGAGCATCACATTGGTAAAGTCACCATCATTTGTAAGAAGAATCACACCGGTCGTGTTATAATCCAAACGACCGACAGGAAAGATTCTTTCCTTTGTTTTAATCAGGTTTATTACTGTCTTACGGCCTCTTTCATCCGCGGTAGTTGATACAACCCCTTTTGGCTTGTTAAGAAGAATATAAATATGTTCTTTTGGTTTTATCCTTTCACCGTCAAATCTGACATCGTCATTCTCCGGATCAATAAATACTCCAAAATCGGTTACTGTCTTACGATTGACATCAACTCTGCCCTGCTTTATATATTCATCGGCCTGCCTGCGGGAGCATATCCCGGAAGCTGCGATATAATTATTGAGTCGTATCATCTGAATCCGTTTCATCAATTTCGGGAAGATTTAAATTTATATCTTCATCGGGGTTATCAAAACTATCTGTATTATCAGAAATATCTGCGCCGTCAAAACTGCTTACAGTATTTTCAGAAGTTTCTAACGATGACTCAGATGCCTCAGCCGCCTCTTCCAGCGCATTCATATATATTTTCCTGCGCTGCTCCTGAAAATCTTCATCCTGCATTATTTCTTCAATTTCGCGGGGTTTGGGCAAATCAGAAATCTTATAAAGCCCGAAATATTTTAAGAATTCGTCTGTAGTACCATACAGCAAAGGACGGCCAATCCGTTCTGCTCTACCGGTTATGGTTATCAATGATTTTTCAAGCAGCATATTAAGAATATAATCAGAATTAACGCCGCGTATGGCTTCTAACTCCGGTTTGGTAATGGGCTGCTTATATGCAATGATAGCAAGTGTTTCGAGTGCTGCGGGGCTAAGCCGCCTCTTGCTTTTTTCGGTGGAAAGGAATCCCAGATATTTAGCGAATTCCGGCTTTGTCGCGAATGTTAATCCCCTTGCAATTCGGGTTAGTCTGAAAGAAAAGTTATTATCTTCATACTTTTTATTCAGCTCATCAACACAATGCTCAATATCTTCCTCTGAGATTTCGATATCTTCACCATCAATGCCTTTTATCGCTTCAATGATTTGCTTTGGCGGAATTGGCTCATCAGATGAAAAAATCAGAGCTTCAACTATATTATTATAAAGACTATCCATTAACTTATATTATAAACGACAAAATCATTAAACTCTGAGGATTCGCGAATCCCGATTTCTCCCATTTTGGCTAATTCAAGGAGTGCTATAAATGTAACAACTATTCTGATTTTTTCCTGCATGCTGTTGATCAGACTCATAAAATGCAATTCTTTATATTCAGCGAGTTTTGATTTCACGAATGAGATTTGTTCATCTATTGTAACACTTACTTTTTTTATTTCGTGCATCACTTCCGGTTTCTGCTGATCCATCACTCTCTTGAATGCCTTTGCAAGGTCAAAAACTGTAATATTCTTCAGAAATTTTTCAGTATCAGCAAAGGTTTCCGTTACATCCTCATCGTAATAACCCCGGAAAGAAATTTTTCTGGCTGCTGACTCCATAAAGCCCAAATCTTCAGACATTTCCTTATAACGCTTATACTCAAGCAGTCTCGCGACCAGTTCAGCACGAGGATCAATCTCCTCACCCTTTTCATTAATTTCTCTCGGAAGCAGCATCCTTACCTTTATATGCATAAGCATTGAAGCCATAAGGATAAAATCGCCGGCTGTTTCGAGATCAAGCATCTGAATAAGATTTACATAGTCCAGAAATTCTCCGGTAATTTTTGCAATTGGAATATCATAGATATCAATCTCATCACGTCTGATAAAAAAAAGAAGCAGATCAAGAGGACCTTCAAAGTGATCCAGCCGTACTTTATACAATCAGCCAATCCTCATTACTTGTCTGACCTCACTCATGGTTTCAGAAGCAACTTTTTTAGCTTTAACTTCTCCATCATTAAGGATATCAAGAACAAAATCAGGTTGTGATTCCAGTGCTTTTCTTTTTTCTATAAATGGCGCGAGAAAGTTATTAATTGCTATAATAATTTTTTTCTTACAATCTGCGCAGCCCAATGCACCGCTTCTGCAATCGCGGTCTATAGCCGGAACTTCTTCCGGATTAAATTTTTTGTGATAGGAAAAAATGGTACAGATTTCGGGTCTTCCCGGATCACCTTTCCTTACTTTGAGAGGATCTGTTACTGCTTTTTTAATCTTAGCTTCTACAATCGCCGGCTCATCTGAGAGTAAAATGCTGTTGTTTAATGATTTACTCATTTTCGCGTTGCCGTCTAAACCAGTCAGGCGGGCGAATACAGATAACTTTGGTTTCGGTTCAGGAAATACTTCTCCATAAGTTCTGTTAAATGAACGAGAAATTTCTCTGGTAATTTCAATGTGCGGAAGCTGATCTTCCCCAACCGGAACCAGGTCCCCCTTGTACAATAGAATATCCGCTGCCTGCAAAACCGGATAACCAAGATGACCATAAGAAACATTTTCAATATGAAGATCACGAATCTGATCTTTCAGAGAAGGATTTCTCTTTAGCCGGTTTTCTGCAATTAACATTGAAAAAATAAGATGCAGTTCTGCATGCTCTTTGACTTGTGACTGACGAAACATAGGACTTTTTTCCGGATCAAGCCCTGCAGCAAGCCAGTCAATGAGCATATCAATTGAGTCCTGGTAAATATTTGCAGTCTCAAGGCGAGTGGTCAGGACGTGATAATCAGCAATCAGGTGAAAATTATCATATTCATTCTGGAGGGAAATCCAGTTTTCGAGAGCGCCCACATAATGACCAAGATGAAGTTTCCCGGTCGGACGCATTCCGCTGAGGATTCTTTTTTTCTTCATTGTATTAACAATAATTCAGCTTAAATATAAGTAAGGTTTCCAAGTTTCTTCAATCCTGCCCATACTGTTTTTAATAAACAGAATATGACTGGGCACCGTAGGCCGAATAAGCATTTTCATATTAGCTTCCGCGGGTGTACGATCTCCTTTACGGTTATTACAGGAGGTACAGGCACAAACGAGATTCTCCCATGAATCCGCGCCATTGCGTGCCTTTGGTATGATATGGTCAACAGTTAGCGGAAGATCACCTCTGCCACAATAACCACACCTGTACCCATCCCTCCGCAGGATATTTTTTCTGGTCAGAACCACTTTTTTGTAAGGCATTTGAATATAGCGCTTCAATCTGATAACACTGGGATATTCTAAAGCCCGGCTGACTGATTTAACCTGCTTACGGGAGTCCTTAATCACTACTTCTGCTTTACCGAGAAGAAGTAATATAACGGCTTTTTTTACCGTGCAAAGCGTGAGCGGCTCATAGCTCTGGTTTAAAACCAGAACTTTGGCATTGAGTGAACCGAATTTTTTTTCTCTTGCTTCGAAGACCACCTCGCTTATATGGTAACGTGCCGGATTATTGCAGTTCTCAGATTATTCGTTTTTAGCTATTTTTTGGGATATTTTTGCCTACCCAAACTTTAAATATATTAAAAAGGAAGGTGTCTTTCTAAGGCAAATTTGGAGTCCGGGAGAAATTAAGGGGGGAAAAGGTCAATCCGAGCTGATTACGGCCATCCCCGAAGCAACGGATACAGAATGACTCAGGGATACATGTATTACCAGATTGCCCGTCAATACCCCCTCTAACCGTCCCCGTAGATAGACTTTTGGAATCCCATCTGCCTCATTCAGCACTTCTATCTCCGGGAAGGTGTATGCGCCCTTATAAATATGTGACAATGCCTTTACAACAGCTTCCTTTACCGCAAATCTGCCGGAATAATGGAGGGGGGGGTCAGCTTTTGAGCTGCAATATGCCACTTCTGCATCCGTAAAGATTTTGCTGATAAATCTATCACCGAATTTCTCAATACTTTCTCTAATTCGTGTGATTTCAATGACATCCGTCCCTATGCCGATAATCATCAATACCCCTCGGCGGAACCGCTACCTCTTGAATCGCTGTAGCCCCACTTGATTCCGGTCTCCGGATCGATAAGAATCCCTTCCATCAGATTTAGTTGCCGGGTCTGACCGATAATATGCCCTCTTTTTTTAAGGTTATCAGCAACATCTGTGCTCAGCGCATATTTCTCATGGTAGATTTCATCAGGCAACCACTGGTGATGTATCTTCGGCATGTCAATAGCCCTTCTGAGATCCATTTTAAAAAGTGTTGCGTTAAGAACAACCTGTAAAACTCCGGTTATTATTGTTGAACCTCCCGGAGTACCGATTACCAGCCAAGGTCTGTTATTTTTAAGTACGATGGTCGGGGTCATAGAGCTTAACATACGTTTGAACGGCTGAATTGCATTAGCTTCATTCCCCACCAGACCAAATTGATTTGGCACACCCGGCTTGGCAGAAAAATCATCCATTTCATTATTAAGCAAAAAACCAGCTCCATCAACCACGAGTTTTGAGCCATAACCGGAGTTAATGGTTGTAGTTACACTCACAGCAATTCCGTCTTTGTCAAAAACTGAATAATGTGTCGTTTGTTCACTCTCGGGCTTTCCAAATGAAGTTTCAGCGGAGGGTGTTGCATTGTCGCCGATAAGCTTTGATCGTTTATGTGCATACTCCTTAGAAGTGAGTCCGACAGTAGGTACCGGAAAAAATTGCGGGTCACCAAGATGTTCAGCTCTGTCAGCATAAGCCAATTTCATGGTTTCTGTAAGAAGGTGAAGATATCGGCTGCTACCCCACTCATTTTTTTCAATTTTAAAATTTTCGAGGATATTCAGCATATTGATGAGAGTAACGCCGCCAGAGCTAGAAGGTCCCATCGAAACAATCTCAAACTCGTGAAATGTACTTCGTAATGCTTCCCGTTCGACCGGTGTATATCGTTTAAGATCATCGTGAGTTATTATGCCGTTATTTTTCTTCATAGAAGCAACAATCAAATCTGCCGTCTCCCCCTCATAAAAACCTGCAAACCCGAAATCTTTAACGCGGGTAAGTGTTTTAGCCAAATCGGGTTGCTTAAATACTTCTCCGTATTTATATGGTTTTCCCTCTTTTGAAAATACTTTCATTGATGAAGGAAATTCACTGAATACTTTGTGATTATTTTCGAACGACTCAGCAGTCTGATAAGGGAGCGGAAAACCATCAGCGGCAAGGTTAATAGCCGGTTGAATAACTTTGCTAAAATCTAACTTACCATATTTTTTATGAGAATATATAAGTCCGGCAACTGATCCGGGAACACCGGCTGACAGTGCTCCTTTCTGACTAAGGTTTGGTAAAAACTCTCCCTTTTCATCAAGATACATATCACGTGTTGCCAGAAAAGGCGCGGTTTCACGATAATCAATAGTTGTGCTTTTACCGTCCGGAAAAACAATTACCATATATCCACCTCCTCCCAAGTTACCGGCAACCGGGTAAGTTACTGCAAGAGCAAAGCCAACTGCTACTGCTGCATCAACGGCATTCCCCCCCTGTTTAAGTATCGTTATCCCGACTTTAGAAGCGAGTTTTTCAGCAGATACAACTACTCCATTCTCCGAACGAACTAAAGGTCCGTTTTGAGCAGTAACGCTGCTGATTAAAAAAAGGCAATATAAAAAACTAAAAAAGATCGATTTTTGCATTAACATTTACGCCTTCGCCTTTAAGCTGATCTACTAAAACTTTTGTGAGTTCTTTTACGGTTGAAAGAGTTTCCTGAAGATCAGAAATCAGTTTGTCATCATAAAGCGCTTTACCGAGAGAATTGTTTTTATTTTTTGTTTCGGTGAGCAGACCTTCAATTTCCTTGATTACCTTATCAGTATTCTGAAGCAGTGAGTTAACATCCCGTAAAGTTGTATTTATCAGCTCCTTGTTGTCGCCAATTAACTGTTTTGTTTCATTTGTCAAATCAACAGAATTTTGAACAAGAGTTTTAATACCATTTCTGTTTTCACTTATCATGGCATTCAGTTTTATTGATATATCTTCCAGATTACTCACCGAATTCCGTATGCTATTTTGCATCTGCATATCAGAAACCAGACTGTTAAGCGCAGTGAGTGAAGAATCAACTTTATTCATAATTGATGGAATGGAACCGCTGAAATTTCCGACCAATTCCATGACTTTCGGAATGTCAGCCACAAACTGCCCCTGATGTGTCTTTGAATAGTCGATCTCATTTGCAGAAATACCAGGGTTCACCTCAACTCTTTTACCCCCCATCAGATCAAGCATAGTGACTGAAAACAGCGCATCCTCTTGCAGTTTTGTATCAGATTCAAATGAGAGGATGACATGAACGCCATCTTTATGAATGGTAACAGATTCAACAAATCCTTTTCTCACGCCATTTACTGTTGCCTGATCACCAATTTCCAACCCGGCGACATTGTCAAAAAGTACCGCTACTTCCTTCCTTGAATCCGAAAGCGAGTAGTTCTTGGCCCAGCCAAAAACCCATAAAAAAAAGATTATGGCGAACATAACCGTAATGCCAACCTTTAATTCTGTTTTTCTCTCATTTTTCATTTTGTTTTAACTCTTCTAATAAATAGTTTAATCGTTCAAATTCTTTAGCCGTTATTGTCTGATCCGCGAACACTCTTCCCAGTGAATCCGCAAAGCTGTTTATTGCCTGGCTGCCTAACCCGGGTAATGCTATCACAGTTTCGCCTGCACGGTTTAGAAAAGCAGATACTGAATCTTTGGACACTTCAAGTTTTGCGATATCCAGTTCTTTAATAAACTCATCTTTGGCAACTTCAACCAAATATTTTTTAACCGGTTTGGCTAAATAATCATCAAATTTATTTATGGCTATATATAAAACCACTGCAAGCAGTACTGTGGAAATAATAAATCCCTTCAGGAAACAGCCGGTTTTCATTTTGTCTTGTAAAACTGTATTTTAGTTAACCTGTTTTGGTCTCTTTCGAGCACAGTAAGACGGAAGTTACCACACTCTATTGAAAAACCTTTCTCCGGTATTTTTCCTGCCCTTTCAAGTATCAATCCGCCGACCGTATCTGCTTCATAATCCGATTCAATAAACGGTATATTCAGATATTCAAAAATAACCGAAAGTCGTGCTCCGGCATCAACTTCATATACTCCCTCCCGTAATTTCAATATCAGAGTGTCCCCTCTTTCAAGTTCTGCGTCATCCTCCCCGATGAGAACCTGTATTACATCTTCAAGTGTTATTACGCCGAGTGTGCCGCCAAATTCATCAACAACCACTGCAAAATGAATTTTCTTTTCCTGAAAATCACGGAACATCTCACGAATTTTTTTCTGGGCAGGCACGAAAATTGCAGGCCTGATAAATCTTGAAATTGAATATTGTTCAAAACTCTTCAAATCACCCATCAGAGGAATAATATCTTTCCCATATATAAGGCCAATTATCGTGTCAATACTATTTCTGTAAACAGGTATTCTGCTGTGTGAAGAAGAAAGTGAAAGAGAAACAAATTCTTGCAGATTAGTATTCTCAGGAACAGAAATAACATCCACCCGTGGCGTCATAATTTCTTCAACAGTCAGTTCGCGGGATTCAAGCACACTTTGAATTAAATCATGCTCATCATCAACCAGTCCGCCTTTCTTTTTGCCAAGTTCGGTAATATTCTTTATATCGCTTTGTGAAAGGGTTCCGCGAGTGTCAGATATACGAATCTTTGAAAAAACAGCAGAAAGAATTTGCGTTAAAAATTCAGCAATCGGAAAGAGAATTGCGTTTATCCAATACAGAGGATAAGAAAACAAACGGGATAACCTAACAGGGTTTTTTCTTGCGGCAACCTTAGGAATTATCTCACCGAAAATCAAAATAAAAAAAGTAAGTACAATTATTTCAAATGATAAAGCAATATGTGACGGGATGTTAAACTCATCAGCAACCTTCATCACGATTGAAACGGATAAAATAGAGGCCGCGACATTTACAACAGTATTCCCTACAAGAATTGTAACAAGAAGATTTTTCTGATAGTGAAGAAGATACTCTATATACCGAAACGCAAGCGGATAGCGGGAAAAATTTGAAGCCAGCTTGTTTTTCTGCAATGAGAAAAGTGCTACTTCAGAGGAGGAAAAAAAAGCTGAGCACCCGAACAAAAGTACGAGTGCTCCAAATTGAATAAGTAACTCGGTTTCCAATTTAGTGATTAAAATGGAAGGTCGCCGTCTGAAGGCGGTACATCTGTCGCCGGAGGCATCGCTGTTGCCGCACCGGCGCTATAATCAGTTGACGGCTCCTCAGTTGTCCGAGTGCCCTTGTAGGAGAGAGGTATGATCTGCTCGGCAATTACCTCCCAAGCAGTCTTTTTTATATTATCTTTATCGGTGTATTCGCGTGAGCGATATCTACCTTCGACATAAACTTTTGAACCTTTTTTGAGATTTTCTCTTAAAAAATCTGAAGCATTAAAATAGGTAATCCTGTGCCAGGTGGTCTCGCGAACCCACTCTCCATCCTTGTTTTTATAACTATTTTCAGTGGCTACGCTGAAAGAAGTTATGGCAACCTGGGTTGTGGTTGTTCTGGTCTCGGCATCCTGACCAAGATTTCCGATTAATTGAATTTTATTTAAGTAAAAAGCCATGCATTCCTCCCGGAAAACGTTAAATAATGTAATTTTATGACTGCCAAGTTTATTGAAAATCTAACTTATTTGCAAGAAAAGATGCAGCCGTAATAATTGCGGTTTCAGAGCGAAGCCGGCCTCCCGATAGACGGTAGCAATCACCAGTTTTCAGGATTTCCAGCTCAGAACGTGAAAAACCCCCCTCAGGTCCAACAGCCAGGTTATAACTGCCTCCTGCATCAAGAAAACCGTTGAAAATTCCATTATTTGCAAATTGATCAAAATAAATGGGTATTATTTCCCCGGAAAGTGCGCTTTCAAGTGAAGAATGGAACTCAAGAGACGGTAAAAATGTGCGTAAAGATTGCTTCATTGCAGCAATTCCCTTTAATGTCAGTCTGTCCAGACTGACAGAGGACTTTACAGAATGCTGGTATTTGACAATTTTAAAATGCGTGAACCCCAATTCGATGCACTTTTCAAGTGCAAATTCTAATCTGTCAGGGTTTTTAAGAATTGGTAAAAGAATTGAGAATCTTTCAAGCGGATTGGTCTGCATTTCAGAACTAATAATCTTTAGTGTCAGCTTGTCTTTAGAAAGTTCCATTATTTCACCCTGGAGTAAAATACCCCTCCCGTCAGTGATATAGATGTGCTCACCAGCTCGCTTGCGCATCACCTTGCTAAGATGATTCAGTTCATCTGTGCCGGATACTGAAGCGATTTTCTCTTCAGTAACTATTTTAGGGAAATAGAAAAGTCCGGCTTCAGAAGGAGATACCGAGATCAATAATCAGTTCTCCTTTTCCTAATTTATTAAAAGCGTATTCAATTCTCCCCAGATTAAAGGGCAGAGCCGGTATTGCAATACCCACCCCGTAACCTGAATAAATACTCCCCCATGTAATAGGAGTGCCTTCATTCTGCACAGCACCGGCATCAGCAAAAAGCGTCAAATAAAGTGCAGTTTTGGCCTGTTGGAGCTGCCGGGGAATGAGCGGCAGATCGAGAATAAGGTCAAACATTGGAATCAGCGGATATTTAAGTTCGAATGAAGCAAAATAGCTTTTTTTCCCCTCACGCCTGTCTGTTCTGTGTCCCCTCACTTCATCGGCAAGACCAAGATAGGCATAATTATAGAATGGGATATTTCTTCCAAATCTCTGCTGACTTGCTAATTTTACTTTACCGGTCAGAGAAGAAACGAGAGGGAAATAATACCGGAAATCACTATTTACAGAGTAATAGCTAACATCATCGATATTAAAACCATTATATAATGAAGAAAATGTATAAAATACACCCCGGTCAGGGAATTGTTTTAAATCGCGTGAGTCATGCGTGTACTGAAGTGCGAGGGCTGGTACGATATCAGTTTCATTACCTGATGCGGTTATTCCTTTGATCGCATAAGGGGATGTAATCTGTTTATAACTCGAAAATATTTCAAGTTTATTAAAAATATCAAATCGCTTTCCCAATCCAATGGTAAAAGTAAACACTTTATTATCGAATTTGGTACCAACTATAGTTTCTGCCTGAGGACTCTTATTGGAAATATTTGCATATTCAGAGAAAAAATACAGACTGATATTCTGATCGCGAACCAGATACGGCATAACGTAGGTTGCTGAATAAAACGGATCATATCCCAGACCGAAAGAAAATGCAAGATCTTCATTGCGCCCTCTGAAGTTCTTTATCAGGATATTCATTCCGTATGATATTTTACCCCAGTCATTCTCTTTGAAGTCTATGAAAGGCAAGGGATAGATATACCAGCTTTCATCAACGTGTATATGAAGAATATTTTTACCGGATGGCGTCATAATCCTCATATTTACATTATTAAATATGCCAAGACTAAACACGCGTTCTTCATAATATTTGAGCCGGGAGCTGATGATAGTATCACCTGTGGCAAACGGAAGCTCTTTGAGGATTATATCCTCTTGTGTTATATCATTACCGCTGATGAATATTGAGTCAATGACTGTTAAAGCGGTATGAGCAGTATCATCCTGCACGGAAATAAAATGGGTTACGTTGCCGTAAATACTCTCAGTAGAAGAAAGAAAAAATAAGCATAAGAATAAGAATACAATGACTCTAATCAGATTAACCCTTTAAAAGTTGCGCAATTCCGGTATTCCACCGCGATGCAGCGGTTTTGTATAAAGCCAATCTTCTCTTTAGCGCAGAATTCTTCCGCCTCAGTGTTAGTGACACCGAGTTGAAGCCATAAATACTTTGCCCCGCAGACGGTCACTCCGTTTAAAATTGCCGGCACTTTATCGGACGAGAGGAAGACATCAACTAAATCAACTTTTTCAGGCAAATCAGCTAAGGAGGAATATACCGGAATACCGAATACTTCTTTAAGGTAAGGATGAACACCGTAAACCGTATATCCTTTTTCCTTAAGCATTTTTGCAATAGAACCGCTATCACGTTCCGGCTTGTCAGAGATACCTACAACCGCTATCGATTTAATTTCAGAAAGAATTTTACAATATTCAGACAACATCCGGTTAAACCTTTACTACAATTATATTGTTCAATTAGAATATTCGCTGACTGGAAGACAGGTGCAAACAAGATTTCTGTCTCCGTACGCATTATTAACTCTTGCAACTGATGGCCAGAATTTTTTCTCTCTTACATAATTCAACGGGAATGCGGCTTTTTCACGGGTATATGGATACTCCCATGAGCTGTTTATTACTTTCCCCACGGTATGAGGTGAATTTTTTAAAACATTATCTGTCTGATTAAATACTCCGGTTTCAATCTCAGCAATTTCTTGCCTGATACTGATCATGGCATCGCAAAAACGATCAAGTTCAGCTTTTGACTCACTTTCAGTGGGTTCAACCATCAATGTACCGGCAACCGGAAAAGATACTGTCGGAGCATGAAAACCATAATCCATTAATCTCTTTGCAATATCTTCAACTTCAACTCCTGCACTTCGCTTAAAATCGCGCATATCAAAGATTAATTCATGCGCAGCACGGTTATTTGAACCAGTGTATAAAACTTTATAGTGATTTTCCAGACGTGCTTTAATGTAGTTCGCGTTCAGGATAGCTATTTGGGTTGCCTCAGTAAGTCCATCGGTGCCAAGCATTTTTATATATCCAAGTGAAATAAGCAGAATACTTGCACTGCCATAGGGTGCTGAAGAAACAGCCGTTATCCCCTCTTTACCGCCGGTTTCAACAACGGAGTGACCTGGTAAATAATCAGTTAAGTGCTTAGCCACACAAATTGGTCCGATACCGGGTCCACCCCCGCCATGCGGGATAGCAAAAGTTTTGTGCAAATTGAGATGACAAACATCCGCCCCTATAGCGGAAGGACTTGTAAGACCAACCTGAGCATTCATATTCGCCCCATCCATATATACCTGCCCCCCAAACTGATGAATAATGCCACAGATTTCAATAATGGACTCTTCAAATACGCCGTGCGTTGATGGATATGTTACCATTAGTCCGGCTAATTCTTTAGAATATTTTTCAGCTTTTGCTCGCAGATCATCAACATTGATGTTCCCCCTTTCATCACATTCAACTACAACAACCTGAAGCCCCGCCATTACTGCGCTGGCAGGATTTGTTCCATGAGCAGAAGAAGGGATAAGAACTACTTTTCTGTTGAAATCATTCCGTGCATGATGATATTTTCTGATAACCATCAGTCCTGCATACTCACCCTGAGCACCGGAGTTTGGCTGAAGCGAAACGCCGGCAAACCCTGTAATTATTTTTAACGCAGACTCAAGTTCTGTTATCAGTTGATTGTAACCTTTTACGTGATCTTTAGGAACAAATGGATGTATTGCTGAAAATCCCTCATAACTCACACCCATCATTTCTGCTGCTGCATTCAGCTTCATGGTACATGACCCAAGCGGAATCATTGATGAGGTAAGCGACAAATCTTTACTTTCAAGTTTTTTTACATATCTGAGGAATTCATGTTCAGAATGATAGCTGTTAAATACCGGATGCGTCAGATATTCAGAAGTTCTCAAAAACTGAGAATCAATTGTAATATCAGCGCTTATATCAGGAGTGCTGTAAAGATATGATTTTTTTGCTGCTGATACGGTAAAAACCTCAGCAAGATCATTGAATTCATAAAGTGTAACTGCTTCATGCATTGAAACCCCTATCTCAGTATCTGAAATCAACCTTAGGGTTAAGCCCTTCTCAAGTGCTTTATCATATATAACCTTTGTCAGATTACCTGTTGATATACGAAGGGTATCAAAAAAGTTCTTGTTAATCTGTGTATATCCGGCAACTTTGAGAATTTGATTCATTTTGGAAGCAAGTGCATGGGCTTTTGTGGCTATTCGTCTTATTCCTTCCGGACCATGATAGACTGCATACATTCCTGCCATAACTGAAAGAAGCACCTGGGCAGTGCAGATATTGCTTGTCGCTTTTTCACGGCGAATATGCTGTTCTCTTGTTTGTAATGCCATCCGGTAAGCATTGTTACCTTCCGCATCAACAGATGCGCCAATAATTCTCCCCGGAATAAGCCGTTTAAAATCATCTTTTGCAGCAAAAAATGCAGCATGCGGACCGCCAAATCCCATTGGCACGCCAAATCTTTGACTTGTTCCTATAACAATATCAGCACCGAATTCACCCGGAGGTTTGAGCAGCGAAAGAGCCAGTAAATCTGAAGCTATAACCGTGGAAATTTTCTTCTCTGAAAGAGTTTTAATGAGTGGTTCAAGATTTTTTACTTCTCCAAAGCCATCAGGGTATCCCAAAAGAACACCAAAAATTCCATCAACTGTAAGCACATCTTCTGGAGCGCCCTGAACTATTTCAATACCCAGTGGTTCAGCTCGGGTAATTATTACTTCTTTTGTCTGGGGAAATATATCACTCGCAACAAAAAACTTACTACAGTCTTTCTTAGTAGTTCGTGAATGTGCATAAAGCAACTGCATTGCCTCTGCCGCTGCAGTTCCCTCATCCAACAGTGAGGCATTCGCGATTGGCAGACCGGTTAAGTCGCTAACCATTGTCTGATAATTAACCAATGCTTCAAGACGACCCTGCGCGATTTCTGCCTGGTAAGGAGTATATTGAGTGTACCAGCCCGGGTTTTCAAAAATATGCCTTTGGATAACCGGAGGAGTTATTGTCGGATAATAGCCCATGCCTATAAAAGAAGCAGTAACTTTGTTTTTGGAAGCAAGTTCTTTTAGATAATTCAGATATTCGAATTCTGATATACCTTTCCCGATATTTAAAGATTCTTTTAAACGAATTTTTTCAGGTACGGTTTCATTAATGAGGGTGTCCAGGGAATCAACTCCGATTGCCTTCAGCATTAATTCAGTTTCTGCCGCGGAGGGGCCATTGTGGCGATTCTTAAATAAATCAGTATCAAAAATTGAAGTGTTCATCGTAAATAAAAACAATAAATAAAGTAATTAACAAATATAAATATGATCTAAAAGTAAAACAGTGCAGAATAAAAATCAGTTCTCAGTAAAACCCGTTGTTGCAGTAGTCAGATTCAAATAAGCCACTTTAGCAGCTTCCTGTTCCGCAGCTTTTTTATTTTTCCCGGCTCCAAGACCTAATACCCGCTCCCCAACAAGCGCTTGTACCGTGAACACTCTGTCATGTTCAGGTCCATCTTCTTTTATCACCCGGTATCGCGGAATTTCTAATTTTAGTGATTGTATTAATTCTAATAATCTACTCTTATAGTTATTATCCACAAGGTGCAGTCCGGATTCAAGATTCGGCTTAATTAGTTTATGGGTAATAAATTCCTTAGCTGTCGGGAGACCGTGATTTAAATAAATTGCTCCGATAAATGCTTCAAATGCATCTGCCAGAATAGTTTGAAACCCCGGGCTGCCCTCTGATAATTTAATTTCCTCACTCATGAACAGAAGCTCATGAATTCCAATCTTATAAGCAACCGAGAAAAGGGTCAGACGGTTAACAAAATTTGCTCTCACACGGGTAAGAAAACCTTCATCCTGGTTACTAAAATGAGAGGAGAGGACATCGGCCACTACAAATCCTAAAAGTGCATCTCCCAAAAATTCAAGCCGCTCGTTAGAAACCTTAAATTTTTTATTGTCCAGATGCGAGCGATGTGTTAGTGCCTCCATAAAAATTTCCGGCTGAAGAATTTCGCGTCCGGTTAAAGTCTCAATTTTTTTAATTCTGTCTTTTGACAGTATTTTTCGGTTTTGTGATCTTCTGAGAAGATTTCTAAAAAACCCCATCATAGTCAGTTCAAAAATTTACTGAATAAAAGTGAGGCATTATGACCACCAAATCCAAATGTATTACTGATTGCATTCCTGACAATTTTATTCACCGCTCTGTTGGGAGTATAATTCAGGTCACAATCAGGGTCAGGTGTTTCATAGTTTATTGTCGGCGGAATGGCATCGTTTTTAACTGAAAGAATTGTTGCAATTGCCTCAACTGCTCCGGCGGCTCCGAGCAAGTGACCCATCATAGATTTAATTGAAGAAATATTAATATTTTGCGCATGATTACCAAACACAGTTTTTATGGCTTTAGTTTCAATTACATCATTGAATGGTGTTGATGTTCCATGAGCGTTTATATAATCAATCTCATCTTCAGTTATACCTGCATCTCTGATTGAAAGCCGCATTGAGCGTACTGCCCCGTCACCATCAGGATGCGGCTGAGTCATGTGGTAAGCATCGGCTGTCATACCTATACCTTTTAACTCAGCATAAATTTTTGCGCCACGCGCGCGCGCATGTTCGAGTTCTTCAAGAATTATTGTGCCTGAACCTTCCCCCATAACAAAACCGTTTCTTTTCAAATCAAATGGTTTGGATGCAGTTCTATAATTATCATTATCTACTGATAAAGCGCGCATCGCATTGAACCCGCCAATAGCCATTGGGGCGATACATGCTTCACTTCCTCCGCACAACATCACATCAGCGGTTCCGCGTTGAATAATCATAAATGCATCCGCTATTGCATGAGAAGAAGTTGCACATGCAGAAGTTGTTGCATAATTAGGTCCTTTAAAACCATTCCTGATTGAAATATGCCCCGCGGCAATATCGGCAATCATCATGGTAATAAAAAAAGGAGAAATTCTGGCGGGATTTCTTTCTTCGAAATACTTAAAGTGTTGATCTTGCATCGTTTCAACACCGCCTATACCGCTACCAAAAACAATACCTATCCGTTCGGGGTCAGCAGTATCTTTGCTGATTCCGGAATCCTGTAATGCCTGATCAGAAGAAGCAATGGTATATTGTGAAAAGAGGTCAAGCCGCTTAACGGCTTTTTTATCTAAATAGAGGGAGGGATCAAAATTTTTAACTTCAGCAGCGAACTTAGTATCAAATTTCTCAGTATTAAAACGGGTAATAAGGTCAACGCCGTTATGAGCAGAAAGCAGAGATTCCCAGAAAGATTCTGTATTTAATCCAATCGGATTAACAGTACCCAGACCAGTAACAACTACTCTTTTGCTCACAGGAACTGATAGCAGTATTCAGCAAGGGATGATATTACACATCCCCTGCCTGTAAAATACTACAAAAAGCTAATCTTAGTTAGCAGCTTTTGATTTCAGATAGCTTACTGCATCACCAACAGTGGTGATTTTTTCAGCTTCATCATCCGGAATCTGAATGTTGAAAGCGGTTTCAAAACCCATGATCAGTTCAACGGTATCAAGTGAATCTGCACCGAGATCATGCTGGAATGAAGCAGTCGGGGTAATTGCTGATTCCTCAACTCCTAACTTATCCATGATGATTTCTTTTACTCTTGCTTCGACATCCATTGTTGTACTCCTATTATTGTTATTGTTGTTAGTGAAAAATTACATTGTCATTCCGCCGTCAACGGCTATGGTCTGACCGGTTATATATCCAGCCGCGTCAGAACATAAAAACGCCGCAATACGCGCGATATCGTTTGATTGTCCGAATTTCCTGAGAGGGATAAGATTCAGCAAAGCATCCTTTTGTTCCGGTTTCAGCTTTGCAGTCATATCTGTCTCAATAAATCCCGGGGCAATACAATTAGCGGTAATACTGCGGGATGCAAGTTCTTTCGCTATTGATTTGGTGAACCCGATGACGCCTGCCTTTGATGCCGCGTAATTGCTCTGACCGGCGTTACCCATTAACCCGACTACTGATGTTATATTAATGATTCTTCCCCATCTTTTTTGCATCATATATTTTGATGCAGCTTTTGTATAATGAAACACGCTGCTAAGGTTTGCTGATAAAACAGATTCAAAATCCTGCTGATTCATTCTCATTAAAAGGTTATCTCTTGTTATACCTGCATTATTGATTAGTATATCAACCGAGCCGGTCTTTTCAGCAGCAAATTTAACAGAAAGCTCAACTTCCTCAGATTTTGAGCCGTCTGCTTTGAATCCGAATACTTTCATTCCCTTACCGGCATATTCTGCTTCTATCAGTTTTGCTGTCTCTTCTGAACTGACATACGTAAAAACAACTGCATAGCCCTCAGAAGCAAGTGCATCAACGATAGCTCTGCCAATTCCTCTGCTGCCACCTGTAACTAAGGCCGTTTTTTCGTTTAAATTCACTTCACTCATACAGCTTTATTTTCTGATTCAAATTCTTTTTTATATGCCTGTAATTCGCCGAAGCCATCTTCTCCGAAGAGGTGTATAATTTCTTCCGTGCAGGCCTCATATATACTTACCTGAGCGCCCTCCTTATTACAGGTTTTGAGACGATCAATATGATCCGTGTCAATTGTCAGCGTGTTCTCATATATAGTAAGCGGAAAAAGAACACAATAAAGCGGTTTGTTTTTCCACTTTGGTTCTCCCTTCATCATCGAAAGTTTTTGTATGGAACAAAGACCCTCCTTATCCAGGAAAACACATTTGCCGTTATGTAATTCTGTTCCGACTGCTACACCAGAGGCAAAATCTTTATCTTCCTCCTCCGGCTCAAACCACTTCGAAATATCCTTGGTCTGAGTTTCGTCAAAAACTTCCAGGAGCTCATCCTTGAAAGTCAGAGTATTTTCATACTCCTTTTTGTCCATGTAAACCCCATAATGACAGCATTCACCAGAACACCGGCATCCGAAAGGGAAACTGAAAATCAAAGGATCAATATACAAACCTTTGATCATTTTTTTGGGAATATCAGAACTGCTCAAAGGAAGGGCTCCAGATCTTTGAATGTGTCAATACCGAAGCATTTAGACTCCGGACTTATCCTTTTTACCAGTCCCTGAAGTACCTTACCAGGACCGATTTCATAAAACTCATCAAACCCGTCTCGAACCATATTTCTAATGGTTTGTTCCCAAAGTACGGGTTCGGTAACCTGTCTGTGCAGCATTACCTTAAATTCGTCCTTCTTTGAAACCGGCTCTCCGGTAACATTTACATAAACCGGGACCCGTGAATCATAAAAATTGTACTTTTCAAGCTCAGAAAAGAGCTTATCTTTTGCACTTTGCATAAGTGGAGAATGAAATGCACCGCTTACTACCAGTTCTTTTACAAGTTTTGCCTTGTTTGCTTTGGCAAGTTCCATTGCTTTTTTAACCCCGGGGATACTTCCCGAAATCACCGTTTGACCCGGTGAGTTAAAGTTGGCGCATTGCACAATTCCTTCGGATGATGCTTCATTACAGAGCGCCTCAAGAACTGAGCCCTCAAGACCAACAACCGCTGCCATGGTACCCGGGTTTTCAGTACCGGCAATCTGCATCCCCTGACCACGCAATCTGACAAGCTGAACAGCTTCGTAAAATTGCATAGCTCCTGCACTTACCAAAGCTGAATATTCACCGAGAGAATGACCGGCAGTAGCATCCTTGTCCAGCGTCCTCAAAAGGGAAGCAATAATAACACTATGCAGAAAAATAGCCGGTTGAGTGATTTCAGTCTGTTTTAATTCCTCCTCAGGTCCATTAAACATATTATAGGATAATGGAATCCCTAATACGTCGTCCGCAGTTTTTATCATTTCCCTGGCTTCAACAGAGTTCTCATAAAAGTCTTTTGCCATACCGATATACTGAGAACCCTGGCCGGGAAATAAAAACGCTCTTTTCCCCATTAATCCAAACTCCAAACCAGATAAGATGCGCCCCAAGTGAAACCTGCTCCGAAGGCAGCAAGAATAAGCTTATCCCCTTTTTTGAGCTTACCAGCACGATAGTATTCCGTTAAACAAAGCGGAATGGTGGCTGCTGTTGTGTTACCATATTTATCAATATTAATCATAACCTTATCACGGGTAACTCCCATGCGCTCAGCAGTTGCGTCTATAATTCTTAAATTTGCCTGATGCGGAACCAGATAGGCAATATCATCGGCTTTCAGATTATTTTTCTGCATCAGTTCATAAGAAACATCTGCCATTCCTTTTACGGCAACCTTAAAAACTGCCTTTCCATCCTGAAAAAGGACATGCAACCTCTGATCAATGGTTTCATGTGTGGATGGATTAAGACTTCCGCCGCCTTTCATGTGGAGATAATCCTTACCGCTTCCATCCGTACGCAGAATGGAATCCTGCATTCCCAGTGTCTCATCTTCGGTTGGTTCGAGCAATACGGCTGATGCTCCATCACCGAATAGAATTGCTGTATTCCTATCAGAATAATCGACTATGGCACTCATTTTATCCGCGCCAATTACCAAAACTTTTTTAAAGTTACCACTTTCTATAAGCGCGGCTCCAGACTGCAAAGCAAAAAGGAAACCGGAACAAGCCGCTGATAAATCATATCCCCATGCTTTCTTAGCTCCGATTTTATCCTGTACGAGGCAAGCAGTGGCCGGGAAGAACATATCCGGTGTAACTGTAGCGACTATTATAGCGTCAATTTCATCAGGAATAACGTTGTGTTTTTCCATCAGGTCAATGGCTGCTGCAGTGGCTAAGTCACTTGTAGCTCCGTTTTGAAGACGTCTTCTTTCCTGGATTCCCGTGCGGGTGCGAATCCATTCATCATTAGTTTCTAACGTTTTCTCAAAAAATTTATTGTCCAGAATTTCATCAGGTACGTACATTCCAACGCCTGTAATCCGGGCATTTAATCTTTTTCTCATTCACTTTCCTTCATGGGTGATTCAGCAATAGCTGCTGAAATTTTCTTCACCACTTCTTTTTCAATACAATCTTTTGCGCGCAGCACCATATTCTTAATGGCAAGCGGGGTACTGGAACCATGTCCGATAATACTTACGTTTTTAACCCCTAACAATAAAACCCCTCCATAGTACTGATAATCCAATGGTGATAATGCTTCACGCAGAACACTTCGGACGATAAGCACTTTCAATTTATTCCATATACTTTTTGATGCATACTCTTTGAGGAGAGTTTTAAGAAATTTTGGAAAACTTTCTCCGAATTTGAGAACGATATTCCCGACAAACCCGTCACAGAGGACAATGTTTACCGTCCCTTTGAGAATGTCGCGCCCCTCAATATTTCCAAAAAAGTTCAAACCCGATTCTTTTAAAAGGGCATGAGTTTCTTTAATGGTTTTCCCCCCTTTCTCCGATTCCTCTCCAACAGTAAGCAAGCCGATTGCCGGAGAAGCTATATTGTAAATCTCCCTCACATAAATGGAACTCATGCGTGCATATCCCAATAGATGCTGGGGCTTTGAATCAACAAAAGCCCCCACATCAAAGATAGTACTCACACTTTTTTCACTGGGGAAAAAAGTACCCATTGTAGGTCTTTCAATTCCCTCGATACGACCAAGGATAAAAGTCGAAGCAGTAACAACAGCACCGGTATTACCTGCGCTAACGAACGCTTCCGCATTCCCGTCTGCAACATATTTGCATCCGACTGAAATGGAAGAATCAGGTTTTTTCTTCAGGGCGGCAACCGGAGAATCAGACATCTCAATTTTCTGAGAAGCATGGATAATTTTATCTTCCGGAAATGCCACACCCTTTTCAGCCATAGTTTTTAGAATGGCTTCTTTATCCCCCGTCAGAATCAAATCAATTTCAGGATGATTCTTTATGATATCACCAGAGGCAATTACCTCATTGACCGGTGAAAAATCTCCCCCCATAGCATCAAGAACAATTCTGAATTTAGCTGGTGAACCTGAACCCATCGGGTCTTTCTGAATTATTTACCAGGAAGGAGAACTGATTTTCCGTCATAATAACCACATGACGGGCAGGCATGATGAGCCAGTTTAAGCTCATTGCAGTTGCTGCACTTACCCAGGGTTGATGCGGTCGCTTTATAATGAGTGCGCCTTTTATCGCGTCTGGTCTTTGACATTTTACGTTTTGGATTTGGCATGATCTAACCTTTATTTTTATTTGTTTTCTAATTTCTTCCTGATATCCTGCAGCTTCTCATATAATGAGCCCTGCCGGCTTTCTTCGCAATTACAGTCAGTTACGTTGAGATTACTTCCGCAGTGGGGACAAAGCCCTTTGCAGTTTTCATCACATAAAATCTTCAGCGGAATGCTGAGATTTGCATAATCAAAAATTTCCTGAGTTATATCAACTTTATCCGTTTCCGGAGTCAGGTATCTGACATTTAAACTTTCGTCTTCCACCTCCGGAGACTCAAAGAGATAGACAAAATCAAAATTGTTCTGTAGTTTTCTATGGATTTTTTCGCCGCATCTGTCACAAGCTGTTTCAATCTCGGTTGAAAGTTCACATTGCATGAGCAGTTGATGATGAGTCTTATCAAATGTGAATCTGGCAAATCCTTGACCGGTGAACGGCTCCTGAAGTCCCGCCTCCGCTAATTTGAACGGAAATTCCATCTGGTTAACACCTACGGATAAGGTATTTAGTTTAATGACTATACTCATTGCCTAATCCTGCAAAATAAACTTAATCCAAAGAAAATGTATTTTTATACAATTTCCTCCAAGCAAACGCTAAATTTACGAAAAATCATCATAATTTTATAGTAGATTATTAAAATTAGCTCTCAGACCCACCCAGTTTGCGGAGAGAATCAAGGAGGTAATTATATTTCTTAATGGTATTAATTTCTTTAGTAGCGGCAGTTTTGCCGGTCACCCTGTATCTTGTCTGGCTTAGAAAAGCAGATAAATACGACAAAGAACCTCTGCGGCTTTACCTAAAAAACATTGCCTGGGGGTCATTCGGCGCTATTTTTTTTACGCTTCTTGGCAGTGCCCTTGTCAGCACACTGCTTTCCGGCTATTTTTCAAGCGATGAACTGGCAGAATTAACCGATACCGTGTTAGTAGCCCCGGTAGTAGAGGAGTTAATGAAGGGTATCTTCCTCTTTACCATGATTTCAAAATCAGACTTTGACAACCTAACCGATGGTCTTGTTTATGGAGGTGCTATCGGTCTTGGATTTGGAATGACGGAGAATTTTCTCTACTTTTTGAGTGCTTCCAGCGGCGGGGAATGGCTGTTTTTGGTAGTTTTCAGAACACTTTTTTCCTGTGTTATGCACTTTATCAGCACGGCAGTTTTCGGTGCATTTTTAGGAATTTCCAAATTTAGCAGCCCCCCCGTTAAGCTATTCTCTGCAATTTCCGGGTATCTTATCGCCGTGATTATCCACTTCACCTGGAACTCGGCGGTTGTGGTTGAGGAGTCTTTCTGGCTCGGTCCCCTTTTTATGATAGGAGCGGTTTTTCTTTTCAGAACACTTTTCAGATACTCAATTAATCAGGAATATTCAGTTATTAAACGCGAATTGTCTGAAGAAGCAGCATCCGGATACTTCCCTGCTTCCTTAATCCCCTTAGTTCTGCTTGAGAATCCGGTAAATAACTATCCATTTGATTCCAGAACCGCCGGGAGTATTAAACAAGATGCTGTTAAACTGGCTTTCAGAAAAGAACAGTTGCTTCATGCAAAAGGTCATAAAGCAGAATACTTCAGAAATGAAATTGAATCCTTGCGCCGGAGATTCTATGATTTATCAATAATTTCCCGGCAGGATTTAACAATGAAAGAAGAATCGGGACAATGATTCCGTTGTTGTATATTTTGACAACAAATAGTTAAATTTTTGAATAATAGTGAATAGCTAAATATTCTATTATTAAATTATTCAGTTTCGCAATATTAATTAATTAGTTTTTTCTCTCAGGTCTGTAAATTTTGAAAAATAAGAAAACCGGAATTTTCGGCGGGACATTTAATCCTATACATTACGGTCATCTAATCCCATTGATGTTTGCATCAGAGGTACGGAAATATGAAAAAGTGGTTTTTGTGCCGAATAATATTTCCCCATTTAAAGTGGGAGTTGATGTCCCTTCCACTGAACACAGAATGAATATGACAAAACTTGCGATAAAAGATTTTCCGCTTTTTACTGTTTCTGATTATGAAACTGAACGCGGTGGTGTTTCATATACTATTGACACCGTCAGATACTTTAAGGAAAAATACGGTACTATTGAACTGATATTAGGGCAGGATACTTTCGCAGGTTTTCATTCATTCAAAGACCCTGAAGGCATTTTAAATACTTGTGATGTAGTGGTATTAAAAAGAAATTTTATAGACACTGAATATTCTGAATATCATTCTACAGGAAAAGTTATTCAGATTAATACTCCTTTTATTGAAATAAGCAGCACGTTTATCCGTGAGCGAATTCAGAACCATCTTCCTGTTTCATTCCTTATCCCACCGGCTGTTGAGGAATATATAAAAACGAACAATTTGTATCTATGAGCCAGAATCGTCTCCAGACTTTATTTGAGCAGGTTATCCGGAATGAAAAACGTGCAGTGGCGCGGGTTATATCCCTTATTGAATCAGAGTCATCACTTGCGGAGGAGTTAATTGCTCTTTTATATACACACACAGGCAAGGGCTATCGAATCGGAATTACCGGACCTCCGGGTGCAGGTAAAAGTACTCTGACAAATCAGCTTGCAAAATATTATCTTAGCGAAGGGAAAAAAGTAGGCATCATCGCTGTTGATCCCACTTCCCCGTTCTCCGGAGGCGCGCTGCTGGGTGACCGCGTGAGAATGGCAGAAACCGGCAATCTGGAAGGTGTATTTATACGCAGTATGGCAACCAGAGGAAGTCTCGGTGGTTTAAGTAAAAAAGCAGTTGATGCAGCAGACGTTCTTGATGCAGCCGGATATGATTATATACTAATGGAAACGGTCGGTGTAGGACAATCAGAACTTGATATTGTTAAAGCAGCAGATACTACACTTGTTGTGCTTGTACCTGAATCCGGTGATTCAGTTCAGGCAATGAAAGCCGGTCTTATGGAAATTGCGGATTCATATATCGTTAATAAATCTGACCGCCCCGGCTCTGAACAGGCAGTTTCAGCAATCAGAACAATACTTGGATTAAGAGACCATGATGAACACTCATGGATGCCGGATATCATTAAAGCAGTTGCATCGGAAAATAAAGGCACTAAAGAAATTGCTGATGAAATTATAAGACATAAAAAATATCTTGATGATTCAGGCAACTTTCAGAAAAAACGAGCGGTAAGAAGAAATAACCGCATAAAAGAAATTGTTGAAACAAGAATTCTGACCTATCTCTGGGGCAACCACTCAATTAACTCCGTTGCAGCTTCGGCATCAGAAAAAAGTAAATCAGACTCGCCATATCATATTGCAGAGTTACTTCTGCAGGAATTCAAAGATAATTTTACAAAAGAGGAAAACAAATGAGCAACTCTCAAGGTAACTTCATGCTCTTATTCACTGAAGAGCAGTTAATGATTCAGGAAAATATCCGTGACTTTGCAGAACAAAAAGTGCAGCCGGTGGTTATGGAGTTTGATGAGAAACAGGAATTCCAGCATGACCTGATGAGAGAGCTCGGCGAGATGGGATATCTGGGCATACTTGTTCCCCAGGAGTATGGCGGTTCAGGACTTGGATATACGGAATTTGTAATCGTGGTTGAAGAACTTGCAAAGGTTGACCCTTCTTTAGCTTTATCCGTTGCTGCTCATAACGGGCTTTGCACAAATCACATACTCGTAAACGGCAGTGAAGCACAAAAGAAAAAATATCTTCCTGACCTTGCAACCGGTAAAAAAATTGGTATGTGGGGGCTTACAGAATCCTTCTCAGGCAGTGATGCGGCTGCAATGAGAACTACCGCGAAAAAAGATGGCGACCAGTATATACTGAATGGTAGCAAAAATTTTATTACTCATGCCTCGGTCGGCCAGACTGCTGTGGTTATGGCAGTCTCTGATGCTGCAAAGGGTAAAAAAGGAATCTCAGCTTTTATTCTTGAAAAAGGAATGCCCGGGTTCAGCACGGGCAAAAAAGAAAACAAACTGGGCATGAGAGCATCAGACACAGCACAACTGATATTTGATAACTGCGCCGTTCCGGCTGAAAATCTTATCGGTGTTGATGGCGAAGGATTTATTCAGACGATGAAGATACTTGAAGGAGGCAGAATTTCCATCGCGGCCCTCAGCGTTGGTCTTGCTGAAGGCGCACTGTTAAACTCAGTAAAGTATTCAGGTGAGCGCCAGCAGTTCGGTAAACCTATTAACAGTTTTCAGGCAATTCAGTTTAAACTTGCTGATATGGCAACTGCTATCGAGGCCTCCCGCCTTCTGACCTATAAAGCCGCCTGGCTGAAAGACAACCAGAAACCAATTATGCATGATGCAGCCATTGCAAAGCTCTTCTCCTCAGAGACAGCGGAAAAATGTGCAATTGAGGCGGTACAGATATTCGGCGGTTATGGATTCACTAAGGACTATCCTGTTGAAAAGTTTTACCGGGATGTGAAACTCCTTACCATTGGTGAGGGTACGAGTGAAGTGCAGAGATTAGTAATAGCCAGAAAGTTTTTACAGGATTAATATATATGGCATTCATTGGTAAACCAGCCGAACAGCTGCCAGACTTCCACATCCGTGAAGATGCAAATAAGGAAAAACTCCGCAAAATTGAAGCTGAGCGTGAAAAAGTAAAACTCGGCGGCGGCAAGGATGCACTTGAAAAACACCGAGCAAAAGGACGGCTTACAGCACGGGAAAGAATTGCCGGGCTGCTTGACCCGGGAACACAATTCTTTGAATTAAACACCTTTGCTGCTTATGAAATGTATATGGAGTATGGCGGGGCTCCTTCCTCCGGAACCATCTTTGGCATTGGAAGAATACATAATCAGGAATGTGTAATCGTTTCAAACGATGCTACCGTTAAGGCGGGTGCATGGTTTCCTATCACTTGCAAAAAGAATCTCCGCGCTCAGGAAATTGCCTTAGAGAATAACATTCCTATCATATATCTGGTTGACAGCGCTGGAGTATTTTTACCTCTTCAGGAAGAAATTTTTCCTGACAAAGAACACTTCGGCAGAATCTTCCGTAATAACGCACGGCTCTCTGCAAAAGGAATTCCGCAGTTGGCCGCAATAATGGGAGCATGTGTTGCAGGCGGAGCATATCTGCCTATCATGAGTGATGAGACAATCATCGTAAGAAATCAGGGCTCAGTATTTTTAGCCGGCTCACATCTAGTGAAAGCTGCAATTGGAGAAGTGATTGATAATGAGTCACTCGGCGGAGCACTGGTGCAGTCCAATATATCCGGCGTGACAGATTACATCGCAGAGAATGATGTTGAGTGTTTGCAGCTCTTAAGAAATCTTGTTTCTAAAATTAAAACCGGGAATAAAGCCGGCTTTAATCGTATTCAGCCAAAGCCCCCTAAATTCAGTAATAAAGAAATTTATGGCGTTCTTCCTGACGAAATCATAAAGCCATACGACACCTACGAACTAATTGCACGCATCACTGATAATTCAGAAATTGATGAATATAAGGCGGGATATGGCAAGAGTTTGATAACCGCTTACGCCCGCATTGAGGGATGGTCGGTGGGCATTGTGGCAAACCAAAGAGAGGTAATTAAGAGCGCTGGCGGAGAGATGCAGGTTGGCGGAGTTATCTATTCCGACAGTGCAGATAAAGCAACACGCTTCATCCTGAACTGCAATCAGAAAAAAATTCCGCTGCTTTTCCTTCAGGATGTAACCGGCTTTATGGTTGGTAAAAGAGCGGAGCACGGCGGTATTATAAAGGACGGGGCTAAAATGGTGAATGCAGTTGCCAACTCAATCGTCCCTAAAATAACCATCATTACCGGAAACAGCTTTGGCGCGGGCAACTATGCCATGTGCGGCAAGGCCTACGACCCACGATTTATTGCTGCCTATCCCTCAGCTAAAATCTCCGTAATGGGGGGCAACCAAGCATCATCAGTACTGACGGACATCAAAGTGAAACAACTTGAAAAATCAGGCAAAACACTTTCTGATGATGATAAAAACAAGCTGAAATCTGAGATTCTGCATCTTTACGAAAAGCACAGTACTCCCCTTTACGCCGCGGCAAGATTGTGGATAGATGAAATAATTGACCCGGCACAGACCCGTGAATTCGTGAGCAGGTGCATTCAGATAGCTGATAATAACCCGGTGTTTGAAACCTTCAAGACCGGAGTGATTCAGACATAAGGTCACTCAGGTTCGCATTCCTCTGCGCTTTTCTGCTCCTTTTACCTGAAAAAACAAGCGCCCAAAACAGAAGCCAGCTTGGTCTTGGTATAGACCAGCTTTCTGGATACCTGGCTGAATTTGATACTATCAGGCACCCGGGCTTAACAGAACTGGAACTGATTGACTCACTCTTTATAAAAGCGGATACAATGTATCCTGATGACACCGCTGAAGCGCTCCTTGTTCTCTGTTTTACGCTAATACCCTACCGGGAGGTTCCCATAGAGCTTCCATTCGGGCTGGGTTCTCTCCGTTATCCGCTTCCTGCCGCTGACTTACCCGCCTATTCCGCAAAAAATAAAAACATCCCCCGGCGGTTTCTGTTTGACTCCCCCGCCGGTCATTTTGGTGATGCAGACAAATTAGCCCATTTTTTTGGAAATGCTTCCGCCGCATACCGGATGCGCAGCAACAGCATTGTACGCTTTTTTGGTAACTTTGTGGAGTTATTCGAAAAAAACTTTAATACCGAAGCTGATATTGATTTGCGCGATGTGAACATAAACGAGCTGGGTGTGCAGTATGGTTGGCATCTGCTCTCACAAAAAACCATGCCCTCGGTATTTATAACCGGTTATAATATTTATCATCTGTTTTTTTATCTATGAACCGAATCTTAATAGTTGACGACGAAAAAGAAATCTGCGAAAGCATAAAACTGATTCTTGAATTTGAAGATTACACCGCCGGATATATCAATGACGGCAATCTGGCGCCCGGAGTGCTGAGTGAGGAATCGTATGATATGGTGCTCCTGGATATCCAGATGGGTACCTCAAACGGCTTTGAAATTTTGCAGCAGATAAAAGCGGTGCATCCCGCTCTTCCGGTGGTGATGATCTCTGCCTATGGAAACATTCAGAATGCCGTGCAGGCAACCCGGCTTGGGGCTTTTGACTTCCTTGAAAAACCAATTGACCGGGACAAACTTCTTATAACGGTGCGCAATGCTCTTTCTCAGATTAATTTGGCGCGGGAAAATGAACGGCTGAGGATTGAATCTCTTTCTGACACAAAAATCCTTGGGGAAAGCTCTGCCATCAAAAAGGTATTAGACCTTATCGCCAAAGTTGCTGAAACCGATGTGCGGGTATTTATAACTGGTGAAAACGGCACGGGCAAGGAGCTGGTTGCAAAAGCAATTCATGAAATGAGCCAGAGGAAAAACTCCCCCTATGTTGACATTAATTGTGCAGCCATACCAAATGAGCTGATTGAGTCAGAACTTTTTGGACACGAAAAAGGCGCCTTTACCGGTGCAATACAAAATAAAACCGGTAAATTTGAACTGGCCCATAAAGGCACATTATTCCTGGATGAAATCGGTGATATGTCTCTTCAGGCACAGGCAAAGGTGTTGCGAATCATAGAAGAAGGAAAAGTTGAAAAAGTGGGGGGCAATAAAAAAACTGAAGTTGATGTGAGAATCATAAGCGCAACGAATAAAAACCTGAAAGAAGAAATTGAAAAAGGCAACTTCAGGGAAGATTTATTCCACCGGCTGAATGTTATCCCCATTGTTATACCCCCTCTCAGGGAAAGGACTGAGGATATACCACTGCTGGTTAAAGCATTCACGGAGAGAATTTCAGAAAAGTATAAGAAGAAAACAAAACATTTTTCTCACGATGCCATTGAGCTGATGAAGCAGCTCCCCTGGAAGGGAAATATCCGCGAATTAAAAAACATTGTTGAGCGGATCATCATCATTATTGACAAACCGGTGATTCAGAAAAGTGATCTTGAAAGTCTGCTCCCTTACGAAAAGCAGTCCATCAATGATTTAATTGATCAGAGCAACTCGTTTCAGGATTTTAAGGAAAAAGCCGAAAAAGCATTTATCCTTAAGCAGCTTGAAGCAAACGGATGGAATGTTTCAAAAACAGCAGAGCTGCTTGAGATTCAGAGGAGCCATCTCTATAACAAAATGAAAAAATATGGTATAGAAAAAGGAGAATAAAACATGGCTGAAACAATATTTTCAAAAATTATCAGAAAAGAAATACCCGCCAGGATTGTTTATGAAACAGATTCGGTACTGGCGTTCAGGGACGTTAACCCACAGGCACCGGTGCACATTCTTATAATTCCAAAATTAGAAATCCCCACCATACGCGAAATCCGTCTGCCTGACCACTCACAGCTTTTGGGCGAGTTAATAACTGCAGCTAACACCATAGCAGAGCAGGAAGGCATAAAGGAAGACGGGTTCAGATTAGTAATAAACTGTGACAAAAACGGCGGACAGGAAGTATATCACCTTCACCTGCACCTGCTCGGAGGCAGAAAAATGAACTGGCCTCCGGGATGAGGGAATTAGTTGAGAGTTGAGAGTTGAGAATTGAGATTTGAAAATTGAAAGTTGAGAATTTATTATTCAAATTTCTTCTTTTTTGATGTTTTTACAATGGAATGCAATATTTTAGTCAACTCATCTGCGTCTTGCTTTATTGATTGATGTTCCTCAGTTTTTAAAAGCCCGCCAGCTAATAATAAATCAAGCCAATATCCGGTTTCCTCTGATTCTTTCAATGCAATATTCATTTTATGAATAAAATCTGCTCTTGACTCAGCATGTTTCGCCTCCCGGACATTTGCACCAATGGAAGTACCAGATCGCAGCAATTGACGAGCAAGAATAAGATCGCCTTGTTTTTGTAAGTACTGAGATAATTTTATTATTCTTACTGCAAAATTAAACGATTTCTCACTTATAATTGATTCACTTATTCTATGAAATTGCTTTAATAATTTTCAACTCTCAATTCTTAACTTTCAATTATTTTATCAACAGCATCTTACCCGTGTCTCTGATGATTTTTCCGGTTACGCTGCCTTTGGTTTCAAGCATATAAAAATATACTCCGCTTGCAAGGTCATCTATAGTGCCGGTTATCTCAGGTGAAAACAGATAGTTGTACTCTCCTGCTGTCTGCTCCTCATTAACCCTTACTTCCAGAAGCTCGCCGCGAAGAGTATAGATATATAACTTAACATAACTCCGCTCATTAATTGTATAGCGAATAGTTGTGCTTGGGTTAAAGGGGTTTGGGTAGTTGCCAACAAGCTGAGTTTTTTCAGGAGTGAGTACCTCATTTCCGCTTTCCTTAGTTGAAGTCAGCAGAAGCGGAATCGGCTGACTCGGTATTGACTCATTAACAATACTATCAATCGCTGTAACAAAATAGTAGTAATTCCTGCCAGAGTCAGGAACAGGAATTGTAAAGCTGGTATCCTGACCTGCATATATAAGTTTATCAGGAAACGGCACGAACTGTTCTACGGTATCCTGATAAACACGGTAACCAGTCAAATCGGTTTCATAGTTTTTTTGCCAGCGAAGTGTTACACTGTCTGATGTCATAACGGGCTCAGACACAACCGGTGCTCTCGGGGCAAGATCAAGATACTCATAACTCCTGCCGTAGGGACCACCAAGAGGGCCGATATCACTTCTTGTTCCGTCAACATCACGAATCTCCGGGTCACCTGCATCAATCAAGGGAGAATACTTCTGCAACCGGAAATCCCCCCCTTCCTCATCAACAAACATAGGAAATAGAAATTTGTTGGTTGAGTCGTGATCAAAAGCATTTTCATAAATCTGCCCGACCTTCCAGAATGCATTGTACCGTAACACTGAGGGGGCATTCGGGCTTGGTCTTATGCCATACTTTGCATTCAGAACTATATTATTACGGTGATCGTTATCATACGCACACCAGATAGCCGCACCTCTGAAATAAATTGCACTCATCAAATTATTACGGGAAAATATTTCATGACCAACAATACTATAGTTGTTTCCATATTTATTTACTGTAGTTATAAGTATATTATTTGCAATTAAATGTGGTCCCCCAGTTTCTAATAACATCACCGCCTCTTCAGAGTAAAATGTATTTCCAATAATAAAACATTTTATACCCCAGGGGGCAGCATCATATTTAGCGTAACTGATATTATTGTATAAGTGAAGTTCGGTACCTGATCCTGATACAGATTGACCTGTAAATAAACTTCCTCCTTTTCCAAAATTGTTTTCAGCAAATACCACACCTCTAAAAAGAATGATATTTGCTGCATTGGCCACAAGAAAACAATTCCGTATGAAAGTAGTATCACTTACCTCCGAGAGTATCCCGATTCCACTATATTGAGCAGAGGTTGTATTATGTATATAAAAGCCATCAATCAGACCACCGGCACGAAATTCAACAACATTACCACCAAAAACATCCTTTTTAATGAAAGTACTATCTGCACCTGCACCTATTAAATGTATTTTTTTGTAACTTACAAGAGCTTCATTGTACTCTCCCTTTGCAACATAGATTGTATCTCCTGGTTGTGCAACATCTATACATTTTTGAATGCTGTCACTTGCAGTCTGCCAGCTTGTATAAGGGGGCGTGCTTGTTCCGGTTTTACTCACATAACGGATTTCTGAGAAAACAGATAAACTTAAAGTTAACCAAAAAAATAGTATATATTTCATGACAATTATCCCTTTACTTTAGATACATTGTTTTTTGGACTGCACGATAGACACCAGAAACTAATTCTATAAAATAAACTCCGCTTGCGAGGTGACTCTCTGGTCTAAATGTATGCGAAAACTCGCCTGGTTCCAATACAGTGTTAACCAATTCTACAATCATCTTTCCACTTATATCAAATATACGTAAAGTTGTTAATCCACGCTGTTTTATAGAAAAGGATATGACCGTCTCAGGGTTAAACGGATTAGGGTAATTCTGCTTTAATGAATATGATTTTGGATTTTCTTCTTCGTGACCATCCTTTTGAAGCGCAGTCCCCCGTACTCTGTTGTACTCAATTGTATTTGAATTATAACTGGCAGTCTGGTATCTGCCTCCGGGCAATAACACTGTAACAGTAACATAATAATCAGAAAAGGTTTCGTTCATAATCGGGACCCCTACTATTATTGAGGTGCCGCTGTCAATGAATGACCGGGCTGTACTGCTTACTGTTGCTAATAATGAAAAAACAGTATCTTGTTTTTTTCTATATATTTTGAAAGATAGAACTGAATCAGTGCCAGGATAGTCAGCCCAGAGCAGTCTGGGATATACTCCAGTACGGCTTTTTAACAATGAATTGCTCCATTTTGAAACATTAAAAGAACCAGTGCTGTCAAGATATGTATAGCCGGTTTGATCTAACCCCGCACCTGAATCAATTTGTAAATTGGCTTGAAGATAATAGTTCCCCGTTACGGTAAGGGTATCAGAAGCCAAAACTCTCAGGTTTTCTTTAAGATATTCTGTCTCCTTAACCTCGTCATTGCTCGTAAGTTTTCCTCCAAACCTGATTGTGGGTGCAACTTGAAATAATTTGCCATCGCCACCGTGAATGGCAATACTTCCTGTGAACCTGCCTGAAAAATTTGTGTCAGTACCCGCTTCAATATTCCGGAATCTAAAATTCTTAAATAATGTTGTATCAGGAGGCGTAAAACTCAAATGAATTACATCATCGGATGCATTGCTAACCTTGGGGAATGCATTTACTAATAAAAAGTACCTATGGTTTATTGCATCTTCTGTATCGTTGAAGAATCCCAGATGATGATAGTGATGGGCTTCGGGTGCATTATTATAGGCAATCATCGCAAGCCGTTTTCCACCCTCTGAAGAAGAGTCAGCAAAATATTCAGGTTGTGTATCATCCCTTTTTGCCTTACTTATAAATTGCCCGGTATAAACAAGTTTCTGTAAATAATCTCCATAAATACCCTGGATTCTTGGTTTAAAATAATTCTTCAAATTATTATAGAGCGGTGTTGTTACCCAGTTTTCTCCTGCTGATGTCAAATCGTAAACAAGCCCTTCTGAGACTGGCAATGGGGAATGTAGATCTGGATTAGTCGGATGATAATAGTCCAGACGGGGATAAGTATAATAATTGCTCAACAATAATCCCTTTGTGCCGTTTGCCAGTGCCAGGTGCATTTGAGCAGTTAACTCTTCATAGGCAGGCTTTCTCCAATAATAAGCTGTCCTCGCCGCATTGATATAAGACATAGATTGGACAATATGCCAATATCCAGGGAAATTGCTATGTGCTTCTTTTAATCTATTGTTAAGATGCCAGAGGGTCGTGATGCCATTTGGATCATAAGCTTGTGGAACAGTATTTGACCAGAATGGCAGATAGTAAAACATAAAATTAGGCGGTTGGACGGAATCAATAAACTGCTTTATGGTTGGGTTTCCATTTCTTATCCCGTCCCATTCAGGATACAGTGAGTTAATTGGTGGGTTTATATTATGAAATTCTAAACTATCATATAATACCTTAAGGGGGTTATATAAATCAATTGAATGTGGTTCATCATAAGCGAGCCAGCTTATTATTGATGCGTCAGGTTCAAGACTGTCTGTTTGGTTTAATAAATCCACGATAAACTTTTGAGGATAGCTGACCATATACTCTTTCCAAATTTCATCGTCAAAACATTCAATGCTTTCAATGAAAAGATCACGATTCCCGAAAAAATAAAGCTGATAATTAATGCCATCCTTAAAGGTAACCGCGTCAATATAATTCACATCCTCTGGGGTGGGGTGATACTCTGGTCCCTCAGGATTAGATTTCACAAGAGGGTATATTTGTGCTAACTCATCAAGCATATATATTAGCTCAATCTTCGTAAACTGATTGCTGAAATCCTTTGCATAAAGTAACGTATCAGCGATTTTAAATGTATCTGTTCCGGCAATATGTACTACTGCTAATGAGCAAACTTTTGTTGTGGTAGAAGTGGTATCACCAGCAATCTTCATTTTCCATGTTAAGCGATATGGAATATGTCTATCATTATTAAATCTATTAATGAAACGGTCATATTGTGCAACATTTGGACCACTATGCACTGCGTGTCCGGGTGATTCGCTGGTTTCAATTTTCCAGTAAGAAGCCCCCTCAATATTGACCTGAATTCCCTTTGAAAACCGTAATTCTTCTGTATATGAGCTAAAATTCTGTGGTCTGGGTTTATAAATAGTGCGCAAGGCAGTTGAAAAGTTAAAGATAAAATCATCTTTATAATGCCAGTTATTTGCAATAACCTTTAATCCAGAATCACGAATTATGGGCAAATTTGTTGGATTTATCCTGTGGACAATGAAATTTACCCCAAGATCTTTAATTTGAGTAATATTATTATTCATGAGGAAGTCATTTGAGTCAGGATGATTTGCTGTAACCACCCCATAAGGAAACTTACCCTGAGCGGGCAATTCAGTGAGCCCACAAAATAAAATTAGGACAATAAAGACGAGGAACGAGGAACGAGGAACGAGGAACGAGGAACGAGGAACGAGGGTACCCATGGTAGCTCCATTTTGTTGTTTTTGATGGGTTAAAAATATGACAAAATTTAACATTTGTCAAGTTTTTTCTGCAAATACTAAAACAATTTTTTTGGCTAAAAAGTACAAATACTAAGAAGGAGGAGAGCTAAATTATAGTTTTGCGAAATTATTTTAGGTAAACTATGATTACTCTACATTGCACAGGATTATAATCCGGTGTAAAATATTTTTCTTCATTAATCTTTCTATCCCCGCTGTATCATGGAGTCTTAAAATCTGCCTACTCATTTCTTATAACCAATTGACAATTTGACTGTCAAAAAAAATTCATGTGATAAATCAATCAATCTTTATTAAATCTCTTGGTTATCTCAGACTCTGTTGTTATTCCCAGTTTCAGCGCAGAATAGCCGTATTTTTCCCGCAGGACATTAACGGCTTCTATAAGTTTATCCCGCTTTTCCTGTACCTCCTCAAATATCTGCTCCTGACGGCCTGAGGAAGTAAAGTTAGAAAGTTTTATTCCTATCAGCCGCAGCGCAACTCTTCTCTGATAGGCATTTTCAAACAACTCTTTTGCTGTCTCAAATACCGTCTGATCATCATCAGTTGATTTTATGGTGTGAGAGCGGAGTACTGTCTCAAAATCTGAATATCTGATCTTTACTGAAATGGTTGATGCCAGTGAATACTGATCACGCAGCGTCTGGCAGACTCTTCCGGTCAGCATAAACAGCACTTTTATCAGTTCTTTTTTATCAGATGATTCATTTGATAAGGTAACTTCTTTTGAAATACTTTTCTGCTCACGCTCAACGGTGAGTATGGTATTCCCCCTACCCTGTGCTTTTTCCCATAAATCCATCCCCGCTTTACCGAATGAAGAGGTAATAAAATCAAGCGGAAGTTTAAGCACATCGCCAATCTTATATATCGCTCTTGCATTAAGCTGTGCCAGGAATTTTTTGCCGACACCCGGTATCACCTCAACAGGAAGCGGGTGAAGAAATTCTTTTTCTCTTCCTTTTATCACAAAAGTAATTCCGGCAGGTTTATTAAAATCAGAGGCGATTTTTGCAATGGTTTTATTTGCTCCTATTCCAATCGAACAAGGCAGACCGGTTTCCTTTTTTATGACTGCCTGAAGCTCAGTTGCCAGTTTAAATAATGAACCATATATCTTACCGCAGCCGCTGAAATCCATATAAAACTCATCCACAGATGCCTGCTCAAGTATGGGTGCATATCTCTGCAGAATCTCCTTAACCAGACTGGAATACCTGCTGTATTCTTCGTGATGCCCGTGAATATATATCCCCTGAGGGCATAACCGGTATGCCTGCCGGATGGGCATGGCAGAGTGGAGTCCGAATTTCCGTGCTTCATAAGAACAGGCGGCTACCACTCCCCGACCGTGAGGGTCTCCGCCCACGATCACCGGCTTGTCATTAAGAGAAGGGTCAAGTATCCTTTCAACAGAAACAAAAAACGCATCAAGGTCAAGATGAAATATCATGGTGTGTTAATCATCATTTAGCATGGTGAGTGTTGTTTTAAGAACTCCAAGTGCACGCTGGCTGAGCAGGTCAATTTTTACCAGACCGAGGTCTTCTATGCTGTACATATCAGTCTGCGTAACAACAAGCCCCAGTCCTTTATTCTGCGCGTAATCAAGAGCAACATGATTGGTGATTCTGTCAGGCGCAATAACAATACCGCCGGGATGTATGCTTAAATGCCTCGGGTAACCGCCAAGCTGCGAGGCAAGCTGAACTATTGATTTCCACGGATCTTTATCGAAAGGGAGATTTCTTGATTCCGGATACATGTTATGAATCTCTGGTAAATTAGCTGCTGAAGTCCAGGGTATAAATTTACTGAATTTTGAGATTTCCCTGTCAGAAAATCCATATACCTTTGCAACTTCACGGAATGC